>CACHEH010000006.1 GCA_902578805.1 uncultured SAR116 cluster alpha proteobacterium
GGCTTACCTTTGTGAATTAAAATTTCGACTGCATCTACCCTAGAATTATAATTTGATTTCATCACCGATGAGTAAGCTCCTGTAGTTCTAATTGCTAATAAATCATTACTTTTAACATCAACAAACTTTCGATTTAGGGCAAGGAAATCCCCAGTTTCACAAATTGGACCCACTATATCCACCACTTTTTCAGGACTAGAATTTTTTTTAACTGGTTCTATTTTATGATATGCATCATACAATGTAGGTCTTATTAAATTGTTCATTGCTGCATCAATTACAACAAAATTTTTGTCTTTATTTTTTTTATTTCTAATTACTCTTGTTATTAATACTCCAGCTTCAGCTATAAGACTTCTTCCTGGCTCAAAGCTAAGATCATAGTTAGAATTTAAAAATATTTCTGAAATAATTTTTTTATAATTATCAAAATCTGGCTTTTTATTTTCATTATAATATATTCCAATTCCACCGCCTAAATCCAGAGTAGGTACTTTAAACCCAACATTTTTTAGGTTATCAGCAACATTTTTGAGGTTTGAATAAGCTTTGCGAAAAAAATCGAAATCAAAAATTTGAGATCCAATGTGAACAGCCAAACCAACTGGATTTATATACTCTAATTTGTGTAATTTTTCGTAGATTGATACAATATTCTCACTATCAACTCCAAATTTAGTTTCTTTTTCTCCGGTTGATATTTTCTTGTGAGTATTAGGAGCAATATCAGGATTGATCCTTAAACAAATATTTGCTGTTATCTTGAGCTTTGATGCAATATCATATATATCGTTAAGTTCTTCTTCTGATTCAATATTAAACTGTAAAATATTATTTCTAATTGCTATTTCAATCTCATTTTTATCTTTCCCAACACCAGAAAAAATAATTTTATTTGGTGTTATGCCAGCTGCAACACATCTATGAAACTCACCTATAGAAACAATGTCAGCTCCTGCACCCAACATCCCAAAAAATTTTATTATATTCACTGAGTCATTTGCTTTAACAGCATAGTGAATTTTTCCTTTTAGGTTTTTTAAAATACTTTGAAAGACTTTGAATCTCTCTCTCATTAAACCTGTATCGTATATAAACAATGGTGTACCATATTTTTCTGCAAGGTCATTTATTTTAATACCTTGCACGTTAAGTTCACCATTATCATCTCTGTAAAAACCGATAGGAAACATAACAAATCTAATTTTTAATCACTATATCTGATGGTTTTAAGGGTTCATCTTTTCTCCCACAGCCATACAAAGAAAAAGACGACAACAACATTACAACTAGAAGTACGATCTTAAAATTCATTCTTTCTTATTCCTCTAAAAATCTTTTCTTGGCTTTTTTTATTGCTTTTAAAACATTCTTTGGTGCTGTTCCTCCATAAGATGTTCTACTTGATACAGAATTTTTAATCTTTAAAACTTCTAAAATTCTTAAATTTGCATTAGGAACAACTTTTTGAATATTCTCTAAAGTTAAATTTTCTAAAGAAGTCTTTTTTGTTTCAGCCAACAAAACTAATTTTCCCGTTAAATAATGAGCATCTCGGAATGGTATTTTAAGATTCTTTACGAGATAATCTGCTAAATCTGTTGCTGTTGGATAACCTCTTTGAAGTGCCTCCATCATTTTTTCAGGAATAGGCTCTATTTCTTGAATCATGCCATCCATGTTAAGAATAGATAATTCAATATTTCTAGCAGTATCAAAGACTGGCTCTTTATCTTCTTGCATATCTTTTCCATATGTCAATGGAAGGCCTTTCAGAACTGTCATCAAACTAAGTAAGTTACCAAATATTCTTCCAGGTTTAGCTCTGATTAATTCAGCCACATCTGGATTTCTTTTTTGTGGCATTATACTAGAGCCAGTTGTAAACTTTTCTGATAACATAACAAAATCAAATCTATCAGAGGACCAAATTACTAGCTCTTCAGCTAATCTAGATAAATGTATGGAAATTAATGACGATGCAGACATAAATTCAATAGCAAAATCACGATCAGATACAGCATCCATTGAATTTTCAGTTGGTTTACTAAAGCCAAGTTTGTCTGCAACAAATTGCCTATCTATTGGATAACTAGTTCCTGCTAAAGCAGCAGAACCCAAAGGCAACTCATTCATTCTTTTTCTGCAGTCACGTAACCTTCCTCTATCTCTACCAAACATCTCCACATAAGCTAACAGATGATGTCCAAATGTAACTGGTTGACCGACTTGAAGATGAGTGTAGCCAGGCATGAAGATGTCGTAATATATTTCTGATTTTTCAATTAGTGTTCGTTGCAAATTTTTCAGACTGAGTTCTATATGATCAATTTTTTTTCTAAGCCATAATTTGATATCAGTTGCGACTTGGTCATTTCTTGATCTAGCGGTATGTAATTTTTTACCAATATCTCCAATTATTTCTACTAATCTATTTTCAATATTCATATGTATATCTTCCAGTTTAGTAGAAAAATTAAACTCTTTGTTGGATATTTCTTTTTTTATTTGTTCTAAACCAGACTTAATAGACAAAAACTCTTTTTTAGAAATAATATTTTGTTTAGATAACATTTCTGAATGTGCTATTGATCCATCAATATCCTCGATATAAAGAATCTGATCAAATTGAATCGATGAATTAAACTCCTCCATTAACTCACTAGGAGACGTAGAAAATCTTCCACCCCAAATTTTATTTTTTTTTTGTTTATCTAAACTACTTTTTTTCATTTTATTATCTATATTAAATACTAAGAAAATTTCAACTTAAAGTAATACTTAACATGCTTATGTCAAATTTTAATAAAAAAATATTATTATTATTTTTTCTCGTAATTTTCTCTAGGAATGTTAGCGCTGTCGAATACCTAGATGAAATAAGTGATAAAATTAAATTTCCAACTTTGAAAATTCTAAATAATAAAGAAATGCCTGTAATATTAACATTTAATCAGGATTTGAAGAAAAAAGGTTACGTAATTAATTTTTGGGCCACTTGGTGTGTTCCATGTAAAGAAGAGCTGCCTGATTTAAGTTTATTAAAATCTAAAATTAAAAAATACAATATAGATGTTTTAACTATATCAATAGATAAAAAAGATATTAAAGATCAACTAAAATTTTTATCTAATTATGGTGCTTCAAATTTAGATCACTTCTTTGATAAAGAAATGAAAATTTTTAAAGCACTCAAATTGAGAGGAATACCTACAACAATAATAGTTGATCAAAATAGCTTTATAATTTCAAAACATGAAGGAATTTTAAAATGGGGAGAAGATGAAATAATTAATAAGATAAAAAGCTTATTTTATTAGTTTCTCCATTTCTGGCACAGTTTTAAATAAATCATCAGCAAGCCCATAGTCGGTTACAGAAAATATAGGAGCCTCTTCGTCTTTATTTATCGCTACAATTACCTTACTGTCTTTCATGCCAGCTAAATGCTGTATTGCACCAGAAATTCCAGCAGCTATATATAAATTTGGGGCCACTACTTTTCCAGTTTGGCCTACCTGCCAATCGTTGGGCACATAGCCAGCATCAACTGCCGCTCTACTTGCCCCCATTGCAGCTCCTAGTTTGTCCGCCAATTTTTCTAGAACTTGAAAGTTTTCTGCTGATCCAAGACCTCTTCCACCTGAAACAACAATATCAGCAGCAGTTAATTCAGGTCTTTCATTTTGTGAAAGTTCTGAATTAATATATTTTGTTAATTTAGTATTTTTCTCAGCTTTAATAGATACAGCCTCAGCCTGATTTTCATTTAATGAAGCTTTTTCAAATGCAGTGGTCCTTACAGTAATAACTTTACATGCATCTTCGCTCTTGCAAGTGGCTATGGCATTGCCAGCGTAAATTGGTCTTTTAAAAGTATTTTCATCTATTATTTCAATTATATCTGGAACAATCATAACATCTAGCAAAGCAGCTAGACGAGGAGCTGTGTTTTTTCCATTAGCCGTATTTGAAAATAATATGTGAGAATAATTTTGTGCAATAGATTTTATAAGGACAGATAAATTTTCTGCTATTGAGTTTTCATACATTTCATCATTGCAATAAAGAACTTGATTGAGACCATCAATTTTTCTTGCATTGTCAATAACCCCTTTGCAATTATGACCGACAACTAACAAGTCAGTATCGCCAATTTGTTTGGCTGCGTTTACAGTATGTAAAGTAGCAGGTAAAAGTTCATGGTTATTATGTTCAGCTATCGCAAGTACTTTCATTTTATATTCCTTCAGTTTCTTATATTACTTTTGCTTCATTTTTTAATTTATCAACTAATTCATCTACAGTTTTTAACATAATCCCTGATTGACGTTTAGCAGGTTCTTCAACTTTTAAAATACTTAAATGTTTTTTTATTTCTATGTTTAGATCTTCTATCTTAATTTCGCTAATTGGCTTTTTCTTAGCTTTCATAATATTTGGAAGGCTAGCATATCTGGGTTCGTTTAATCGTAAGTCCGTGCTAATAACTGCTGGTAATGAAATTTCAATATTTTCAATTCCACCGTCAACTTCGCGACTAACCTTGGCTGTTTTTCCTGAAATTTCCACTTTGCTTGCAAAAGTTGCTTGAGGCCAATCTAATAAGGCCGCAATCATCTGACCAGTAGCATTCATATCATCGTCTATTGCTTGCTTACCTAAAATCATCAAATCGATATTTTCTTTTTTAGCAATAGATGAAATAATTTTTGCTACGTTAAGTGGTTCAAGATTATCGTTGGATTCAATAAAAATCCCTGTATCTGCACCCATTGCAAGAGCATTTCTTATAGTTTCTTGAACCTGAGATGCACCGATAGATATAGCTACAACCTCATTCGCTATTCCTTTTTCTTTTAATCTTAAAGCCTCTTCAACAGCTATCTCGTCAAAAGGGTTCATAGACATTTTAACATTTTCTAATTCAACACCAGAATTATCATTTTTAACTCTGACTTTTACGTTATAGTCTACCACTCTTTTAACAGGCACTAAAATTTTCAAACTAAACTCCCTTTCGTAAATAAATTATTTTTGGTTCAAACCTGGTATCCATAATACATCCTTTAATCCATTTTCGTTTAAAACTCTGCATAATACAAATAATAAATCAGACAATCTATTCAAGTAAATTAAAGATTGTATGTTTATATCTTCTTCGCTTGAAAGTAAACTAGTGTCTCTTTCAGCCCTTCTAGCTATTGTTCTTGACTGGTGTAGTAAAGTAGAGGCCTCTGACCCACCTGGCAAAATGAAGGAATTGAGAGGTTTTAATGACTTATTATAATAGTCTATTTTATTTTCTATTTTATCAATTTGTCCCTTTTTAATTCTAAGTGCTGGATATTTTTCTTTTTCTTTCGATATTGGTGTTGCTAAATCTGCACCTAAATCAAATAAATCATTTTGAATTTCTCTGATTAAATTTTTAATTTCAATATAAAGTAAGTTTGAATTTTCTTTGTTTAAGCAAAAGTATACCATTCCCAAGGAGGAATTTAATTCATCAACTGAACCATATGCTTGTGGTCTAGGTGAGTGCTTTAGAACTCTGCTTCCATCGGTTAACCCAGTTGATCCGTCATCGCCCGTTCGGGTATAAATTTTGTTTAATTTAACCATTGTAATATCTCTTATATATTAATAAGCATATAAATATTAATATTGCTATAGCTTGAAAAATTATTCTGTATCTCATTAAAATATTGCTATGTGACTTGTTGTATTCTCCACCTCTGGCCATTGTAATCAAGCCCCAAGCAAGAATAACAACCACTAATATCATAGAAAGAAATAAAGTAATGTTTAACCAATCCATTATAAAATTCCTTCTAAGACATTAATAAAGTCATTTTTTTTATTAATATAGGCGGCCTTAACAGTATTATGCATTAAGCATGCAATTGTCATTGGCCCAACTCCGCCAGGAACAGGGGTAATTTTTTTGGCAATTTTTAAAACTTTTTCAAATTTGACATCACCAACAAGTACTCCTCTATTACTATAACTATTATTATTTTTAGTTTCTAATCTATTAATTCCAACATCTATTACAATCGCGCCTGGTTTAATAAATTTTTCATCAATCATTTGAGGAATACCCACCGCTACAATTAAGATGTCTGCTTTTCTAGTATGTTCTTCAATGTTTTTACTTTTTGAATGAGTTATTGTCACTGAGCAGTCTGAAGATAGTAACAGTGACGCCATTGGTTTCCCAACAATGTTTGATCTCCCAATTATAACAGCATTTTTCCCTTTTATATTTTCAATTTCGTGCTTCAACATATAAAGACAGCCTAAGGGGGTGCATGGAATAAATTTTGGGTCCCCCATAAAAAGTTTACCAAAATTCTTTGGGTGAAATCCATCAACATCTTTTAATGGACTAATCAAATTAATGATCTTTTTTTCTGAAATATGTTTTGGAAGTGGAAGCTGAACAAGAATTCCATCCACATTTTGATCTTTATTTAGTACTGAGATATGCTGTATTAATTCATCTTCTGTAATATCAGAACTAAGTAAAATTTCTTTAGATTCTATATCAATTTTTTTGGCTACTAAGATTTTATTTTTTACATATATTTTACTAGCAGGATTGTCCCCAACTAGTATGACAGTAAGGCATGGCTTACGATTAAAATTATCAAAAAATTTTTTGCTTAGAGGACGAATTTCTTCTAAAAGTTTTTTAGCATAGATCTTTCCATCAATTATTTTATTTATAATCGTCATTAATTAATTTATAATCCTAATCTATAATCTTGAATTAAGTTTTTTAAAAAGCTCAATAAAAGGATAATAATTACAGGGGATAAATCTATTCCTGAAAGTGATGGTATATACTGTCTAATTTTTCCTAATAAAGGTTCATGCAAAGATATTAATGCTCTAAATATAGTATTAATAATTTTGTTATAACTATTAATCATTTGAAATTGGATTAGAAGGCTCATTATAACATATACAAATAATGTATATAAGTAGAGTGTTATAATTTCATTTATCAAGATTAAGAGAGCGTTCATAACTACATAACTATTTCTATGTTGAGTATTTTGAAGATAGTAACTATCATTGATATTAATATATTTAATATCAATATTTGTCTATTCAAGAACAAACTTAGAGGTAAATCTTAATGTATTTAAAATTAGCAGATAATTTAGCTAAAATAGTTTTAAGGTGTTTTTTTACTAGTATTTTTTTTATAATTAGTACTTACACTAATGCCACAGAAAAAAAGAATGATTGGGACATAAAAGCTAACAAAGTTTCTGGGCAAACAATTTTTTTTCATGCATGGGGTGGCGCCAAGAATATTAACTCATATATCAAATGGGCTTCAGATGAAGTTAAAAAAAGATATAACATAACGGTTAAACACGTAAAAGTAACTGATACTGCTAATGTAGTAGCAAGAATTTTATCAGAAAAAAATGTTAAAAAAGACAACAATGGAGCTGTCGACTTAGTATGGATTAATGGAGAAAATTTTTCAGTTATGAAGAAAAATAATATGCTTCTTTCTGAAAATTGGATTAGAGACTTACCAAATTCCAAGTATTTAGATTTTGAAAATAACCCTAGTTTGTTAAATGATTTTGGGATTCCCACAGAAGGTATGGAAATGCCTTGGGGAGTATCACAATTAAATTTTTATTACGATAGTAAATACATTAAATCACCTCCAAGATCAGCATCTGAATTAAAAGATTATATAATCAGAAACAAGGGGAGGTTTACTTTTCCTCAGCCACCAGATTTTACGGGGACTAGTTTTTTAAAACAAATTTTAATTGAGTTGATAGATAATAAAAGCTTGTTGAAATCAAAGTATATTATTCATAAGCATAAAGATGCTCTTAGCCCATTATGGAAATGGTTAGATGAGACAACTCCATATTTGTGGAGAGAAGGCAAGAATTACCCTCCTAACTATCTAGCTTTAACAGAATTAGTTGCAGAAAGAGAAATTGATATTGGAATGGCCTTTAACATAGCACACGCTTCAAATGCAATTTCTGAAGGAAAGTTACCTAACACTATAAGAAGTTTCATACATAAAGATGGAACTCTTGCTAACGTCCATTTTTTAGCAATTCCATATAACTCTGGTAAAAAAACTGCCGCTAAAATCTTTGTCAATTTCCTGATATCACCGGAAGCTCAATTAAAAAAACAAGACAAGACTTTTTGGGGTGACCCAAGTGTTATTTCAGTAGCAAAATTAGATAAAAATTGGAAAAATAAATTTACCTCTCTAACAAGAGGTGTTGCAACACTTTCAAATGAGGAGTTAACAATGAAACTGGAGGAGCCACATCCCTCCTGGGTTAAAATCATAGAAGAAGGGTGGATAGAAAGATATGGCTCAAGCAACTAGGTCATAAATGGTAAATAACTTTTGTCGGCTCCTTTCCAAAGTTTCAATAGTCTTTATTGGAATAATTATCATTTTACCTATATTGTTTGGTTTTTTAGGTTTTTTTTTACCATCATTCAATTATTTGCCAACTTTAGGAAAAGGTGAACTTAACTTAAATTATTTTTATATATCTATGAATATTCCAGGGATATATAAGTCAATACTATTGTCCATATTTACTGGAATAGTTTCAACTGCCTTGGCGTTATTTTTTTCTCAAGTAATTCTTTTATATTTTTTTAAAACTAAATTTTATAATTATCTAAAAATCATTATATCACCTTTAATTGCTTTACCACATATCACAATGGCTATTGGTTTAATTTTTCTCTTATCTCCAAGTGGATTATTATTGAGATCTGTTTCGCCTTGGTTAACAGGTTTTGACAGACCTCCAAACACTTATATATTTCCAGATGAATATGGTTTTTTTTTAATTTTAGGCCTTATGTTAAAAGAAATTCCATTTCTAATCTTGGTGTCTCTATCGGCTTTGAAAGAGTTTTCTTCATCAAAATTTTTTGATTTGGGCAAATCATTTCAACATTCGAGCTTTTCTACTTGGTTTATATTAATATTTCCAATCATATACAAAAAAATTAGACTTGTTGTTTTCATAATAATTGCATTTTCATCATCTGTGGTTGATATGTCTTTACTTTTGGCACCATCAACTCCTTCCACTTTATCAGTACGAATTTTGCAAATCTTTCAATCTTCAGATATGGACTCATTCTTTATAGCTTCAAATTTATCTTTAATTCAATTAATTATAATTATAATTTTACTTATAGTTTGGATTTTTTTTGAGAAAATTATTAAAATAAAATTCTTTTATATTTTTTTTATAAAAATCACTTCATTTAAATCAGAGTTTTTGAAAATTAGTATGTTATGTTTAAGTGTAATTTTATTTTTATTATCTTTTATGGGTATAATTTGTTCTATATTATGGGGATTTAGTGAAAATTGGTACTTTCCAAATTTTTTTCCAAATGATTTAAACATAGAAAATTTTTTAAATTTTTATTATCAGAATAAATCATTGATTTTAATTTCTATATTTATTCCTTTGATGGTTTCATTGCTGTCTATATCGTTGATAATTTTGTGGGTTGAATTATTAGACTATTTAAACATAACAAAAACTCAATTTGAATGGATTATATTTACTCCTTTATTAATTCCCCAAATTTCTTTTTTAATTGGAATACAGAGTTTTATGATATATTTTAATTTTAGTAGTTTTTTAATACCACTTATATTTGTTCAATTATTTTATGTTATACCATATTGTTTTATCTTACTTGCTCCAGCTATGAGAGAAGTTAAATCTGATTATATAAAAGTAGCTTCTAGTCTAGGAAAAAACAGAATAGTTAGGTTGTTTAAGATAAAAATTCCACTAGTCTTACCTTCTCTTATGACTTCATTCGCTATAGGCATGATAGTTTCTTTTGCTTTGTATGTACCTGTTTATTTTATAGGAGCGGGCCGAGTTACAACTTTGACGGTCGAGGCTCTAAATTTAGCTTTGAGTGGTTCCAAACAAGACCTGGGCATTGCAACATTTTTCCAAATATTGTTTCCTACCTTATTATTGTTAACTGTTTCCTTCATAAATAGAAAAACTGTAAAGTGGCAAATTTAATTTTAACTAGATTACTTGATAAGCTAATCTAAATCTTTTATAGAATTTAAAACAAAAATTTAGGAGTGCATTTTGTCTAATACATCAGCGTTTAAGGGTAAAAAAATTGCTGTGATGGTAGCAAGTGGTTTTAATGAAGAACAATTTTTAATAATACAGAAGACAATTTTAGCTGCTGAAGGTTCTTACACTATAATTTCTCGAGATATTGGTACGACTAATGGTTGGGCATCAGAAAAATGGGGATTATCTTATCCTGTTGATCAACCAGTTTCTGAGACATTGGCTATAGATTTTGATGCTTTAATTGTACCAGGTGGAGCAAATCAAATTGAAACTTTGAGTAACGATCTTCATGTAAGAAGAATTTTAAGGGCTTTTTTAAGAGAAAATGAACCGGTTGCTTTGGCGGGTGTTTCCTCAATTTTACTTACAACAATAGATGCGGCGAAAGGTAGAAAAGTTGCCGCATCAGATGCGGATAGTGCTCTTTTAATTGCTGCTGGTGCAGAAATCATTGATAAACCAACGGTAAGAGACAACAATTTGATAAGTGCAACTAGCGGTGAATCAGGTATTTCTAATCTTTTAGAAATGCTTGCGCAAGCTATTAAAGAAAATAATAAATAAAAGAGGATGTGAAATGAGGCAAATGAATAAAATTAGTCCTTGTATAGGAGTTTGCTCAATTGATCCTAAAACTAATTTATGTTTAGGATGTCTACGTTCGTCAGAAGAAATTGCTATTTGGCCACTGATAGATAATCAAAAAGCTTTAGAGATTATGAAAGAGATCAAAAAAAGATCTTATAAGAAATTAAATTCTAATTTATAGGAATTTTCAAATGCATAAATATAGAACTCATAAATGTAATGAATTAAAAATTGAAAATGTTAACGACCAGGTAAAGTTATCAGGCTGGGTACATAGAAAAAGAGATCATGGACAATTAATATTTGTAGACCTTAGAGATCATTATGGATTAACACAAGTTGTTGTTGATTCATCAAATAAGAATTTTTCTATTTTTGAAAGCTTACCTTTAGAAAGTGTAATAACTGTATCAGGAATAGTTGTGGAAAGATCTGATGAAACTATTAATGATAATTTACCAACAGGTAAAATAGAAATAAATTTGTCTGAATTAGAAATTATTTCCCAATCAAAAGCATTACCTTTGCAAGTTAATTCGGATGAAGATTATGGCGAAGAAACTAGATTAAAATTTAGATATTTAGACTTAAGAAGAAGTAGGCCTCATGAAAATATTGTTTTAAGATCTAATGTTATTCAAACTATTAGAAATAAAATGTTAGAGTTAGGATTTTTAGAATTTCAAACACCAATTTTAACCGCTTCTAGTCCAGAAGGCGCAAGAGATTTTTTAGTTCCTTCTAGACTTAATAAAGGGAAGTTTTATGCTTTGCCTCAAGCTCCTCAGCAATTTAAACAACTCATAATGGTGTCTGGTTTTGATAAATATTTTCAAATAGCGCCATGTTTTAGGGATGAAGATAGTAGAGCTGACAGATCGCCTGGAGAATTTTATCAGCTTGATTTAGAAATGTCATATGTAGAACAAGAAGACGTTTTTCAAGCTGTAGAACCTGTGATTAAAGAAGTTTTTAAAAAATATTCAGACAAAAGCATTGATGAGATTTTCCCAAGAATTACTTATAAAGATTCAATGTTAAAATATGGAAATGACAAACCTGACTTGAGATTTGCTCTTGAGATACACGATGTAACAGACATTTTTAAAAATTCTGGTTTTACTATTTTTGCAAAATCAATTGAAAATGGATCTGTAGTAAGAGCTGTTCCTGGTCCGAATTGTGGTTCACGTTCAGTTGCTGACAGAATGAATAGTTGGGCCCAAGGAGAGGGTGCGCCTGGAATGGGATATATTATTTTTAGTGAAAAATCTGCTAAAGGACCAATTGCAAATGCATTGGGAATTAAAAAATCTCTTGAAATGAAGACCTTATTTAACCTTAATGATGGAGATGCTCTGTTCTTTTCTTGTGCATCAGAGAGTGATGCAGCTAATTTAGCAGGAAAAGCTAGAGTTAAAATTGCAACAGACAGAGAGCTAATTGAAAAAAACATATTTAAATTTTGTTGGATAGTAGATTACCCTATGTTTGAAAAAGACGAAAATACTGGCAAAATAGAATTTTCTCATAATCCTTTTTCTATGCCACAAGGAGGTATGGAAGCATTGTTGAATGAAAATCCACTAGATGTTCTCGCATATCAATACGACTTAGTTTGTAATGGAATTGAGCTTTCATCTGGCGCTATAAGAAATCATGTCCCTGAAATAATGTATAAAGCTTTCGAAATTGCAGGTCACAAGCCCGAGGTTGTTGACAATAAATTTCCAGCCATGATTAATGCTTTTAAATTTGGTGCACCTCCTCATGGAGGTATAGCTCCAGGTATTGATCGTATTGTAATGTTATTAGCTGATGAGCCAAATATAAGAGAAGTAATTTTATTTCCAATGACTGGTAAAGCAGAAGATTTGATGATGAACGCACCAAACGAAATAAACGAACTTCAATTAAAAGAATTAGGTATTAAATCAGACAAAAAAACCAAACTTAATTAATTCTAATTATATTCAATCTATGCATTATAAGTGTAAGAAATATGAATAAAATAACTGCTCCAGTTTGATGAAGAGCTCCTAAGTAAATTGGCACCATGTTAATTAAGGTAAATATACCTAAGAAAAATTGTAAACATACTATAGCACTCATAAACAGGGAGTATTTCTTAACAATTCCATCATTACTTTGTGTATAGTTTCTGTAGCAATATATCAACACACAAATTGTAGTGAATAGACCTAAATGTCTGTGATGAAACTGAGCTGAAGCAGGATTTTCAAATGGATCTAAAAATCCATTTTCACCATAATTTTCTGGGATAAAACTATATCCCATTAAAGGATATTCGTTGTACATCAAGCCAGCGTCCATTCCAGCAACAAATGCACCAGCGATAATTGTTGTAAATAAAAAACAAAAAATTATGAAACTGAAGTCTAATTTAATTTTAGAGTGACCATTCTTAAATTCTAATAAAGTCCAAATTAAAAGGAATAAAATTAACAATGCATTAGATAAATGGACAGCCAAACGATATTGTGAAACTGTAGGATCATTTACAAGACCAGACTTTACCATCCACCAGCCTATGATTGCCTGTAAACTTCCTAAAAACAAAATAGTTAATAATTTTATTAAAATTGAATTCGGAATTTTATTAAACAAATAAAAAATAATTAACGGAATAGTAAAAACAATTCCAATTAACCTTCCCCATAATCTGTGAAAGTATTCCCAAAAAAATATATTCTTAAATTCTATGATGCTCATTCCTTGATTTTTAAAAATATATTCTGGCGAACTCATGTAAAGTGAGAAAACTCTTTTCCACTCTTCATCAGTAATAGGTGGTAAAAACCCCCAAATTGGTCTCCATTCAACCATTGATAGACCAGAATCAGTTAACCTCGTAATACCACCAATTAGTATCATTAGAATCACCATTACAATAGTAATGTACATCCATGTATATATATATGTTTGATATGAAATAGAGTTCATTTTAAATTAATACTTTTTTATTTATATGTGATCTTTTATCTTAAAAGCAATATTTTAAATATTTTTTTTATTTTATCTTGAAAGTTACATTCAATTACACTATTTAAGCTCCATCAATAATGTATTTATTGTTTAACTTTAACATTTTTATAAGGGAGAAAAGGATGAAGTTTAGGCCACTTCACGATAGAGTTGTTGTCGAGCGCCTCGAAGCAGAGGAGAAAACAGCTAGTGGAATAATTATTCCAGATTCAGCACAAGAAAAGCCAATGCAAGGTAAGATCATTGCAGCAGGTTCTGGAGCACGTGACGAGACTGGAAAGATTCAACCTTTAGATGTAAAAGAAGGTGATGTTGTACTTTTTGGGAAATGGTCCGGTACTGAAGTTAAGCTTGATGGTAAAGATCTTTTGATCATGAAAGAAAGCGATATCATGGGAATAATGGGTTAATATTCTCTAATAAGAAATAATAATTACTTTATAATTTGAAAGGAAAAAAAGATGGCTGCTAAAGAAGTCAAATTTGGTGCTAACGCTAGAGCGCAAATGATAGAAGGTGTTGATATACTGGCAGAAGCTGTAAAGGTTACACTTGGACCGAAAGGTAGGAATGTTGTTATTGATAAATCTTTTGGTGCACCAAGAATAACTAAAGATGGTGTTACTGTTGCTAAAGAAATTGAATTAAAAGAAAAATTTCAAAATATGGGCGCGCAGATGGTTAGAGAAGTTGCTTCAAAAGCTAACGATGTTGCAGGTGATGGTACAACTACTGCAACAGTATTGGCCCAAGCTATTGTCAAAGAAGGTTCTAAAGCAGTTGCTGCTGGTCTAAACCCTATGGATCTTAAAAGAGGCATCGATCTGGCCATAGACGCTGTTGTAGCTGATTTAGAATCAAGAACTAGTAAAATTTCTACTAACGAAGAAGTCGCACAAGCTGGCACCATATCAGCAAACGGCGAAACTGAGATTGGTGAAATGATAGCTAAGGCTATGGACAAAGTCGGAAATGAAGGTGTTATAACAGTTGAAGAAGGTAAAACACTTGCAACTGAACTAGACGTTGTAGAAGGTATGCAATTTGACAGAGGATATCTATCGCCTTATTTCATTACAGATGCTGATAAAATGAAAGTAGTTATGGACGATCCATACATATTATTGTTTGAAAAGAAATTAGCTAACCTTCAGGAAATGTTACCAATATTAGAAAAAGTTGTTCAGTCTGGTAAACCTCTATTAATTATTGCTGAAGATGTTGAAGGTGAGGCACTAGCAACTCTTGTAGTTAATAAGCTTAGAGGTGGTTTAAAAATAGCTGCTGTTAAAGCCCCAGGTTTTGGTGATAGAAGAAAAGCTATGTTAGAAGATATTGCAATTTTAACAAAAGGTGATCTGATATCTGAAGATCTTGGTATAAAGCTTGATAATGTAACACTTGAAATGCTTGGTACCGCAAAACGTGTAGAGGTTACAAAAGAAGAGACTACTATTATCGATGGTGCTGGTTCTAAAGATGATATTGGTGCTAGATGTAATCAAATAAGAGCTCAGATCGAAGAGACTACTTCTGATTATGATAAAGAAAAACTTCAAGAAAGATTAGCTAAGCTTGCTGGTGGAGTTGCTGTTATCAAAGTCGGAGGAGCTACTGAAGTTGAAGTTAAAGAGCGTAAGGATCGTGTAGATGATGCGATGCATGCTACAAGAGCCGCTGTTGAAGAAGGCATTGTACCTGGTGGTGGCGTTGTTTTCGTGAAAGCAATTGCGGCATTAGATAAACTTAAAGTCGACAACTCAGACCAAAAAATGGGTGTTGATATTGTAAGAAGAGCTTTAAAAGCTCCTGCAAAGCAAATAGCAGACAATGCTGGTCAAGATGGAGCAGTAATAGTCGGTAAACTACTTGAATCAACTGATGCGAACTATGGCTTCAATGCTCAAACTAATGAATTTACAGACTTAGTTAAAGCTGGAGTTATAGATCCAACTAAAGTCGTAAGATCAGCCTTACAAAATGCAGCATCTGTAGCAGGTCTATTGATAACTACAGAAGCTATGGTTGCTGACAAGCCTGAACCACCAGCAGGTGGTGGCGGCGGAATGCCAGACATGGGTGGCATGGGCGGCATGGGCGGCATGGGTGGCATGGGTGGCATGCCAGGCATGATGTAATTCTGCTTCAATCTATTATTGTAACACCTCTAGCTATATCAGTTAGAGGTGTTTTTTTTGTTAATTATTTTATTATTTGTTGCTTACTATTATTAACTCATATAGCAATAAAAAATATTATTTAAAATTAAGTTATGGAAAAGTCAGAGATTAAAAATTTTGCAGAGAAATCCAATGCTTGGCCTTTTGTTGAAGCTCGGAATTTAAGGGATAGACTGGGTAAGATTGACAGTTCTGCTTCCAGAAATGACAATACCCCAGTTCTATTTGAAACTGGATATGGACCTTCAGGACTTCCTCATATTGGCACATTTGGTGAAGTTGCGAGGACTAACATTGTACGTAACGCATTTGAAGTTTTAACTGAGAGAAACACAAAGTTAATATGTTTTTCAGACGATATGGATGGCTTTCGTAAAATTCCAGAAAATGTTCCTAATAAAGATTTACTTGAGAAATTTATTGAACATCCTTTAACCAGTGTACCTGATCCTTTTGAAAAATTTGATAGTTTTGGTCATCATAATAATCATAAATTACAGGACTTTTTAGACCACTTTAATTTTGAATATGAATTTGTTTCAGCTACAGAATGCTATAAAAGTGGTAAATTTGATGAGGCACTCAAAAAAATTTTATTAAATTACGATGAAATAAAAAATATAATTTTGCCTACTTTAGGCGAAGATCGAAAAAAAACTTACAGTCCGTTTCTTCCAGTCTGCCCAAAATCTGGTAAAGTTTTGCAAGTTAACATCACTTCAATCAATACTAAAAATAATACTGTAAGTTATATTGACCAAGATACTAAAGAATTAGTTACTGTTTCTATTCTTGGTGGATCATGCAAGTTGCAGTGGAAGTGTGATTGGGCAATGCGATGGTTTTCCTTGGGTGTAGATTATGAGATGTCAGGAAAAGACTTATCTGAAAGCGTAACTTTATCCAGCAAAATTCTAAAAGTTCTTGGAGGAACACCTCCATCAGGTTTTTCATACGAACTTTTTCTAGATAATAACGGTGAAAAAATTTCTAAATCGAAAGGCAATGGATTATCAATTGAGGAATGGTTGAGATATGGTTCATCTGAATCTTTGAGCTTATTTATGTATACAAATCCAAAAAGAGCTAAAAGGCTTTTTTTCGATGTAATACCAAAAACAACTGATGAATATTTTTCACATTTGAAAAAATATAATGAGCAAGATGCTCGTGAAAAAATTGATAACCCAGTATGGCATTTACATAAAGGTTCACCAAAATTTAATAATCTTCCAGTTACATATACTTTATTGTTAAATTTAGTGTCTGTATGTTATGCAAGTGATCCAGATATAGTGTGGGGATATGTTAAAACCTACTCACCCAATTCAAAAAGAACTAAAGAATTAGATGATTTAATTGATTTAGCAGTTAATTATTATAAAGAAAAAATTGAACCTCATAAGAGGTATAGGCTACCAAATGAAAAAGAGAGAAAAGGTATTACTGAATTAATTAATACTTTATCAACACTAAATAATGAAACAACTTCTGATGATATTCAAGCTATAGTATTTGCAGTTGGGAAAAAACTTGAATACGAAAATTTACGTGAATGGTTTAAAGGTTTGTATGAGACTGTTTTAGGACAATCAGAAGGACCTAGAATGGGAAGCTTTATAAAACTCTACGGGATTGAACCAACAATAAAATTATTAGAAAACGTTATTCTAGGTAACTTAGTTAAAGAATAGATTAGATGATTTGGAAATTTATTACTTTTTTTGTAAGAAAACTTGATCCTGAAATTGCACATAAATTAACTTTACAATCTTTAAAACTTGGTTTGCATCCAAGATTAAAACAAAATGTAATTTCAATAAAAATTGGTGATTTGATTTTTAAAAATTTACTTGGTATAGCTGCTGGCTTTGATAAAAATGCAGAAGTAATAAACAAAGTTCATTTTTTGAATTTTGGTTTCACGGAAGTAGGTACTATTACACCAATGCCTCAATATGGAAATCCAAAACCAAGAATTTTTAGGTTAGAAAAAGATAAAGCTATAATAAACCGAAATGGTTTTAATAATTTAGGAATGTTAGAAGCCAAAAAAAAATTAGAGCGTTATAGAAAAAGTTTTCCTGTAGGAAGTGATTTTCTTGTTGGAATTAATCTTGGTCCAAACAAAGATAGCAATGATAGGTTTAACGATTATAAAGTACTTGCTGAAAATTTATCAGTGTTTGCTGACTATGTTTCTATAAATGTTTCTTCACCAAACACGCCAAACTTAAGAGATTTTCAAAAAAAGGAAAACTTAGAAAAAGTTATAAAATTTGTTAAATATGGTATAATTGCATCTAAAACGTTGAATAAAAAATTGCCAATTTTTTTGAAGATTGCTCCAGACATACATTATCATACACTGAACTCTGTTATTGAAACTGCCAATTCACAAAAAATTTTTGGGTTGATTATCTCTAACACAACGTTGGATAGAGAAAGTAATCTAAAATCAAAAAAATCTAGCGAATTAGGAGGTCTTTCTGGTAAGCCATTATTTAAAAAATCAACAGATATTTTGTCAAAAGCGAATAAAATTATTAAAAATAATAATTATAAATTATTTTTAATTGCTGCTGGTGGTGTTTCAGACAGTAAGACTGCATATGTAAAGATTTTGTGTGGCGCACATTTAGTTCAATTATATTCTTCTCTAACATTTGAAGGACCTTTAGTTGCAAATAAAATATTGAGTGGCATGTTAAAATTAATGAAAAGAGATAATATTAAAAATATTTTTGATATAGTTGGTGTTATTGATAATCCCAAAGAGGCTATGAATATAGCAATTAATGGTTTCAAAAATCGTAGAGATTAGATTCTTTTACCATTTAACTTGACCTTTTAGGTCCGCTATCATATAAAACGCTAATTAATTTTGAGGTATATTATGTCTAGAGTATGTGAAATTTCAGGTAAAAACGTTATGAGTGGCAACAATGTCAGTCATGCAAAAAATAAAACTAAAAGAAAATTTTTACCTAATCTTCAAAACATCAAATTTTTTAGTAAATCATTGGATAAATTCATTAGTATGAAGGTGTCTGTGAGAGCTTTAAAATCTGTTGAAAAAAACGGTGGATTAGATGATTATTTAACTAAGACTAGTAATAGAGTTTTAGCACCTCAAGCTATTGCAATTAAAAAATCTATTCAAAAGAATCTAAAAAAAGAAGTCAGCTCTTCTTAATGCTATTCTTCATTAAATAAGTTAGCTAACTGTTCAGTTACTGCACCACCCAATTGTTCAGCATCAGTTAGAGTTACCGCTTTATCATAATAACGAGTAACATCGTGACCGATACCAATTGCCACTAATTCTACAGGAGATCTATTTTCTATAAATGAAATTACTTGTTTCAGATGAAGTTCTAAATAGTTACCACTATTAGAAGAAAGTGTAGTATCGTCAACTGGTGCACCATCGCTTATGACCATAAGAATTCTTCTATCTTCTACTCTACCTAAAAGTCGCTCATGTGCCCAGATTAATGCCTCACCATCTATATTTTCTTTTAAAATTCCTTCTCTAAGCATTAATCCAAGAGAATTTTTTGCTCTTCTCCATGGTGAGTCTGCTGGTTTATAAATGATATGTCTTAAATCATTTAACCTACCAGGGTAAGTTGGTTTGCCCTCATTTATCCACTGTTCTCTTGATTGACCACCCTTCCAGGCTTTTGTAGTGAAACCCAAGATTTCAACTTTGACTCCACATCTTTCTAAAGTTCTAGCCATAATGTCAGCGCAAATAGCAGCAATAGTGATAGGTCTTCCTCTCATGGATCCTGAATTATCTATAAGCAAAGTCACTATGGTATCTCTAAATTTCATATCTTTTTCTTGTTTATAAGAAAGTGGGAATAATGGTTGAGTAATTACTCTAGCTAATTTTGATGCATCCAACATTCCTTCTTCAAGATCAAAATTCCATGATCTGTTTTGTTTAGCTTGTAATTTTCTTTGAAGTTTGTTTGCTAACCTAGCTATAGCACCTTGTAGATTTTCAAGTTGTTTATCAAGTGTACCTCTTAGTCTGCTTAGTTCGTCTTCTTCACATAACTCAGTGGCGTTAATGATTTCATCGTACTTAGTAGAAAAGACTTGATAATTATAATTAATATTATTTTTAATTAAATTATTCCCTGATAAAGGATTAGGAACAATTTCACCCTCACTCTCTCCATCTTCATTGTCAGTATCAGCATCCTGAGTTTCACCTTGTATTTCTTGATCATTGTCATGGGCATCGCTGCTACTATCTAATCCGGCATCTTCATCGTTATCACTTTCACTTTCGCTAGATGAATTGTTTTCTTCATTCTCATCAGGATTGTTGTCTTCAGTATCTTCGTTTTCACCATCATTATTAGGATCTCTTTCTCCGATATCTGCATGTAAGGCTGATAACAATTCTTTTGTATATTTAGCAAAAACTTCTTGATTAGAAGTGTTTTCTGCAAGCTGGTTAAGAAGATTACCAATTTTGTTATTAATCCAAGGTCGCCATTTCTCCAGAGAAACAGATGTGTTTGGAGGCGAGCTAGAGCCAGTAATCTTTTCCCTTATTACTAAGTGCAAAGCATTTACTAACGCTTCTTTATCATCTCCGCCTGGAACAGGTAAGATTGTTTCTTTAAATTTTTCAACAACTAAATTTTGTAAATTTTTTTTAATACCTAGAAGATTCTTAGATCCAACAGCTTCAATTCTAGATTCTTCTGCTAATTGAAAAATTTGGGATGATAAATCTGAAGAAGGTATATATTTGCTATGTAAAACAGGATCATGGTATTTAATTTTAAGAGCAATTTTATCAGCTTCACCTCTTAATTTAAATAATTCAGTATCATCCAACTCTTTGGATATTATTGGTAATCTAACTTCTTTAGATGATAAATAACCTGTAGATCCAGAGAATTTTATTTCTCTTTCTTCAATCATATTTCCAGAGATGGCTTTTAAAGTTGAGGCAGTAGCATTTTGGAATTGAGTATTTTCTGAATTTTTGCTCATTTAAATTTTAGGAATCTATACTTTTTTCAACTTTAATTAATTCTCTACCAAAACATCTTTGATAGTATTCTGACAAAATTGGCCTTTCCATTTCATCGCACTTATTAAAAAAAGTTAGTTTGAAGGCCAAATCAATATCTTCAATAATATTTGTATTTTCTGCCCAGGTAATAACTGTTCTAGGGGACATCACTGTAGAAAGATCACCAGAAATGAACCCATTTCTTGTTAAGTTGGCTATAGAAACCATGGATTTAATAGTTTCTTTATCATGCTTAGTTTTAAAATTAGGAACTTTTGATAAAACAATCTCTTCTTCTGCTTCAGTTGGTAAATAATTTAAGGTTGAAACAATAGACCATCTATCCATTTGACCCTGATTTATTTGTTGTGTTCCATGATATAGTCCTGTGGTATCTCCTAACCCTACTGTGTTAGCAGTCGCGAATAATCTGAAGTTCTGATGTGGATTTATAACTCGGTTATTATCTAGTAAAGTCAGTTTTCCTGAAACTTCCAATACTCTTTGAATGACAAACATTACGTCTGCTCTTCCAGCGTCATACTCGTCAAATACAATTGCTACAGGGTTTTGGAGAGCCCAAGGAAGCACACCTTCTCTAAATTCTGTTACTTGCTTTCCATTTTCTAAAACTATAGCATCCTTGCCAACAAGGTCTAAACGGCTTATGTGACTATCTAAATTTACTCTTACACAAGGCCAATTTAATCTTGCAGCAACTTGTTCAATGTGTGTTGACTTGCCAGTACCATGGTAGCCCTGGATCATAACTCTTCTGTTATAACAAAATCCAGCAAGTATTGCTTTTGTGGTAGTTTCGTCAAATAAATAAGATTCGTCAATTTCAGGTACAAATTTTGTTTTCTCATTAAACCCAACAACCTTCATATTTGTTTTAAAGCCAAAAACTTTTTCAGGATCAATCACTGAGGTTTGGGAGGTAGGAAAGTTTCCTGAATTAAAGTCCATATTGTTAGTTAAACTAACTTCGTTCATTATATTATCTCCAAAAGTTTTTATAAAGTTCTAGCTGGTTTTGTGAATGATTCTAGGATAGTTTTATAAGCATTAGTTATATTAATAAATTTATCTTCATAGTTTGTTGCATTATCTTCATTTTGCATATCAGGATGCCATTTTTTTGCTAAGGTCTTATATCTAGTCTTCACTTCCTTGATATTTGTATCAGAATTTAAACCTAATATTTTAAGAGATTCTTCTAATTTTTTATTTATGACTTTTTTATTTTTTAAATGTTTTTTATTTTCAAATTTGTCAAAAGCTTTCTCAAAGTCTAGATTAAAGTTTTTTGTGCCAAATTTCCAACTTGGCCTGTCCCATGTAACTGATTTTCTTATTTCCACTTCTAATTCTTTTTCATTTAATCCTTCAAAATAATTCCACGACTTATTAAAATCCCTTATACAATTGATGCAAAAATATAGGTATTCCCTAAGTTGATTTCTAGACTTAGGTGCGGGATATATGCCCAATTCATAACATTTTGGATTTGAGCAAATTCTTTTTGTTTTTTCTTTTTGTTTAGTATTTAACATATCAATAAATTTTTTTGTTTTAATTATAGAATTATGTAGTAATCCATGCAAGATAGGAATTATATTTTTAAAATTAACTTTGATAAAAGAGATTGTTTTGAAAAGAAAAATTAAGATTGAAAACATCATCTTAGAAAACTTTGAACCATATTTTTTTTCTGTTTTAGATGTTTCTGAACAACATAGGGGTCATAGTTACTTCAAAGAAGATGTTGAAAGTCATTTTGAAATTATTATAGTTTCTGAAAAATTTAAAAATATCAACAGAATTGACAGACACAGAATGGTTAATCATAGTTTAAAGGAAGAATTTTCAACTGATCTCCATTCTGCAATAATTAAAACTTACACTATTGACGAATATAAAAATATCTAGGTTTTACTTTTACTTATTCCAAGTTCATTCCATAAACGTAATTGAGATATAAAATTAGACTTTTTTTGTAAAATTCTAAATCTTATGTTAAAGAACCTAAATTCTTGACCAGGTTCAGGAATAGTTTTTGATTCATGTAAAACTAAACCTGCTATGGTATTTGCATTCTGATCCGGAAGTGACCAACCAAGCGAACGATTAAGGTCTCTAATTGTTACTGATCCGTCAATTATAAATGATCCGTCTGGTTGTGGCTTTACACCTTTAACTTTAATATCAGTTTCATCGTCAATTTCACCCACTATTTCTTCTAGAATATCTTCCAATGTAACAATACCTCTAAAGTCACCATATTCATCGACTACTACTGCAAAGTGTTCTCGTCTTGTTTTGAAAATTTCTAATTGGTCAAATAACAATGTTGTTTCAGGAGCAAAGTATGGCTGTATCATTAATTCAGATAAATTAATTGAATCTATATTTTTAAAGTTCCTTCTTCTCAAATTTCTAAATAATTCTTTTGCGTGTAATATGCCAATTATATTATCAGGATTACCTGAGTAAATTGGTATCCTTGTAAAAGGACTTTCTCCAACCACCTTAAAAATTAATTCAGGATCCTCCTGAGAGTCTATCATAGTAACTGCCCCTCTGTGTGTCATAACTGCTTCTATTGTCACCTCATCCATATCAAGCATACTTGACATCATTTTACCACGTTCTTTTCCTCTACTTTCATTTCCGGCATGTAATCTAATCATGCCTCTAAGTTCTTCAGTTTTAGCTTCTTCATCGTTAACTACTGGCCCAGATACAGTTTTTGCAAATCGTTCTGTTATAAAAGTTGCTGGTGTTAATATTAAAATGAAAAAATTTATAATTGGAGCAACAGCTAAAGCAACATGGTCTGCGCGGCCAAACGCATATGTCTTTGGAATAACTTCTGCAAAAATCACCAAAACTATAGTTAATAAAATTGTCACAAAAATTAGATCAAATTCTCCAAAATAAATTATTGCAAAGCTTGTTGCGTAAACTGAAGCCACAATATTTACTAAATTATTACCTATCAAAATTGTACTTATCATTTTTTCTTTTTTAGCTAATATTTTTTCTATAGTTATCGCTCTTTTATTACCTTGTAGTGCCAATTCATGGATTCTGGCTTCTGATACAGCTGTTAAAGCGGTTTCAGAGCTTGAAAAAAAACCCGATAAAATTATTAGCAAAAAAATGTTACAAAAAAATAAAATCAAGTCTTCCATTAGATTTCATCATTTAAGAAATTAGTTAAAATATTTAGATCCATATTATTTTTTATAAAAGATTCTCCAATTTTCGTGTTAAGGATGAATGTTAATTGGTTATTTTTATTTTTTTTGTCAAATTTGAATTTTTCTAGCATTTTTGAAGTTGTGATTGAAACACTCTTTATATTTTTTAATGAAGTGGGAAGTTCCAATTTCTTAAAAAGATTGATAACTCTTTCTACTTCATCTTGTGAACAAAAATTCATTTTTTCTGAAAGTTTAAACGCGAGACAAATACCCACAGACACTGCTTCACCATGAATTATTTTTCCATCATATTTTCCAAAAGATTCAATTGCATGACCAAAAGTATGTCCAAGGTTCAGAAGAGCTCTTTGTCCATTTTCTTTTTCATCATTTTTTATTATTTCAGACTTAATTTTGCAAGACTCACAAATTATTTCTTTTAATTTTTTTTTGTCATATTCTAAAATTTCTTTATAGTTTAACTCAATATAATCAAAAAATTTTCTGTCATGAATTAGTCCATATTTAACCACTTCTACCAATCCAGCCACAAACTCTCTTTTAGGAAGAGATTTTAGTAATTCTATATCTATTATAACAGCAAGAGGTTGATGAAAAGAACCAATTAGATTTTTGCTTTTGCTAGAGTTAATTCCAGTTTTTCCACCAACAGAACTGTCAACTTGAGACAATAGAGTTGTAGGTATTTGAATGTAATTTATGCCTCTCAAGAGTATTGAAGCTGCAAATCCAGCTATATCACCAATTACACCTCCTCCAAATGCAATAATCAGGCTGTTTCTATCTATTTCAAATGATAGGGATTTTTCTAATATAAGATTTAACTGTGACATACTCTTTGTTTTGTCACCACCTGACATAGGAATTAGATTTACTGAGCTCGTATATTTTATTAGAATTTTTACAAAGACATTGAAAGATTTATTTTTTTGTTTTTTTAACGAAAAAAAACTGTCGTGAATTAATATTACCTTGCGATTTTGAACAAATTTTTTAATTATTGTTTCACAATCAGGTACCAAATTTGTGCCTACAAATATTGGATAAGATAAATCACTTAACTTGTTGTTAAAAGAAACATTAATAATTTCGGATTTCATTTTTTTTCTTTATCATTCTGGAAAGATATTAAATTAATTATTTTTTCCGTCACCTGATTTTGAGATAGTTTGTAAGTATCTAATTGAAAATGTGAAAGGGAATAAAATTTGGTTCTTTTTTTTAAAAGTTTAGTAATGGACTCTCTCACGTCTCCTCTTATCATAGGTCTTTTAGATCCGTTCCCAACTCTTTCAACCAAAATATTAACAGGTGTATTAAGCCATATTACATTTGTATAATTTAAAAGTAATTCCCTAGTATCTTTATTGTCAAATCCTCCCCCACCAATACTAATGATTACTTTTTCATTATCTTCTCTAATTTTAAAAATTAATTTTTTTATTGTTTCCTTTTCAATATTTCTAAAAAAAGATTCACCATGTTTTCTAAAAATATCTTTGATTGTTGTTTTGAATTTATTTTCAATTAAAATATCAACATCGTAAAACTTAAAGTTTAAATTATTTGCAACTAAACGACCAAATTTAGATTTTCCTGTTCCCATCATTCCAATTAATGTTATTTTATCCTTTGGAATATTTGTTTGTTTAAAATTTAACATTGATACAAAATATCATATAAATTTTATATATACATCATATTTTTAGAAAGTTATGA
The DNA here is from genome assembly GCA_902578805.1 of uncultured SAR116 cluster alpha proteobacterium. GTDB lineage: Bacteria > Pseudomonadota > Alphaproteobacteria > Puniceispirillales > Marisalimonadaceae > Marisalimonas. The sequence goes on from CACHEH010000006.1 coordinate 25,919, forward strand.
AAATTATGTTAAATAAAAAATATATATAAATAGCCAAAAACTCGCCATATTTTTAAATTATTACTATAATAGAGGATGATGATGAAAAATTATAAATTTTTTTTTATAATATTAATTTTTTTAGTTATGGCAGGCATTTTAGTTATTATTTATTTAGATATGCCTGCTCCTGATAAATTACAAATAAAGATTTTAGATGTAAACGATGATCAAGTTAAATAATTTTAGTTTTGTTAAAAAAATATTTATCAATTATTTATGTGCTATGGCTTTTATAACTTTCTGTTGTTATCAAAAAAATGCTTTATCACAAAATAACAATCCTCAAAAAAAATCATCATCAAATATGGTTAATACTAATATTAAGGTAAGTGAATTATCTAAACCTTCTTTAGGTTCATTAGGAGTGAATACAAAGGCAAATGAATTACTGGGCTTAAATATTTGGGAAAACATGACTGCTGAGGATATCATTGAACATTTAAATTATATTCCTGATACGTTGGCTAGTAAACACTTACAAGGTTTTTTAAATGATCTATATTTAAGTAGATCTGTTCCACCTATTGGGAAATCAGACGAAATACTAAAGTTTTTAGAAACGAGATTATTTAAAATTAAAAATAGTGGTCAGAGTGATAATTTGTACAAATTAGTATCACAATTACCAAGTGGTAAAAGGTGGAAAATCTGGAGAAAATGGCAAACAGAATACGAGTTAATGAAACGTCAAGATAAGAAAGCATGTCAATTTATTAATGAGGTATCAAAAACTAATTTTGAAAATTTTTGGCAAATGGCTCGTATTTTTTGTCTGTCGATTGAAGGAAAAAGAGATCAATCTGAATTTATTCTTGATTTAATAAAATCACGCGGATTTGAAGATCAGATTTTCGAAGTATTATTTCAATCCATTTATAATGAAACTAATGTTTTTGATTTTGAAAAAATTAAAAATAAAATTCAACCCTTGCATTTAGTTATGATGGATACACTAAAAATCCCCATAAAAGCAAATTATATTGCACATTTTGGTTTTGAATATACAGACTCTTTATTATCTCTTAATTATTTGACTTCGAAAGCTAGATCTTTTCTCTTAGACAAGAAAATCAATTTTAGTTTTGTTTCTGTAGATCAAATAATTGATAATTATAAATCTGTAGCAGATGGAAATGTTGATTTTGAAAAAGCTTATTCTGACTTCATCATTAAGCCTAATGGTTACAATAGGGCAAACGTATGGCTAAATATTATTAATATGAAAGACGAAATCAAAAAAGCTAAATCTATACTAAATATTGTAAAGTCTGAAACAAATAATGGTAGATTTAGTGATGTTATTAGCTTGTATTTAACAATATTGAATGATATCAGCACTTCATCTCTTACTAAAGAGCTTAATGAATCAATTAAAAAACTCAAAATTTCATCTGACCCTGAGTCCTATCCTAACAATGATCTTTCAAATATTATCCTCTTAACTCAAGATAAAACATGGGATTGGGACTTGATCGTAAAAGAAAAAGCATTGCCCTTAATACCAATTCTGGAACAAGCGGGTATGTTGGAGCCAACTTCTACAAATTGGTTAGATTATTTAAAAAATTTAAAAGAGGATGATTTAAAAGATGTAAGTTATTCTAAGTGGGAAAATAGTTATGACTTGAAAAGATTCATTTTAACCAAATCGATCGAAGAAGCTGCCAAAAATGATAGTAAGGCACTTACCATTCTATTAGTGGCTAGGCTGATAGGAGATAATCCATTGGTTGATTTTGACTTAAATGATTTAATTGTAGTAAGGATAGCATTAAATAAAATAGGTTTAGTAAATTTGGCTAATAAACTTACTCAAGAGATAATGACATCCAAAATTGTGAATCTTTAAAGTAAAATTATGACAAATATAAATGAACTAAAACTAGAATTAATTGATAGAATTATAGGAATTGTTTGCTTAGAAAAAGGGTTGTCTAAAAACACCAGAATAGCCTACATGAATGACATTAGCTTTGTTTTTGAATGGTTTACAAACAAAAATATAAATTGTTTGAGTGCGAACGAAAAAAATTTTCGCGAATTATTTTCTTTTTTGCAAAGCAAAAATTACCAACCTAGTTCGTTAAACAGAAAGTTATCATCATTAAAGCAATTTTATGATGTTCTACGTGAAGAAGGGCATATAAAAATTAATCCATTAAATAACTTTGAAAGTTTTAAAAAAATAAAAAATTTACCAAAATCATTATCCGAAGAGTACTTAAGTTTACTGTTAACAAAAGCAAAAAAAAATCTTAATCACATTGAGCAAAATAATTCTGCAAAAAAAACAAAATATTTGCGTACATTAACTATTCTAGAAATTTTATACTCTACTGGGATGAGAGTTTCGGAATTAGTATCTTTACCTTTATCAGACTTTATTAGAATAAATGATTTGTTACAAATCAAAGGTAAAGGTGGTGTTTACAGGCATGTTGCTTTTAATAAAGAATCAAAAAAAATGATAGAGATGTGGTTATTACATAGGTGTTCAATCGAAAAATTTATAAATAATAAGTATATTTTCCCAAGTAATAATGGTATTGGACACATTAATAGACAATATATATATAAAGATTTATCAGAATTATCAAAAAGTATAAATATGAACAGAACACACGTCTCTCCGCATAAAATCAGGCATAGCTTTGCAACACATATGTTAAATCGTGGTGCTGATCTAAGGTCTTTACAAAAACTTCTTGGCCACGCTGATATCAGCACAACTGAGATTTATACAAAAGTTCAATCTAAAAGGTTGTCAGGTCTTTTAAATGATATTCATCCCTTAAATAAAATAGATTTAAAATAAAAAAGAAAGTCTCAAAATATGATTAAGCATTTTTTAGCATTTGAAAAACAAATTGCGGATCTTGAAGGAAAGATAGAAGAGCTTCGTCATTTATCTTCTGGTAGCGATATTAATATTGCAGAGGAAATTGGTAAATTACAAGTAACTGTTTCAGAGAAGTTAAAATATACATACTCACAATTAAGTCCTTGGCAAAAAGTTTTGGTATCCAGACATCCTGAAAGACCACATTTTCAAGATATAATTAAAAATTTATTTGAAGATTATATTCCTTTGTCAGGTGACAGAAACTTCTCTGATGATCATGCTTTAACAGGCGGCATAGCCTTTTTTAGAGGAAAAAGTATTGTAGCTATAGGTATAGATAAAGGTAAAAATACGGAAGATAGAATTCAAAAAAATTTTGGTATGGCTAGACCCGAAGGTTACAGAAAAGCAGAGAGATTAATGCAATTGGCCAACGACTTTTCAGTTCCAGTCTTAATGTTTGTCGACACAGCAGGAGCTTATCCTGGAAAAGGTGCTGAAGAAAGAGGTCAGGCTGAGGCCATTGCGAAATGTTTGCAAAAGAGTCTAGAAATTACCGTTCCTTCTATTTCAGTAATTACAGGTGAGGGTGGCTCAGGAGGTGCTGTCGCTTTGGCGGTTGCAAATAACACACTTATGCTAGAACATGCAATTTACTCTGTAATTTCTCCTGAAGGATGCTCTTCAATTTTGTGGAGAAGTTCAGATTATGCAGATCAAGCAGCTGAAGCTTTGAAATTGACTGCACAAGATATGGAAAAATTTAAAATTATAGATGAGATTATTCCAGAACCTATTGGAGGCGCACATAGAGATCCAATAATTGCGATAAAAAGTATTGGCGATGTTATAGAAAGAAGATTAAAAAACCTCACAATTCTAAGTAAAGAAGAATTATTAAAATTAAAAGAAAAAAAATATTTAGAAATTGGTTGAATAATTTTTTTTAGAATTTAATGAAGGTAAGGATTTTCTAACTTTTCTAACTTGATCCAGTTTTATATTAGTATGGATTATTCCAACTTCTTTTTTAGCATCTTTTAAAACTTCCCCCCATGGTGATACTATCAAAGAATGTCCATAACTAATTCTTCCACATTCATGGTAACCAGTTTGAGCAGGGGCAACAATGAATGCACCAGTTTCTATAGCTCTTGCCTTTAACAAAGTGTGCCAATGAATAGGTCCTGTAAAATTTGAGAAAGCAGACGGCACAACAATTATTTCAGCTCCATTGAATGCTAAGTCTTGATATAAGTTTGGAAAGCGTAAATCATAGCAAATTGTCAAACCAATTTTAATTTTATTTTTCTTAATTTTTGCAATAACCGCTCTGTTTCCAGCTAAGTAAGTGTCTGATTCTTTATATATATCACCATTTGGCAGTTCTACATCAAACAAATGAATTTTGTCATATTTATATAAAATATTTCCTTCAGGTCCAACTAAAAAGGATCTGTTGACTAACTTATTATGTGCTTTAATTGGTAAAGATCCAATCAAAATAAAAATTGAATAAAGCTTTGCTATTTCTCTTAAAGTTTGCAGGCTAAAGTTTTCACTTTCAGTTTTAGCCATTTTTTTTGTTAAAGTAGAATTTTTTTGAAGTGATGTAGCACACTCTGGCAATGTAATTAATTCTGCTTCAGCATCAACGGCTTTATCAATCAAATTTTTGATTATTTTTAATGTATATTTTTCATTCTCAGTAGATGAGTATTGAAGACAGGCAATTGAAAGGTTACGATTCATATTATTTAATGAAAATTTTTAAGCCATTTTCTTCTTCTAACTTATATAAATCATCACATCCTCCTACATGATGGCCTTTGAAAAATATTTGTGGTACAGAAGTTCTGCCACCGGTTTTTTTAATCATTTCATGCCTCTTTCTGTAATCTAAATCAATATCTATTTCTTCAAAAGCAATATTTTTCTTTTTTAAAAGAGATTTAGCGCGATAACAAAATCCACATAGTGAACTGGTATAAATTATTACATTTTCATTCATTATAAACCTCAAAAATTTATCAAAATAAGTCTTGTATACAATAAATGAGAGCATCATCAGCAGGTGGCATTTTATATTTTCTTAGCATATTTGGCTTAACCCACATAATTTCATTATTCTCCATCGATTTTGGCTCACCCTGCCACTTTCTACATACGTATAATAGCAATAATAACTGAAAGTCCTTATAATCAAATTCACTAAAAGTTAAAGGCGCAATACAGTTGTTGTTTATATTAATGTCAAGTTCTTCTTTTATCTCTCTTTTTAGCGCAGTTTCAGGCATTTCACCAGTCTCAACTTTTCCACCTGGGAACTCCCAAAAACCTGCTAAATGTTTATTTTTGGGTCTTTTTGATAATAAAATTTCGTCAGCATCATTAATTAATGCTATTGAAACAACAATTTTAATATTTTTATGACCTATAGTCGGCATTTATATCTATATATTTGTGAGTTAGGTCACATGTGTATACAGTCGCACTTGATTTACCTATCCCAACGTCAATTTCAAGAAAGATATTGGCTTGTTTTAAATGTTTTGTTGCTCGTAATTCTGAATAGTTTTCATAAACCATTCCATTTTTTGTCACTAGTTCATCACCAATATAAATTTTAATTTTATCTCTATTTGCCGGTTCTCCTGACTTTCCAATAGCCATAATAATTCTACCCCAATTAGCATCCTCTCCAGCAATTGCAGTTTTTACCAAGGGTGAATTTGCTATGGAAAATGCTATTATTTTTGCTGATTTTTTTGATTTTCCACCTGTAACTCTAATTGTTATAAATTTTGAAGCACCTTCTCCATCTTTAATTATTAATTTAGCAAGTTCTAACATTACACTAGATAAATTTTCTTTAAATTTAGTCAAGCGAGTATCACTAAACTTATTAATTGGCTTGTGTTTTGCTTTTCTTGTAGCTACTAATAAAACAGTATCACTTGTAGATGTGTCGCTATCTACAGTTATAGAATTAAAACTTAACTCATTATTAGTCACAAGTAATTTTTGAAGAGTATCTGAAGATATATTAGCGTTAGTAAAAATAAAACTTAACATAGTTGACATGTTCGGTGAAATCATACCCGAGCCTTTAGCTATTCCTACAATTTCAATTTCAGAATCGTCAATTTTACAAACTCTCTTACTTACTTTTGTGAATGTATCTGTAGTTTTAATAGCAGTAGCAGCTTTCACCCAATTAGGGCTTTTTTGAGGGGACATTGACTTTATACCTCTGATAATTGTGTCAGAGTCTAATTGTTCTCCAATGACGCCAGTAGAGGCTGTATATATTTGACTAATACTACAATTTAATTTTACTGAAAGATATTTTGAAATTTTTAAAACTGTCTCCACACCTTGGTTTCCTGTAAATGCATTTGCGTTACCTGAATTAACCAGAATTGCTCTTACAATTGGTTCTTTATATTTTGCAAGATTTTTTTTACATTGATTTACAGAAGCACTCGAAGTTAAGGATTGTGTAAAAACTCCAGCAATAGCTGATTTTTTTTCAAGTTCTATTAAAAGAAGATCGTCTTCATTATCTTGGGTCTTTTTAATGCCAGAGTGTATAGTTGAAATATTGATATCTTTCAAAAGGTGGCTTTTTATACTTTTTTTTTCCATAACTCAATTTTAATTGATACTAATTATTTATTTCTTGAACAACTTTTTTAAAATCTGAAATTTTTATATTTTTATTTTTTCTAAGTTGTTTTTCAAGATTGGATAAAGAATTTTGTTTTATTCTCTCAACAATAAGTTGCTTAATATCATTAATTTTCCTTGGTTGAGCATTTCTGATATCATTCAACATTATGATATGATAACCAAATTTAGTTTTAACGGGTTTTTTTGTAATTGTTCCTTTTTTTAATTTTAATAATGCTTCTTCAAATTCTTTTACCATTTGTCCAGACCTAAACCATCCCAAATTACCTCCATTTTCTTTTGAGGGTCCTATAGAGTAAGATTTTGCAAGTTTTGAGAATTCCGATTTAATTTTTAATTTTTTTATTATCTGCAAGGCTTCATCTTTTTCCTTTACCAAGATATGGCTAGCATTAAACTCTTTGAAAGTTTTAAAGTTCTCGAGGTATTTTGTATAAAAATCCTGAATTTTTTCTTCAGATGTATTGTTTATAAGAAAATTATTAAGCCAGTATTTCGCCATTATTTGATCTTTATTTTTTTTTAAAATTTCAATAATCTCTTTTTGTTGGTCAAATTTATCTTTGTAAGCTTGTATAGTAATTAAGTGCTGATTAATCAATTCATTTACAATTTTTGGATATATTTCAGAAAGAGGCTTTTCTCTGATTTTTTTCGGCAATCTATTAGTTGCAGTTAGTACATCCTGTGCTGTAATAAAGTGATTGTCAACTGTAGCGACAATAACTTGTTTTGGTTCTTTAGCCAAAGCGAAAGTTAAATTAAAAATTAATAAAATTTTTGTTACAATAAAAAATATTTTAAAACGAGACATTTTGTTATAATCCAATTATAAGATAAATTTTTACAGTTTTTTTTTAGTCAATACAAGGAATGATGTTTTTAATTTTTTGTTTTACAGATTTTATAGAATATTTCTGAAAATAGTTGGAGCGCTTTTATATGTTTAGTAAACTTACTTCTAGATTTTTTGGTTCTTCTAATGAAAGACAGATAAAAAGATATAAACCTGTAATTGATCAAATTAACAAATTAGAAAATGAGTTTGGTAATTTGTCAGATGAACAATTAAAGTTAAAGACACAAGAGTTTAAAAATAGATTATCAAAAAATGAAAGTTTAAAAAATATTTTGCCTGAAGCCTTTGCAACTGTTAGAGAGGCATCAAAAAGAACTTTGGAACAAAGGCATTTTGATGTTCAATTAACTGGAGGTCTAGTACTTCATGAAGGCAAAATAGCTGAAATGAAAACAGGTGAAGGAAAAACTTTAGTTGCTACTCTAGCATGTTACCTAAATGCACTAGAAGGTAAAGGTGTTCACGTAGTTACTGTAAATGATTATCTAGCTAGAAGAGATTCAGAGTGGATGGGTCAAATATACCAATTTTTGGGAATGACGGTCGGCTGTGTTGTATCAGAAATGGATGATGATCAAAGACGGATTGCTTACAATGCCGATATAACTTATGGAACAAACAATGAATTTGGATTTGATTATCTTCGTGACAACATGAAATATAACTTAGCCGATATGGTACAGCGACCATTTAATTTTGCTATTGTAGATGAGGTTGATTCTATTTTAATAGATGAAGCAAGAACACCCCTGATTATTTCAGGACAATCTGAAGATTCTTCAATTTTGTACAAATCAATTGATAAATTTATCCCATTTTTAAAAGAAGATGATTTTGAACTAGATGAGAAACAAAGAACTTGCAACCTTACTGACAGTGGAATTGAGAATATAGAAAAAGCATTGAAGGAAGGTGATATCATTAAAGAAGGAAATCTATTTGATGTTAAAAATATTTCATTACTACATCACATAAATCAAGCTTTGAGAGCTCATAAACTTTTCAAAAAAAACACACATTACATGGTTAAAAATGATAATGTTATAATTATCGACGAATTCACTGGACGTGCGATGGAGGGTAGACGTTTTGGAGAAGGCCAACATCAGGCTCTAGAAGCCAAAGAAAAAGTCTCCATTCAACCAGAAAATCAAACTTTAGCTAGTGTAACTTTTCAAAATTATTTTAGAATGTATCCTAAATTAGCCGGAATGACAGGAACGGCTCTTACTGAAGAAGGAGAGTTTTCTGAAATTTATAATCTTCCAGTTATAGAAGTTCCTACTAATTTGAAAATAGCTAGGGAAGACAAAAATGACGAAATATATAAAACAAATGAAGAAAGAGACGAAGCTGTAATTAAATTAATTGAAGAATGTCAAAAAAACAATCAACCTGTTTTGGTGGGAACAGTATCAATTGAAAAATCAGAAATTCTGTCAAAATTACTATCATCAAAAAAAATAAAGCATGAAGTTTTGAATGCAAAATTTCATGAGCAAGAGGCACAAATTATTGGTTATGCAGGAATGCCAGGGGCAGTTACAATAGCTACTAATATGGCAGGTAGAGGAACTGATATTCAATTAGGTGGAAATTTAGAAATTAGACAAACTAATGAGATTAAAACCCCTTCAATTAATAATGAAGCTCTCAATTTTTTAAAATTAGATATTGAAACAAAGAAAAAAAAAGCACTATCTGCTGGTGGATTGTACGTTATAGGTACTGAGCGTCATGAGAGTCGTAGAATTGATAATCAACTTAGAGGGAGAACTGGCAGACAAGGTGACCCAGGAAAATCTAAGTTTCTATTATCTTTACAAGACGATTTGATGAGAATTTTTGGGTCAGATAGATTAGAAACAATGTTGAGTAAGCTTGGATTGGAAAAAGGTGAAGCTATTGTCCATCCTTGGATTAATAAAGCAGTTGAAAAAGCTCAAGCTAAAGTAGAGGCGCATAATTTTGAAATAAGAAAACAACTTTTGAAATTTGATGATGTCATGAATGATCAAAGAAAAGTAATTTTTGACCAAAGGAAAGAAATTATGAGATCAGAAGATATTAGTGAAATGATCATAGACATGCGTCATGAAGTTATTGAAACAATTGTTTACAAAGCTATACCTGATCAAAGTTATCACGATGAATGGGATGTGAAAACACTATCCAATGATGTAAAAAATTATTTAGGTCTTTCAGTTCCAGTCAGCCAGTGGGTTAAAGAAGATGGAATTATTGAAAAAGAAATTATTGATCGACTTAAAGAATTGTCCAATAAATTTATGGCAGAACGAGCAGTTAATTTTGGTGTGGAAGTTTTTAGGCATGCAGAAAAAACTCTTCTCTTACAGGTTTTAGACCAAGGTTGGAAAGATCATTTACTAATGTTAGATCAAATGAGGCAGTCCATAGGATTAAGAGCATATGCACAAAAAGACCCATTGAACGAATACAAAAGAGAATCTTTTGAATTATTTGAAGAGATGCTTGATAAATTAAGAAAAACAATTACATCAGTGTTATCATTTATTGAAATACAAAAAGAAGAAGATTTAGAAAGAAATACCTCTAATGAACAACAAATGGTTTTTAATAAGAAAATTCAAAGAAATTCAATTTGTCCATTATGTGATTCTGGAAAAAAATACAAGCATTGTTGTGGTAAATACTAAAGATAATGATTAAATACAAACTAAAATGCAAATCTGAATATTGTGCAGACAAAAAAGAATTTGATGGTTGGTTTCAAAATATTAATGCTTACGAAAACCAAAAACACCAAGGTTTGATAAATTGTCCAGTTTGTGGGGGTGATAAAGTTGTAAAATTATTAACGACTCCAAATCTTAAAACTAGTAAAATCAAAAATTTAGAAGAAATAAATAACAAGAATAATAATATTAACAAAACTCATATTGAAAGTAATAGCTTATTAGCCAATAACAACTTAACAAATATTTCAACTATTTTAAGAACCATAAAAAAAGAGATACAAAAAAACTCAACTTTTGTAGGTGATGAATTTGTATCTAAAGTTCGATCTATGAAAGAAGGAAAAATCATAGAAAAGCCAATTCATGGTCATGGCACTCAAAAAGAAATACAAGAATTAAGAGATGATGGAATTGATGTTGTAAATATTCCATGGATATCTGATGATAATTAAATTAGATTTTTATGCCAGCTGCCCCATAATTTACCGCTAAATTTGAAGTAAGTCTAAAATCTCCAAATTGTCTATCCATTAAATCTTCAAAATTAAAAGTAGGCTTAAAACCAATAAAATTATCTAATAAGATATTATATTCTTTAGCTTCTTCTGATAAAGTTTCAGGTGAAATAAATTTTTGTATATCATGAGTTCCAACTGGCACAATTTTTAAAATATTTTCTGCAAAAATTTTTCCAAATAATATTCCAAGTAGAGAATTATTAATTGTTGTAAATACCACTAGGCCTCCTGGTCGACATAAATTTGAAATATCTGATAAAAAAGACTTCCTATTATCGACATGTTCAATTACTTCAGAAGCAACAACTAAGTCAAATTTATTTATAACTTTCCTCTTTTCTGATTCTATGAATTTACTAGTTGAAATGCATCTATAATCTATTTCTAATCGACTTTTAATTGAATGTTCTTTTGCAACGTCTATAGAGCTTTGAGATGCATCAATACCAGTTACATTTGCTCCTAATCTTTTCAATTTTTCAGATAGAATTCCACCTCCACAGCCAATATCAATACATTTAATTCCATCTAGAAGTTTAATTTCTCGTTTATCCTTGTTAAGAATTCTACTTGCGTTTTGTCTTATAAATTCAATTCTTGCATTTGACATTTTGTGTAATGCTGAAAAAGGACCAGACTTTGCCCACCATTTGTTGCTTAATGATGAAAATTGTTCTATTTCTTTTCTGTTAACGGTATTTGTCATGATTGTATTTTTAAATAAAAGTATAACGAGGATAACAGAAATTTGAAAATTGTGGTATTAAAATTTGGAGGTACATCAGTTGCAGATGTTCCTCAGATAAAAAAAATTGCTGTAAAAGTTAAAAACGAGGTTAATATAGGAAATAAAGTTATTGTTGTGGTCTCTGCGATGGCTGGGATAACTAATAACTTAATTGATTTGGTAAAAAGCACTTCAGACAAACCTTCGTATTCAGAATATGACGTGGTTGTGTCAACAGGTGAACAAGTTACTTCTGCACTCTTAGCAATTTCATTACAAAATTTGAATGTCAAAGCTCGTTCTTGGTTAGGATGGCAAGTTCCAATAATTTCTGACAAATCGCATGGCAAGGCTGTTATTGAAGATATTAAAACTGACAAAATACTAGAATTTTTTAAAAAAAATCAGGTTGCAATAATTTCAGGATTTCAAGGTATATCAGATGAAAACAGAATAACGACTCTAGGAAGAGGAGGTTCAGATACGTCAGCAGTAGCTATAGCTGCATCTTTTCTAGCAGAGCGTTGTGATATTTATACAGATGTTGATGGTGTCTACACTACGGATCCAAGAATAGTGAAAAAAGCAAAAAAACTTGATATAATTACATATGAAGAAATGCTAGAACTAGCATCTCAGGGTGCAAAAGTTTTGCAAACTAGGTCTGTGGCATTGGCAATGAAGTATAATGTAAAATTAAGAGTTCTTAGTAGTTTTGAAGACATTCCTGGAACTTCTATAATCAAAGAGGAAAGTGATATGGAAAAATCAGAAATAAGTGGTATCGCTCATAGTTTAAATGAAGCAAAAATTACATTATATGGTGTTCCAGATCAACCAGGTCAAGCTGCTGAAATTTTTGGATCTTTAGCTAAACATTCAATTAATGTTGATATGATTGTACAATCCTCTTCTATAAATTATGAAGCAACTGATATCACTTTTACTATCCCAGAAACTGATTTGCTAATTGCTAAAAGTACAATAAAAGAAATTCAAAAAAAAATAGGCTTCAGAAAAATTATTACTGACACGAACGTTGTTAAAATTTCTGTAGTTGGCAATGCTATGAGGACCCAGTCTGGTATTGCAAAAACTATGTTTGAGACACTAGCTAATAATCAAATTAATATTCATGTAATCTCAACAAGCGAAATTAAAATATCTGTTCTTATAGCATCAGATTATTATGAGCTTGCAATGAGATCGCTACATTCTTCTTTTGGTTTAGATGTTTAATTATTGTACAATTAATTTTTTTAGATTTGTGCCGTTAAAACAATTGTTGATTTAAAAAGTAACTCAATATAAAATATTGCGTCACAAGGAGAAAAAATGTCCGTTAGAAATGGAAATAATAAGAAAGATAACAAGATTGACAAATCCGTTTCAGAAGCAATAAATGATGCATTTGATAGTGTTGAACCATCAACTGTGGGTAAATTATGTTTGGATGCCAGGTTAAACAAAGGCTTAACTCAAGAACAAGCTGGTAATTTACTTAAAGTTAGAGTTAAAATTATCAAAGACTTTGAAAATGGCGAGCATGTTGATTTACCTGGACTTGCTTATAAAATAGGGTTTGTTAGGTCTTATGCTCGTTTGTTAGATTTAGATGGTGATTTACTTGTTAAAGAATTCAAAGAAAGTCTGGAATTAGGTTCTTATAAAGAAGAATATAAATTTCTCTCTCCAGAAATAAATAAAAATAGTTTTTTGCCTTTGGGCGCAATTATATCTATTTTTATAGCTGTTTTATCTTATACTGGTTGGTACTACAGTGATAGAAATAATAAGTTTGAAAAAGTTGAAGCAAATAAAAATGAAGAAATTTCTAAAAAAACAGCTGAAATAGAGAAAAATGAATATGTTATAATAGAAGAAAACTTAAACTTTACCAATTCATCTGATACTAAAACCAGAAATAATGCAAAAATAGTTCAAAATTTAGATGTTTTAACAAATCCTAAAAAAGAAATAAGTAAAAGTGTAATTCCTAAAAATTTGGATATTAACAATGATAACCTAACGGAAAATAATAATACTATTGATACTAAATTAAATGAAATTCAAACTAGTGAACTATCTGCAACTGCCAATGAAAGAGATCCCAGTACAGAAATGGTATTAAAAGCCACTGGTAATAGTTGGGTAGAAATTGAAGATTTAGATGGTAATGTTCTTATGACAAGACTGATGAGACCTGGTGAAACTTATGTTGTCCCTAACATAGTTGGATTAACATTTAATACAGGGAATGCAGGCGCGTTATCACTAACCCAAGGTGATATGATTATTCCAAAATTAGGCGATATAGGTGAAATAATTACTGCTCGTCCCTTAAATATTAAGTCTTTTACTAATCAAAAATCTATTGACTAAATTTATTTTAAATTCAAATTATTTTCTTATAAATTTACAGTTCAGGACATAATAATGAATATTAGGCCTTACAGGCAAATTGAACGAAGAAAATCTAGAAAGATTAGAGTAGGAAATATATTTGTTGGAGGTGACTCTCCTATATCAGTTCAGACTATGACAAACACTAAAACAACTGACATTGATGCTACTTTAAAACAAATAAATACTTGTGTTGATGCAGGTGCAGACATTATTAGGGTTTCATGCCCTGACAAGGAATCAACTTCAGCTTTAAAAACAATAATTAACTCATCATCAATTCCAATTATCGCTGACATCCACTTTCACTATCTAAGAGCCGTAGAAGCTGCAGATGCTGGAGCTGCATGTTTAAGAATTAATCCTGGAAATATTGGTAATTCAAATAAAGTTAAAGAAGTGATTAATGCAGCAAAACAAAATAATACTTCTATAAGAATTGGAGTTAATGCAGGCTCTTTAGAAAAAAATATTTTAGATAAATATGGTGAGCCTTCACCAGAAGCGCTCGTAGAGTCAGCTTTGAGACACGTTCGCATTCTAAAAGAATATGATTTTCACGACTACAAAATTAGTGTAAAGGCTTCAGACGTTTTTCTTGCGGTTGCAGCCTATACTCAATTAGCTGAATTAGATAATTGTCCATTACATATTGGTATTACTGAAGCAGGTAGTTTGAGATCTGGAACTGTAAAATCCTCAATTGGTTTAGGAAACCTATTGTGGGCTGGTATTGGTGATACAATGAGGGTTTCTTTGTCTGCACATCCTTCTGAAGAGATAAAAGTTGCTTACGAAATGTTGAAATCTCTTGGATTAAGGAGAAGAGGTGTAACAGTAATCTCTTGTCCTTCATGTGCAAGGCAACAATTTGACGTTATCAAAACAGTTCAAGAAGTTGAAGAAAGGCTTGAGCATATTTCTGAGTCTATTACAGTCTCAATAATTGGATGTGTTGTAAATGGTCCTGGAGAAGCTAAGGAAACTGATATTGGACTAACGGGTGGTGGGAAAGGTGCCCACCAAATTTACGTAAATGGCATAACAGATCATATAATAAGAAATGAAAATGTTGCTGATTATATAGTAAATTTTGTTTTAAAAAAATTAGAACAAAAAAAGTTAATCAGGTAATTTAATATTTAAATATACGGGCTTTTAATGGAAAAATTTAGAACAGTAAGAGGCGTACATGATCTATTGCCTCATGATTTAGATAAGCATATGAAAGTTATTAATTCAGCATTAGAAATTTCAGATAAGTTCAATTATTCCCAAATTGAGATACCAATATTTGAATTTTCTAAGGTGTTTACTAAGCCACTTGGAGAGTCAAGTGACATAGTAACAAAAGAAAATTATATTTTTAAAGACAGAAGTAACGATGAATTAATGTTAAGGCCTGAAGGAACGTCAGGAGTAGTTAGGGCTTTTTTAAATTCAGGTCTAGTTCAAGATATACCGCAACGCTTTTCATATTATGGACCAATGTTTAGGTATGAAAGACCACAGAAGGGAAGACTTAGACAATTTAAGCAGTTTGGTGTTGAATGTTTAGGCTTAAGCAGTTCAATGGCGGATATTGAGGTAATACACTTAGGAAATGAATTCTTAAATAAATTAAATATATTAGAAAAAATCAAATTAAAAATTAATACGCTAGGAGATTTTGAGAGTAGAAAAAACTACAGAAATGCTCTTAAAAGTTACCTAAAGGATTATCAATCTACTTTATCCAAAGAAAGCTTAATTCGTTTTTCGATTAATCCTTTAAGAATACTGGATTCTAAAAATGAAGAGGATCAAAAAATAATCAAGAATGCTCCAAGTATTATTGAATATTTAAATAAAGAATCAAAGACAAGATTCAAAAATATTTGTAAAGGTCTGGATCATTTAAAAATTGAATATGAAATTGATAAAAATCTTGTTAGAGGATTAGACTATTACTGTCATACAGCTTTTGAATTTACTACTAATGAACTAGGTTCACAAGGAACCGTTCTTGCAGGTGGAAGATATGATGGTCTCTCAAAAATGTTAGGTGGATCAGATGTTCCTGGTGTAGGGTGGGCAGCAGGTATAGAAAGATTAGCATTACTGGTTCAAACTGAACTCGTTAATAAAACGGATGTAGTATTAATAGGCCAAACAGAAAATTTTAATTATTTATTATTGCCAATTATGAATAAATTAATTCAACAAGGAATTAAAACAGAAATTATTTATTCTGGTAATTTGTCAAAAAAGTTTAGGAGAGCAAACAAAATTAGAGCGTCGTACGCCATTATTTTAGGTGAAGAAGAAATTCAAAAAAAATTACTTAAATTTAAAGATTTAACTTCGGGCAGTGAAGAATTAATAGATTTACAGCAGGCAATAAAAAAAATAATCATTTGAGGTAAATATTGAGTCTAGAGTATAATTTAAAAAAAATAATTAGTAGGGAAAGCGAAATTGAAAATTTACTTGTTAACTCTACTAACTTAAAACCATCTAAATTAGCTGAATTATCAAAAGAATTATCTGATATTAAATCGATTACAGATTTAGTTAATAAAAAAGACGCATTTGTTTCAGAAATTCAAGATTTAAGTGAAATTATAAATGATAAAAATACAGATGAAGAGCTAAAAGAAATTGCAACTAATGAGTTTACATCTTTAAAAGAACATATTAGTGAACTTGAAAAAGAAATTCAAATTGCTTTATTACCTAAGGATAAGGATGACAAAAGAAATGTGATTTTAGAAGTTCGCGCAGGTACAGGCGGTGATGAGGCAGGTTTATTTGCTTCAGATCTTTTTGGAATGTACGAAAAGTTATCTGTTAAGAACAAATGGAAATTTGAAGTTATGGAGGTTGCAGAGACAAATGTAGGTGGCTACAAGGAGGCACAAGCTAACATCATTGGCGATGGTGTTTTTGGAAGATTAAAATTTGAATCAGGTGTTCATAGAGTTCAAAGAGTTCCAACTACTGAAACAAGCGGAAGAATTCATACCTCTGCTGCAACTGTAGCTGTTCTTCCAGAAGCAGAAGACTTAGAGATTTTAATTGAAGAAAAAGATTTAAGAGTAGATGTATTTAGATCTAGTGGACCTGGAGGGCAGTCCGTAAACACTACAGACTCGGCTGTGAGAATAACACATATACCATCAGGAATTGTGGTTAGCCAACAAGATGAAAAATCACAACATAAAAACAGAGCTAAAGCTATGAAAATTCTTCAATCCCGTTTGTATGAAGCTGGAAGACAAAAACAACAAGATGAAAGATCTTCAACCAGAAAAGATCAAGTTGGTTCTGGCGATAGGTCAGAAAGAATAAGAACGTATAATTTCCCACAAGGCCGTGTCACTGATCATAGAATAAACCTAACATTACATAAATTAGAAAAAATCTTAAGTGGGGAGGCTCTAGATGAATTAATAGACGCTCTTGTGGTTGAGGATAGATTGTTAAAAATGACTTCAAATGATTAATAAAAGTATCGATGTTTATACTTTGATAAGACCAGAGATAGAAAAATTAAAAAAAGTTGGTATTGAAACAGCTAACTTAGACTGTAGAATATTGCTTTCCAAATCTCAAGATAAAGATAAAGTAGTATACAATCATGAAAAAATAGATATTTCAGAAAATGAGATTAAAAAATTTCAAAGTTTAGTTGAACAAAGATTAAGTGGTAAGCCTGTCTCAAGAATTATTAATAAAAGAAATTTTTGGAAACAGGAGTTCAAATTAAATGAGGAAACTTTAGATCCTAGACCGGACTCAGAAACACTCATAAATTCAGTGTTAGAACATTATAAAAATAAATCAAAATCTTTTAAAATATTAGATTTAGGGTCAGGCTCAGGTTGTTTAGGTTTGTCTTTACTAGAAGAATACAAAAATTCCGAGGTTACATTTTTTGACATTTCAAAAAAATCCTTAGATATTGTAAAGATTAATGCCTCAAACTTTGGCGTTTTAGATAGGTCAAAGTTTATCAATTTAGATTGGAGTGTTGAGGAATGGGATTTAAATTTAATTAAAATTGAAAATGAAATTAAGTTTGATGTAGTAATTTCAAATCCACCTTACATTCCAACCGAACACATTAAAACATTACAAACAGAAGTAAAAAATTACGACCCATTTATTGCATTAAATGGTGGTAATGACGGACTTGATTCCTATAGAATTCTTATACCCAAGCTTAAAAATGTTGTAAAAAAAAATGGAAAGGTTTTTTTTGAAATTGGAAAAGGGCAAGAGAATTTTATTTCTTCAAAAGCTAAAGAACATAAAATGTTACCGATCGAATATAAAAAAGATCTGTCAGGAGTAAATAGGGTATTAGTGTTTATTGTTAAATAATTACTTTTTATGCTTGGCTAAAAAGAAAAAACTTTATATAATTAATTACTAGTTTAACTTTTATAAAACCTTAAATTTTAGTTTTTGAGTCCATAGGTTGAAAATAGGACTCTTAACTGTATTGCAAAAAGCAATGTTTAATTATAATAAGCTTAATTTTTAGGAAAATTATGAGACAGCAAAATAATGGGCGTCGTCGCCAAAATCGTGGATCAAACCGTAGAAGTTTTAATAATGGTAACTTAAACGGAAATATTAATAAGAACACTGTTATTGAAAGTGCTGGACCTGATGGTCGCCAAAGAGGTTCAGTTTCCCAGTTGAATGAAAAGTATACATCACTAGCCTCTGACGCATCATCATCCGATGATAGAATTTTAGCGGAATCTTTTTTACAGTTTGCTGACCACTATTATAGACTGCAAAAAGAAATAGAGTTAAGCAACGAACTCAAAGAAGCTAAAATTAAATCTGAAACCAATTCTTCTTATGAAGCGGGGTTGGATGATAATGAAAATACTTCTAAGAAACCTTCAAGGCGAAAAAGGGGGTTTCAAATGAGAGAAGCGGAATTGTCTGCCGTCCAGAACAATGATGAAGGAAAAGAAATTAAGGAAATTGAAAAAGTTAAATCAGAAGGTGACAACTTAACAATTTAATTATAATCCACAACATTAGTTATAACACAAGTTCGAAGTTTTAATTGATATTGAAATTTCTCAATTAGTAGTCATATGTATACTAAATAATAACAACATGAGTCTATAAAATAAATAATTTAACTAACGAGTTTTCTGATAGATCAAAATCAATTATTAGCACTGCTATTAATTTAGCCATCAAGTTTAACACAAATGTTACATCAATACATATTTTGTACGCACTTTTAGATGATAACGAAAAGTATTTGGAATACATATTAAGTAGTTTAAAGCTTAATGTTAATAAATTAAAATCAGAAGTTTATTCCATACTTAATAAAATTAAAATACATAATAATTCTAAAGAAATTGATGCGAGTGTTTTAAAGCTTATAAATACAGCAAAAATGTTGTCGAAAAAATTTGACGATAAAATTGTCACACAGGAAATTTTATTATTATCTTTTACAATGATTAATGATGAAGCCAATGAAATTTTATTGAAATTTAATATCACTTATGGCGCACTTCTAGAAGAAATAAAAGAGTTCAGAAAGGGTAGAAAAGCAATGAATAATAATGCTGAATCCGGGTTTGATACGTTAAATAGATTTGCTCTTAATTTAACTAATAAGGCTGCTAAAGAACAACTGGATCCTGTAATTGGAAGGGATGAAGAAATTAGAAGGCTCATACAAGTTTTGTCAAGAAGGACTAAAAATAATCCAGTATTAATTGGAGAGCCAGGTGTTGGTAAAACAGCTATTATAGAAGGTTTAGCAATTCGAATAGCTAATAATGATGTTCCTGAAAAGCTCAAATCTAAAGAAATTTTTTCTCTTGATTTGGCAAGTATTTTAGCTGGTTCCAAATTTAGGGGTGATTTTGAAGAAAGATTGAAATCTTTATTACACGAAGTAGAAAAGAAAAAAGATAATATAATTTTGTTTATAGATGAACTCCACACGCTAGTCGGTGCTGGGGGGGCAGATGGATCACTTGACGCATCTAATATATTTAAACCTGCTTTGGCAAGAGGTGAACTTCATTGTGTTGGAGCAACTACTTTAGATGAATATAGACAACATATTGAAAAAGATAAAGCTTTAGAAAGACGTTTTCAACAAGTCTACATAGATGAACCAGATATAGAAAGTTCTATATCAATGATGAGAGGTCTTAAAGAAAAATACGAATTATTTCATGGTATAACCATTACTGATAAAGCACTTTCAGCATCAGTGAATTTATCATCAAGGTATATTAATGACAGATTTTTGCCAGACAAGGCGATTGATCTAATTGACGAGGCCGCGAGTAGAAAAAGAATAGAAATTGACTCTAAACCTGATTTTCTTGATGAGACAGACAGACGAATTATTCAATTAGAAATAGAAAAAAAAGTTTTAAAAAAAGAAAACACTAAAACTTCCAATGATAGAATTTTAAAAGTTGAAGATGAATTGAAAGAGCTTAAATCAATATCTCAAGAACAAACAGAAAAATGGAAATTAAGTAAAAGATTTTTGGAAGATGAACAAAAGAAAAAGATTGAGCTTGAAAATGCCAGAAACCTTTTGGAAATTGAAAAACGAAACGGGAATTGGGAAAAAGCAGGTGAGCTTTCTTATCAAATAATTCCTAATTTAGAAAATAATATTTCTAAAAGATTAAATAGAGATCAACTCATAAATACTATTGTTTCCGAAGAAGATGTTGCGTTAGTTGTTTCTAAATGGACGGGAATACCTGTTGAAAAAATGATGGAACATGAACGCCTTAAGTTGCTTGAAATGGATAGTGAACTTAAAAAATCAATTATTGGCCAAGATCATGTAATAGATGCAATTACTAGAACAATCATTCGATCTAGAGCCGGTTTGAATGATCCAACTAGTCCTATAGGCAGTTTTATGTTTTTAGGGTCTACTGGAATTGGAAAAACAGAAACAGCTAAATCTATTGCCCAATTGTTGTTTAATGAAACCGATTCACTAATTAGAATAGATATGTCTGAATATATGGAAAAACATTCTGTTTCAAGATTAATTGGAGCTCCTCCCGGTTACATAGGTTATGATGAAGGAGGTGTTTTAACTGAAGCAGTCAGACGACGACCATATAAAGTAATATTATTTGATGAAATCGAAAAAGCTCACCCAGATGTTTTAAATCTTCTTTTACAAGTTATGGATGATGGTAGATTGACAAATTCTCATGGAAAGACAGTTGATTTTACTAATACCATCATAATCATGACTAGTAACATAGGCGCTCAACATTTCAAGTCAAATATAGATTTTGGATTGAAAAATGAAAAAAATAATCTAATAAAAAAAGAAATTATGATTTCAGTTAAATCAAAGTTAAGTCCAGAATTTATAAATAGATTAGATGAAATTTTATTCTTTTCAAAACTTGGAAAGTCTCACATTAACAAAATTGTAGAAATACAGTTAAATAACCTTAAAACAAGATTGCTTCTAAATAACATTTCTATGGAGTGGGACGAAAAAGTTAATAGTATTATAGCTATAAACGGTTATGACCCAGAATATGGGGCCAGGCCAATCAAGAGAAAAATAAGAAATGTTGTAGAAGACAAAATAAGCGAACTTATTATAACTAATGAAGCTAAAGAAGGCGACACCCTCTACATAAAAACTGTTAATAATGATATTGATATTTCTGTTAACTAATTAATTTATGATTAACTCTTTTGAATTTTTATAATGGTTAATAGCTAATTTTTTCTTACGATTAGATCTTTCAAGAGAAATTTTCTGATTTAGAATTTTTTTGACATGATTTTGGTAATTCAAAATGTTAGACTTAGAAATATTTTTCCCAGCTGGTAATTTTATTCTCATAGGGTTGACTTGAGAGTTATTTTTTATAACTTCATAGTGTAGGTGCGGACCTGTTGATCTACCCGTGCTTCCAACATACCCTATTGTTTTTCCTTGTGAAATCCGTTTTCCGACTTTAGTATTTTTATGAAATCTAGACAAATGGGCATATGCAGTTTTATAGATTCCTGTATGTCTTATTCTAATATATTTACCATATGATCCATTCCATCCTACTTTTTCTACAATGCCATCTCCAGCTGCAAAAACAGGCGTGCCAGTTGGTGCAGCAAAATCAAGGCCTCTATGCATTTTTGTATATCCTAAGATTGGATGTTTTCTATTTCCATATCTGCTGGATAACCTAGCTCCATTTATGGGAGTTTTCATTATCGTTCTTTTTGAGGATTTACCATTTTCATCATAATATTGAGTTGATCCAAATTCATCTTTAAATTTAAAAAAATTTAATATGTTACCTGATAAATTTATAGACACATATGTAATTGGATTAGTGTTAATTATATCGTTACTTAAAACATCAATTTTTTTGGTAAACAAAATCTCAAAACTATCTCCTTTTCTAATTTCTCTTTGAAAATCAACAGAGAAACCAAGTAAGCTTATCATTTCTAATATTGTATTTTCTGGAATTCCTGAATTTTGTGCAGCTATATATAAATTATTTTCAATTACACTTTTAATAAGTGTGTTTTGTAATCTAGTAGGTCTCAAATATATTTGCGATTTATAATTATTATTTATATCTTGCCAGACAAAGATATCTTTTGTTTTATCAAAATTTATTTTCACCGCTCCTCCAGTAAGGTTTGAGGGTTTTGAATAATGTATAATCATCCCAACTGGCAAAGAACTAAGTATCTTTTTACCATTATGCAGGTTGCTAATTGAGTTTATAATTTTTCCAATTTCAAATTTTTTAAAATTAATTCTTTTTAAAGCAGAGCTGAGATTTTCATTTTTGTTGAGTTTTGTTTTTTTAACTTCTGTAATAGGTTTTGCACCAACTTTTTGAACCTTATTAAAAATTGTATCAATTGATTCTTCTAGATTGAAAAGATTGACTGGCCTTTTGAGGGGCAGCGTTTCTAGTTTGTTTTGTAAAGTTGATGAACTCACATTACTTGTTGCAAAATATATGAGAAAGAGGTTAATTAAACCTAATATAGTAAGAAATTCTGCTAACAATCTAATATTAAATACTTTTTTCATATTGTAAGCGATATTGACGCGAGAATATATAAAAGTCAAGGCTACAATTTAAGGTTCATAATTTTATATTTATGCAAGTTAAAAAATTAATTAAAAAAAAAATAAAAATTTTTGCATTTTTTTTATCTTTTACGTTTGACATATGATAATATGCTGAGTATAAACCCCTTTCGGTTAAGTTTTTAATTTTTCACTATTTTTAGTGATCTGTTTGATATTGTTAATAAGAAGAAGAGATTCATAGACGGTGGATTTTGTTTTGTGCATAAAATATATGGTCGTCTATTTGAATCGCGCAATTTACCATAATAATAATGACAAATTTATTTTGTCTGTCAGTAACTTGAGTGTGAAGGTATGACTACCTTTTCGGTTGAATTTTTAATTCATACCCATCAAACCTAAGAGTTTGATCCTGGCTCAGAATGAACGCTGGCGGCATGCCTAACACATGCAAGTCGAACGAGATCTTCGGATCTAGTGGCGCACGGGTGAGTAACGCGTGGGAACCTACCTTTTAGTATGGGACAACGTTTGGAAACGAACGCTAATACCGTATACGCCCTCCGGGGGAAAGGTCAGCCGCTGAAAGAGGGGCCCGCGTCTGATTAGCTTGTTGGTAAGGTAATGGCTTACCAAGGCTACGATCAGTAGCTGGTCTGAGAGGATGATCAGCCACACTGGGACTGAGACACGGCCCAGACTCCTACGGGAGGCAGCAGTGGGGAATATTGGACAATGGAGGCAACTCTGATCCAGCAATGCCGCGTGTGTGATGAAGGCCCTAGGGTTGTAAAGCACTTTCAACGGTGAAGATGATGACGGTAGCCGTAGAAGAAGCCCCGGCTAACTTCGTGCCAGCAGCCGCGGTAATACGAAGGGGGCGAGCGTTATTCGGAATTATTGGGCGTAAAGGGCTCGCAGGCTGCTTGAACAGTTAGACGTGAAATCCCCGGGCTCAACCTGGGAACTGCGTTTAATACTAGCAAGCTAGAGAAATAGAGAGGAAAGTGGAACTCCCAGTGTAGAGGTGAAATTCGTAGATATTGGGAAGAACACCAGTGGCGAAAGCGACTTTCTGGCTATTATCTGACGCTGAGGAGCGAAAGCGTGGGGAGCAAACAGGATTAGATACCCTGGTAGTCCACGCCGTAAACGATGTGTGCTAGATGTTGGAGGGTCACCTTTCAGTGTCGCAGCTAACGCACTAAGCACACCGCCTGGGAAGTACGGTCGCAAGATTAAAACTCAAAGGAATTGACGGGGGCCCGCACAAGCGGTGGAGCATGTGGTTTAATTCGAAGCAACGCGCAGAACCTTACCAGCCCTTGACATGTGGAGTATGGTTATCAGAGATGATTTCCTTCAGTTCGGCTGGCTCCAACACAGGTGCTGCATGGCTGTCGTCAGCTCGTGTCGTGAGATGTTGGGTTAAGTCCCGCAACGAGCGCAACCCTCATCTTTAGTTGCCATCAGTTCGGCTGGGCACTCTAGAGAAACTGCCTGGGATGACCAGGAGGAAGGCGAGGATGACGTCAAGTCCTCATGGCCCTTATGGGCTGGGCTACACACGTGCTACAATGGCGGTGACAAAGGGAAGCAATAGGGTAACCTGGAGCAAATCCCAAAAAGCCGTCTCAGTTCGGATTGTTCTCTGCAACTCGAGAGCATGAAGTTGGAATCGCTAGTAATCGTAGATCAGCATGCTACGGTGAATACGTTCCCGGGCCTTGTACACACCGCCCGTCACACCATGGGAGTTGGTTTTACCCGAAGACGGTATCCTAACCTTTTGGAGGGAGCCGGCCACGGTAGGGTCAGCGACTGGGGTGAAGTCGTAACAAGGTAGCCGTAGGGGAACCTGCGGCTGGATCACCTCCTTTCTAAGGAAAGTACAAGATCAACTCCCACCGTCTTTGTATCTCTTCTTTTTTTGAACTTATTGAATTATAGTTTGCTACAGCTAAAGGCGCGTAGCTCAGTTGGTTAGAGCGCACGACTGATAATCGTGAGGTCGGCAGTTCAAATCTGCCCGTGCCTACCAATATTTATAATCGTTCAAATTTAACAAAACAGTTTAAATTGCTAAATCGTTAATCTGTTTGACATAGTTGGTGAAAATAATCCCAAATAATAGGGTAACATTTTTAATGTTATCCAGCTTACGGATCGTACCTTTAAAAATATTTCAATATGATTTTAAATAGTTGCAATGGTTGTCTGACCGGTTGCTACTTTCGTGTACGGTCCGATCAAGCGTCTTGAAGAGCATTTGGTGGATGCCTTGGTACAGAGAGGCGATGAAGGACGTGACACGCTGCGATAAGCTGTGGGGAGTCGTGAGTAGGCTTTGATCCGCAGATTTCCGAATGGGGAAACCCAAACCAATTTGGTTTATCCCGAAAGGGAGGCAAACCCAGCGAACTGAAATATCTAAGTAGCTGGAGGAAAGGACATCAACCGAGACTCCGTTAGTAGTGACGAGCGAACGCGGACCAGGCCAGTGGCCAATTTGAAAACAACCAGAATGATCTGGAAAGGTCAGCCATAGTAGGTGATAGCCCTGTATGGGTAATGTTTCATTTTGGTCCTTGAGTAGGGCGGGACACGTGAAATCCTGCTTGAACATGGGGGGACCACCCTCCAAGCCTAAGTACTACTCTGTGACCGATAGTGAACAAGTACCGTGAGGGAAAGGTGAAAAGAACCCCTATGAGGGGAGTGAAACAGACCTGAAACCGAATGCTTACAAACAGTAGGAGCTACATTAAGTAGTGACTGCGTACCTTTTGTATAATGGGTCAGCGAGTTAATTTATTGAGCGAGCTTAAGCCGTTAGGTGTAGGCGAAGCGAAAGCGAGTATTAATAGTGCGATTTAGTTCGATGGATTAGACCCGAAACCGGGTGATCTAGCTATGGGCAGGTTGAAGGTGCGGTAACACGCACTGGAGGACCGAACCCACGTCTGTTGAAAAAGACGGGGATGACCTGTGGCTAGGGGTGAAAGGCCAATCAAACCCGGAGATAGCTGGTTCTCCGCGAAAACTATTTAGGTAGTGCGTTATATATTACCACCGGGGGTAGAGCACTGGATGGGCTAGGGGGGCGCGAGCCTTACCAAACCTAACCAAACTCCGAATACCGGTAAGTACAGTATAGCAGACAGTCCATGGGTGCTAAGGTCCTTGGACAAGAGGGAAAGAGCCCAGACCACCAGCTAAGGTCCCTAAGTTATGGCTAAGTGGGAAAGGATGTGGGAAGGCCAAGACAGCCAGGAGGTTGGCTTAGAAGCAGCCATCCTTTAAAGAAAGCGTAACAGCTCACTGGTCTAATTAAGCCAGCCTGCGCCGAAGATGTAACGGGGCTAAAGCCATACACCGAAGCTGTGGATGCCGTAAGGCATGGTAGCGGAGCGTTCTGTAAGCCGTTGAAGGTATCACGTGAGTGTTATTGGAGGTATCAGAAGTGAGAATGCTGACATGAGTAGCGATAAAGAGTGTGAGAAACACTCTCGCCGAAAGCCCAAGGGTTCCTGCGCAAGGTTAATCCACGCAGGGTTAGTCGGCCCCTAAGATAAGTGCGAAAGCAGTAGTCGATGGGAACACGGTTAATATTCCGTGACCTGATGGAAGTGACGGATGGTGTAAGTTGTAAATACTTATCGGATTGTATTTGCAGCGAAACCGTCCCAGGAAATAGCTCCATCATTAAGACCGTACCCGAAACCGACACAGGTGGGCAGGTAGAGAATACCAAGGCGCTTGGGAGAATGATGTTGAAGGAACTCGGCAAAATGCACCCGTAACTTCGGAATAAGGGTGGCCTGCTCTGGGCAACCAGATATAGGTAGCATAAAATAGGGGGTAGCGACTGTTTATTAAAAACATAGGGCTCTGCAAAGTGGTAACACGACGTATAGGGTCCGACGCCTGCCCGGTGCTGGAAGGTTAAGAGGAGTTGTGCAAGCAGCGAATTGAAGCCCCAGTAAACGGCGGCCGTAACTATAACGGTCCTAAGGTAGCGAAATTCCTTGTCGGGTAAGTTCCGACCTGCACGAATGGCGTAACGACTTCCCCGCTGTCTCCAACATCAACTCAGCGAAATTGAATTCCCCGTGAAGATGCGGGGTACCCGCGGTCAGACGGAAAGACCCCGTGCACCTTTACTACAGCTTTGCAGTGGCATCAGGAAACCGATGTGCAGGATAGGTGGGAGGCTTGGAACTTGTGGCGCCAGCCATGAGGGAGCCATCCTTGAGATACCACCCTTCTGTTTTTTGTTGTCTAACCGTGGCCAGTTATCCTGGTCCGGGACCCTGCATGGTGGGTAGTTTGACTGGGGCGGTCGCCTCCCAAATGGTAACGGAGGCGCGCGATGGTAGGCTCAAACCGGTCGGACATCGGTTGTTGAGTGCAATGGCATAAGCCTGCCTGACTGTGAGACTGACAAGTCGAGCAGAGACGAAAGTCGGTCATAGTGATCCGGTGGTTCTGTGTGGAAGGGCCATCGCTCAACGGATAAAAGGTACGCCGGGGATAACAGGCTGATACCCCCCAAGAGTTCACATCGACGGGGGTGTTTGGCACCTCGATGTCGGCTCATCACATCCTGGGGCTGGAGCAGGTCCCAAGGGTTTGGCTGTTCGCCAATTAAAGTGGTACGTGAGCTGGGTTTAGAACGTCGTGAGACAGTTCGGTCCCTATCTGCCGTGGGTGTTCGAATCTTGAGAGGAGCTGTCCCTAGTACGAGAGGACCGGGATGGACGCACCTCTGGTGTACCAGTTGTCGCGCCAGCGGCATCGCTGGGTAGCTATGTGCGGACAGGATAACTGCTGAAAGCATCTAAGCGGGAAGCCTCCCTCAAAACTAGGATTCGCCGAGAACCGTGGAAGACTACCACGTTGATAGGCTAGGTGTGGAAGCGCAGTAATGTGTGAAGCTAACTAGTACTAATAGTTCGATCGGCTTGATCGTGACCGTCATGAAAGTAGAAATCGGTTTTCTAAATAAATGACATACGTAAGTTTTATTTGGGTTATTTTCATAATTGTAAAGCTAAATGGCCTGGTGATTATAGTGCAGATGTACCACCCGATCCCATTCCGAACTCGAACGTGAAGCTCTGTTGCGCTGATGGTACTGCATCTTAAGGTGTGGGAGAGTAAGTCGTTGCCAGGCCTTTTAGCCTTACAATTTTATAAAGCATGACGCGGGGTGGAGCAGCCCGGTAGCTCGTCAGGCTCATAACCTGAAGGTCGTAGGTTCAAATCCTACCCCCGCAACCAACTATACCAATAAAATCAATGACTTAGATCACCCTCAAAGACTTCGGTTTTTGGGGTTTTTTTGTGTTTTAAGCCTGATAAGGGTTTGGTTATACCAACCATCGTACCAACCAGTCGTCAGGTTTTTTAAATCTTGGTTGTAAAATACGTTCACTATAAATACTGTTAAACAATGAACATCGAAATAGATCGTAAAATAGCTGTAATCCTTGTTGCAGACGTTGCTGGTTATTCCAAGCACATGGAAAAAGATGAGAATGCTACGCTAAAGGCCTATGCCGAATGTGAGGCAATACTCAAAACCTATCTCAAGAAATTCAAAGGATCTATCTTTAATACAGCTGGCGACTCAGCCTTAGCGGAGTTTTCAAGCGCAGTAAATGCTGTTGAATGCGCTGTTGAGTTTCAAAATTACATAAAGAAAAGAAATGAATCCGATAAAACAGAGGTAAAGCTTGAGTTCCGCATTGGTATTAATATGGGTGATGTTGTTAAGAAAGAGGGTAATCTTTTTGGTGATGGTGTAAACATTGCGGCACGATTAGAAGCATTAGCCCAGCCGAATAGCATCTCTATATCCAAGAGTGTGTATAACCTTGTTGTTTCCAAAACCAAGATAACGTTTAACGATTTGGGCGTACAGAAGGTAAAGCAAAATGAGTTTCATGCCTTTGACATCCTTCTTGATCCTTCGCAAAAGAGAAAATTAAAAACAAAGTCTGGCTCTATGCTAACTATGCTTGGGGCAGTTGCTGCTGCTTTAGTTGTAATGGTTGGAGTGTTTTATTTTACCATTTTTCAAAATTCTTCGAATGAATCAAAACCTACAGCATCAGCCGATAAACCATCTATTTTGGTTATGAATTTTGAGAACCTAACTAAAGATGAGGATAATGGGTTCTTAGGAAATGGAATAACAACAAGCATTCGTTCAGTATTAACTAGTACCCAAAGTGTCAAAGTTTCTCCTTCTAGCACAACAAACTTCATTTCTAAAAATAATTACGAAAATTTCCAAATTCGTGAAAAATATGGTTTTGATCTTATTCTAAGGGGTAGTGTACAGGGAGCAGGAAGTAAAATTAGAGTATCTGTCGAAATGACGGATTTGAATAAAGAAAGCATACTTTTCTCTGAAATATACGATTTCGATGAAACAAAAGACGTTTTTGATCTTCAAGATGAAATTGCTCTTTCTATTCTAAAAGCCACGCGAATAACGTCAAAATACGCACGTCCTGAATTAGCTTCTAATGATCCTGAGCTATATAAGTTGCACATTAAAGCACAATCACTTTTTGCAAAAAACACACGTGCATCGAATAAAGAAGCAGAAAACCTATGGAAAAGGGGATTAGAAAGAGAGCCTGAGAATATCAGGTTTATTAATAGTTTAGGTTGGGTTTATTGGCAAAAAATAGTTTTGAGGATCTCAGATAACCCAAAAGACGATATTCAACAAGGCTTAAAGTTTGCTAAAAAGGTTTTGTCAATTCGTCCAACACATGCTCCTGCTCTTTCACTGGAACTTGCACTCGAGTTGATGATGGGAAATCACAATGAAGCCTGCAAAAAAGTTGATAAAATCTTCCAGCATTCAGTAACAATATTTGATACGGCTTTGGGAGCTGCTGGAGCGCAAAACTGTGGAGACTTAGTCTCAGCCATAGCGAATTATGAATATGTGTTAAACAATGCTCCGCATTTTTCTTCATGGGCAAGGAACTTATATAGTTATGCTCTGGTAGAGAGCGGTGACTTTGATAAAGCATTGAAGTTTTTCGAAATTGAGTTGCAAAAAGATCATGCTTTCGGTGGATTTTCACAAACCATGTATCTTCTTTCAGCATATATTAATAAGAAACGGGGTAATGAAAAAAAAGCAAAGGAATTGTTTGAAAAACAAAAAAGTGAAGACGGAAAAGGAAAAAGTGCTAAGAGAATAAGAGGAGAGCTAAGTATGCTTAAAAATAAAGGTTTCATAGACGAGCTCATTGATGAGCTCAGTTCACTAGGACTGACCTAATATTTAGTTGCTTGTCGACTGTCATTGACACTAGCAAATAGCCTGTTCTGTTCTCAAAATGTGTATGCACAATAAAACCTATATGACAAAATATGACATTATATGAAGATCATACCCTTATAAATATAGTACTACATGACACTTTATGATCTGGTATGACACTCTGGTCGTAGGTTCCAATCCTACCCCCTGCAACCAACTATACTAATAAAATTAATGACTCAGATTACCCTCAAAGACTTTGGTTTTTAGGTTTTAAGTCTTATCAGCGTTTCACCATGTCAACCATAGTACCAACCGGTAGTCAGGGTTTCTGTTTTTAAATAGAGTTTTATTTTTAAATATATATTATTTTTTTACTTATATCCAACGCAACAATGAAGTGGCACTGATAAAATAGATTGACTTTTTTCATTTACATTTTTTATTTCTTTGTCGAATTCTTCTTGTTGCTTGTTATTTAAGAGTTGTCGTGCTCTCCCGTAATACATGTCATATATATAACTGTTATTACCTGAAGAAGCTGTAAACCAAAAGGGATATGAAAGAATATTTTTAAAATTTGCCAGTTTTATTTTTTCATATAAAGACATGTCAGCAACACCTTTTGGAGATACCATTTGAGGTGGTACACTGATAATTTTGTTAACTGAGTCTGAAACTTTTATATTCCACCATTGAGGTGCATCTAATGCTCTAACTACAATTCCAGCAACACCACCAGGTTTAAGAACTCTTTTGATTTCCGCAATTGATTTCTGTGCATCACATTCCTCAAGTACGGTAACTGAGTAAACTGCGTCAAAAAAATTATCTGGAAATGAAATATTAGTAGCATCACTATAAGACAAATTGAGTTCATTAGGTTTTAAATTTGATCTTGAAGGTTGAGAGTTATCTTTGAAAAAAGGATTAACTTTGAAATTTTGATCTTGAGCAATTTTACTACCTTCCGTTAACAAATATTCATTTATATCAACACCAACCAGCGACAAATCTTTTCTAAGTTTTAATACTTGTCTACATAATGAAGCAGGGCCACAACCTAATTCTAAAACTTTACCATTTTTGGAAATATTCATATTCGATACTAATGTTTCTAGCATTGCTTTATAAGTAGGTAACTCTGCTCTATCTTCTAATGAAGGAATTGCTCCAAAATCTTTTCCACCAATTATAACTAGTGTGAAAAAATCAGATAATTTTGGAATTATAGGGTTCCATTGTCTAGCAGATAAAAAAAATGGAAATAGTAAAAGTGGGGGGCCTTCACCAATCACTTTATAAGAAATATTTTCAAATTGTCCTTCTTGATTATTTATATTTACGGAGTAGTTTTCTATATTTAAGCCCTTAAAAAATGAGATTAATGCTTCACATGTTTCACTTGATTTATCTTCACAAATATCAGACCAAGCAAGAGCTTCATAATTATTCAATTGAATAATTTCTAAATTATTTATTTCATTCTTTAATATGTTAACTGAGTTAGCTGTTACGCCAAATTCACTCTTTAAGACCATGATTTTTTGGTCAAGTTCTAAAAATTTTTTTGAGTTAATAGTAATAGGGACTACTAAGCTTAAACCAAGGATCTTATTATGATATTCTGAACAGAAATCTTCAATGTCATTTGAACATTGACTAGCAATAAATGATTTATTTATTTTGAGATGATCCATCAGACCACTTATTTGATGTTTTTTTAACATTATTGCTTCCGCTCGTCCTATTCTTAACCTATTAAGGAATTATTTCGTGACAATGATAAACTGCTATTTTACCGTTGCGAAGTAATGCATAAACCATTTTTGCTCGCTTTTCTGGGTTTTCACGATTACTTACACTATGAAAGCCACAAAGTGAATAATTATCCTCGTTAATTACTTTGTAGTCAGATAAAACAGATGTAGTATTTGTTGCCCATACCAATACTTGTTCCAAATTTTCATTTTCATAAGTTGGTCGAAATACAAAATCATTTGTCACAATATTTGATATGTAACTAGCATCACCAGTAGTGAAAGTTTTGTTCCAACCGTCTAAAGCTTTTTTGAAAGTTAATGACAAAGTTAATGTTCCTATCACTGTAAATTTAAAAGAGTAGAATTTTAACAATCTTAAATAATTCTATTATTGATTAATTAAAAAAAATGTCAATTTGTACCAACCAGAATAAAGTTTGAAAAACCGTACCACACACTATACCAACCATGATTAAAAATTCTGGAATTCTGAGGAAGAGAGTCAGTCTTATAAGCTGAAGGTCGCAGGTTCAAATCTTACCCCCGCAACCAACTATATTAATAAAATTAATGTTTAAAACATCCTCAAAGATTTTGGTTTTTGCGTTTTAAGCTTTATCAGCGTTAAATTTCAATGTTAATTGATGAAGTTTTCATCAAACACACATCAAAATATAAAAAAAAGTCACAAAAGTTAAAATTTTTACACTTTTTCATCATTTATTTCTATATTTCAAGTATGGAAATGATCTTAATTTGGTTGAGTGGAGCTTTATTTTTTGGTTATATTTTCAAAGCTTTATCATTGCCAATATTAATTGGTTTTATAACCTCTGGTTATTTCTTCTCATATATAAATTTTTCTGATAATAATGAAATTTTATCAATCCCCTCAAAAATTGGTGTTGAATTGTTACTTTTTTCTATAGGCTTAAAAGTAAAGCCATCTTCATTTCTGAGTTTAAGCTTTTTAAATGTTTTTTTTCTCCATTCTTTATTAATAACACTAATTTATTTTATTTTATTAAATATCAATATAGATTTTGAAGCAAAAATTTTGCTTTGTATTATTTTAACTTTTTCAAGCACAGTAATAGCCTCAAAATCTCTTGAGGATCGAAAAGAAATTAATTCTTTTCATGGAAGAAACTCAATCTTAATATTAATTTTTCAAGATATTTTAGCTCTTTTTTTATTACTTTATACAAATGAAACAAATTTATCATTTTATACACTTCTTCTTTTATTTACTCCTTTATGCATTCCCATAGTAAAAATCGTTTTAGAAAAATTACAATCAAATGAAGAATTACAGTTGCTTACTTCTGTAATAATTGGTCTCTTTTTAGGAGGATATTTGTTTGAAAAACTTGGTTTGTCTGGAGAATTAGGTGCTCTAATAATGGGAATGATGTTATCTAACATTAAATATGCTGATAAATTAGGTGAAAAGATATGGAGTTTAAGAGAGATTTTACTAGTAGCATTTTTTGTATCTCTTGGAATGAAATTAAATCTTAATCAGGAAATTATTTTAAGTTCATTCTTCTTAATTTTATTGTTAGTAATTAAGTTCTTAACTTTATTTTTTTTACTAATCTTCTTTAATTTGAGAGCATACTCTTCGTTCTTAATTTCAATCTCATTAATAACCTATTCAGAATTTAGTCTCATAGTTGCTAGATATTGGTATGAGTTAAATTTAATTGACCAAAGGATTTTAGCTATTTTAGTATTGTCAGTATGTATTAGCTTTATAATTGGTTCCGTATTGAATAAATATGTTCATGAAATTTTTGTATATCTTGAAAATTTTTTGATAAAATTTGAAAGAGAAAAACATCATCCAGATGAGCAACCGCATACATTTGGAGAAGCTGAGATCATGATTGTCGGTATGGGTAGAATTGGAAGTTCAATTTTTAATAAATTAACTGAGAAA
>CACHEH010000007.1 GCA_902578805.1 uncultured SAR116 cluster alpha proteobacterium
AGTGTAAATTTTTCCATAAGGATTATTTTCCTGTTATCTGATTTATTTTTATTGCGAAAGTATAAAAACAGCAAATTGTTAGAAGAAAGAAAGAGGCTATAACTGGAATAAAAGGTAGCCAAATCGGAAACGCTAGCAGCATAGTTTCTTCTTGATAAAGATACATGTCCTTAGCTCCTAAAATCATACGAGAACTAAAAAACAAAGCAACTAGTCCAAATATGAGGGAACTGATAGAGTCTAACAAATTTATTTTATTTTTTGATAATTTAGCTGTTATGAAGTCCACTATAACATTACCCTCTTTGAGATGGCATAATGGTAAAAAAGATCCAATTGCAACTGCACAAGCTATTTCAACTAATTCAAAATCACCTAGAATTGGGGATGAAAAGACCACTCTTCCAAAAATAGAAAAAATACTAATTAAAGCAGCTATTAAAAGTATAAAGCCACCAAAAATTGCAAAATATCTAGAGATCAAATGTAAAATACGTCCAAATTTATTATTTGGACGTATTTTAAACGTAAAGATTTTTTTCCCAAAATTCATTTCTAGGATAATTACATCATTTTTTCATATTTTGAAATCAAAGACTTCGCAGTATCGTAAAGTTTTTGTCCGTCAAGACCTTTACTGTTAGCATCTTTAATCCAATCTTGAATGACTTGATCAGCAGCTTTTTTTATATCAGCTAAAGGAGCTCCGCTTAAAGTGTGAAATTCACCTCCAGCTTTAACTGCTAATGCACGAGCAGGTCCTTCAAAGTCATCCCACAATACACCTGCTTGTCTGGCTAATGACATGCCTGAATTATTATCAATAACTTTTTTATGGGCTGGTGATAATGAATCGTATTTTGCCTTGTTCATCACAAAAAGAAATGGTGTTGTATAAAGCCCTCTATTTCCTGCAACATTAGTATGCGACTTAGTTAGTTCTTGGAGTTTAAAAGATGGCATTATTTCCCAAGGAACAACCATCCCTGTAATGACTCCTTTTGACAAGGAAGGTGCAACTTTTGGTATTGGCATACCAACGGGTGTGGCTCCTAACTTTTTTAATAAACTTGTTGCTGAGCGTGTTGGGCCTCTTAGCTTAAGACCTTTAAAGTCACTTACTGATTTAATTAATGTTTTTTTAGTGTGTATCATACCTGGGGCATGAACATGAACTGCAAGAATTTTATAATCTTTAAGATCTTCAGCTCCAGCAGTTTCAACAAATTCTTGAACAGCCTGAGCAGTTATTTTTGCACTTGTTGGCATGAAAGGTAATTCAAAAACTGATAATCTTGGAAATCTTCCAGGAGTATATCCTGCAACAGTCCAAACAATATCTACAACACCTTCACGAGCTTGGTCAACTAGTTGTGGTGGTTTTCCTCCAAGCTGCATTGAAGGATACATTTCAGTAATAATTTCACCATTACTTTCTTTTTTTACCTTGTCAGCCCATGGTTTAACAAATTTAGCATTTGAATTTGCTGGCATTGGTACCATAGTGTGAAATTTTAGAGTAACCTTATCAGCTAATGCTGAAAATGATAATCCAGCACTTATAATTGTTGTCGCTACTACGCCAATCAATTTATTCATTAATATTCCTCCATTTAAAATTTTAAATAATTTTAATTTATGTAATCTAAATCATTAACTAGATATTTAGATAAATCAAATTCTATTTTTTAAAAAATTCTTATAATTATCATTATTTGATAATTTAATTATAAAATAATTGTTTTATTATCAAAATAATATATTCTTTGATAAAAATATTTACAGAGATTTATTTTATGTCCATCAATGCACTTAGTTATATTGGGGTAAATTCAGATAAAATTGAAGATTGGCAAGACTTTGCCATTAAGAATCTAGGAATGCAAAAAACTGATCATTCCACAAAATCTTTATTTTTTCGTATGGATGATCAAAAGCAAAGGTTCATAATCTCTGGTGAACCCGGTGACAAACTTGCTTTTCTTGGATGGGAAGTAGAAGAAAAATCGGATCTTGAAAAATATGCTCAAAAGTTAGAAGACACAGGAATTGATATTTCGGAAGGGGATAAAAACCTTACTGATATGAGGTTTGTTGATGAATTAATATATTTTGATGATCCAGTAGGGAATAGAATTGAACTTGTTTATAAGCCTCATATTGATAATAGTCCATTTATTCCAGGAAGGCCAATTTCTGGATTTAAGACTGACGTTTGCGGACTAGGTCATGCAGTTTTACACGTATCTGATGTTGATATGTTAATTCCTTTTTACAAAGATATCTTAGATTTCAAAATAAGTGATTATAGTTTTGATCCAATTTCATTATGTTTCTTTCATGTGAATGAACGCCATCACAGTTTCGCTCTAATTGGTAGTGGTAAAAAAGGATTTCATCATTTCATGGTAGAATATAAAAACTTAGATGATGTTGGGCAAGGATATGATTTACTTAAATATAACCATAAAAATGGAATAGCTTATACCTTGGGACGACATACAAACGATTATATGACCTCTTTTTATGCACATACTCCTTCAGGTTTTTTTATTGAAAATGGTTGGGGTGGTAGAATTATTGATCCTACTACTTGGGTTCCTCATGAAACAAATGAGGGACCAAGTTTCTGGGGACACGAAAGATTATATTTGCCTTATGATGAAAGACTAAAGTTTAGAAAAAAACGTATCGAAACTGCCCAGCAAGGTAAAAGATCACCTATGATAATTGATTGTCCTTGGTTATATCAAAATATTCGAAAAAAATGAGTACTATAGATTTTGATGTTGTTATAATTGGATTAGGACCTACAGGAGGAACATTAGCTAATCTCTTAGCTATGAATAATTTATCTGTTCTAGTTTTAGAAAAAGAAGCTGGTATATACAATCTACCAAGAGCAGTTCATTTTGACGATGAAGTAATGAGAGTATTTAATACTATTGGCATAACTAAGAGTTTAAAAAAAAAAATAATCATTAATAAAGGCACAAAATTTGTAAATGAAAAAGGCGAACTGCTTCTTGATTGGCCAAGACCAAAAGTAATTACAGAAAATGGCTGGTATCCAAGTTATCGTTTTCATCAACCTGACTTAGAAAGAAGTCTACGTCATAAATTAAAAAGATATGAAAAGGTAGTTATTTCTCAAAATTCCGAAGTTTACAAAACTATTAACTATAAAAATCACTCCATTATTCAATACAAAAATATAAAAACTAACCAGATTTTTTCTGTAAAGTCTAAATATGTAATTGGCTGCGATGGTGCTAACTCTTTTCTAAGAAAGCAAATAAAAAGTGAGATGGAACATCTTGGCTTTGAACAACGTTGGGCTGTCATTGATTTAATTTTAAAAACTAAAAAACCAAATTTGCCAGATAGAACAATACAATATTGTAACTCAAAAAGGCCAGCTACGTACTGTCGAAATGTAGGAAAAAGAAGAAGATGGGAAATAGCTTTAAAAGCAGAAGAAAGTGTAGAACAATTTTTTGATAGCAAAAAACTATGGAAATTTCTAAGTCAATGGGTGTCGAAAGATGAGGCAATAATTGAAAGGAAAACTGTTTACACATTTCAATCAGCAATTGCAAACAAATGGAGAAGGGGCCGTCAAATTTTAGTTGGAGATGCTGCTCATTTGACACCGCCATTTATGGGGCAAGGGATGTGTGCTGGAATTAGAGATGCATCTAATTTAGCTTGGAAAATTAGCATATGTTGTAAAAAAGGACACAATGAAAGATTACTCGATACCTATCAAAGCGAGAGATCATCAAATGTGAAAGATTATATAAACACCGCAATGAAAATGGGTGAATTACTTAATTCAATTGGTGGATCTAAGGTATCAGACACTGTTTATGTAGAGAAAGATGGTACAATTAAAATGAACAGTATAAAGCCTGAACTTGGAAAAGGATTAGGTAAGTTAAATGATAAAAATAGAGGTAAAATTTTTCCATCTCTAAAAATTAATTTTAACAAAGAATTTGATGATTTATTTTCATGTTATCCAATCTTAATTACAAATAATAACGAGAGTGAAAAGAAATTAAAAATTAGAACTTATAGATCAATTGATATACCAGAAATAAAAATAATATTAAAAAAATTCAATTCAAACAGTTTAATAATTCGACCCGATCGATTCGTTCTTGCTAGTACAGATAAAAGTGACTTAAAAGAGTTCTCTCATTTTTGTCATAATGATATTTATGCTCTATAGAGACAAAGATGTCTGGTTTCTTAAGGTATAAAAAAATCTTAGATCTCTTTTCAGAAGAGAGAAGTTCATGGACTGTTTTGGAAATTTCAAAAGCACTTAAAAAGCCATCTAGTACAATATATAGAATTATCCGAGAAATGGTTTTAGCTGAATTTCTTGAAAGTGCAGCAGGATCATATTTTAGATTGGGGCCGGCATTCATAAAATTTAATAGAATAATTAATTTTTCTGATCCTTTGGTAAGAGCAGGGCAGCCATTTCTAAAAAAACTAGCTGATGAAAATCCTATAACAAGTGTTAACGTGTTAGCAAGACTTTATGGTAACAAAGTAATGTGTGTTGCTGATTACAAAAGCCCATCTTTTAAAAAAAATACAAGTTATCAAAGGGGAAAATTAATGCCTTTAATATATGGTGCAACTTCCAGGGCAATAATTATGCAAATTACAAACAGAAAGCTACAAGATTTAATTAATTTGGAAAACTTTAAATCAGATGAAGACAAAAATAATTTTTTGAAGGATTTAAAAAATGACAGAAAAAAAGGTTATTGCATTACAGAAGGTCAAGTAGATAAAGGCCTCATTGGTTTTGCAGTATCAATCAGTAACAAAAAACTGGGCATTGAAGCATCTTTAAGTTCAATTTTCGATTTAGATGAATTTCTTTTAGAGCATGAGCCTATAATATATGCTAATCTTACGTCATATGGATTATTAGTAGAAAAATACATTAATGAAATTTTTGAAGATATTCAAAATTATCATCATGAAACAAATTCAATAAGGTAAATAAATGTCTCTAGATGCTGTTCAAGCTAATATTTCATTACACCATTTAGAAATTAACAGTCGTGACCCAAAAAGGTTAGCTGAATTTTATTCAAAAGTAATGGATATGAAGATAAACAGGCTGACAAGTCAAAAGTTTTTGTGCGAGGGACCCAGTCGAAAAATAATAATAACAACAGGAAAAAACAAGACACTCGGTTATGCAGGAATGGTTTGTAAAAATGAAGAAAATTTTGAAAGGTATAAAGAATTTTTAAAAATAAATAAATGTAAATTTAAAGCTTTTGTTTCAGAGTTTTATCAATCAGGATCCTTTTCATTACAAGATCCTGATAACAATATGATTTGTTTTGGAGTTCTAAAAAAAGAAAATTACTTTTTTTCAAAAGGAATTTATGCACCATTACAGCATATAACTTTTGCAACTGAGGACGTTGAGAAGTTTGAAAATTTCTATCAAAGAAAACTTGGATTTCAAGTAACTGACAGAGTAGTAAAAGGTACTGGTGAACTTACAACTTCTTTCACTACATCCAATCACGAACATCATACAATTGCGTGTTTTAAGTCTTCACAAAAGGGGGTGGATCATCACTCATATGAAGCTGGTGAATGGAATAATATAAAAATATGGTGTGATCATTTTGCTCAAAATAATATAAAGTTAATGTGGGGGCCTGGTAGACATGGTCCAGGAAATAATTTATTTGTATTTATTGAAGATGTTGATGGAAATTGGATAGAAATATCGGCTGAATTGGAAACGGTAATTGGTCGACCGCCAAAAAACTGGCCTCAAGAAGAAAATACCCTAAATTTGTGGGGAAATGCAATTATGAGATCTTAAAAAGAGGAAAAAAATATGAAACTATTAAGCTTTACAAGATTAGGAAAACCAGGTTTCGGAGCAGTTTCAAATAATGGAGTAATCGATTTGACTGGAAAGCTTGATCCTGAGATCAATACTATAAAAGATTTAATCACCTTAAATATGGAAAATGACGCTGAAGAATACATAGCAGGAAAAACTGAAGAACTTTCTTTATCAGACATTACTTTTTTACCAGTAATTCCAAATCCAGAAAAAATTATGTGTATTGGTTTAAATTATTTAGAACACAAAAAAGAAACCGGAAGACCTGACGTAGATAATCCTACAATTTTTACTAGATTTGCTGACTCTCAAGTTGCTCATTTACAACCTTTGATAAAACCAGACAAATCTGATCGTTTTGATTATGAAGCTGAAATGGCAATCGTTATAGGAAAAGGTGGTAGGTTTATATCTGAAAAAGATGCATTAAATCATATTGCTGGTTACTCGTGTTATAATGATGGTAGTGTAAGAAATTACCAAAGGCATACTTCTCAATTTACTCCAGGAAAAAACTTTCCTGGAACAGGTGGTTTCGGGCCTTATTTAGTTACACCAAGTGAAGTTGGTGATTATAGAAAGTTACCAATTGAATTAAGATTAAATGGAAATGTAATGCAGAAAGCCACATTAGATGATCTTATTTTTCCAATACCAAGATTAATAAGTTATATTTCAGAATTTACAGCATTATCATCTGGGGATGTCATTGTGACTGGCACCCCTGGTGGTGTTGGAGATAAAAGAAATCCACCTTTATACATGGTCCCAGGAGATATTGTTGAAGTTGATATTGGGTTGTTAGGAGCTTTAAAAAACCCAGTGATTGCAGCACCAAAGTTGTAAATTGAGTTTATGAGGATTTATAAATGATAAATAAATCTCTAATAACAAATCTATTTTCAATATTAATTATAATTGTGGGTTATTTTTATCAAGATAAGTATTCATTCATTATTATTACAGGAGTATTTGCTTTATCGGGAAGTATAACTAATTGGTTAGCTATTCATATGTTGTTTGAAAAAGTACCTCTGTTATATGGATCAGGTGTTATACTAGATAAATTCGAAGATATAAAGTTGGGAATTAAAAATCTTATTTTACAAGAATTATTTACTGAAACACAGATTAATAATTTTTTATTAGATAATAAAGTTAGTACTTCGGAAACAATTATTAATAAGATTGATTTTGACAAGGTTTTTATAGGTTTAGTGGAGGCTATAGAAGGTTCACAATTAGGCGGTATGCTTGCAATGGTAGGTGGTAGAAAGGCTCTTGATCCTCTCAAAGAGCCTTTTACTAAGAAATTAAAAATTATCATAGAAGACTTTGTAAATGAAAATACTTCTGGCGATAATAACTCTGAGACTACGTCTTCCTTATTATTAAAGATTGAAAATATATTAGACGCTAGATTAGCTGATTTATCCCCAGAAGATATTAAAATCATTATTCAAAAAATGATAAAGGAGCATCTAGGCTGGCTTGTTGTTTGGGGTGGTTTTTTTGGTGGTTTTTTAGGTTTAACACTTAGTCCTATTGGATTTAATATTTTTTAAATAGATAAAGAAGAGTATAAAATTTACTCTTCTTAATTATTTCTATGAAATTAGCCAGCCACCATCAATATCAATTGTTGTTCCAGTGATGAACTCATTTTCAATCGCAAAAATTATTCCAGTTGCAACTTCATCAGGAGTTCCTGCTCTAGGAATTAAGTTATTGTTTGTTGTGTTTTTATAATAATCTTCTCTTTCTTTACCTTGAAGAGGACTCATAGGGGTATCAATAATTCCAGGCGATACTACATTAATTCTTTTTGGGGCTATCTCAGGAGCTATACCTCTTGCAAATGCTTCTACAGCACCGCCTACTGATGAAATGGCAATTTGCCCAGGTCTACATTTTCTGGCCGGAGAACCACTAACTAAGACTATGTTTCCATTATCCTTAAGAAATTTAGTACCATATCTAACCACATTAGTATATCCCCACAATTTATCAAATGACGCTCTGTAACCGTCTAAATCCATGGATAAAAACGGACCAACAGCTCTAGCGCCACCTGTTGCAGAATTAACTAAAATATCATACTCGCCTATTTCTGCAAAAAATTGTTCTAATGCATCCCTATCTAATACATTCATTTTTTTGGTTTTAACATTTTTGGGTATGTTTTGTAATTTCTCAGGGTTTCGGCTAAGTGCTACTACATGAGCCCCTCTATCTGATAACATTTGAGTTGCTGAGAGCCCTATTCCAGATGTGCCTCCAAAAACAATAGCCTTCTTACCATCAATATCCATTTTATTATCCTTCAAATTTATTTACAATTTAGCAAATTTTTATAACATTCTAATTTAAGATTTGTTAACAAAGTCTAGGATATATTAAAGGTAATAAAATGACAATTGAGTTATTCAGAAACGATTCATATTTGAAAGAGCATAATACAATTATATCTGAAATTGTATCTGAAGGTTTAATTCTAAATGAAACTATTTTTTATCCTGAAGGTGGAGGGCAGCCTGGAGATGATGGTTCAATAACAGTAGATAAACAAAGGATTAACATTAATGGAACTAGATATATTGACAATAAATTAGTTCATTTGGTTGAAAATACTGATGGTTTTAATAAAAATGAAGAGGTCAAATTAAATTTAAACTGGGTTAAAAGATATAGTCACATGAAAGTGCATACTTCACTTCATCTGTTATGTTCAATAATACCTTTTCCTGTTACAGGAGGATCTATAGGCGATGGAAGAGGTCGTCTAGACTTTGATCTTGAAAGTAAGCCTGACAAAGAGGAAGTATTAAATAAAATTAATCAATTAATTGATAAAGACTATTCAATTTATATTTCAAGCTTCACAGATAAAGAGTTAGACGAAAACCCAGAATTAGTCAGAACTATGGCAGTAAAACCGCCAAGAGGATCTGGACAAATAAGAATGATAAAAATTGGAGATAATATTGATTTTCAGCCATGTGGCGGAACACATGTAAACAAAACATCTGAGATTGATTACGTTAAATCTGTAAAAATAGAAAACAAAGGTAAAATGAATAAAAGAATAATTTTGAATTTTTAGGTTTTAAAATTATTTTTTACATACAATTTCAAATGGTAATGTACGTTTTTCTCTAATAGACTTCATTGAGTTAATAGATCTTTGTTTCATTGTAGATCCTCCTATCACGTGAATTCCAAGAATAGGGTTATCTTTTTTAGATTTAGTATTGATCATTTTTTCATAGCCTGAGATATATTTCTCAGTTGTTTCAATAATTTGAATATCATAAAATCCAATTTCTTTTAATAAGGATATGGTACTTTCAGGAGACAATAAAAAACTCATCTCAGATGTATCTGCCCACGGTAATGGGAAAATTGGGTTTCCTTTGGGTCCTAATCCGTGTTCTGAAAAAGCAAAAAAAGTTCCTTTTTTTAAAACTCTATATGCTTCTAAAAAAAAATCTTTTCTATTTTTGATATTCATAGTTACATGTTGTGAATATCCACCGTCAAAAGTTTCATCTTCAAAGTTTAAAGTTTCACCATTTCCTATTTGAAGTGATACTTGCTTGGACATTGAGGTAAGATTGTTAAACTTATTACCAATTTCTATAAAGCTAGGTGTTATGTCTATTCCTGTTATTAAACATTTAAATTGTTTTGCAAAATATCTTGCAGGTCCTCCAAGTCCACATCCAATATCTATGATTCTTTGATTTTCAGATATTGGCATCCTTTTCCCGAGATCTACAGTTGCTGCAATCCCTCGAGCGTGATACTGATCAATAGGAAATAAATCTTCAACTTTTAATTTTTTATTATTTAAACCTGCATCTAACATTGCTTGATGCACTCTTGAGTGAACATCTCCCCTAGTCCAAAAATTTTCAATTTCAGATCTATTAACCATTTTTAATTGTTCAATATAAAGTCAGCACAACGTTCCCCAATCATCATGCATGCAGCATTAGTATTTCCTGACACTAAAGTTGGCATAATCGAAGCATCTGCAATACGAAGACCTGTTATTCCATGAACTTTTAAATTTTTATCAACAACAGATTCTTGGTCAAATCCCATTTTGCATGTACCAACTGGGTGATAAACAGTTTCTGCTTTGTCTCTAATAAACTGAAGTATTTTTTCATCTGAATTAAAATTTTCTCCAGGTT
Organism: uncultured SAR116 cluster alpha proteobacterium; assembly: GCA_902578805.1. Lineage (GTDB taxonomy): Bacteria > Pseudomonadota > Alphaproteobacteria > Puniceispirillales > Marisalimonadaceae > Marisalimonas. The sequence continues at coordinate 10,099 of CACHEH010000007.1, forward strand.
GTATCTCTTCACCACAGAATTCTTTCATTATTTCTGATCCCATGATTTTTCTTATTAATCTAACACCTTCAACTAGCGTATCTCTATCTAACTGAGATGAGAGAAAATTATACTTGATTTTTGGAGGATCATCTGGATCGTTTGATCTTATGTGAATACTACCCTTACTTTCAGGTAAATTTTGATTTACAGTACAAGTAATTCCTGGTTCTTCACCTAACTTTCTTTTTCCATTCTCCAAAACAACTTTATAAGGTATGAAATGAACCTGTATATCTGGAGCTGCCAATTCTTTTCTGGTTTTGAAAAAACCTACAACAGGCGCTGATGGCAAAGTTAAGAAACCATCTCTTTTAAATACATAGTTAGCAACTTGTTTAACTAAATTAATACCTCTTGCCTTGTCATTGTATGCTATTCCTGGTTTTGTAATTTTATAAACCATTCTAGGTGCAATATGATCCCTTAAATTTTCTCCAACACCATTTAGTTCATGTATAAGTGGTATATTTCTCTCTTCCAAAACATCTCTTTTACCAATGCCTGATAGTTCCATAATTTGAGGAGAGTTTATTGCTCCACCAGATAGAATTATTTCTTTAGAAACAGAATACTTAATTATCTTATTTTTTTTCTTTACTTCAAGGCCAATACATTTCTTGCCATCAAAAAGTAATTTTTTAACTAGACTATTTGTAATTATAGTAAGATTTTTTCTAGATTTTATTGGCCTTAAATAAGCAACTTCTGCACTCATTCTTTCACCATTAAAAATTGTGGTTTGAGTGTAACCTATACCTTCTTGATCATCTCCATTATAGTCTTTGTTGAAAGGTATTTTTATTTCTTCTGCGGCTTTAAATAATCCCTCATAAATTGGATTTCTATCCGATACTTCAGAAACTTTTAAAGGGCCATTTGTTCCTCTTAATTCTGATACGCTTCCTTGATAGTTTTCCATTTTTTTAAAAAAAGGTAAGACATCGTCATATGACCAACCTGTATTTCCCATTTGTGCCCATGTATCGTAATCAAGCTTATTCCCTCTTACATACACCAATCCATTAATCGAACTTGAGCCTCCAAGAAGTTTGCCCCTTGGTATTGGTATTTTTCGATTTGAAGTATTTTCCTCTGGTTCTGATCGATACCTCCAATTTGCTAATGGATTATCAATTAAAAGAGCAAAACTTGCTGGAAGTCTTGATAACGGATGCGATGACCTACCAGCTTCGATTAATAGAACATTGTTATTTATGTTTTCAGATAATCTATTAGCTACGGCACAACCCGCTGAACCTGCCCCAACAATTATATAATCAAATATTTCATTCATATTTTTAACTTTCGTTGAGCATTAATAATAAATATTTATCTTTTCATATCAATATAAATTCTATCAATTACTTTGTTAAACATTGTGATATAATTGATAAATCGTCTAAACAATGGTACTTAGCCGTTGTTAACTGGAGATTTATTTTGTTAGAGTGGATAGTAGATGTTACTCAGATTATAATAGCTGATATTGTGCTATCCGGAGACAATGCTCTAATAATTGGAATGGCGGCCGCGGCAGTTCCTGAAGAGTTTCGTAAAAAAGTAATATTCATTGGCTTGATGGCTGCTGCTGTTCTAAGAATTTTATTTGCTCTTGTTGCTTCCTATTTAATAAGTATACCTGGATTACTTTTGTTAGGTGGATTATTACTTTTTTGGGTTTGTTGGAAATTTTACAATGATATAAAAGAATTCTCTTCATCAAATGAAGAAAAAGAAAAACTCCAAAAAGATGTGTCAGGCAAAGGATTAAAAGGAGCGCTGATAACCATCATTATAGCTGATATTTCGATGTCTCTTGATAATGTTATAGCCATTACGGCAATAGCAAGGGATAATAAAACCCTCTTAATTTTAGGAATAGCCTTTGCCATTTTAATAATGGCTTTGTTTGCAACAGCTATAGTTAAATTATTAACCAAGTTTAAGTGGTTATCATATTTAGGTCTTGCTTTTTTAGTCTACCTCTCATCTAAAATGACTTTAGATGGTTGGTTGCAAATTTATCCTTATATCAATAACTATCTATGAACCAAGCCACTTTGGGAACCAAAGAGCAATGTCTGGATAAAACATAACTAATAACATTCCTGTTATTTGCAGGGCTATGAATGGGAGAACAGATACAAAAATTTCTTGTAAGGTGATATCTGCTGGTGCAACCGATTTTAACCAAAAACAAGCAGGTCCAAATGGTGGTGAAAGAAAATAAATCTGAATATTCATAACAAATAACACACCAAACCAAACAGCTGCCCACTCAGGCTCTAATCCTAATTCTGGTGCCATTCCAACGACAACAGGAGCAAATACAGGAACTGTTATAAACGCAATTGCTATCCACTCCATAAATGTTCCAAGGATAACTAAAATCCCCATCATAACGAAAACTATTCCGATAGCAGGTAATCCTAATCCTGAAAACAAGGACCTCATAAAATCTGCGCCACCTATAAGATTATAAATTCCAACAAATGCTACTGCTCCTAAAATTAGCCAAATAATTGTTCCAACAGTGGACATTGTTCCAGCAAGAGCTACTTGCAATAAATTCCAACTGTATGAGTTTCTAAACCAAGCAACAAAAATAGCACCTAAAACTCCAACTGCTGCAGCTTCGGTTACCGATGCAATTCCACCATAAATTGAACCCATGACGCAGAATATCAAAAAGATACTCAAGAAAACTGCATATAGTTTATCTTTAGACATTTTCATTTCTTTTTTTCTTGCTTTTGCTACTTCTTCTGCCGTAGGTGCCATTGCAGGGTTAATATTACATCTGGCTAGTACATAGATGGCATATAACCCAGCAAGCATTAAACCAGGAACAGCTCCAGCCATAAAAAGATCTCCAATAGCTACTTGAGCAGATAAGCCATAAATAATCATGATGATGCTAGGCGGAATAAGGGTTGCTAATGCACCAGAAGCACAAATTAAACCAATAGACATTTTTCTGTCATAACCCAATCTCAAGAGTTGTGGTAAAGCTACTAAACCGAGCATAACAATTTCTCCACCCATGACACCTGACATTGCTGCTAACACAACTGCAACGGCAATTGTTTGAATTGCAACACCTCCTCTAAGTTTTCCAGCAAAAATTGACATAGCATCAAATAAATCCTCTGCTACGCCAGCTCTTTCTAGAATGGATGCCATTAATACAAATAGCGGTACTGCAATCAATGGATATTTTTCTAAAAGGCCAAAAGCATTGGTTGAGACTAAATAAAGTCCTCCATAACCAAAATAACAAAGAGCACTAAGAACTGACACAAATAAGGTAACAACCCCAAGTGGCATACCTGTCATCATCAATACCAGCATTAACACGACAATTAATATGCTTGCAGTACCTATATTCATATCCTGCATGTTAAGGTAATCTTGTGGATTAATATGACTTCCGACTGCTGCATAGATGGAGTTTATATATCCAGCGAAACTCTCTTCTCCTATGAAGTGGACTATTATAACACAAGTGATTCTCAAAATTATCAAACCACAAATTCCTAAAACTATTTTTTTTGCAATGTTAGAACTAAAATGCCTGTATAGGTTTATCATTAATTGAATTATGTAAGTTGTTGCACCAATGGTAAGCATAGACTTTAAAATCATTGGCTGTGGAGAATTCCAAGCACTTCCAGCCTTTTCAAGCATCATTACTGAATCAAGAGCACGAATGACTGAATCATCAATTAGTAACCACAGAGCAATTATGCCAACCACATACGCAATAAGATCAAGCCACCATTTACCTCTATCCGATGCCATTATATAAAAGACTGTTATTCCAATATGACGTTTGTGCAAAGTTACGTAAGCAGCTGACAACATCCATGCTGTTGCAGCTAAAACCATTACAACTTCAAATACCCACTGAGTAGGGGCATCAAACACGTATCTTGATATAACTTCGTATCCTGTCACAGCAGCACATATTAAATAAAGTTGTGCTACAGCTAGCCCAGAAAACTTACTGAAGTGGTCAAAAAAGGCGAAACGATCTTTCCCAGTCTCAAAATTTTCCATATTATCCAAGTCTAAATTTTGCTTTTGGACTGTTTCTGCCATTAAATTTCCCCCATACGAATTTTTAACTTGCAATTGTCTTAGAATTAAGAACTATAATAGTATCTATTAGAGACATTAATTTTAGTATGTCAAGAACCAAGGAGGAAATTTTGGCTAAACCTGTTAGAAGCGATCATGTAGATACTTACGGTCCCTGGGCGTGGATTGCTGGATTTGCTTTCGCGGTTTTAATTACATGGATGATGTTTTATATAGCTGATGGTTTCAGCTAATTTTCACAAAAGGAGGAATATAGTGAAAAAATATTTAATAAGTGCTTTAATCGTAGCTGGCCTTACCTTTACAGGCGCTGCTAGTGCGAAGAAGCTTAAGTTTCAAATGAGTTCCAAAGCCGGTGACTGGGCTCACACTTATATGGGTGAAAAGGCAAAAATATTATCAGATCTTACTGATGGCAAATTGCAAATTGAAGGATTACCAACAAAGTCTGTTGTACCTCACAGAGAAACAATTGATGCGGTTGCAAACGGTATCCTAGACGGCGATTTCAATGCTATTGCATACTTTGCAGGAAGAGATCCAGCTTTTGCAATTATGGGAGACTTGATTGCAGGTTACGATACACCAAAACAATATCAAGAATATTGTATGCACGGTGGTGGAAAAGAAATGCTTCAAAAAATATATGATAGCGTTTTACCAGGTAAAATTCTTGTTCTAGGTTGTGGTCCTTACGGAAAAGAAGCTCTTGTTTCAAAGGTTCCAATCAATGGCGTAGCTGATCTTAAAGGTGTTAAAATTAGATCACCTGAAGGTTTAGCTGCTGATGTTTTTAGAAGGGCAGGTGCTTCACCTTCTTCAATTCCTTTCTCTGAGGTTTATACTTCTCTAGAAAAGGGTATTGTTGATGCCGCAGATGCTTCTGTTTATATAAACAATCATGCTAGTGGTTTCCATAAGATTGCAAAGTACCCACTTTACCCTGGTATTCACTCAATGGCGAACCTACAAACTATTATTAACAAGAAAGTTTTTAATAAGTTGAGTAAACAACATCAAACTGCCCTAACAGTTTGGACCTACATGACCTGGACAGCTAAGCTTAGAGATGCTGGCCTTGACGGTAGAGCTCAAGTTGCAAAAGATAAGGCAGCTGGTGACTTAACAATCATTGATTGGCCAGTTAGTGAGAGAGCAAAGTTCAGACAAATCGCTGTTGAAGCGTGGAATTCTGCTGCATCAAAAAGCCCACTCGCAAAAGAGGCTTTAGAGTCAAATCTTTCTTACATGAAGAAAATAGGTTTACTTTAAATATATAAATAATTTAGCTTGCTGACTTCTCTAGTTAGCAAGCTTTTCTTTTTCTAAAATATACTTACATATTTCCAATAATTTTAAATCTTCACTCCAATTTGCAATAAATTGAATGCCAATTGGTAAATCATCTTTACCTTTTAAAAAAGGAAGGCTGATTGCTGGAACTCCCATCATAGTCCAATATCCGTTAAAGATTGCATTACCAGTATTCATTAGATCGCGAGGTGCTTGTCCTGGTGCTGCAGGAGTAATAATAGCATCATATTTAAGAAAGAATTGTCTTAAAGTTTGTTCCATTTTTTTTGCTTTTTCAATTGCTGAAACGTAATCACTTGCTGATACTGGTATTCCTGCTTCTATTCTTTTAACTGTAAATGGATGAAGGTTAGATTTATCAGCTTGATAATAATTTATTAGAGAGTTTGCAATAGATCCGTTCATTATAATTTCGTGTGCATTAGCCGCATCTTCAAAATCTTTTCCAAGGTCTAAATCTTCAATATCAAGTTGTGAATTTTTTACAAACTCTTCAATTCCATTTTTCATATCTTCATCACCAAAATTCCAAACAGGTCCTCTAACAAACCCAAATTTAAGTGACTTATTTAAATTGAGATCGTTTTTATATTGGTAATTTTGGATCATATCTAAGTCTTCACTGTCATATGATAAAATCACTGAGGCAACTAAGTCTATGTCTTCAACACAATTTGCATAAATACCTGGGTGGTCTAATCTTTGCGAAATTGGTGACATTCCAGATCTTGATATTGTTCCAAATGTTGGTTTAAATCCTAATATACCTGTAAAAGATGCGGGTCTTAAAACAGAGCCACCTGTTTGTGATCCAATTGCTAGCGGTACCATATAGTCTGATACAGCAGCAGCAGAACCCGATGAAGAGCCACCGGGGGTACATTCTAAATCTTTTGGGTTTTTTGTTTTACCAGGACCTGATAAAGCAAACTCGGTTGTAACACATTTACCCAGAATAACAGCACCCTCGTCTCTCAGTAATCTTACTAAATGAGCGTCTGTAGATGGTTTTCTGTTTTTACATAAGAGAGATCCGTTTTGTGTAGGCATATCCCTTGTATCGATGATGTCTTTAATGCCAATTGGGAGGCCGTTCAATTTACCTGCATTTTTATCTTTCCATCTTTTATCAGCTTCTCTTGCTTGCTCTAAAGCAAGTTTAGGATCTAAAAAAATCCAAGCACCAACTTCATCTTCCCGTAATTCTATTTGTTTTAAAAATGCTTCTACATACTCTTCAGATGAAAGACTATCTTCTTCCATCATTTTTAATGCTTCATTAGCGCTTAGTTTAATTAACTCCATCTAACTCTCTTTCTTATTGTAATTTTGTAAAAATTGCTTCAGCTTCAATTTCAACTTTCATTCTAGGGTCTACAAGAGCAGATACTTCTAATAAAGTTGATGCGGGCTTATGCTCTCCAAAATACTCAATTCTTTTTGGATTAATGACAGATCTATCGTTAATGTTAGTTAAAAAAACTCTCACTTTCACTACATCATTTGAAGAGCTACCAGCCGCATCAAGACAAGTATTTAGATCTCTCATGGCAATATCAAACTGATCTTTTGTGCTTTCTGGAATTGTGCCGTCAAAATTCATTCCGACTAATCCTGAAACCCAAACTACACCATTTGCTTCAACAACATGACAATAGTGACTTACAGGTTGAAGTATATCTGGTATTAATATTCTATTAATCATTTTAATCCTCATAACTATTAATTAATTCAATATATTATTATCCTATAATAGTATCTCGAAAAATATACTTTAAAAAATAGTTTCAATTACTTTGCATGAATTTAGAAAATGAATATCATATCAGAGTGTTTTTGATATGAGGATAATATGCCTACAATAGTTTACCTTGATACTTTACCTGCCCAAAATGGTTTAGATATTTTACATTCTCAATCTAAAGTTGAAATATTAAAAATTAATAGTTCTGATAATGAAGAAAAGTGCATGTCAATTTTGCAAAAAGCTGATGCATATCAAGTCGGGGCAGCAAGAGATGAGGTCCCAAAATATTTACAAGTTGATAAACAATTTTTAAGCAAAGTACCTAACTTAATTGTTGTCTCTTCTTCTGGTGCAGGCTACGACACTATTGATGTTGAGGCATGTACAGATGCAGGCGTATTAGTAGTTAATCAAACTGGCGGAAATGCTGAAGGTGTTGCAGAGCACGCAGTAGGTATGATTTTGAATTTATTTAAAAGAATTGGTGAATGTGACCACGCTCTGAGAAGAGGTTGGAACGAGCCAAGAGTGAGTTTAATGGGTAAGGATCTTTTAAATAAAAATGTTGGAATTATAGGTCTTGGAAATACAGGTGGCAGAGTTGCAGAAATATGTAAAGTTGCATTTAATTGTAATATTTTGGCTTATGATCCTTACTTATCTGAAGAAACTTTTAAAAAGAAACATGCAAGCAAAACCGAATTAGATATTTTATTATCAGAAAGTGACGTTGTCTCTGTTCATATACCCTTAAATAAAGAAACAAATAATATGATTAATAAAGATTGGTTCAAGAAAATGAAAAAAGGAAGTTATTTTGTTACTACTTCTCGAGGATCAATCCATAATGAAGACGATTTATATAATACACTTATAGAAGAACATTTAGCAGGAGCAGGTTTAGATGTATGGGAGTTTGAGCCACCTCCGTCAACGCATAAACTTTTAAAACTTGAAAATGTAATAGCTAGCCCTCATACAGCAGGTATTACAAGAGATAGTCGAAATAAAATGTCTGAATTTGTTGCAACACAGCTTTTAGATATTTTTGATGGGAAGGATCCACCAAGGCCAGTGAATTCAGAAGTATTAGGAATTTTTCGAGAAAAATTTAAAAAAATCTAATAAAAAAGGAAATATCAATGAAAAATATTCTAATTACAGGAGCAAGCCAAGGCATTGGAAAGGCTACTGCAATTGAAGCTGCTAAAGCACAAATGTTTGTAGGAATTAACTATAATCAAAATTCAAAGGCGGCAGAACAATGTCTTAAACTAGTTAGAGATTCAGGTGGTGACGGAATTATCTTACAATGTGACGTAGCTAATAATAAATCTGTCAAAGGAATGTTTAATGATTTCTTAGATAAAGCTGGAACAATTGATGGTATTTTTAACAATGCAGGAATAACAGGACCAATTTCACCAATACAAGATCTTAGTCCAGACGACTTGAAGATGGTCGTAGATACAAATATATCAGGAGCCTTTTATGTAGCTCAAGAGTCAGCAAGAGTTATGATTTCTCAGAAATCTGGAACAATAGTTAATATGTCTTCAATTGCCGCAGATATTGGTGGTGGGGGAGAATTTGTTCACTATGCAATGTCAAAAGGTGCTATTCATTCTCTTACTTATGGGATGGCAAAAGAACTTGGAAAATTTGGAATAAGAGTTAACGCTGTTGCACCAGGTTTGATTGATACTGAAATTCATGCCAAAGCAGGTGATGCGTCTAGGGTTGATAGATTAATGCCGTCAGTTCCACTTGGAAGGATAGGTAGTGCAGAAGAAGTTGCTAAAACGGTCATGTGGTTATTAGGTGACAAATCAAGCTATATTTCTGGTTCAGTTGTACCTGTTTCTGGAGGTCGTTAAAGTTATAAATTTATATTTGTATTAGTACTCAACTGTTCTTTCTTTTTTGCTTGTCTTATACCTATATATGTTGAAGCCCCAAGTATTAGCGCAGACCCAAGCCATAAACCAACATGTGGTATTTCGTTAAAAAATATAAAACCTAGTGATACTGACCAAATTAACCTTAAATAGTCTAGTGGAAGAAGTGCAGTAATGTCAGCTCTCTTGAGAGCTTCATTTAAAAACCAGTGAACTAAAGTTCCAGCTATAGCAATAAATAAAAACATTATTAGCTGTTCAAAAGTAGGCCAAACCCAAACTTGTATGGCAAGTATGGATGTTGCAGGTATGAGACCTGCTGCTTGCCAAAATGTTATACTTACAGTTGTATCTGTTTGTGTAAGTTTCTTTGCCATTAACATAGAAGAAGACCACATTAATGAAGCACATAAAATTAGTAATGGCCCAAAACCTAATTCAACATCTGGTCTTAAAACAATTAATGCTCCTATAAATCCCACACACATTGCAAGCCATCTTCTTATTCCAACAATCTCTTTGAGAAAAATAATTGCTAATATTGTTGCAAAAATAGGAACAGTAAACATAAGCGCAGTTGCTTTTGCCAATTCTGTTATACTAAGACCATAGAACATACATAACATAGCTATACTGCCAACAACTGCTCTAAATGATTGTAATTTAACATTATTTGATTTAAGCGATACCATACCATTTTTTATAACTACAGGAAGAAAAATGAGTAGAACAAATATTGTTCTAAAAAAAGCAACTTCAAATGGATGATTATCCTCAGTTGCAAACCTTATTAAACAATGCATAGTTGTTGCAAAAATGCCTGATAAAACCATAAAGAGTACAGCTAGCAATGCAGGAGATAATGTTTTTATTTCTTTTGATTTATCTTTATTCATTTGGCTGAAAAGATCTGTGATTAAAACTCAAAGATTTCTTATTTATTTTTTAAGTAGATTAAATTTCAGTTTTAAGAATACTTATTAGATATATTTAACATATTAATTGATTGGAGGCAAAATGTTAAAAGTTAAAGCACTTTTGTTTGATGTATTTGGGACTGTTGTTGATTGGAGGACTGGTATAGCCAGAGAAGTAGAGAGTGTTGCAAAGAAAAACGATATTTCATTAGATCCTTTTGATTTTGCCGACGCATGGAGAGCAGAATATCAACCAGCTATGGAGGAGATAAGAAAGGGAAGAAGATCATTTACTATACTTGATATTTTACACACGGAAAATTTGAAAAAAATTGCTTCAAAATTTAATTTGCATAATCTATCAGATGAAGATTTTAAAATACTCGTAAAAGCTTGGCATAGACTTCCTGGTTGGCCAGACAGCAGCGAAGGTCTTAATGCCCTAAAGAATAAATATATCCTTGCCACCCAATCTAATGGAAATATAGCCTTAATAGTTAATATGGCAAAATTTTCAAATCTTAATTGGGATGTCATTTTAGGAGCAGAAGTAATTGGTCATTATAAACCTGAGCCAGAAGCTTACTTGAAAGCTTGTAGTTCTCTTGATTTAAAAACAGAAGAATGTTTGATGGTTGCAGCTCACGATGATGATCTAAAAGCGGCTAGCCTTCAGGGTATGAAAACTGCTTATGTTCACAGACCTTTTGAGTACGGCAAGGATAAGTTGTTTGATATTGCTGAAGTAAATGATTATAAAGGTGATAGAAAATGGGATATTGTTTCAAGAGATTTAAACGACTTAGCAAAACAACTAGGTTGTTAATTAAAAATTTAAAATAACAGAAAGTTTCAAATAAATCATGTCTTCAAATAAACCAATAATTGGTATATCAACTAATGAAATTATTAATTTTGGTGGTAGGCAAGTCTCTCATTCAACAGGTCTGAGGTATGTAAATGCAGTATCTAAATTTAGTAACGCAATACCAATTTTAATTCCCTCATATATAAAAGGTAAAGACCTAGATCTACTCCTAAAAAAAATCGATGGTATAGTTTTAACTGGAGGAAGAGCAAACGTTGAGCCGCATCATTTTGGAGGTAATCCATTCCCGCCAGATGAGCCAATTGATGTTGGAAGAGACGAGATTGTTTTAGAAATGATACCTAAATGTGTTAGCTTAGGTATTCCAATTTTTGGAATTTGTAGAGGCATCCAAGAAATGAATGTAGCCTTTGGTGGAACATTGCATTATCGGGTACATTTGCTGGATGACAAAAATGATCATCGTATGCCCAGAGGAGATGATGTAACGGTTGAGCAAATTTTTAAATTGAAACATAGAATTGATTTTGTAAAAAACAGCTATTTTTCAAAATTACTTAAAAAGGACTCTTGTTTAGTTAATTCACTTCATGGTCAGGCTATCGATATTATTGCTAATAATTTAAGAATAGAAGCTTTTTCAGATGATGGAATTATTGAAGCAGTTAGTATTCCTGATCATTCTTCATTTGCAATAGGCGTTCAGTGGCATGCCGAATATGAACCTGAAAAAAACGAATTAAACAGATGTTTGTTTGCTGAGTTTGGATCAGCATGTTCAATTTATTCAAAAAGAAAGTAAAACAATTTAAATTGGTGAGTTTGGACCTAAAGGTATAATTCTATATGGATTTATATGTTCGTGAGAATAATAATAATGTCTTTTGATATGATCAAAATTTGTTGTTGTATTTATAGCTGGATTGTTAAACATTCTTTTTACATAAGAACTAATATTCTTAAACTCATTTATTTTTTTCAGATTACATTTGAAATGAACATAATAAACGCTATCAAATCTTAATAATGTAGGAATTAATCTGATATCTGCTTCAGTTAGCACATTTCCAACTAAATATTCTTTATCCTCTAGGATTTCATCAATCATTTCTAATGATGAAAATAATTTTGTTACTGCATCTTCATACGCTTCTTGAGTTCTTGAAAAACCAGATTTGTAAACACCATTATTAATGTTCTCGTAAATTACTTTATTAATTTTATCAATTTCAATTCTTAAATTTGATGGATAGTAATCATCATAATTTTTTGTAATATAATTGAATGCACTATTCATTATCCGGATTATTTCAGCAGACTCATTATTTACAATTGTATTAGTTTTTTTATCCCATAAAATAGGAACTGTTGCTTTCGAAGACACGTTTTTATCTGAAATTTGATAGATTTCATGTACATACTTTTTACCATACAAGCTATCGCCTGTTGTTTTTGGAAAGTTTTTCGAAAAGGACCAACCATTTTCAAGCATATCTGGATGCAGATAATCCACAGAGATATGGTTCTCAAGTTTTTTTAAAAACCTAAATATTAACGTTCTATGAGCCCATGGACATGCATAACTTACATATAAGTGATATCTATTTGTTTCAGGTTTATAAATTTGGCCATTAATACTTATTTTATTTCTGAAAACACTATCTACTCTTTTAAAACTTCCATCTTTTTGATTGTTTGAAACTGAGCTTTTTGTCCAAACGCCACTGACCAATTGTCCCATAAATTAATCCCAAAAATTAAATTTAGTGATAAATTATCACGATTTTCAAAATATAAATAAATAATTTAAGTTATTCTATTAGTTAAATTATAAATAACGTAATAATTAATAGAAATTAACTCTAAAGGAATTTTCATGAAAAATATTGGTATAATTGGTGGTGGATTAATTGGTTCGAGTTGGGCGGCAATATTTTCTAAAAGTGGTTTTAATGTTTTTGTTTATGACCCATATCCTGAAGTTTTTAATGGTTATGAAGAAAGAGTTACTTTGTTTCTTGAAGAATTAAAAGCTATAGATGACAAAGTTGATGTTGATAAATGTTTAAATAAAATTTCTAAAAATGTAAGACTTGAAGAATTATGCGCTAAAGTCGAGTACATCCAAGAAAGTGCACCTGAAATTTTATCTGTTAAACAAGAACTATTTGCAAAGTTAGATAACTTATCACCTCAAAATGTTGTGATAGGATCTTCATCTTCAGCGATACCAATTTCAAAAATAACACAAAACCTAAGAGGACAACATAGATGCCTGATAGCACACCCTGCTAATCCACCGCACCTAATACCATGTGTGGAAATCTGCCCAGGTGAAAACACATCAACAAAAGCTATCGAAAAAGCAAAAGAAATTTTTAAACTCTCAGGTTCATCTATTGTAACCGTTAATAAAGAAATTGATGGCTTTATACTAAATAGATTACAAGGTGCACTTTTAAATGAGGCTATGCGATTATACTCAGAAGGATATGCGAGTTCACAAGATATTGATGCAACTATAAAAGACGGATTAGGTCTGAGATGGGCATTTATGGGACCTTTTGAGACAATTGATTTAAATGCACCAGGTGGAATCAAAGATTATATGGCTAGATATGGCTCTATATTTATTGAAATGGCTAAATCACAAACTAAAATACCAGATTGGTCAGAAAATGCTGGTAAAAAACTTGAGGTAGAACGAAGAAAGGTTCTTAATGAAGATGATTTAGAAAAAAGAGCCAAAAAAAGAAATTTCTTATTAAAACAACTTAGAAGATTAAAAATTGAAAATGATGAAACATAGAAACTAGGAATTTTAAATTTTGTTACCACTTGAAAATATTAAAATTTTGGATCTGTCTCGTTTGGCCGCTGGTAATATGGTAAGTCATATGTTTGCTGATTTTGGAGCAGATGTAGTCAAGATAGAAAAACTAGGAAAAGGAGACGACCTAAGAAATTGGAAAATAAATGGTATATCCCACTGGTGGGCTGTTTATTCTAGGAACAAAAGAAGTATTTCGATAGATCTTAAAAAAGACGAGGGTTTAGAGCTTTTAAAGGAGTTGGTAAAAACAGCAGATGTTTTTATCGAAAACTTTGTGCCTGGTACCTTAGAAAAATGGGGAATTGGTCCAGAACTATTAAATGAGTTAAACAAAAATTTAATTATTTTAAGAATTTCAGGTTGGGGACAAACTGGGATATTTAAAAATGCTCCAGGTTTCGGATCTCTTGTAGAAGGTATGAGCGGATTTGCAGCAATGACTGGTGAAGAAAAACAAGCTCCTCTTTTACCTCCCCTAGCTCTTGCTGATATGGTTGCTGGATTAACAGGATTTGGTGCCATTTTGATGGCTATTTTAGCTTCTAAAAAAAATAATACTGGTGGTCAAGTAATAGACCTGTCTCTTTTTGAGCCTTTTTTTTCAATTTTAGGTCCGTGGGCCGCAAGTTATAAAATTTCAGGTGAGGTACCTAAAAGAATAGGAAATAGAAGTAATGTGGCTGCACCAAGAGGGATATATAAAACAAAAGATAATAAATATGTTTCTTTGTCAGCATCAATGCAGTCAATGTGGGAAAAACTGGCCTTAACAATAGGTTCAAGTGATTTGATTAAGGATCCAAGGTTTTTGACTAATAGTGACAGACTAAATAATCAAGATGATTTGGATAAACCTATTTCAAAATTTATTAAAAAATATAACAGAAAAAAAGTCTTAAATATCTTCTTAAAAGAAGGAATTACGGTTGGACCTGTTCTAGATATATCGGAAATTATAGAGCATCCATATATACAAGACAGGGCAGTCCTCATTGACCATTTTAATAAAGAATATGGAAATGTTTTAATGCATCAGGCTTTTCCAAGATTAAGCAAAACTCCAGGAAAGATAAGACAGTCTGCACCATCTTTGGGAGGTGATACAGATGCAGTACTTAAAGAGATTGGTATATCAAAAAAACAGATACAGATGCTAAGGAAAAATAAAATTATTAATTAATTACTAATAAGCAAATTAAAATGATTTATTGACATCAAATAATTTAAATAACAAAATATTTATATTAGGGGGTATTTATTCATGGATGGCTTAAATAGAGAAATAAATGATTTTGACTTAATTATTAAAAACGGTACTCTAGTTGATGGAACAGGAGCCAAGTCAAAACAAGGTGATATAGCTATTAAAAATGGTATAATTGAAGCTATAGGGAATTTTTCGGGTAAAGCCAATCAAATTATCGATGCAACTAACTTAGTTGTTACCCCAGGATTTGTTGACATTCACACTCATTATGACGGCCAGGCGATTTGGGACAGCCAACTAAAACCTTCATCAATTCATGGTGTAACTACTGTTGTTATGGGTAATTGTGGAGTAGGTTTTGCTCCTTGCAAACCAGAAGATAGAGTTAAGTTAGTTGAACTTATGGAGGGTGTCGAAGATATTCCTGCTCCTGTTATGCATGAGGGTTTAAACTGGCAATGGGAGACTTTTGAGGAATACATTAAGGCTCTTGAAAAAAATAAATTAGACATAGATATATGTGCGCTTTTACCTCACGCAGCATTAAGAGTTTATGTGATGGGAGAAAGGGCAATTAAGCACGAAGTTGCAACTGAAGAAGATATGCAAATAATGAGAAAACTTGCAAAGGAAGCTGTTGAGTCAGGGGCTTTTGGTTTTTCAACATCACGCACAATCAGTCATAAGAGTTTGAAAGGAGAATACACTCCAACTTTGAGAGCTCATGAAGATGAGTTAACTGCTATTGCAATGGGTTTATCAGATGCAGGTGCAGGATTTATGGAAATAGTTTCAGATTGGAATGAACCTGATCCAGAAACAGAATTTGAAGTTTTAAAGAGAATTGTGAAAACTTCAGGGAGACCAGTTGTCTTTAGTTGCACTCAAAGACATGACAGGCCTCACTTCTGGGAAGATCTTATGGCAATGGCAAGACAGGCTCAAAAAGAAGGTTTGCCTATTAGACCAGTTGTTACTCCAAGACCTATTGGTTTGTTATTAGGATTAAATGGAAGTCAAAATCCATTTTCTGGAACAGATACATATAAGTCTATTTCAGATTTGCCATTAGATAGACGCGTAATTGAAATGAGGAAAGATGAAATAAAAAATAAAATTTTGTCTGAAGATCCAATCAAGGGGAGTACTTTCCCACTAATAAATAGGATTGGATATACTCAAATGTATAGATTTGGTTCACCACCTAATTATAATCCTAAGCCAGAAGAGTCTATCGAAGCAATGGCAAAAGAAAAGGGAGTGACGGCAGAAGAACTAGCATATGAAATTCTTATAGAAAATGAAGGTAATAACTTTATTTATGCCCCATTGGTAAACTATGCCGATCATACATTTGGTGTATGTAAAAAAATGCTTGATGATAAAAATGCAATAATGGGACTTGGTGATGGGGGAGCTCATGTTGGTTTTATTTTAGATGCAGGTTATCCTACTTGGCTTATATCATATTGGTCAGTGAAGCAAAAAGTATATTCTATGGAAGAAACAGTAAGAAGATTAACTTCTGACACAGCAAATGCAGCTGGTTTGAATGACAGAGGCCTTTTAAAAGTCGGTTTAAAAGCTGATATCAACATAATTGACTGGGAAAATGTAGGTTCTTCTGATCCATTTATGACACAAGATTTGCCTGCAGGCGGAAAAAGATTAATGCAGTACACCAATGGATATGTAACTACAATTGTATCGGGTAAAGTTACGTACAAAAATGGTAAATTTACCAAAGAACGACCTGGTACTGTTGTTAAGTCAGTTAGGGATGAAGAAAAGACATTAGAATTTATAAATTAATCTTGAAAGATTGGTTTTGAATAAAAAAAAAAATTCTAATGAACTAATTGAATTACCATTTAATAAAATTTTTTTTAAATTAGCTATACCAAATATATGTGCAACCTTTCTATCTGCGAGTGCTGTTATATTTGATCTTTGGTATATAGGTAAAATAGGCATTTCTGAATTAGCTGGTGTAGCTTATATCTTTCCAATTTTTATGTTAACAAGCATGCTATCCAATGGAGCGTTTGGTGGAGCTATAAGTGGCGCTACTGCAAGAGCTTTTGGAAGCAAAAACTTACACTTAGCAGAATGTATCTTTAGGTCAGCAATATTAATTTCATTGTTGGGAGCACTACTTATGATGTTACTTTTTTTTTCCATTTCAGAAAGATTTTTCATCTTTATGAAAATAGATAAAGAGGTTAGCAACGCAGCTTTAAGTTATGGTAACATTTTATTGGGTGGAATTTTTTTGATTTGGTTATTTAATATTATTATTTCTATAACTAGAGGGTCAGGTAATACAATAATGCCAGCTTTTAGTTGGCTGATTGTTCTATCTTCTCATGTTTTACTTGCAAGTTTAAATTTTAATTATCTTGATGGAAATTTTGTTTTAAAAAATAATGTAGTTTTTTTTAGTGAAAATTATTTATTTAATTCTTTAGAATGGTCTGCCATATCATTATTGTCTGGATATTTTTTTGGATTAGTATTTATATTAGGTTTTTATTTTTTTGGAAATCATTCTTATACATTTAAATTTTCAAAAATTTTGCAATTAGATGGATTTTTAAAGTTAATTAAATCAGGTTCATTAGCAAGTTGTCAGTCTTTAATGACAATTTCATTAGCATTATTCTGTACAGCAGTGATTGGAATTTTTGGATCACATTGGACAGCAGGATTTGGTATTGCAATTAGGTTAGAATTGCTTTTGATCCCTATTATTTTTGGAGTAGGTGGTGCACTTATAGCAATAGTAGGGGCAAATGTTGGTGCAAATAAATTAAAAAGAGCTATACAAATTACTTGGAAGGGTACAGCTTTTTCTGTTTTCATTGTCGGGATTACAGGATTGTTTTTTTCATTTTATCCTGAACTCTGGTCCAATTTTTTTACACATAATCCACAAGCTATAGATGCTGCTGAAGTTTATTTGAAGGTAGTTGCTCCTTTTTATGCATTTTTTGCTCTTGGTCTTGGTCTTTATTTTGTATGTCAAGCATTCAACACTTTGTTTTGGCCAGTTGTAGGAACCTTTTTAAGATTGATTTTTGTTGTAATTTTAACTTCATTCTTTTTGTATAATAATGTAGCTAGTCCGTATTTATTATTTATTACTATGTCGTCTGGTTTGATAATTTATGGCTTATTTATTAGTCTAAGCTTACACTATGGGCCTTGGAAATCGCATTATAAACAGAATTGATTTGAAGATTTAAGGTATGATAACGCCTTTCCCATCGGATTGCTTGTCAAATATTTTATAGGCTTCTTCTGCTTGGTTTAGTGACCACGTGTGTGTAAATAAATTATCAACATTTAGTTTTTTATTTACAATAAAATCAGCACATTGGGCTTGTCCATATTTTGAAAATGTCCAACTTCCTATAAGTGTAACTTGTCTCCTTAATAGATCATTACTAACATCTAAAGTAACATCTCCACCTTCACCTACAAAGCATGCTTTGCCCCATGTTTTCACAATCTTTACTGCCAATGAACGTGCCTCGGATGAAGATGACGCTTCTAATGATGCATCGACTCCGGTACCTTTTGTTAAATCTTTTATTTCTTCTAATAAGTTATTGCTTTCGTTAGGATTTATTAATATGTCTGCGCCAAATTCAACAGATCTCTCTAACCTTTGTTTATTTATGTCAATTGCAATAACTCTAGACCCCATCTTGTTAGCTAACATGACAGCTGACAATCCAACGGGTCCCATGCCAAAAATCGCTATAGTTTGACTTGCTTTTAAATTTAATCTTTCTAAAGCTCCCCATGCGGTCCCAGTTCCACATGATATTGCTGCACCAGCTACAAATGATATTTCATCTCTCAAAGGAACTAATGTGCTAGCAGGACACTTCATATATTTAGAATGCGCACCGTGTCCAGTAACACCAAAAACGACTTTAACTCCATCAATACAAAGTTGTTGCCATCCTGTGGAACAGTGTGAACAGGTGCCACAACCTTCATAATGATGTTGCATTACACGTGTGTCTAATTGAAATTTTTTTTTTTGTACGTTAGACCCTATTTCTACAATAGTACCACATGGTTCATGCCCAGCAATAACTGGTTTATCATCACCTCCAAGACCTAGAGATGATGGACCATTATTTGCTCTGTAAAATTTGAGATCACTTCCACACATTCCTGAAGCTTTGATCTCAATAATCACATCATCCGGCCCTGGTGAAGGGTCGTCAAAATCCTGAATTTCTAATTTTTTATCTCCTAGAAATACAATTCCTTGCATAATGCTATACCTTTTAATATAATTTAATTTCTAAACTTTTGGTGACATCCTTTACATGTTCCAGCAAGGGTTCGGAAAGAATCCACTGTATTGTCAAAGTCTTTTTCTTTAGAATTATTAATTAATTTTAAAGATGCTAACTCAAAATTGTTAACTGCTTTTTTAAAACCTTTTGGATCTAACCAAATATCTGCAGAGGCTTCAGAAGGAGCTCCGTCACTTCCTTCTGGGAAATATTTCATCATTTCTTTACTCCAATTATATAGAGTAGTTGCGGATTTTTCTATTGTTTCAAAGTCTTCATTTTGAATGGATTTATGAATAGTTTGCATCATTTTTTTGCTTATCTTAAATTTGTCCATTCTTTCTTTAACTACTCCCTGAGCACCTCCATTAGCATGTAAAGGCGTTATAGAAACAATACTGGAGATTAATAAGAAGCTTATATAAAATATTACATTTTTAATTTTCATATTTAATCCTCTGTTAAGCTTAGTTATTTAGTAGTATAAAATCATAGAATAAAATAAATTGAGACTACTTAATAGTGAAAAAAAATAATAAAATAAAAATTGAAAATTTAGATATTTTTCTCTCCTTTCTATTATTAGGCTTTACTTCCTTTGGAGGACCAATAGCCCATATTGGTTATTTTCGGAACTTCTTTGTAAAACAAAAAAAATGGTTAGATGAAAGACTTTATGCTGATTTTGTTTCTCTTTGCAATTTTCTGCCAGGTCCATCCTCTAGTCAGGTTGGTATATCTATTGGATATTACTTCAAAGGTGTAAAAGGAGCTATTTTAGCTTGGGTGGGTTTTACAATGCCTTCAGTAATAATTCTTATGATATTTGGTTATGCAATTTTAAATTATGACAATTCAATTCCTCAAGGTATTTTAAAAGGTTTGAAAGCAATTGTTGTCATAATTGTATTTCAAGCAATATTAGGGATGAGTAAAAATTTATTAAAAGACAACGTTGGATATTTAATTACATTTTTCACAGTTTTGTTTTTAATAATTTTTCCATCATCATTAAATCAATTAATGTGTTTGATTCTAAGTGGTCTAATTGGGGTGTTTGTATACAGAGAAAAAAAAAGAAAAGGAAAAAAACAAAAGTTTTCTGTTAAAATAAGTTTTTGGAAGATTTTCCCAATAATTTTATTTTTTGTTTTTTTAATAATGCTCCCAATTACTAATGAAATTTTTAATTCTAATCTTTTAAATTTAGCGAATAGTTTCTTTAAAGTTGGTTCCTTGGTTTTTGGAGGAGGGCACGTTGTATTACCATTATTAAATGAAGAATTTGTTGCTAGTGGTATGATAGAAAATAATTTATTCTTGGCAGGTTATGGCGCGTCACAAGCTATACCGGGTCCTTTGTTTACATTTTCATTCTATTTAGGGATATTTTTAAAAAGTGAAATCAATACTTTTTTAACAGGAATTTTTTGTTTGTTTTTTATTTTCCTGCCTTCATTTCTTTTAATTATAGGTACTTTATCTATATGGAATGAATTAAGAAAAGTTGATTTAATTATTAGTGCTTTTAAAGGGGTTAACGCTAGTGTCATAGGATTATTAATTGCTGCCTTGTATGACCCTATAATCATTACTAGTATAAAAAGCTATTATGATTTTGCTCTTATCTTAATTTCTTTTATAATTTTATTTTTTATCAAAATACCTCAGTGGGCAGCGGTTATTTTTATATCATTTTGTGGTTGGATATTTACATTTATATAATTTATTCTTCGATTTGAATGATTTGATCACCTTTTCTAATTACTCCTCCTTTAACTATCGAGCAATTTAGACCAGATCTATTATACAATGGCAGAACCAGTGGTTTTTTTAGAAGATCCGCAAGATATTTACATGGAAAGTTAAGTCTTCCACCAAATAAAATAACATCCCCAACCTTAAACTTTTTTCCAACAAGATAATTAAGTGGAACACCTGATGTAGTTAAATTTCTTCTATGTTCTATTGGTTTCAAAATAATAGGTTTTTCTTGAAGTGGTGGTTGGTTAACTGCCAATGCCTCAAGTACTTCATTTTCTATTAGAGTTATATCTCTAATGTCAGGTTTAGGCGAATAAGTACCTGTTTTATTATAATAACGATCATTGATAATACCTTTGCCTTCAACTAATTCTGCTTCTTCCAATTCTATCATGTCAGCTGAAGCCTCAGGGGCAATATGTATATGCAATAACGTCCCACTTTCCCATTTCATAAAAACACTCCTATTAATAATTAAAAATACTCTAAATAAATTTTGAAATTTAGAAAATAAATTTTGACAAATTACATAAAAAATTTAATAGAAAAAAAATTATTATTTTGTTTTAATGTGGACGTAATGGAAGATAAAAATATTAGCGTTATTGCTAGCCACACAAATGACTCTAAGTCCTCTTTAATTGGGAGTTCTTTGACAAAAGCTGGTAGATTAGCAATGGAATTATCACACGAGAAAAAAGACTAAAGCAAGAGTTGAAAGAACTTCAAACTGAGTATGATGAAATTAAACCTTCAACTCCAACAGGTACCACGGACTGGTACGTAAAGTGGATTTCTATGCTTTTAGAAGTTGCAGGCATTTTTTTAATAAGTGCATCTTTTATTCTTCATGGACAGATAGCCTATATAGTTAGTTGCATTGGTTGGATTTATGTAGGAATGCAATGGGGAGACAGGGCAATAATGATTAGTTCTTCTGTAAGTTGTACAGCGATAGCTATGAATTTGGTTAATACTTTATCTTAATTTTAATTTTTGTTCTTTGTTTTGAAAAAGAAACTCTTTAATGAAAATTGTGTATTTTTATTATTTTTAATGAGATAATTACTTATTAGAATTGTGAACAAAATAATTATTATAATAGTCGCAAAGATACTTAATTGAGACTCCTTTATCAAATACGCTAACGCAAACGGAATTAAAAAACATAATATTAAAATGAATAATTTCATCTCATAATAATAGTATTTTTTGTGAGAGAAAAAAACTTTTGATTATGTATCCAATTTACATTTAAAAATGTCAGCAGTTACACTTGATAGGAGATTAGTCTGTTTCATGAATGCGTAACGTACATCTAAACTGTTCTCTACCTCAATTTCTTGATTAGCGTAGGTTATTTCCTTTTTTTCATTTAAATCGAGAATTCCAATAGCATTACCACCCATAGTAAATGCCCTTTTTTTAAGTTCATACATTAATTCATCATAGCTCAAACTACCAAGAACTTTGACTCTAATTATACTAATACAATTACGATCACCTTTTAGAAATTTGCTAGAAGAAAATTCAATATTTTGAAATTTATTAGAATAGCTTATTTCATTTTTTAGTAAAGATCCACTGGGCTTATTAAGATTTGTTAATTTTTGATCAGAAATAGTTTTGATTTTTTTTACATTCTTTTCTGCTTGGTTTGGATTTAATACAATACTTTGACCATATTTACTTATGAATGATGTTTCTTGAAAACAACCAGATAAAAAAATGAATAATAATGTTAAAAAGAATAATCTCATAATTAACAATTCTGAAATTGAGTACTCATTTATTACGTCAAATAAAATAGAATCTTTAACATTTTTAAAAATTATTTAAATAATACTACAAGATAATTCTTCTATAAAAAAGCTAATTTGTCATAAATATATCATAACGTATAGTTTTTCCTATAATCTGGTGAGAGCATTTTCTAATCTTTTCAATTGGATCAGCATATCTAGGTTGTTTGAGAACTACTCTGTTTTTTGCACAATTTAAAGCTACTTCTAGAAGTTCAATGTAATCAGAATCAGGGCCTACAATTTCTCTAACTAGTCTCATATTATTTTTTACAAGAGCAGTTTTCTTTCTGTCTTTATACATGGTATCGATCATAATAACTTCAGGTGACAGCTTTGGTAAAACATCTTTAGAGTCTCCAAATAATAACTCCATTCTATTTATTATTTTCTTAATTTCTCCACCAAATGATACTCCTTCATTAAAACCCTTTTGCAGTATTTCGAACATTTTTTCTGATCGTTCAATTAATGTGACTTTGGCTCCAAGAGAGGCTAGAATAAATGAGTCATATCCAAGTCCTGCTGTTGCATCTATTATATTTCTATTTTTGTTAGATTTCATACCTACAGCTTTAGCGAGGTTTTGACCTCTACCTTTACCATATTTTAATCTATGTAAAATTGGACCTTCAATAAAAGAACATTTTAAAATTTAATCATTCTCCATTGGTAAGGTTTGACTTATAGCTGCCCATTCATGAAGGGAATTATCATAAATTGTGATATTTTCAAAACCTAATTGATATAGTACAAATGCTTCTAAAGATGCGGCGATACCACCTCCACAATAATTTAAAATGCAACAATCCCTAGATACGTCATTAGCTTGAAAAATTTTTGATAATTCATCAAATTTTTTAAATTTCCCTGTTTCAACATCAAGTAATTCATGAAATGGTATATTGATACTTGTAGGGATCCTACCAGGTCTTCCATATCTTGGATTTTCACCATTATGGATATCGGCAGTTAATGAATTTAATATTATAAACTTTGGATTACCTATGGCTTCAAGGACTGCATCTTTATTTACAAAAATATTATCTCTTGGTGAAAAAACAAAATCAGATTTTGAGAAAGTTAAATTACCTTTTGAAGTAGGTAAGTTCATTTTTTCCCACTGATTAAATCCACCATCCAATATGCTTGCTCGATCAAATCCAACTGCTCTTAACATCCACCAAATACGTGCAGACCATTGTACTCCATTCCTTGAGTAGAGAATTACATGATAATGGCTTCCAATTCCTTGTTTCTTGAAACTATCAGCAAGAATTTTAAGATTTGGCAAAGTAAATCTAAACGGACTGTCTTTATCTGATAAATCTAAATCAAGATCTAAGAAACTAGAGTTTTGAATGTTACAAAGTTCATATTTTTCTCTTCCACTTTCTACAATGTAGGGTAAAGTGGGATCATTATCTCTATAATGCAGATAAGTTGTACAGTCATATATTCTTATATTATTGTTATTAATATTTTGACTTAACCACTCACAGCTAACAATTGCTTCAGGGTTTTTCCAAGTATCTAATTTCATAATTTTTAATTTTCTATATTTACAAAGACTTTATTAAGGCTCCAAATATATACTTCCACCACCTCTTCTAGATTCTAACATATTATGAGCTAAGTTAGCATCTTTAAGTTTGAAAGGCTGAAATTCTGGCAATGTTAATTTATTATTTTTCAATGCTTGGAAAACTGAATCAGCCATATTTTTGTATAAAGCTAAGTTAGAAATATAATCAAACAAAATTGGTCTTGAAATTGTAAGAGATTTCCCAGCTAAAATTGACATTGAAATTGGGTCAAGAGGTCCTGATGATTGTCCAAAATTTATTAAATGTCCACAGACTTTAATACTCTTTAACGAATTTTCAAATGTATCTTTGCCAACTGAATCAAAAATTTTATCTACACCTTTACCATTTGTTAGTTCCAATACTGTTTCTACAAAATCTTCTTGATGATAAGTAAGTGTATGATCACACCCATAAGATTTTGCTGTAATAATTTTCTCTTTACTTCCAACAGTACCAATAACAAAAGCTCCTTTTGCTTTAGCCCATTGAGAAAAAATTCTTCCAACACCGCCTGTGGCTGCTGTAATTAAAATTGTATCAGAAGCATTTAATTTGGTAACCTCTTCAATTAACATTTGTACTGTAATTGCTCTTGAGAAATTTGTTGCAATCATTTCATCTGAAATAAAATTAGGAATTTTAACAGCTAGATCTTTATCTAAGATTCTGTGGCTTGAATACGCTCCATAATTTTTTGTAATGTATGCTATTTTATCTCCTTTTTTAAAGTCTTCTATACTTGCTCCTGTTTCTTCTATAATACCAACTGCTTCAAGGCCTGGTATTCCAGGTAGCTCAAGTGTTTTGTAAAGCCCTGATCTAACATAAATATCATGGAAATGAACGCCTATTGCTGTTTGTCTTATAAGGAGTTCATTTTCTTTAGGTTTTTTGATTTCAATGTCTTCTAATTTTAAAACATTAGAATTACCGTGTTCTCTTAAGATTATTGCTTTGGCCATTTATACCCCAATACTTTAATTACATAAAAAATTTCAAACTTCAGTAGTATAATATAAAATATTTGATTTTCTTGTAATCAGTTTATAGAAAATTTTTATGTCTATAATGAGAATAACAGTTAGAACATTCCAAAACAAACAACATGCTGAAATATTTTTTGCTATTTTCAAAAGATTTATGAAGATGCGCTTAAAGAAAAACTTAAAGTAAATTTTTCGATGATACAAAATAACTAACTTAAAAAACAAGTGACGAGTATCTGGAAATATGACGATGAAAAACATTTGAAGGAAATTAGATCTTATTCATCAAAACACAATTCCATACCAAATTCTTTATTCCCCAAAGAAGATGTTTATAGCGGTTAGGTTATAGTTGAAGCAAATTCTTAAATTCTTATAAAAAGTTAAAACTCATTATTATTAAACATATAAGAGAAATGGCCCAAATGCCTGTCCTTACATAGTTTATTCCAACAATATATACTGGAACATAAATTATTCTTGCAAATAACCACATCATTGCTAGCAAAGAGTTATCTACATCATTAATAATTGATAAAAGCATTAATCCAATAAATATTGGTAGTGTTTCAAATAAATTTTTTAATGACCTATTAGCTCTATCTATATATTTTGAAGTATTTGCTGCATTATCTCTGGAAGAGAATAAATAAGATAATTTTACATTATTTGTAAATAGGCTTATTAGTACAGGAATGGTAATTTGGATTAGGACTAATAAAAAAGATAATAAAAGAATACTCGTTAGCGTCATTTTTGTCTCCAGGTTACTGTTTTGATTGATATAACTTCAATTTGTTAATAAGAACATTTATATATTCCTTAGTTTCAGCTAATTCATTTTTTAGTCTCCTGTTTTGTTCTTCAAGAAAATAATTTTGTCTTTTTAGCCACTCATCTTGGCTAATTTCTTTTGGATAATCTCTTTTGGTCATTTCGGTCTCGAATTTAAAATTTCTTTAAATTTAAATGCTAATTAGATTTAAATTCATTATCTTCTTCATTTGGATCTTTAGTAAGGTAAACTCCAAAGCAGAAGCCACCAATAGCAAAAAAATTTATTACAAAATTGGGTTCAACTAAATCTATCCATCTTAATATGCCCCATATCAATGCAGATACAACAATAATACAGCCAATAATTTGTTTTTTCATTTTTTTCCAATATATTTAAGTTTTATTAAATCAAAAAATTGATAAACTTTTATTACAAATAAAATTAAGTCAATTATCATTATAAAACGTAATTTTCTTATTTAGTATGAATATTTTAAATTTATTTTTTTTTCTTAATTTTAATCCAAGAAGCATTAGGTAATACTATATTTAAAGAAAATTTTGATAATCCAAAAAAGTGGCAATTTATTTCAGATCAAGTTATGGGTGGTATGTCTTCGGGTAAAGTTGAATTTTTTAATGAGAACAATAATTTGTATGCACGTTTGACTGGAAATGTTTCCACGGAAAATAAGGGAGGTTTCATTCAGATTAGAAGAAAACTTAAAAAAGCAAGTTTAAAGGGCGCAAAATTTATTGAGATGACTGCAAAAGGTAATAATCAAAATTATTTTATTCACCTGAGAACATCTAGAACTTTACTACCGTGGCAATATTATCAAATTAGTTTTAAAGTTGTTAATGATTTCAAAATATTTAAATTACCAATTAATGAATTTAAAAGGTCTAGTGTTTTCTTATCTAAACAAATTAATCCTGAAAATATTACATCTGTAGGAGTTGTTGCATTTGGGAGAAATCATTCAGCAGATATTTATATTAAAGAAATTAATTTTATAGATTAAATCTAATATATTTATTTTAGTAACGTTGCTCTTTTAAATTCTACGTGCTTTGGTCTAATCGTAAAAAATCTAGAAATTCTGTGTTGTTCGAATGCTTCATCAATTATACTCTGAAGATTGCCCAATTCTCCCTCTATAGGTTGGCTATTCCATTCTCTATTATCTACTAAAAGCGTAATAATATATTTTTGTTTTTTATTAGTCATAATTATCTAATTCTTGAAAGTAATAACCAAATAAATCTTAGAGACACAAAGTTTCTTATAACTCCAATAACATAGGTAAAAGCAGCAGCTTTCAGAATAGATTGACAAGCATCGTGATACTCTTCTGGAACTTTACTTTTAATTATAGGCAAAGCTCTATTAAAACTAGCATCTAATTCAACTTCTAAAGTTATTAAATGAATTATTACACCTATTATAAGTGATAAAAATACTAATATTAGACAAACTTTAATTAATGAATAAGAACCAGTTGCAAAGATTGTAGGTATACCCATTAGTAATAAACCGCTACCTAACTGTGAGATCCATGCTGTATTCTTAACAAGGCTTGTCCTCTGTTCAAGTGGTTTATATTTTTCATGATGTTGCATTGCATGGCCAATTTCGTGGCAGACAATTGATATTGCAGTAAGACTTTTTCGAGAAAGACGATTTTCTGAAACTTTTACTTTTTTTTCATTAAGATCATAATGATCTATACTTAAAGATTTTTCAATTTTAACATCATTTAAGCCAAGCTCATTAAGAATAATTTTGCCAAACTCTAATCCAGTAAAAGGCATATTTACTAGAACTTTGTCATTTTTAGTAAATACGTAATTTAGCCATATCATTGGAGCGATTGATAGTATTAGCAATAATGTTATATAAAATATCATTTTGTAGAGTATGGCAGATGTTTTAATTTCCTTATAAATTAGATATTTGGTAATTTTTTTATTTTATTCAACTATCAACCAAAATTTATTAGTCACATTTAATTTTTTGTTCTAATATTTCTTTTTTCCTTAAGGTCATTTTGTCTACAATATTATAAATTTTTTTTAATAATGAAATATCAGATGAGTATGATTTTATTTGACCGTCATAACCAATCAACCACATTCCATATTTGTTTTTAAATTTTTCTGAAATATTATATTTTTTTACTTCATCACCTACTATTCGAATATACTTTAAATTTCTACTATCATTCTCACACCTGTTTTTTTTAAAAAAATTATCGGTTTCATTTATGAAATAAACGTATTTTGATTTTGAAATAAAAAGGACTATCCTTTTTTCCCATGCAAAAGAATTGATATAATCTTCCAAGATTATTTTTTCAGAAGCATAACTCATTGAAATAGACATAAACGAAATCATTAAAGAAGTAGATATTTTTTTCATATATAATTTATACATCTTAATCAGATAGATTTACAGATGTTTCAACCCATTTTAAAAAATCTTTATGCCCCTTAGAAACATCTATCTTTAGTATACATGGTGTTTCGTATACGTGATTTTTGATTATTAACTTTTCAAGTAAATTATATTTATTATCTAATGTTTTTAAAAGTAAAACTGTTTCTTTTTCCAATTTAACTTCTCCTTTCCATTCAAACATAGAATGAGACTCTGGAAAAATATTTGCGCACGCAACTAATTTGTCTTTAATCGCAAGTTCGGCAATTAGCTCTGCTTGCTCAAAATTTTCAACTGTTACATATACAAAGCAAAATTTATCTTTTATCATATGCAAATCTTAAACTGATTAATAGCTTAACGTAAAGAGTAATAAAATTTTCAAGTTTTAATTTATTTTAAGAACTGACATACGGTAAGGTAATTTATGAATAAAGAAAATGATAAGCTTAATAAATTTAAAGCTGAAGTAAAAATAAAATCCAAGAAAAGTGATTTCTTTAACTCTTATCTGGAAAAAACTAATAACATTGATGATAAAATTGCATTAATAAAATTTAAGTATAAAGACGATAATCAACAAGTTTTAAATAGCATTAAAAATTTATTGAAAAAAAAATAATTTAATAAATTAATTTTGTACATATATATGCATATTATGCATAAAAATACGTTATACTATATTTATTTAATCATCTTCAGATTTTTTTAGTTGGGTAACATAAATTGAATAGCAAAATCCAAAAATAGCTGCAGCGTCTACCCAATTAAAAGTTTCATCCGATCCACCTATAACTCTATAAATTCCATAAACAAAGCAAACAATTCCAAGTAACCAACTTTGAGCATATTTAAAATCCATATTAATCTCTTATTTTTTAAAGTTTTTAATCCAATATTAATTATAAATTATTTTAAATAACTATCCTTAAACTTTGGAGGATAAATCTTCCACATCAATAATGTCCATCCTAAAAATACAAAATATAAAAACATAAAAAAACTAGTTGAAAAGTCCCAGTAAATAAACTTTTCAATCCAAAAAGAAATAAAAGATTTACTATTATTTATTCCTCGAAGATAATTTTCAATAGAGGTTAATGGACAAGTTATGCCAACAAGAGTTTCGAATGTCACTAAAAACATTAGACCAAAATGAAATAATCTTAATTTAAAGTTTTTTATCCAACTCCAATCATAATAATACCCAATAGGTATTAATAAAAAACCAACAGTAATAAAAATTACAACAAGAAAATGTAAAATTAAAATAATATCAGCAAGCAAAGGTTAAACCTAGAACAACATAAACATTAATTTTAAAATATTTAATATAATTATTAATTAATTTTTTTTTGTTTACTAGTTTTGAATAAAATAAGTTATTCTATTCAGATGTGTGGAAGATTTGTTATTTCGTCAAAAAATGCATTCAATTTAGAATATGAAGTATCGTATAATGTATGTCCGTCACAATTAGTTCCAGTAAAAACCAAAGAAAAATCGCTGTTAATGAAATGGTCATATTCTCCATTATGGAAACAAGATATGAACCTAATTAATTGTCGTTCTGAAACTATGAATGAAAAGCCATCATTTAAAAATGCAAAGAGATGTATAATTTTTAACAATGGTTGGTATGAGTGGCAAAGAAAAGATAATAAAAAAATACCTTATTATCACTTTTCCCAAACTAATTATTTTGCTGGTCTATATAATGAGATTGGTTGTTTAATATTGACAAGAAATTCCGTAGATCAAATAAATCATATACATCACAGACAACCTGTCTTGTTAGAAGAGTCTGAAATTACGTCATTTCTTTTAGGAAAAGATATATTTAATAGTAATGCAAACAATAATATAAATTTTTATCGTGTTTCTGTGAATGTAAATAATCCAAAAAATAATAATTCATCACTTACAGATATTTATTAATTATAAAAAATAGTAAATTAAAAATGTTTAATTTTTTAAATACAACTTGAAAAACATTTATTCTTGAATTAGGGTTTATGTTATGTGTATTGGTTCAACGACAAGTTTATTATCTACTTTTATTTTAGCTTTAGTTTCATTTGTGTGTATTTGGAATTACTCTAAAATTAAGGATAACATAAGAAAAATATTTACTAACCATTTTTCAAAAAAACCAAACCTACAGTAAAAAGCAAAAACCTAATAAATGTTAAAACTTATAATCTTTTTAGTTATCATTTTTTCGATTGCTTACTTTTTATTTAATTCATTTATGTCCAAAAGAGAGCATAGAAGTACTAAGTTCATCCTTCCAATAATATTAACATTTTTGATTGTAGTAATGATATTTTTTATTTTGCCAAGATTTGGAATTAATCCTATAGCTCTATTTCAAAATTTTGTTTCTAAAATAATTCCGTTTATTTCAATGTTAAGAGGAATTGTAAGCTAAAATTAAGTTAGTAATTTTTTTTCAAATTTTACTGCTAACTTTTTTATTGTTTTTGAAATAACCAGAATAATCTTCATATAAATAACCAGATGGAGAAAAATACTCCCAATAACCATCCTTGGTACCGTTTTTATAATTCCCTTGATATTTCAATTGTCCATTATAATAGAAAGCAACCCAAGATCCTGATTTTTTCCCATTCTCAAACTTACCTTTGTAGCTTATTTCACCATTTTCAAATAGACGTATCCAGTGACCATCTTCAAGATCATTTTTGTATTGACCCTTTTCTATTAAATGACCTCTATTGTTGTAAGTAATCCAGGCACCATTTTTTCTACCAGTTTTATAATTTGATACAGAAAATAATTGTCCATTAGTGTAATATCTTACCCATGTACCTTCTTTCATTCCATCTTGGATCTGGCCTTTAATGTTTCCATTTATCTCTCCACTGAAAGGAATATTGGTATTTTTTTTATAATAAATTCCTTTTTCCCAAATTAAATCATCCATGGTTTCACTATGAATAGAACGAACTATAAAAAAGATTAGAAATGTAAAAATAATCATCCAAATGAATTTTATATAAACTGAAATCACTTTTTAAATCCACTCATCATTAGGAGCTGTTAAATCTCCTTTTACATTGCCGGTATTTAATATTCCTTTAGGTTCTACTAACATGATTTGACATTCTTCTTCTGAGGTTGGCTTATGATCTACCCCTTTAGGTACTACTATCATTTCACCTTCATTTATTTCTATGATTTCTGAATCAAATTCTATTTTCATACTACCTTTAATTACTATAAAAACTTCATCTGTATCTGAATGATTATGTTTAATAAATTCACCTTTTATTTTAACTAATTTAAATTGATAATTATTCATCTCAGATATTACTTTTGGAGACCAGTAATCATCAAATTTATTAAATTTAGAATATATGTTAATTGGTTTTGTCATGCAGGTAATTTAAACAAATTTAAAATTAGAGGTAAAGATTATTTAATATTTTTTTGAATAGGATTAAAAAATACTTCTTTCTTTTCTCGATTTTAACAAACCGATTGAAACAAATTTTCCAGATTTTGATTTAAAAGTTTTTCTAAAAATCTTGCTACACTCAAATGCACATTTGGCACATAGAAAAAAATAATCACTATCATTTTTTTCGTATTTACAATTATACAACTTTTTAGAAGGAATATTACATCTTGAACAATAAAAATTTTTCATTACTTGATAATATTTAATTGTTTGCTTTAAATTTAATTTTTTTCTTCATTTTCAAAAATATAGTGAGATCCTCCAGAACCTATCATAATTGCTATTATTAATTCTGTATAACCATTTAAAATCAAGGTTTGAATAAGCAACCAAGGGATTATTATTAGAGCACTTATTGGTAATATAATTAATATTTTAATTTTCAGATCAATATGTTTGTAGCATAATTTCGTTTTTTCAAAAATCCATTTTAACAAACCGAAAATTAATACACCCAAAATTATAAACATACAAAATATAAATATTTTAAAAATTATATGTTCCATATTATTTGTTATTTTAATTCATAAAATGGAAGTTCTAATTTTTTTAACAAAAGTCGACACTTAATAAGAGATTTTATGTTTTGGAATTGAGATCTAAAATTTTTGCCATTTATATTTTTAAAATATCTTATGCAATTCCCACAAAGGTAGATCCAATTTTTTTCGGAAAAGTGTTTTTTACAGCTCCAAATTATTTTATGTGGATCAAAACATTCTTTACAAAAACTATTCAACTTAAACATCTTTTAAAAACTCCACTGATTAATCCAATAAGACATAGTTGGAAAAAATACAAAAATTACAAATAAAATTAATAAAATAATTCCTAATTTACTCATTACTGATCCCCAACTCCAAAGATAATATTAATAATCTCTTCAATAAATAATTTAATTTGTCAGTTTAATTTAAAACTTAAAAGCATTGTACTTTATTTATAAAATTATTATTAGTTTAAACGTTTATATTTTCTTTGAATCAACTGATTGAAAAATAGACATTAACCATTTTTTACATTCTTTATCATTTTTAGGTTTGGCAACAAACTCTTGGCCGCGTCCAACAATGTCAACTGTATTTTCGTTCCATCTGCTGAGATTTTTGTGATATGACATGCCACAACCACCATGTTTAGGATTTAACCACTTAGGACAAATCCATTTAGATTTTTTGACTAGAGGGTTAAAGCTTAGATTTGTAATCTTAGTCGCTTTAAATTTTCCAAACCCTGGAAAATTTTTTAACTCAAAACCTTCCAGATTTTTTTTTGCAATGTAAAGAGTATTATTTTTTTTCCATTTACCAATGGTGTGTGGGTGCGAACTTGGGTTTGGTTTCTCTCTTGAATACCAACTTGGGTCATCTCCAAGTTTTATAATTTTTCCAATCTGAAACCAACCAAACATTCTATAGTGACCAGGGTCTGTTTTAACAAATAAAATTTTTCTTTCGATTCTTATAGTTTCTCTAAACCATCCCCAAAAGAGAAATAAATCACCCTTTCCAACCTTATTATTTTCTAAGTGAGTTTGTGCGGCGCCAACTTGTCCAAAATGACCAGTAACTAAATTTGGATCATAGTGACAAGTGTCTGTAGGTCTAATTTTATTTTTAGACAACTGCATTACATCTTTTCCTAAACTGAGATGATTGTAGGTAGTTAATGTATTTTTTTTATATGGTATTGGAAGACTTTGAAGGTTACTTCCACTTTTTATACTTGGAATTCCACCTGCAGTGCTATCGAAACCTTTTCTACTAAATATAATCTTCATCATTTATAAAATTAATCAAAATAAGTGTTAAAGGTAAAGACTTATAATAGTATACCAAATTACATTTATAGATTATGATAAATGATAAGAAAATAACTGATATAGGTTTTTTTATAATGAACTTTTATTATACTTGAAAATAAAAGTAAAAGTGAGAGTTAATTTATTAAAAATAATAATAAAATATAGAATTAATAATGAACCAAAATTTTTATCGTTATATTTCTTTTTTTGGGTTGTCTTTTTTAAGAGAACAGAACCTTCAACAATTGAGAATGCTTGAAAAAGACATTTATTTATTATTAGAAGATTTAGCAATAAAAAATGGAGCGGATCCTAAGAATATTAAAAGTCAGATATGCCAAGATATTTTTGTACTTTACACGCTAAATTGGAAACGTAATGGTTTTTTTGTTGAATTTGGTTCTACAAATGGTATTGACTTAAGTAATAGTTATTTACTTGAAAAAGATTTTGGATGGAAGGGTATTTTGTGTGAACCTGCGTCCATTTGGAAAGAAGAACTAAAAAAAAATAGAAATTCAATTTTAGATTTTAGATGTGTATGGAAAACTTCAGGTGAAACTCTTGATTTAATTATTCCAAGTAATCCTGAGTTTTCTCAAATTTCGATTTTAAAAAATCAAAAAAAATTTAGTGTGGATCAATCAGAAAAAGTCGAAACTGTTTCTTTAATTGATTTGTTAAATAGTTACAATGCACCAAAAAACATAGATTATTTATCTATTGATACTGAAGGAAGTGAATATGAGATCTTGGAAGCATTTGATTTTTCAAGATATCGGATATCAATCATAACTTGTGAACATAATTTTTCAAAAAAAAGAGAGAAAATATTTAAATTATTAAATAAGAATGGTTATCAGAGAGTCTTTCAAGGTTTGTCAAGATGGGATGACTGGTATATTAAAACTAATAATTAGTTATTCTAGTTTTAGCATTATAATAAAAATATTAAGAATACTCTTTTGTTGTGAAATTTATTAATTTTCAAATAGTTAAATATTATTTTTTTTTGTTATTTATTTTTCGATCAAATTTATTATGAAGTCTCTTTGTAAAAATTCTCCATCTAGACAATTTAATTTGAGTGTTCCAAGAATAACCTCTTTTTTTTCACATCCCATAGTTTGACACCTTTTACTGTCTCAAATCTATTTCAAAATTGAGTATTCTCTGAGGTGTGTTTGGTTTCTATTCTTTTGACTAATTGATATTAACAAGAAAAAACTGGTGAGTTCGAGTAGATTAAAACTCCTGACCCATAGCTTCGTAGTCTAGTACTCTAACCAGTTGCCCCTTTTAAACCCATATTTTCTCCCAGATTTATTATTAAATTAGTTTTCATTTTACAGCGTTACTGTGTCAAATCTGTGTCAAAATCTGAGGGTATTTAATTATTACTTAGGAAAAAAGAAAGCAGAACTGAATTTTATTTTCCATTTATTGTCTTCTTTAATAAAGATATAAAATGAACTTATTTCTTCAAGTGGTTCATTATTAACCTTAACTCTCAATGCCTCTTTTAAAACTAAATGTGCTTTTTCTTTACTTATTTCTACCACATCAATACTAAGTGCAATTGTGTCTTTGTAACCTCTATTTTTTAATTCATTTAGGTTAGAATGAAACTCATTATATTCTTTTATTTCACCATCGAGAAATCTATAGTTAGGAAAACTTAAATAGTTTTCAACTTCTTTTGTATCTCCTTTTATGAATGCTTTTACATAACCGTCATAAGCTTCTAAGACTTCTTGTTTAAGAATTAACTTATTCATTATGAAGTTCCTCTAAATTATCACCCCTTATTAAATCCAAGACTTTAATCTTTCCAATTTTTGAAATGATTTCTCTAATTGTTGTTCCTTTAGCAGGAGTTTTTGGTGGAGTAAGATACTCAGAAATTGGTTCAATAGATAGAAATCTTTTTCTTTCTTGAGGATATTTTCTTGAATGAAAAACAGGAATAGTATCAGAGCCTAGTTCAGCAAATTCCCCAGGATAATCTTGTAAATTAAGGACTGCTAATGGTGGTATTTGTACATTAAAATTCTGCTTACAATAATCAGGTTGAATCATAAACACATTATTTTGATAGTTGACATGGTCAACGGCAAAACAAGAAAAACATTTCTTACAATATATCCTCGTAGAACTTGCATCCCCTCTTAGTTGAGTTGCAATCATATTCTCAATACCACTATAACTTTGAATATCTGAACGGAAATATACAGAATAGAGTATGTCTTTAGGTTTTTTGCCTCCATTTACCTCTGCCCATCGCAATGCCTGCCTACAATCTTCACATGCACACATTACTGAATATTTAGGTAATGAGTCATTAAGAAATAATTGGCATGAACCACATGAACAAGAAATTTTATTTTTTTTATCCATAAATATAGTCTAATCAAAATATTCTGTTAAGGTAAAGAGTAATTGCTATTTCTCTGTGGATACTATCGTGGTTTATAGATTACAGTTTTGGTTGTCAGTTTCAGGGGTAGATTATTTCTTTTTACTCTTCCAAGTGCCACCATATTGATAAGTAACCCTCGAATTCGGTTTTAACCTTTCGCAGACACTTTCCACATAGAAACACCCAATCCTTAAGTTCTTTATATCTACAACGATAAAGAACCTCTTTCTGGTCTTTGCATTTAAAACAATCCTTTGTTCTAACTCTCATAAGTCTAATAATGATTTGGTTTTTTAATAAATCAAAAAAGATAACTGAAATAAAAAGAGAGTCCGAAGACTCTCTTATATCTTAAGGTAGGAAAATTACTTACAAAATTAATGCAATTTTCGTACCATTTATTTTAAACATTTTATATTTGTTAAAATAGAGACAAGAAATTTTAAATGAGAAAGGGGCTTAAAACATTTTAAAAAGTTGTGAGTATAGAAACTCTTTACTGGGTTTTTTAATTCTTGGAACTTTATATTTTTTCTAAAAATTTATCACACAAGAAAATCTGATCCAAATAAGAATCAACAATAAAAAAATAATTACTTAAATTTAATTCAATAAATTTTTAAATATTTTGTTTCAAATAATTTGTGTTTTGTTAAGGTTAACTATCTACATTAATAATTTTAAATTTTGAGGTTTTTTTATGAAAATAATATTAATTATTTTAAGTTTTTTATTTGTTAATTTTAGCACCTATGCAGATGGACATTCTGGAAAAATACATCTTGAGGGTTTTGGTGCATGGTCTTTAAATATTATGAATGCTGGTAATGGTAACCTTTCAGTAACATATGACGGTTTATATAGTGGTGTTGCTATGAACGGAACTAAATTTGGAAATAACTCATCTGTTCAATGTGTGGGTGGACTTACTACATCAAAAGGTAAATTTAATGACGAAACTGGTATGTGTAAATTTTTATTTGCTAATGGGGATACTGCTTTTATAAAATATAAAGGTTCAGGAGAAGTAGGTAAGAGTGGTTCAGGAACTTTTGAATTCATCGGAGGTACTGGTAAATATAAGTCTATATCAGGAACAGGGACTGTGACACGAGTTCAAATACAAGCGGCAAAAAAAGGGTTTACACAAAGTAAGAATATATTCAAGGGAAGTTATAAACTAAACTAATCCAAGTTCTTAAAATTCTTTAAAGTCGTATGTATATAACTTAGATTTAGTAACTAATTATGAAAATTAAGTTAATTAGTTACTAAATCATTACCAAGTAAAAATGATATTATTTAAGATTGATGAGCAACACTGTGTGTGCGATTGAGTAAGAGCAATTTATAAAAGATAACTAAAATAAAAAGAAACACCGAATACGCTCTAATATTTGAGTGCGGAAAATATTTTTATTATTTATGTAATATTCAAGCAATTTTTGCATAGTATTCATAATCAGTTTTCACAGGGTTTAAAACCTCATTGGGTTAAGGTACATAGCAGGGTTTATATTAAAAAATATATAACCTTTTAACAAAACTAAAAAACTTGCAATTCCCAAAAATATCTTAAAATCTTTACTCATAATATTTAACTACCTTTTAAATCTTAAACTATAAAAAAGTGATAAACTAACAATCCTACTAAAATACCCTTGATAAATGATATCCAGGCAACTCCATGGTCGGAAACACCAAGTTTTTCTTTCCACCAATCTATTTGTTTTTTTTCCCAGTTTATATAATTTTGTATCATATTTCTACCTTAAATAATTGAATATAAATTTTTGTTGGGTTCAACTTACATCTTATCATTCGTTTAATGTTTTCAATTTGACTAATAAATCTAATTCTTACGCTTCTTATATCTCTAATACAGTTATAAACAAATAGATACCCATTCTTTATGATGACCATATTTACATCTCCATAAAGTCTTGAATGGGTATTCACATTTCATACAAAAATGACTCATTTTTTAAATCCTTTAAACTCACTTTATTTTTCTCCACTTTTTTTTTATCTTGAAATCACAGACTAATTAAGTAGATAATATGTGTATAGGTTTTTCATCTAGTTTTTTATCTAAATTTTTGTTAGCACTAGCGTGCTTCAATGGAATATGGAATTATTCTAAAATCAAAAATTATGTAACCAAACAATATATAAGATATTTTCCCCAGAAATTTAAAATTTAATTCAATTATTTTCCAATTATATAACTAGAGAACTATATTTCCGCATAAATTTTTTAAAACTTTCCGCATTTTATAAACTTTTAACATCTTTTTCTGGAATTGGTTTTGACCTAAGTTCTTTTTCAAAATTAACAACCCATTCAGTTGCATCTAATTTAGTCTTAAATATTTTTGTAAAACTTCTCCATCCAGATATTCTTACTTGAGCATTCCAAGATTTTCCTCTTTTACGAACATAACCCCTAATTTGACGCCTTTTACTGTTTCAAATCTGTGTCAAAACTGAGTATTCTCTGAGGTGTATTTAATATTCGTTCTTTTAAGTATATGATATTTAAAAAAAATTGGTGCGCTCGAGATGAGGTGTGATGCCTAACCAGAGCAATGGTTTTATCTAAACTCCAACAATATTAATAGCTTAGCAAATACAGTGAGTCCGTCAATCATAAAAAGCTTGTCTACAACTTTGTCTACAGTAGACACAGCCCATGGGTCCGGGGTTACTGCACCCTTTCCCCAATCAACTTTAGTTAATCATTAAGGGAGGTCGGCGCATTGATCGTGGTCCATGGAACACTGACCAGGGTTCAATGATGGGTTTGAAATAAGATTGATTTAGTAAACTATAAGTTAATTTTAAATTACAAATTTTCTGTACAATCAAAATCCAATTATAAATAATTAGCAATTTATTTTAAATTAAATTTGACCAAAAAATAATCAATTTCAAATTGGACTAATTTTAATTGAATTTCAAATAATTGATATAATTGAATAAAATTTAAATTTCAAATCTCAACAGACGTGGGTTCTAATATTTGCAATTCATAAAAATAACTCATCAATATTTACTGTTCTTATTTAATTCGAGAAAGGTGAAATATTATGAGATTATTAATTACTATATTGTTTTTATGTTTTAGCAGTCTAGGTTTTGCAGATGGACATAAGAAGCCAATAAAAATTGGAATTTTACATTCATTATCTGGAACAATGGCTATTTCAGAAACTACATTAAAAGATACAATGTTGATGTTAATTGAACAACAAAACAAAAAAGGTGGCATCTTAGGTAGAAAAATAGAGCCCGTAGTTGTTGATCCCGCCTCAAATTGGCCCTTATTTGCTGAAAAAGCGAGAGAACTTTTAACAGTTCAAAAAGTTGATGTTTTATTTGGGTGTTGGACTTCTGTCTCAAGAAAATCTGCACTACCAGTTCTTGAAGAGTTAAACGGTTTACTTTTTTATCCAGTACAATATGAAGGAGAAGAGAGCTCTAAAAATGTTTTCTATACAGGCGCATCTCCAAATCAGCAGGCTATCCCAGCAACAGATTATTATTTAGAAGAGCTTGATGTTAAAAAGTTTGCTTTATTAGGAACTGACTACGTATATCCTAGAACAACTAATAAAATCTTGAAACAATATCTTATAGATAAAGGAATACCAGAAAGTGATATTTTTGTAAATTATACTCCATTTGGGCATTCTGATTGGTCTAAAATTGTTTCAGATGTAGTTTCTTTAGGAGCTGATGGTAAAAAAGTTGGAGTTATTTCTACCATTAATGGAGATGCTAATATTGGATTTTATAAAGAGTTAGCTGCTGCAGGTGTTAAAGCAGATGATATCCCAGTAGTTGCCTTTTCAGTTGGTGAAGAAGAATTATCTGGATTAGATACAACAAATTTAGTTGGTCACTTAGCAGCATGGAATTATTTTCAGTCAGCTGAATCTGATCTTAATTCAAGTTTTATAAAAGATTGGAAAGCTAAAATGGGAAATAAAAGAGTTACAAACGATCCTATGGAAGCTCACGTTATTGGATTTAACATGTATGTTAAAGCCGTTGAAAAGGCCGGAACTACAGATGTTGATGCTGTTAGAAAAGCTATGTATGGTATTAAAGTTCCAAACTTGACTGGTGGTACGGCTGAAATGTTGCCAAATCATCATTTATCTAAGCCTGTCTTAATTGGTGAAATATTGGAAAATGGCCAGTTTGACATTATAAGTCAAACTAAAGAAGTGCCAGGAGATGCATGGACAGATCATTTACCTGAATCTGCTGTTTTAAAATCTGATTGGAAGTCCCTTGGTTGTGGTATGTACAATACTAAGACAAATACTTGTATTCAACTCAAGTCAAATTATTAGATAAACTATATTGAGGATAATGCTATGGTTTCCATAGCATTATCAATATTAATTTATGAAGTACTTATTAATTATTTTATTTTCATTATTAAGTTTCAATTCTGCATTTTCAGAAGAGAACTTTGACAATTTTTTATTTAAAAACTCTAAACTGATTATAAATAGTTCTTCAAAAACAGTTGGAACATTTTTAGAAAAAATAAATGTTTATGATCAAAATACCGTATCAAGATTTTTAAATCTCTGGAAAAATAAGAAATTATTTTACATAAAAGAAACAAAAAAAATTGTACTAATTTCCAAGTTTGATAATAAAACATATTACGCAATTGATATTTTTTCCAACGCTAAAATTGGAAAAAAGAAAAAAAAAGATTTCAAAAAAATAAAACCGAATAGTGGTGTAAGGGCAAAGATTGCAACTGCACTTGTGAACTTTCAAATATTTAGTAATGATAAAAATAAAAGGATAAATAGCATAAATGCTCTTGAAAAAAAAATATTACCTGAACATTTAAAACTCCTTAGAAAAGCATTTTTATTAGAGGAAGATGATAGGTTAAAAATTAAAATAAAAAAATTATTACAATTTGCAATTTTACAACATGGAACTGACGATAAAGAGAAAATTAAAGTTCTGAATGAATTAAAGACTAATACTTCAATAGAAGTAAGAGCAGTTTTGTCAAAACTCCTAAGGACATCTGAAATTAAAGTTACTAGAAATATTGAAGATTTAAATAATTTAAATATTGCTCAAATAATTAAACCAGAAGTAATTAGTAAAAAACAATTCGGTGAAGTTATAAAAAGTTTTTTCTATAAAGAAAAATTAAAACTTAGTGTTATTGATGCTTACAAAATAGCACAAAAAAATGGATTTTTAGATAAGAGAGTCAGTTTAAATGAATTAAAAATAATTTTAGAAAATAACATTGTCGACAATAAAATTTTAGGAATTGATATAAAGGAATTTAATGAAAATTCTAAAAGAATCGAAGTTTATAATAAATTAGCCAAGATAAAAAATCTTAATATTTATCGAGATGAAACAGAATTATTAAATGATTTAAAACAACTACATTTTTACAAAATTTACATTGAGAAAAATAAATACATAACAAACAAGACTAAACAAGTTTTAGATTCAATTAATTTTAAAGTTAAATTCTATAAATATTTAGATTTATTTATTGATGGTCTTAGTCTTAGTTCTATATATTTTCTTGGTGCTATTGGCTTGGCAATAACATTTGGAGTCATGCGTGTGATTAATATGGCTCACGGTGAATTTATAATGATGGGAGCTTATACTGGCTATGTTGTTCAATCATATATTACTAATCATACATTATCTCTGATAATAGCTTTTCCTCTCGCTTTTATAATTACTTTTATTGCAGGGGTTATAATGGAAAGGTTGGTGATAAAACATTTATATAAAAATCCTCTTGATACTTTGCTAGCAACTTTTGGTATAAGTATAGCTCTTCAACAACTTGCTAAAAATATTTTTGGTACTCAGGCTAGACCTTTAACATCACCTTCTTGGTTAGATGGATCTTTAATAATAAATGATGATCTTTCGATAAGTTACATCAGGATAGCTATATTTGTTTTGGGAGTTTTATTTTTTTTAATATTATTATTTGTAATGAAAAAAACTAGATTTGGATTAGAAACTAGATCCGTAACTCAAAACCCTGTAATGGCATCGAACATGGGTGTTAACACTGAAAAAATAAATATGTTAACTTTTGGTTTTGGGTCAGGCATTGCTGGTGTTGCTGGTGTTGCTATAGGTTTGTTTTCCAAGGTCACATCTGAACTTGGCTCAGAATACATTGTTCAAAGTTTTATGACAGTTGTAGTTGGTGGTGTAGGAAGTATTTGGGGTACACTTGCAGGCGCTTCATTAATTGGCTTTTTACAAAAGTTTATAGAATGGTTTAATCCTTCTAATACATTAGCTGCTCAAACATATATGATTATATTTATAATTTTATTTATTCAATTTAGACCAAGGGGATTAATTGCCTTAAAAGGGAGAGCAGCAAATGATAACTGACATGAATAAATCTGTAAAAAAACATTCGCTGATTTTTTTAATAACTATTTTTTTATTTACGTTGTTAGTCACCTTTTTAAGTGAACCTTTTGGTATAAACTTTATATCAACAAGCTTT
Organism: uncultured SAR116 cluster alpha proteobacterium; assembly: GCA_902578805.1. Classification (GTDB taxonomy): domain Bacteria; phylum Pseudomonadota; class Alphaproteobacteria; order Puniceispirillales; family Marisalimonadaceae; genus Marisalimonas. Next base: position 52,915 of record CACHEH010000007.1, read on the forward strand.
GTAAAAGTCCTTGGAAAAACTCTTTGCTTATGTATTGCTGCAATTGCTATGGATGTTGTGTGGGGGTATTGTGGTATTTTATCCTTAGGTCATTTTGCTTTTTTTGGCTTAGGTGGATACATGATAGGCATGTGGTTAATGTATGAGAGAACGTCTATTATTGTATTGAATTCTTTAGATGACTCACAATTACCCTTTACTGAGATAGAATTACAAGAAGCGATAGGTAATCAAATTTTTGGTGTTGTTGGAGGAACAGAAATACCACTTATTTGGACATTTGCAGATAATTTATATTTTCAAATAATTTTTGTTATTTTAATCCCTGGTTTAATAGCATTTATTTTTGGTTGGCTAGCTTTTCGTTCAAGAGTAACTGGAGTATATTTGTCAATTTTGACTCAAGCAATGACCCTAGCTTTATCTTTATATCTATTTCAAAATGATAGCGGGTTAAGAGGAAATAACGGATTGTCTGGATTGCAAAATATTCCTCATCTTGAAAACTTAAGTCAATCTACAATTTCAATATTATTTTTATGGTTAAGTTCAATCGGACTTATATTTTCATTTGTAATTTTTAATTATATAATTCAAAGTAAATTTGGATCAGTAATTACCGCTATCAGAGACAATGAAACGCGTCTTCGTTTTTTTGGATACAATGTAGAAATATACAAACTTTTTATATTTGTTATCACAGCCATAATTACTGGATTAGCAGGAGCTATATATTATCCTCAAGCTGGTATAATAAACCCAGCTGAGATTGCTCCTATTGCCTCAATATATTTAGCTGTCTGGGTTGCTATTGGTGGACGAGGAAAATTGTATGGTGCAATTTTAGGTGCAGCGTCTGTTTCTTTGCTATCTTCTTGGTTTACTGGAGGAAATGCTCCAAATATTCCCCTCGGTTTTTTTACAATTGAATGGGTGAATTGGTGGACTGTATTTTTAGGAATTGGTTTTGTGGCAATAACAATTTTTAGTAAGGGTGGTTTAATTGGTATGCTAAATACATTATTGGTTAAAATCAAATGAAAACGTTGTTAGAAGTTGATAATGTTTCAATCTCTTTTGACGGTTTTAAAGCAATAAAAAATTTAAGTTTTTCAATAGGGTATAATGAATTACAAGCCATTATTGGACCAAATGGCGCAGGGAAAACTACTTTTATGGATATAATTACAGGTCAAACAAAGCCAGATAATGGACATATTTTATGGGGAGAAAAAAGCATTGATCTAATCAGAAAAACAGAATCAGAAATAGCATTACTTGGTATTGGACGAAAATTTCAAAAACCTACGGTATTTGAAAATAAAACAATTATTGATAATTTAATTTTATCTCAGAAAAAAAATAGAAATCCATTTAAGGTTTTATTTCAAAAAAATACAAAATCTGAGCTTACAAGCATTGAAAAAATTTTAAAAGATATAAATCTTTACATGATTAAAGATAGAATTGCTGGTGAGATTAGCCATGGTCAGAAGCAATGGTTAGAGATTGGGATGCTTTTAAGCCAAAATCCAAAATTAATGCTCATTGATGAACCTGCTGCAGGCATGACACCAACTGAGAGAAATCAAACAGTTAGTATTTTAAAAAATATTGCAAAATCTAGTTCAATTATTGTGGTTGAACATGATATGGAGTTTGTACGTAGTTTAAATTGTCGAGTAACAGTACTTAATGAAGGTAGCATTCTTTCTTCTGGTTCAATTGACTTTATAACTCAAAATGAAAAAGTCATAGAGGTTTATTTAGGAAGATAATTATGCTTGATGTTAAAAAAATAAATTTAAATTATGGCTCTTCTCAAATCTTGTTTGATGTTTCAATAAAAGCCAAAAAAGGCAATATAACATGCTTAATGGGATCAAATGGCGTAGGTAAAACTTCTTTACTTAAATTTTTGTCTGGAATACAAAATGCAAAAAATGGAACTTATTTCTATAATAACAATGATATATTTAATCTTCCATCTTACAAACTGGCAAAATTAGGAATTGGATACGTTCCTCAAGGAAGAGATATATTTCCCCTTTTAAGTGTTAAAGAAAATTTAGAAATTGGATTTGCATGTTTGAATAAAAAAAATTGGTTTATCCCTGATGAAATATTTAACTTATTTCCAATATTAAAAAAAATGCTTCATAGGAGAGGTGGAGATTTGTCTGGAGGACAACAACAACAGTTGGCTATTGCGAGAGCACTTGTTGCAAAACCAAGTTTATTATTGATGGATGAGCCTACTGAGGGTATTCAACCGAATATAATTAAACAAATAGGCGAGGTAATCTTATATTTAAAAAAAGAAAAAAAAATTACAATATTTTTAGTCGAACAATATTTTGATTTTGCATTTAATCTTTCTGATTATTTTTATGTAATGCAAAGGGGGAAAATAATTATAGAAGGAGATAAAGAAAAACTAGGTAAAAAATTACTTAAATCTCAATTAAGATTTTAGTTGGCCAATTTCGTCAATCAAAAATTTTTTGAAAGCCTTTAATCTTTGGTCATCTTTTAAATGATATTTATAACATAATGAAATATTTAATTTTGGACCTTTTAATTCAGATAATATTTCTTCTAAATTAATAAAACTTTCCATCCAACTAGGTAAAGAAGATATACCTACCGAGTTTTGAGTAGCTTCTACAATGCCGTGAATATTTGAAATTTCTAATATTGGATTTCTAATATTATTTTTTTCTCTTCCAATATTTAGCAACCAATTTAATCTATTTCTGTTTAGAGGTGGTTGAGCAGTTTCTCCATAGGCAATTATTTTGTGATAATCTAATTCATCTACTGTTTTAGGAACTCCAAATTTTTTTATATATTCTTTAGAAGCATATATTTTATATCGGAATTCTGAAATTTTGATTTGAACGTCATCTTGTGAATTACTTTCTGTCATCCTAATTTCTAAGTCAGAGGCGTAGTGTAAAACTTTAGGCTCAGAATCTCTTAAGTTTAATGCAATTTGTATTTTAGGATATTGTAATAAAAATTTATTTATCCTTGGTGTAATCCAAAGCGCGCCAAAAGCATTTGTTGCAGCAATCTTTAGCTTTCCAATTGGTTCGGTTGAACAAGAAAAGTTTCTTAAATTTTCAATTTGTGAAGAAATTTTATTTACTTCTTTATATAATTCCTGACCTTCTGGTGATAATGACAAACCTTTTGAATTTCGAAAAAAAAGTTTTGTTTTAATTTCACTTTCTAAAATACTAATTTGTCGGCTTAGGGAAGAATGACTTATATTCATAATTTCAGAAGCTCTTTTCAAATTAAGAGTTTGAGAAACAATATGAAAATATTTTAAACGATCCCATTTCATATTTAAACATCTCTAATATTTGAAATTCTTCAATTCTAATTAATGCAACTCTGAATGTATTAATCAGAGATTCAAAATAGTTTGAAAATAGTTTATTACTAAAATTGTCCTCCCCCTATTAAGAGCATATTCTGTTTTACAGAGTATGCTCTAATAAAATTAAAATGAAATTATTTTAAAAAACTATTAAATTTATATTATAAGTGAACATCTTTTAATCATTTGATTTTTATAA
>CACHEH010000008.1 GCA_902578805.1 uncultured SAR116 cluster alpha proteobacterium
TTTTAAATGGAAGACCAGTAAAAGCGCTTATAAATAACGCTGCAATTTCTCCAAAAAACAAAAAGAATGAGAGACTTAATTTTAATGACACATCATTAGCATTATGGCGGCAAGTATTTAATGTAAACTTTTTTGCTCCAATTATTATTTCAAAAGCTGTCGTTAATAATCTCAAATTGGCAAATGGTATGATTATTAATGTTACATCTATTGCAAGTGATAATGTTCACCAATTTGCTGGACCTGCTTATGCTACATCTAAAGCTGCTTTAAAATCACTAACAAGAGAAATGGCATCAGATCTTGCTAAAGATAATATAAGAGTAAATGCAATAGCACCTGGAGAAATTGAAACCTCTATGGTTACTCCAAGTAGTAAAAAATTACTTACAGAAAAGATACCTATGAAAAGATTTGGAACACCTGATGAAGTTGCAGGCGTTATTCATTCAATGTGTTCAGACACTTTCTCATATGTCAACGGGACAGAGATCCAGATTAATGGCGGTCAAACTGTTTAAAGATCTAGATTATACGAAAATCATAAAGATAAATTTTAAAAAAACAGGACTTGTTTTACTCCTGTTTTTTTTAATAAAAGGTATAGCTTGGCTATTAGTTGGTTATTTTGGTGTTAGTTATTTGTTCTAATTACCAACCTACTTGATCAATTATCATTTGTGCTTTTTTTGAATTTTTGGCAATCTCACTTATTGGTAAACTGTCTGACTTAAAATTACCCCATTCCATTATTTTTCCATCAAGTTTAACTTTAGGATTAACTGGATATTCAAAATTTACATTTGCGTAAATTTTCTGGGCTTTTGGCATAGTAAGCCATTCAACAAATTTTAGTGCTTCCTTGCTGTTTTTTGAATATTTTGCAATTGCAGCGCCTGAAATATTAACATGTTGTCCTCTATTACTTTGATTAAAGAATATTATATCAGTAGCTTCTGCCCAATTTTTTTGCTCAGGTTTCTTCTCATTAAATTTCATTAATGCAAAATAATAAGTGTTCATTAGAACTATATCGCACTCACCAGAATGTATTGCTTTGGCTTGTGCTCTATCATTACCTTTTGGTTTTCTTGCAAAATTTGAGACTAAACCTTCTGCCCATGATTTTGCCTTTGCCTCACCTTTATGCGCAACAATTGAGGCTAATAATGCTCTATTATATGGATGGCTTCCAATTCTTGTACAGATTTTACCCCTGAACTTTGGATTTGCTAAATCTTCTATATTATTAATTTCTTCTTTATTAACTCTTTCTTTCGAAATACCAATTATTCTTGCTCTAGTAGATAAACTAATCCATTTTTTATTTATATCTCTTAAATGATTTGGAACATTTTTGTCTATTACATCTGAGTTAATATTTTTAACCAAGTTCATATCTGAAAGCTCAGATAATCTTGAAATATCAACAGTAAGAATAACATCCGCTGGAGAATTTTTTCCTTCTGATTTTAGTCTTTGAGCAAGACCTTTTTTGGCATGTAAAACGTTAAATTTTACTGAAAATTCTTTTTCATATTCTTTAGTAAATGGTTCCAAAAGAGCAGGACTTCGATAAGAGTAAATATTTATCTCTTTTGCACTAGCACGTTGAATACCAAAAATTAGAATAGAAATACAAAAAATTAAGTTTAAAATATAGAATAATAGGGATTTGATGTTTTTCATTAAAGTAACCTCATTTTGAGAATAATTATTATTATTAATATTATAACTATTATCATTGTCAATTTATTTTTTTAACCTCCACCAATTAATATACCAGCAGCCAGAACAAGTGATCCGCCAAAAACTACTTGAAATACTGCCTTTGTAAATTTAATTTTCATATATTTAGCTTGTATCCAAGCAATAGCCCAAAGCTCAACTAATACAAAAAACATTGCTATGACTGTGGCAACATAAAAGTCAGTTATCAAATATGGAAGTGCATGGCCCAACCCCCCTATTGTGGTCATAATACCAGATGCAAATCCTCTTTTTACTGGTGACCCTCTACCAGATATTAAGCCATCATCATGAACAGCTTCAGTAAATCCCATTGAAATTCCAGCTCCAATAGATGCAGCTAAACCAACTAATAATGTTGTATGACTATCCTTTGTTGCAAAAGCCGTAGCAAAAATTGGAGCTAAAGTTGAAACTGAACCATCCATAAGACCAGCAAGGCCTGGCTGAACCCATGTCAAAATAAATTGTCTTTTATCTTTGGTAACTTCATCTTTGGCACTTTGCAATTTATGAGCATTTAATAATATCAATTTAGCATTATCTTTTTGTTCTCTACTCATCAAGGCTAAATCAATAAGTAAATTTCTTATTTCAATATTTTTAGATTTTTTTGCAAATGAATTATAAAATTGAGAAGAAATACTTTCCATTTCAATAATTTCATTTCTAACTTTCTCAATTGAGTTTTTAACAACAAACCACTTAGGTTTTCGTTTAAAATAGTTAGAAATATTTTTTTGGTTAGTAATACTTAATGTCTCACCAAATTTTTTTTTATGTAACTCAATTAATTGTTGTCTATTTTTATTTTTTAAAACTGACATTTTCTTAAACATTTTTGATGTTTCAGGGTAATTTATAAGAAAATGAGAAGAATACTCATCATATAATCTTATATCTTCTTCTAGAGTATCAATCGAAAGGGATAATATTTGATTATCAGTTAAGTCTTGAAATTGTTTTTTAAATAATTTGTACATAAGCGTTACCCAGACAATCTTTAAATATATCATATTTAATAATAAATCATTGAATTTATTGATTATTTTTGCAAATGATAATAATTATTAAAATTAATATGATTTTTTTTGATATATATATAATATCGAAATTAAGTTAAATAATATCGAATATAAATTTTAGAGAGAATTATGAGCAACTCACATTTTCAAATAGCGACAATACCTGGAGATGGGATAGGAAAAGACATTATAGAATCATCTATTTCAATTGTTAACTTATCTTCTAAAATAACAGGTGGATTTAAATGCGAATGGCATATAATCAAAGCAGGAGCTGAGTATTATTCTTTGACTGGCAATGATGTTGAACCAGGAGGAGAAAAGAAGGTTGATGAACTTGATAGTATATTTTTAGGTGCAATTGGATTACCTACCGTTCGTCATAAAGATGGAACTGAAATATGCCCTCACCTTAGATTTAGAGAAATGTTTGATTTGTATGCTGGTGTAAGACCAGTTAAAGCATACAAAAACATACCAAACAGATTAAGTAATGAATTATCAAAGAATATTGATTTAATTATTTTAAGAGAATCAACTGAAGGATTATTTTATACCGCTGCTGTTCATAATAGATGCCCTGTTGAAAATGATGAAGAAGTTCAAGATGTCATGAGAATAACTAGACCAACTACTGAAAAATTACACGATTTTGCATTTAAGTTGGCTAGACAGAGAAAGAAAAAAGGTAAATTAGGTAAAGTTACTTGCGTAGACAAAGCTAATGTTTTTAGATCTCAGGCATTTTTTAGGAAGATATATGATGAAAGAAAAATCAAATTCAAAGATATAGATGCTGACCATTGCTATGTTGATGCAATGGCACTCAACTTGATAAGAAATCCTTGGGAATATGATGTAATGGTAATGGAAAATATGTTTGGTGACATATTATCTGATTTAGGAGGAGGCCTTATCGGAGGCATGGGTATGGCATCATGTGCTGAAATAGGTGATAATCACGGATTATTTCAACCTGCCCATGGGAGTGCACCAGATATACTCGGACAGGATAAGGCTAATCCGCTAGCTACTATTTTAAGTGCATCTCTGATGCTTGAATATCTATCTGAAAAAACAGATTGTAAAAGTACTTTGTTAGGGTCTAGATTAATTGAAACTGCAGTTGAAATTGGTTTTGAAAGAAATGAATTAAGACCAATAGAATTTGGAGGCGATATGGGAACAAAAGCAATAACTGAAACTTTAAGTGATTTATTAAAAGATAATGAAATTCAAAAACAAATATTAACTTAAGAGGAGATTAATAAATTAATGTTTGTAATTACAGTAAAATTCGTAATCCACGAAAAAGATATAGATAAATTTAAAACTAGAATTTTGCAACAAGCTAGAGACTCCCTTGAACTTGAAAAAGATTGTCATGAGTTTGACGTATGCCATGATCCAAATAACCGAAATGTAGTTTTTTTATATGAGACATATACTGATGAAGATGCTTTTAATATTCACCTTCAAAGCGATCATTATTTAGCTTTTAATGAAAAAGTTACACCTTGGGTTAAAGAAAAAATTGTCACACAGCTCGAAAAACAGAAACTATAAAGTTAATTAAACATGATACTTGGAATTATAGGAGATGACTTTACAGGGTCATCAGACATAGCAAATAATTTAAAAAAATCTGGAATGCAAGTTTCTATGTTTTCGGGGGTTCCCTCCTTTAAAAACAAAGCCTCACTTAATAATGCTGATGCTGCTGTAATTGCACTAAAAACAAGGACAATTCCAATAAATGAAGCTGTATCAGAGAGTCTAAAAGCTTTGGAATGGTTAAAAAATGCCGGTTGTAGTCAATTCATATTTAAATATTGTTCTACATTTGATTCAACAAAAGAAGGAAATATAGGTCCAGTTACTGATGCTATAATGGAAAAATTAAATGTTGATTTCACCATAGCCTGTCCTTCTTTTCCAGATACAGGAAGAACAGTGTTTTACGGACATATGTTTGTAAATGGAAAACCACTCAATGAATCAGGGATGGAAATACATCCTTTAACACCCATGATTGACCATAATTTAGTTAGATGGCTAGACTATCAGACTAAACATAGTGTTGGGTTAATTGACTATGAAACAATAAATAATGGTTCACAAAGTGTTGAAGATAAAATTAACAAATTGAAAATTGAAGGCTGCAAATACGCAATAGTTGATACACTCAATAATGAAGACTTTGATATTATTTGTAACGGAGTAAAAGATTTACAATTTTTAACAGGTGGTTCAGGAATTGCCTTAGGTTTACCAAAAATTTATAAAAAAGATGGTTTGCTCTTAAATGAAGATTTTCAAATTCCTGAAAATACAACAAATGCTGTAATTCTATCAGGCTCTTGTTCATCTGCTACTTTAAGTCAAATAGAGGTTTATAAAAAAGACAATCCATCTTATTTTATTTCTGCGGACGAAGTAATGAACAACGAAAAGTTAATTGAAGAAGTTACAAATTGGATTAAAATCAATGAAACTCTATCACCTTTAATTTATTCATCTGCAGATCCAAAAATTGTTAAAGAAAAACAAACTCAGTACGGACAAGAAGTATTAGCAAATAAGATTGAAAGTTTTTTTGAGAAACTATCGAATAAACTTTTAAATCATACTTTTGGTATTTTTATATCTGCCGGTGGAGAGACATCAGGTGCCGTAGTTAGTGGATTAGGGCTACAAGAATTTAAAATTGGAAAAGAAATTGCTCATGGAGTTCCTGCTCTATGGTCACCAAATTCAAATTGTAAAAAACCTATTTCAGTTACTTTAAAATCAGGAAATTTTGGTCAAGCTGATTTTTTTAAAAGAGCTTTACAAATTCTTAGAGGAAAAACTTAAATTTTTGAAAATTTCTTTAGTGCTTCTCTAAAAGTCAGACCATTTTCCATCTCTTGCATAGCCTTTTTATCGTCAGCAGTAAACTTTTCAGCTTCCTCTGTTATTTTTTCAACATGTTCAATTGGCAAACACAAAACTCCCGTTCCATCTCCAACAATAATATCTCCATGTCTAACCCTTACTCCTGCACAAATGATTGGCTCATTGATTGAAAGGACTTTTATTCGAGTTTTACCAGGTGTCGGAACCATGTGTTTTGAAAAAGTTGGAAAAGAAAATTCTACTATTTCTTCTCGATCCCTAACTCCACCATCAACTACCAGCCCAGCTATACCCTTTAATTTTGCAGAGTAAGAAGCCATTCCACCCCAGGTAGATACTTGTGCTCCATTATTTGCAACTACTATAACATCACCTGGACTAGCTGCGTCAATCATATGCCCAACTTTGAATTCTTCTGTAGAAAAACTTCCATATGGCCCCGTAACCTCCTGTACAGTTACTGCCCTACCAACTATTTTCATACCCAGATCTGCAGGATGTAGATTATTCATAACTCCATTGAAACCAATATCATCAAGTGCATTCGCTAATGTAGGTGTTGCTATATTCCTTAATTTTTGCAAGATATTTTCATCAATCGACATTTCTACCTCCTTAATCGTAAAAAGATTAAATTATGAAATTATTAATATCAATAATTAAACTTATTTATATTCTATTAATTCTATTGACGTTTACCTTTAATTATTTAGTTTAATTGTAGTAACCAACTGTAAAGAAGAATTAATGTCAAAATTCAATTTTCCATTTGTAAAAGAAACAAACGAACTCTCAAATCTTAGAAAAGAAGTAAGAGAATTTATAACAACCTGTATAAATAATGATGAATTTACACCATCTCCAGATGCCTGGGTTTTTTCAGCTGATCCAAGCTTTAGTAAAAAACTTGGATCTAAAGGCTGGCTTGGGATGTCATTTCCTAAAGAATATGGCGGACATCAAAGAACAGCTTTAGAAAGATACGTAGTAACAGAAGAACTCTTGTCTTCAGGAGCTCCTGTAGCAGCTCATTGGATAGCTGATAGACAGAGTGGAAGTCAAATCTTGAGATATGGAAATGAAAAACAGAAATCTTCTATTATTCCTCGAATAACAGCTGGCAAGTGTTTTTTTGCTATTGGAATGAGTGAACCTGACTCTGGTTCGGATTTAGCCTCAGTAAAAACGAAAGCCACCAAAACTAAGAATGGCTGGAAACTTGAGGGAAGAAAAATATGGTCTACCGGCGCTCATTTAGCACATTATATGATTGTTCTAGCTAGAACGAGTTCAGCATCTGAGAAAAACAGGCATGAAGGTCTTTCTCAATTTCTTGTTGATTTGTCTCTTCCAAACGTAAAGATTACTGGGATACCTGATATGACTGGTCAAAGACATTTTAATGAAACTTTATTTGACAATGTTGAATTGTCAGATGATTCCCTTCTAGGAGAAGAAGGTAAAGGCTGGAAACAAGTTGTTGGTGAACTTGCCCTAGAAAGATCTGGGCCAGAGAGATTTCTCTCTCATTTCACATTATTAGATAGTTTTATAAATGAATTCAGAAACTCACTCATTCATTCAGGCACAAAGATAGTTGGTAAATTAATATCTGAAATACAAACATTAAGAAGAATGAGTTTCTCGGTTGCTTCAATGCTTCAAAATGATGAATCTCCTGAGACACAAGCAGCATTTGTAAAAGAATTAGGTAATAAATTTGAAAAGATGATGATAGAAACATTAAGAGAATTTTCAAATATCGTTCCGCTTCATGAATGGCCAAATCAATTACAAAATCTATTCGAAGATGCAACATTAAGAATTCCATCAAACTCACTTAGAGGAGGGACAACTGAAATCATGAAAGGTATAATTGCTAGACAGTTAGGCCTAAGATGATTGAAGAATTAGAAATAATTTTAGAAACAACTTCTAAAATTTTACAAAAACACGTAAATCATAGTTTAAGACAAAACATAGTTTCTGAAAATACTGATATATTAAATTTGTGGAATGATATTGAAAAAAATGGACTTCCAAAAATATCAGTTAAAGAAAAGTTTGGTGGTTATGAAATACCATTTTTTTCAATTTTACCTTTAATTAAAATTGTAAATAATCATGGAACTCCTTTACCCTTATCTGAAACAATTTTATCAAATTATATATTATCTGAATCCGATATAAATCCACCAAACGGCATAGTAACTTTTACTACTAACACAAAAAATTTACAAATCAAAAACAATATGATTTCTGGGGAGCTTTTATCAGTACCATACCTTAACCTCACTAAAAATTTATTGATTGTTCATGAATTAAACAATGTCAAAAAAGCAATTTTGATCGATGAAATTAATGGAGAAATTATAAATAAAAAAAATTTTTTAGCTGAACCAAGGTACAATATCAAGGTAGAGAATTTAAATATTGCTGAAATTAGACCCATTAAAAATAGTATTGATTTCAATTTTTTAGGTGCAATTCTTAGATCTGCTCAAATGATCGGTGCAATGGAAAAGATTCTTGATTTGTCAATAAACTATTGTTCAGAAAGAAAACAGTTTGGTAGAGCTTTGTCAAAGTTTCAAGCTATACAGCACCAAATTTCCGAAATGGCAGTTGAATTGTCAGCCTCGTCTGCAGCTCTATCAACAATTACCGAACTAGGATTAGGTGAAAAAAATTCTAACGATGCAGCAATATTAAAAATTAGAGCAGGTTTTGCAGCTGGGAAAATTATAGCTATTTCGCATCAAGTTCATGGAGCAATTGGATTTACCAAGGAGTATGAATTATCTTATTTTACAAAAAATTTAAATAGTTGGAGAAATGACTTTGGAAATGAATCTTTTTGGGAGGAATTTTTAGGCAAAAAATTTCTTGAAAAAAATAATAAAAACTTATGGGAATATTTAACTTAATTTCAAAGAAAACTTGAGGTGAGATATGTCAAAATCTGTTTTATATGAACAAGATGATAGAATTGTCAAAATTACACTTAATAGACCTGATACGAGAAATGCACTTTCAGAGGACATTATTGAAGGCTTAGTAGAATATATACAAAAAGCTAATAAAGACACAAATGTTGGGTGTGTTATTTTAACCGGAGCTGGAAAAAGTTTTTCTTCTGGTGGCAATCTTGAAGAAATAAAAGATATGACTACAAAAGATCAAATGACACAAGCACAACTTGAAGATTGGTACAGATTTGGTATTCAAAAAATTCCTTTAACTATGAATTCTATTGATGTCCCTGTTATAGCAGCAGTTAACGGTCATGCTATAGGTGCAGGTAATGATCTTTGTACAATGTGTGATATCAGAATAGCTGGTGAGGATGCAAAATTTTCAGAGAGTTTCCTAAGAATAGGCATTATACCAGGAGATGGAGGATCTTGGTTCCTGCCCAAAATAATTGGTTTGGCAAGAGCTAATGAAATGATCCTAACTTGTGATGTTCTAGATGCTAACAAAGCTCTAGATTGGGGTCTTGTTTCAAAAGTAGTACCCAACGAAAATTTGATAGTTGAAGCTCAAGAATTAGCTAAAAAAATTGCCGCCCAACCTCCAGAAGCATCCAGACGAGCCAAACGTTTACTAAGAATGTCACAAAACGTTCCTTTGCAAGATGCATTAGAAATGGCCGCTAGCCAACAAAGCATGTTACAACAACTTGATGATCACAGAGAAGCAATAGACGCGCTATTAGAAAAGAGAAAACCTAATTATAAAAACTCATGATGCAATTAAAAATTAATATTTAGAATCATTAAAAATATTTTTTAGCGTAATCTTTCTAAAATTGACACATAATTTGCAACAGAAGCTCCACCCATATTAAATATGCCCGCTAAATTTGCTTTATTGATTTGCATATCTCCAGCTTCTCCAGTCAATTGCATTGCAGACATAACATGTTGAGATACTCCAGTTGCACCAACGGGATGCCCTTTTGACTTCAGTCCCCCAGAGGGATTTATGGGTAATTTACCAGTCTTCTGAACCCAACCCTCTTCAATAGCTTTATAGCCCTCACCTATTTTAGTTAAGCCCATTGCTTCATACTCAATAAGTTCGGCTATTGTAAAACAGTCGTGAGTTTCAACAAAAGATAAATCGTCTAGAGTTATCTTAGCATCTGAAAGAGCATGGTACCAAGCTTGACGCGCACCTTCAAATTCAGTTTTTTCTCTCTTACTAAGTGGAAGGATATCATTAACATGCCTTCTTGCTCTAAATGCAATAGCCCTTTTTGCAGAAAGCGACAAATCAAAATCTTGTATTATTAGTGCCGCCGCCCCATCAGATACCATAGAACAATCGGTTCTTCTTAAAGGTTCAGCAACATAAGGATTTTTTTCTGAAATAGAATTACAAAATTCAAAGCCAAGATTTTTTTGCATATGGGCTAATGGGTTTGAACAACCATTTTCATGATTTTTAGCTGCAATTTTTGCTAGTATATCAGATTTATCACCATATTTTTGAAAATAAGATTTAGCAATAGATGCAAAAACTCCAGTGAATCCACCTTTTGTGCTACCTTCTTCAGGTCTATAACTTGCACCTAGTAAAATATCGCCAACTTTATCAGAAGATACATCAGTCATTTTTTCTACACCAACTACTAGAGTAGTTTTTGCTTTTTTTGCTTCAATTGCATTCATTGCGGTATGTATGGCGGCAGAACCAGTAGCGCATGCATTTTCAACTCTCATTGCGGGCACATATCTTAAATCAGATTGTGAAACAGCAGGTAGTGCACCATGGAAATCTTGTTTTTGAAAGCCATTATTGAATGTTCCAACAAAAATAGCGTCTATTTCTTTAGCAGAAATTTCTGCATGTTCGATAGCTTTTTCAACAACGTCTGCAATCATGTTTTCAGAAGTTTGTTCTACATTTACACCAAACTTGCTGTGAGACCATCCAGTTATACAAGCTGTCATTTTAACCTCCTATGTAAATATTTTAGTTACAAATTTTCATAAGTAAATTTAAAGTTTCTTTTGGATGAGTTAACATAGCATCATGTCCTGCATTTAGTTCAAAAATTGGCCATTTCAACTTACGTACTACTTTTCTAGAACTTTGAAGACTTTTATAAACAGGATCATTACAAAATATGTAAAATGAAGGAATACCGTTCCCTATTTCATTTTTAATTGTAAGCTTTGACTGATATGTACTAAGTGGATGTGGTGTCAATTTCTCTTCAAGTAATAATGATTTTTTTACGTCAAATACTCCAAATGCGTCTGCGCTTGGAGCTGGGATTGATATACCATTCCCAAATCTTTTTGCTAGTTCAATTCTCTGTTTAACTAATTCTTTCGGAGCAATATCAAAAGGTTTTTGACCATCTTTTAAAATCATAGCATCAAAGTAAATTAATTTTTGTATTCTATCTTTTAATTGATCTGCAACACCACTTATTACACTTCCAGCGAAACTGTGACCAACAAGTATAATGTTATTAAGATTTTCAAAAATAATGTGATTAACTACATCCTCAATGAACGTATTAATTGTGATTTCAGACGATAATAAATGCTTTTTTTCACCTAGACCAGTTAAAGTCGGCGTTGAAACACTGTACTGTTGATAGCTCAATATTTCAGATATTTCATTCCAAACCCATCCTCCATGCCAAGCACCGTGAATTAGTAAGAAATGAGGTTTATTATTTTTCATATTTGTCTCTTTGTATTTTATTATAAAATGACTATATGTATCGAGTAAAGTATATCGGTCAAAAATTCAATTGTAAGAATAAAAGTTTATCCAATGACAAATTTAAATATAGCTATTTTCGGATGCTCTGGAGCAATTGGTAAGGCTTTATGTATTGAATATATTAATAAACCAAATATTGATAATATTATTGCATATTCAAGATCAGGTGAAGAATTTGAAAATAATCTAATAAAATCGATAAAAGTTGATTATTGCAACGAACAAAGCCTAGCTGAAGCCTCTTCCTCTTTACAAATTAAATTAGATATAATTATAGTTGCTATTGGTGCCTTAGATAATCCAGAAAAATCAATCAGAGATTTATCTACTGAAAAATTTTTAGATATGTTTAATGCTAATACTATACCAACTGCATTGATTGCTAAATACTATTTACCTTGCCTCTACAGGGATAGGATAACTAAATTTGCATCAATTTCTGCGCGAGTTGGAAGCATTCAGGACAATGAACTTGGTGGTTGGTATTCATATAGAGCTTCAAAATCAGCCTTAAATATGATTTTAAAAGGTTTATCAATTGAACAACAAAGATCAAATCACGACAGTATTATTTTTGGGCTTCATCCAGGTACAGTAAATTCAAAATTGTCGAGACCATTTCAGAAAAAGAATAAGGAGTATTTTTCTCCAGAATTTTCAGCTAAGAAATTAGTGAACGTTATTGATGCAAAAACAGTAGATGATAACGGCAAAATATTTGCTTGGGACAACACAATAATTCCCTACTAAGAATTTGGTTTATATTCTGGGATATTATAATTTGTAAGATGTTTTTGCCAAAATTCCCTAGTAAAATGCGCACCCAACCTCATAAACACGTAAACGATGCACAATGTGAGTACGGCCCTTAGAAACAAAGTTATAATTATGTTTGATCCTATTAACGATATGACCGCAGTATCTTCAATAATGCTGTGAAGCATTCCTACTAAAACTAATACCCCAAACACGTCCTTGTAGTGAAGTTTTCCAGTTTTCACTTCTTTAATTAAAAGACCAGCTCCAAAGCCTATACCTAGTGTTACTCCTACAACTGCTATTGTTGACGCTTTTTCGCCAACACCAAGAAAATTTAAAAATGGTTTTAAGGCTTTTTCTATTAGTTTCTCAACACCAATATATCTTAAAAAATCTAAAATAATGACAAGAGCAACTATAATAATGAAAATCATTCCAAGACCTTTTAATTGAGAAATCCCCCAACTTAAAAGGTCGGGCGCACTCTCAAGACTTGGTAATAAAATAGTGGCAGGATAATTCATATATCCTGTTAATTCAAAAAACAAATTCAAAAAATAACATGATAAAATCCCCAACCCTAATCTAATAAATATCATCGCACGTGCTCTTACACCTGCTTTTCGGCAAATAATAACTTCTATTGGTAAAGAATGTGTAAATAAAATAAGAAGCCCAAGAACACTTGCTTGAGCAGCAGTAAATGGCATATCAGCTGGAAGTCCTGAGAAAACTATTAAACCAGCATAAGGACTAGTTAACATTGAAGTGGTAAAAACTAATGAAATAGCTTCTGGTAATCCTAACAAAAACATTAAAGGTGCAAACATCTTGTTTAAAATTTCAACAAAACCTATTTCATCAAGTATTTTTACTACTATCAAAGTAGGAATCATTACGATGAATAACTCATAACTGATTTCAAAACTTGATTTTGTAAGTTCTTTTATTTTATTCATCTAAAACTCTTCAATTAACTGTAAATAAACCTATCCTTTTGGAAGTAAACTTTCCACATAATAAATGTGACAATGAGGAGATTTATTAAATTCCAAAATATGCCATTAACAAATGCAAGTTTATAAGATTGAGTAAGATCAAAAATTTCTCCAGACATCCAACCACCTAACCCCATACCTACTATAGTTCCCATTATAACCAAGCCTACTCTTTCTCCAACTTCTTCAATTGGAAGATATTTTCTAACTATCATTGCATATGCTGGAACAATACCACCTTGAGATAAACCAAACATCAAAGACACAATGAATAGTGACAACTGACTATCAAATGGCAAGAAAAAAACTAAAGAAAACATTTGCAATAATGATCCAATGAAAATGGTATATATTGGGCCAATTTTGTCAGATAAAAATCCAAAACCAATCCTACTTATCATTCCAGACAATAGCATTACAGATAAGATTTGAGCTCCAACAGTTAGACCAAAGCCTCTCTCAACACATAAAGCAACAATATGAACTTGAGGCATTGCCATTGCTAGACAACAACCAATACCAGCTAATACTAACAAAGTTTGTAATGTTTTAGGTGATAGATTCTTAATAATATTATTTTCATTATTAAAATTAATTTCAAGGTTATTCGAAGTAACAATATTATTTTTCAAAATTAATGAAATTGGAAAGATGATTACCAAACAGATTATTGCAATATAAAAATAGACTTCTTTCCAGTTACTAAACTCTAGCAGATGACTAATAAAGAGTGGCCACAAACCACCTGCTACGTAATTAGAGCTAGCAACTATAGCTACTGCTAGTCCTCTATGTTTTTCAAAAAAATTTCCAATATCCGCCATAGAGGGACCAAAAAAAGTTGATGCAGCTGTACCCATAAAAACTTGTAAAACCAATAAATGCCAAAATTCTTTAGAAATCATTGCTACTAAATAGGATGATGAAAGGATAATAACTGCAACAATAATTGGAAATTTAAGCCCAAATTTATCTACTACTTTTCCAATTAAAAAATTACCTAATCCAAAACCAACCATAGTAGTAGCATAAAGCAAACTTGCCTTACCTCTATCAATAGCAAATTCAGTTTCTAATGCTGGCATCACAACTACAACGGACCACATACCTACAATACCTACAACACCAACAATAAATAAAAGAATTAATCTAATCCAAGACCTTAGACTATCATACTCAATATCAGGAATAAGATTTTTGTTTTGTGCCTGAACCATAAATTCTTTTAGAACAATTTATTAAATTATCTCATTATCTTTTAGATTTTTTATCTCAGTTTCACTGAGACCAATTTCTTCAGATAAAATTTCATCTGTATGCTCTCCAAGTAATGGAGGTGGCATTCTATAACTTGGTGGCGTTTCATGCATTTTAATTGGGTTTGCTATTAATTTAAGAGGAGATTTTCCTGTTTTTTTATGATCCATATTTACTATCATTTCTCTAGCCTTAACATGCGGGTCTGAGAAAACTTGACTTAATGTATTAATTGGACCACATCCAATTTTTTCTTTCTCTAACTCTTTTAGCCACCACTCGGATGTGTGTTTCTTGGTAATTTCGTTTAAAACATTAGTAACAAATTCTCTGTTTGAAACTCTGTCCGCGTTAGTTTTGAATTTTGGATCATTAATTAACTTTTCTTCGCCAGCTAATTTACAAAATCTCTCAAAAGTTGGGTCATTTCCGACTGAAAGTACGATATATCCATCAGATGTAGGCATGACTTGATAAGGAACAATATTAGGATGCTGATTGCCTAATCTTTCAGGGTTTTTGTCTGTAGACAAATAATTCATTCCTTGATTAGCAAGCCATGCAACATGTGTATCTAACATACCAATATCAATAAATTGACCTTCTCCAGTTTGAATTTGATGTCTAACAGCTGCAAGAATTCCTACTGATGCATACATTCCTGCCATTAAGTCTCCAATAGGAACTCCAACTTTCATAGGCTCCCCATTAGGTTCTCCAGTAAGAGCCATTACACCGCCCATTGCTTGAATTAAACCATCATAGCCTGGTCTAGATGCATAAGGACCAGTCTGTCCAAAACCTGTAATAGAACAATAAATTAATCTAGGAAACTCGATCTTTAAATCAGCATAACCAAGACCATACTTCTCTAATGTACCTGTTTTAAAATTTTCTACTAATATGTCACAATCTTTAAGTAGTTTCTTTATTAAATCCTGTCCTTCTTTTTTACTAAGATTGACAGTTATTGATTTTTTATTTCTGTTTGCACCACAATAATAAGCACTTAAATCCGTCTCTTCTCCGTTTTCATCTTTTACAAATGGTGGAGCAAATCCCCTGGTATCATCCCCTCCTCCTGGCCTTTCAACTTTTATTATATCTGCACCGAGATCACCAAGCATTTGGGTGCAATAAGGCCCTGCCAGAACTCTTGTTAGATCTAATACCTTTATTCCGTCTAATGAATTTTTCATAATGTATCTCTTAATGTTTAATCTTTATGATAGTATGAAAATATATGCTAAAAACCTTACATTTTCATTTTTAAAATTTTATTTTAGATTTGCTAGATCTAATTTAGATTTAATGTATATTCTTAACATCTTAAATAAAAATTACCACGATAATTCTTGACGAGCAATAAATGACGAAACTAGAAATTGATAAACCTAAATTTGGTGAATTAACTCAAATCGCTTCAGATTTATACTGGGTACATTTTGAGCTTCCGTTTAGATTAAACCATGTAAATTTATTTTTAATGGATACTCCAAAGGGACTATTAATTTTAGATGCTGGCCTAAAAACCGAACATTCTGAAGAACATTGGGAAGCGCTTATAAATGGGCCATTAAAATCCAAAAAATTTGCAGGTTTATTAATTACACATTATCACCCTGATCATATTGGAATGGCGGGATGGCTTCAAAAAAAATTAGATATTAAATGTTATACATCAGAAAAAGAATTATTCACCGCAAATACTTTTAGATCAATGCCAGATGATGAATACGCAAAAATTTTTCGTAATGTTTTTGTAAGAGCTGGGATGACTGAAGAAGATATTCTTGCTAAGGGCCCAGCAACAAGGCTTTACAAAAATAGAGTATATGAACTACCTGAGTTTGAAATCATTAAAGCTGGACATGAAATTGAGTCTAATGATGGATTATGGATAGCCAGAACAGACTCTGGCCACTCACCTGAACATATTTCTTTGATGGATTATAAAAGAAAGTTATATCTTTCAGGAGATTTTTTGTTACCTAGGATTTCACCAAACATTTCTGATAATTTTTTTGACCCATTAGATGATAGATTGGGTGGTTATTTTAAATATCTTAATGAAATATCAACCATAGAACCATATACAAAAGTATTTCCTTGTCATGATTGGCCATTTACAAATGGTGATCAACGAGCCAAAGACTTAATTAAACATCATAATCATAGATTAAGTTTAATATTAGATGCCTTTAATGAGAAAGATATAACTATTATGGATTCTATTGAAATTATTTTTGACAGAAAAATAGGTGATGAACAAATGCACTTTGCAATTGGAGAAGCAAGAGCTCATCTAATCCATCTAGATGTAACCAATCAAGCAAAAAGTAAAGTTGATGAGCGAGGAACAGTTCATTATTCTAAAATATGATTATAGAGAGTTAAAAAATAATAAAAACTAACGAAGGGTATAGACATATAAATGTTAAAAAAAACAACCTTTCAAAGAGCTCGCGGTAATATTAATGTTAAAATAAAAAATAATGAAGTAAATCGCTTCTATCAATCAGGTTCTGCAAAAGTATTTTACCATAAATCTTCTCAAAAATTTAAAGAATTAGTTTTAGTCAACACTGCTGGTGGAATTACAAGTGGTGATAAGTTTTCTTATGATTTTGAAATTGTTAATAAATCCAAAATTTTTTTAACCACTCAAACTGCAGAAAGGGCTTATAAGGGATTTAATGAAAAAGCTCAAATTAAAATTTCTTTGACAGTAGATGACACAAGTAATCTTTTTTGGATACCGCAAGAATTAATTTTATTTAACAATTGTAATTTTGATAGAAACATTGAAGTAAATTTAAGTCCTAATTCAAATTTTGTATTAGCTGAGACTACAATTTTTGGTAGAACAGCTATGGGTGAATATCTTGAAAAGGGTTATTTCAATGATAATTGGAGGATAAATGTAAATAGAAATTTGATTCATGCTGAAGCATTAAATTTAAATGGAAATATTAAAGAAACTTTATCAAACATTGCTTCAGTTAAGGATGGAGTTGCAATATCAAACATTTTTATCTATGGAAAAAAACTATTATCTTATGAGAATAATTTACCTGAAGTTCTGAAAAATTCAGAAACAGTGTTGTTGTCTCATTCTATATGGAATGATAAAATTTTAGTCAGAATGGTTGCTAAAGATGCATATGATTTGAAATCAATGCAAAAAAATTTAATATTATTTCTTGCTGATAATAACATTCCAAAAGTATGGAACAGTTAGGGAGAGAAAATGAAATTATCACCTAGAGAAAAAGATAAACTCTTAATTAGCTTAGCTGCAATAGTTGCAAGAAATAGAAAAAGTAGAGGAATTAAACTTAACTACCCTGAGGCGATAGCTTTAATCTCAGATTTTGTTGTTGAAGGAGCTAGAGAAGGACGCACCGTTGCACACTTAATGGAAGCTGGAGCTCATGTTGTAAAAAAAGATGAATGTATGAGTGGGATTCCTGAAATGATACATGAAGTTCAAGTTGAAGCCACTTTTCCCGATGGCACAAAATTAGTTACAGTTCATCATCCTATAAGATAATGGAGATTTCAATGATACCTGGAGAAATTATTACAAAATCTGATGAAATTGTTTTAAATAAAGATACTGATTCTTTAAAAATAAAAGTTTCTAATACAGGCGATAGACCAATCCAAATTGGAAGCCACTATCACTTTTACGAAACAAACGAATTTTTATCTTTTGACAGAGATAAAACAAAAGGTATGAGACTAGATATTGCAGCTGGAACTGCGGTTCGCTTTGAACCAGGTCAAACAAGAGAGGTAAATTTAATCAATATCAAAGGTGATAAAAATATTTTTGGGTTTAATCAGAAAATTATGGGAGCCTTATAATGAGTTCAAAAATAACAAGATCATCATACGCAGAAATGTTTGGCCCTACGACTGGTGACAAAGTTAGATTGGCTGACACAGACTTATTTATAGAAGTTGAAAATGATTTAACTGTCTATGGCGAGGAAGTGAAATTTGGTGGTGGAAAAGTAATTAGAGACGGTATGGGCCAATCACAAGTCACAAGAAAAGATGGCGCGGTTGACACAGTTATTACAAACGCACTGATAGTTGATGTAAATGGAATATTTAAAGCAGATATTGGAATTAAAGATGGTATTATTCAAAAAATTGGAAAATCTGGGAATCCTGACACTCAACCAAAAATTGATATTATTATTGGACCTGGCACAGAAATAATTGCAGGTGAAGGTAAAATCATTACAGCAGGAGGATTTGATTCTCACATCCACTATATTTGTCCTCAACAAATAGATGATGCTCTGCATTCAGGTTTAACAACAATGTTAGGAGGTGGTACTGGACCTGCTCATGGAACATTGGCAACAACATGCACACCTGGATCTTGGCATATAGGTAAAATGATCCAATCAGCGGATGCTTTTTCTATGAATCTTGCATTTGCTGGTAAAGGCAATTCTTCTAAACCAGAGGGATTAATTGAACAGGTAAATGCTGGAGCTTGCGCACTTAAATTACACGAAGATTGGGGAACCACTCCTGGTGCTATAGATAACTGTCTAAAAGTAGCTGACAAAATGGATGTTCAAGTGATGATACATACAGATACATTAAACGAAAGTGGATTTGTAGAAAATACTATAAAAGCTATAAATAATAGGACAATTCATGCCTTTCATACTGAAGGTGCTGGTGGAGGCCATGCTCCTGATATCATAAAAGTGTGTGGGAACGAAAATGTAATACCATCATCAACTAATCCAACAAGACCGTATACTATAAATACTTTAGAAGAGCATTTGGATATGCTTATGGTATGTCATCATTTAGATAAATCAATTCCAGAAGACGTTGCCTTTGCAGAAAGCAGGATTAGAAAAGAGACCATAGCTGCAGAAGATATCCTTCATGATTTAGGTGCCTTTTCAATTATAGCTTCTGACAGTCAAGCAATGGGAAGGGTTGGAGAAGTTATTATCAGAACTTGGCAAACAGCTCACAAAATGAAAGTTCAAAGAGGACGTCTACAAGAAGAAAAGGGTGATAATGATAATGTAAGAGTTAAAAGATATGTAGCTAAATATACAATTAACCCAGCTATAACTCACGGTTTATCTAATCATATAGGTTCAATAACTGAGGGTAAAAGGGCTGACATTGTGATATGGGATCCAGCTTTTTTTGGTGTAAAGCCAGAGATTGTGATGCTTGGTGGAAGCATTGCTTGTGCTCAAATGGGTGATCCTAACGCATCAATACCAACTCCACAGCCTGTATATACAAGACCAATGTTTTCTTCTTATGGAAGATCTTTAGAGACATCTTCAATTACATTTGTAAGTAAAGATTCTATAAAATCTGGAAGTTTAGACTCTTTAATACTTGCTAAAAACACTGTTGCGGTTGAGAAAACAAGAGATATCTCAAAAAAAGATATGGTTTATAATAATTATTGCCCAGATATTTCTGTAGATCCTGAAACATATGAAGTTACAGCTGATGGGGAAATTCTTACCTGCGAGCCAGCTACAGAATTACCTATGGCTCAGAGATATTTTTTATTTTAGAGAAAATAATGATTTCAGAGAAAATTTTGGTTAATCCAGAAAATAAGAAAATAGAAGATACTATAACCTTAACTTATGATCAAAGGTTTATTCGAAGAAAAAAGCTTGTCTCTGACAATAATTTTGGGTTTTTAGTAAATTTATCAGAGACTGTTTCTTTAAAAAAAAATGAAGGATTTTTACTTGATAATGGATCAATAATTTTAATTAAATCTGCTGAGGAAGAGCTATTAGAAATTAAAAGTAATAACCTTATGAAAATAACTTGGCATATTGGTAATAGACATATTCCTTGCCAGATTGAAAATAGGAGACTTTTAATACAAGTTGATAATGTAATTGAAAACTTAGTCATAAAGCTGGGTGGATCAGTAAAAAAAGTAAAAGAAGAATTTAACCCAGAAGGTGGCGCATATGGTTTAGGTAGAACTCATGGACACAAGCATTAACCAAAAACAATCAACTTTTGATTATCATCAGTTAATACTTTCTTGGTTTTCTCCAAGCTTTCCTGTAGGTAGCTTTAACTTTTCACATGGCTTGGAAGCTGCAATTGAATATGAATTTGTATATGATAAAATTAGTTTGGAAGAATGGATAAAACATTTAATTGTAAGTGGTACTGGGAAAACTGACAGTATTTTGCTTGCCAACGCTTATAATGGCGAAGAAGTAAATGAACTTGCATTTGCTCTTTGCCCTTCTAAAGAAAGATGGATTGAATCTACAAATCTAGGAAAAGCTTTTTGTAAAAATATTAAAGAAAATTGGGGTTATAAAATTGATACAAATTTAGCTTATCCTACAGCTATTGGAAAAGCTGGTTCATATTTTAAAATACCCCTAGAAAAATTATTAATTGCTTTTCTACAGAGCTTTATATCAAATCTTATTAACGTTGGAATTAAACATATTCCCTTAGGTCAGAGCGAAGGACAGAAAATTCTAATTAACTTATTGCCACTTATTGAAAAACAAGCAAACATAAATAAAATTGCACAAATCAATAATTTAGGAAGTTCTGCTTTTTTGTCTGACTTAAGTAGCATGTATCATGAAACATTAAATAACAGGATATATCAAACATGATTAATAACTTTGGACCACTTAAAGTAGGAATTGGAGGCCCTGTAGGTGCAGGCAAAACTAGTTTAACAGAGGCTTTATGCAAAAAACTTTCTAAAAAAGTCTCAATGGCAGTTATTTCTAATGATATTTATACAATTGAGGATGCAGAATATCTTATGAAAGCACAGGCACTTCCTTTGGAAAGAATTAAAGGAGTTGAAACAGGTGGATGTCCACATACAGCTATTAGGGAAGATGCTTCAATTAATTTGTTAGCAGTCGATGAATTAAAAGAAAAGTTTCCTGACTTAGAATTAATATTAATTGAATCAGGAGGTGATAATTTAGCTGCTACTTTTAGCCCTGAATTGGTAGATTTATCTATTTATGTAATTGATGTAGGAATGGGAGGTGATATTCCTAGAAAAGGAGGGCCTGCTATTACAAAATCAGATTTTTTGCTTGTAAACAAAACAGATCTTGCACCACATGTTGGCGTTGATCTTGATAAAATGAAAAATGATGTTGAAAAAGCTAGAAATAAATTACCTTATGTTTTTGGTCAGATGAGAAATAATACTGGTGTAGACTCAATAACATCTTTTCTAAATGAACAAGGTGGATTGTCCTTAAATTAATATTAAATTTTATACTTTAAAATTTGTAATCCATACAGTTTGATATGGATTAAGTTTTATAAATTTCCCATCTATTATTTTTTCATTTGGGCTTAATAAATCAAACCATTGTTCATCATCAATTAAATTAATCTGGTCACTATTAACTTTTACAGTTTTTGAAGACACATTTGTTAAAGCAAAAATGCTCTGCTTTCTGTCTCTACTCTGTCTCCAAACAGAAAAAATATTATTATCTAAATTAAGAGTAAATTGAGTTGCGTTTGGATGAAAAGCAGGCTGGGCTTTTCTTATAGAAATAATATTTTTAAATGCATGATAACTGTTATACTCAACACTATCTTTTTTATTTATTAAATTAACTAGAGATGAATAATCCCACTTATATCTATTCAGGTTTCTTTTAATGCCAGAACTATCAAAGGCTTTCTTATCATTTTTTGTTGCAAACAATGAATTAAAATAAAAAGCTGGTACTCCTTCAATTGCTAAAATTATGCAATGAGCGGCAATAAATCTTTTTAAGTCAAATCTTCCTTTTTCATCATTATCAGTGAATTTTAGAGCGTCAAATAATGAAATATTAGCTTCATATACTTTTTCTTCACCATTAGACAGTTTTCTCATTGAAAACTGGCTTCCATTTTTCTTAAGCCTCTGAAGCATTTTTTTTATTTCTTTATCAGTTAACACACCTTCAGCAGGTCTCATTCCAATACCATCATGTGATGCAATAAAGTTAAGATAGGCGTTTCCTATTTGAGCAGGCGGCATTTTCATACTCCATTTTGTAAGAGCTTTTGAATCCTCAAATAAAAAAGTATTTATAATTAAAGGTGGTAATGAAAAGTTATATACCCAGTGAGCCTCATCATTTTTACCAAAATAACTTAAATTTTCTTGTTTGGGTAAATTCGTTTCAGTAACAATTATAATATCTTTCTCTAATTGATCTACAATATCTCTTAATAATTTAATTATTTCGTGAGTTTGAGGTAGATTAAGACAAGTTGTTCCAGTTTTTTTCCAAATAAAAGCAACTGCATCTAATCGAAAGATTTTAATACCATAGGATACTAGTCTAAGTATTAGGTCAATAAATTCTAATAAAACTTCAGGATTTTTAAAATTCAAATCAATTTGATGATGACTAAAAGTACACCATAAAAATTTATTTTCATTAAAGATTTTTATTTCTGAAAGAAGATTATGGTCGCGCGGTCTTACAACATTACTACAGTCATAATCTTTATCAACAATATAAAAATAATTTTTTCCAGGTCTTTTTTCTTTTAAAAAATTTTTAAACCATTGACCTTCGGAAGATGCGTGATTTAAAACCAAATCGACCATTATTTTAGCATTTTTTGATAATACTTTGATATCTTCCCATGCTCCATAGGTTTCATCAACTTCAAAATGATTTTTGACAGAAAAACCACCATCACCGCTTGATGGGTAAAATGGAAGGAAATGAATACTATTTATAAATTTTTTAAGGTACTTTTTATAAAATTCTCCAAAGTTGTGTAGACTTTTTCCTGATATACCTTTACTAATACTGTCTGCATATGTGATTAATAATACTGTGTTTTCTGACCATGAATCTTTTGTTTCAGTTGTAAATTCCGTTTTTTTATAATGATTAATAAGTCTATTAATTTTTTTGGAATACTCTAAAGTTTCTTCTTTAGAAATTATTGTTTCATAAATATAGTTTAATCTTTTTAAAATATCTAAATTAATATCTTGTTTAAATTTAATTTCTGACATCTTCATTATCTAATTCAACACTAAATTTTAATCTATCTAAAAAATCTGGTATGGCACTTAAAACCCTATTCCACGTAGGAATAAACGGTGTCTCCATTGGGTTTTCAAAAAAAGTTTCCCCAGCCTTCATTATATTTAAAGCAAATAACTCCACAGTTTTTTCTTCAATATGGGAATCATAATTTAAATCATTCATCTGTGCATCACTTCTATATATATCTATCATATCAAGTGCCGCCCTATAATAAGTTGCTTTAATACTTCTGAATGTCTCTAGAGTAAAAATATTTCCCTGAGTTGCAAGTTTTCTTATTAACGCCTTTGTAATGTCGATAGACATTCTTGAAAGTCCTGCATTATCATCATCTTCTGAAAGGTCTTGATGTTTATGGTCATATTTCTGAGCCAAATCAACTTGGCATATTCTATTGCTAGCATGATTTCGTTGCATTTCAGACAACACACCAATCTCTAAGCCCCAATCAGAAGGAATTCTTAGTCTAGGTAACAAGTTTCTTCTAAAAGAAAATTCTCCTGCTAAGGGATATCGGAAAGATTTCATAAAATCTAAATATTCACTTCGACCAATTGTCTTTTCCATTGCAAGAAGTAAAGGAAAAACAAGTAAACGAGAAACTCTTCCGTTCATTTTTCCATCTGCAACTCGAGGGTAATATCCCTTGCAAAACTGAAAATTAAAAACTGGATTAGCTACAGGGTAAAAAAGTTTTGCTAACAAAGATTTTTCGTAGGTTAAGATATCACAATCATGTAAAGCAATAGATTCCGCCTTACCCCTAGCTAGGGTCATGCCAATACAAAACCAAACATTTCTACCCTTACCAAATTCTTTAGGTGACAAACCTTTTTCTTTTAATTCATTATCAAGTTCCATTAATCTTGGTCCATCATTCCAAAGAATGGAATGAGGTGTTTTTAAGTTTTTAAAGAAGTTAGAAGTTTCTTTGTATTGATTTTTGTTTGCCCTATCTAAACCTATGACTATATGATTTAAAAATTTAGTCTTATTAATTTCATCAATAATTTTGGGTAGAGCCTTACCGCTTATCTCAGAAAACAAACATGGAAGAATTAATTCCATCGGGTTATCTTTGGAAAATTTCATTAAGTCATTTTCTATTTTTGTATAATTTCCTTTCAAAGATGTTCCATATGAAAAATCATGTAAATTTGCAACTATACCATTTTGATAAAAACTACCCATTTTACTATCCCTTTAATTCAAAATTTATTTTTTTAAGCGAAGCTCTAACGACTTCTTCCCAACCTTGTGGTGCGCTTTGTGTTGCTCTAATTATATTTTGATCTTTCAAGTGACATAAATTATTTCTGTTTGGTAAAGGAATAATACAAGGTTGATCGGAAACATTTAACATTGAAATATCATTAGGGCTATCCCCTATAACTATTGTATATGACTTGAAATTAAAGTCATTTTTTAACTTTTCAATTAATGTTGTCATTGCTTTACCTTTTGAACAATCATCACATATATTATAAATTCTTCCACCCTCATGGAGTTTCATACCAATTTTTTTTAAAAGAACAGTAAATTTATTTACTAATTCTTTGGAACCATCAAAAACTAACGGCATTGAATATTCTCTATTTAGTGCAAATGGTAAATATTTTTTATTAAGACCAAGTATTTTCATCTGTTCTATTGAACTCATATCTTTTAAAAAAGAACACCTTTTTTTTAATTCTATAGGTATACGCTTCTCAAATAGCTCTAGAATTTCATTTACAGATCTACTAAATACAAGAGAGTTATCTTTAAATCTGAGTTTACGATGAACTAGATCGAGATTATGTATTGCCGCACCATTTTCAACAACAAAAGGAAGATTTTGCCCTAATTGGTCAAGAAACACCTCAATTTCTGACTTTGTTTTACTAGTGTTTGGTATAATCTTAATACCATTTTTAATACAATTTAAAATAAAATTTTTTATCTCTCTAAACTCAAAGTTATTATGGTTTAATAACGAACCATCAAGATCTGTAAAAATTAATATTTGAGTATTTTTCATGGCGTCAACTTATGTAATATTTGGTATTTATAAAGATTTTTGTTTGGCGATAATAAAATTTGATGATTTATTAGGCAAAAGAATTCCAGAAACAATTACAGCAATTGAAATAAAAGCCAATGATTTTAAAACATAAGAAAAATCATATCCATTTTTTAACAAAATAGATATTGCTGGCAAGACTGCAGCACCAGCACATAAATTAACCATAAACTTGATTGAAAGCACTCGACCTCTCCAACTATCTTGAACATATTTTACCAAAATAATATCTGTAATAGGAACTTGCCCAAAGACAAATAACATCCCAGCTAACATAATGAATAATAGACTGTAATCAAATGAAAAACTTGCTAAGTAAATGAAAATTAATTGACCAACACCCATAGCTGATAAAACATATTTCGGAGGAATTTTATCAGCCAACCAACCTGTCCCAATTTGAGCAAATGAAGCAAAAGCATAAACTAATCCTGCTAATATTCCTGTTATTGCAATATCATTGGAAATTTCTGATAAATTGATTTCAAATAATCTTGGTATTAGAAATGTCATTGAACCAAAGATAAATCCTCCAGATAATGTAACAATACTTAAGCAAATTAGAACTGTTTTCCATCCTTCCTTTAAAACTTGATTTTTTTCATTTTGAATTTTTGATTTTGAATTTGATATATTTTCATCTAACTCTATAAAAGAAAGTAATTGAGTAATTCCAAATATACTACAAAAAATAGCAGGTAGCATAAAAGCCAGTCTCCAATCAGCATAAGCTATTAGAAATCCAGTCATGACTGGTGCTAAAGCCACCCCCATATTACCCCAAACACCATTTATACCTAGCCTCAAACCAACTTTACCTGGTCTCTTTGTAATCATTGCAATACCAACAGGATGGTAGATAGCAGCAAAAAAACCCAATATACCTAATGATATTCCTAACATCTCTTCAGAATATGAAAAAGCAGTCAGTAACGCACCTAGGGCTAAACCAAAAGGATAAATTGTAATTAATATAGCTCTTGAAAATTTATCAGCCAACCAACCCGCTAAGGGAGCTGCAGCTCCAAATAAAACTACACCTAAAGTTCCATAAATAATAATTTCTTCATAAGATAAACCAAATTCTCTACCCGCATCAAATGCTGCCTTGGCAAAAATAAGCATCATAAAATGATCTAACAAATGTCCTATATTGAGATATAGATCTGGTATTGAGTAAATTTTAGAGCTATCAAGATTTAGTAATTTCATATTTATAGGTCATAAGTAAGTTAAATTTAATTACGACAAAAAAGTAGTAAAGTCTGTGTAATTTAATTTTTCAACTCGCAAGGCATTTTCAGGAGCATTTGTATCCTCGTAACCAATTGAAACTCCACAGACTAACATTTCGTTTTCTTTGAATCCTAAATGGCCAGCAATTAATGTATGAAATCTTGTAAAAGCAACTTGACCACAGGTATGCAATCCTTCTCCTCTAGCACCCACTAATATACTTTGAATAAACATACCAACATCCATGAATGTTCCTGTAGCAAGTCGCCTATCCATGGTTATAAACATTCCAAGCGGTGCACCAAAAAAATGAAAATTTTCCTGCATTTGTTTATCTCTAGCTTTAAAATCATCTCTTTTAATGTTAAGAAGCTTGTAAAGTTCAAAACCAACTGCTCTTCTTCTAGAAATAAATGGTTCAAACCACTCAGTTGGGTAATAATCAAATTCTTGTTTAAAATTTTTAGCAGAACCATTTTCAATAGATTCTAAAATAGAGTTTGTAATTGCTTCCTTTGTTTTGCCCTCCACGACATATACATGCCAAGGCTGTATATTATGTCCACTAGGAGCAAAAGCTGAACACTCTAAAATATTTTTTATTTTGTCTTTTGGTATCGGATCTGGAAGAAACCTTCTTACAGATCTTCTCGAAATGAAAGCTTCCTTTACATTCATACTCACAACCTCACAATAAAAATTAAATGATTAACACTTTAACTATTTACGTTAATTAACTTTTAATCAATTAATTAATTTAATTTTGTGAGAATATATTTCTAAAAAATTTAACTTTCTCAATTCTCTCAAACAAATAAGGTTGTCTTTTTCTAATCATATTAGCAAGTGAGGTTTGTTTTATTTTTTTATTACTTTCGTATTTAATATTTTTAGTTTTGATTATTTTCTCATCTTCAACTTTTTTCCAATAACTTTTAACTTTAATTAGATAAGGATTATTCTTTTTTGGATCAGAAGAGTGGTAATGCTTAATGGCTTTATCCCATGAACCATGTTTACTTTTTAATTGTTTTAAAAATGAAGCTGCATATGAAACATTAGGATTAACCTCAAACATATCGGATATTTTCTTAAAATTATTTTTATGCCATTTGATATTAATCTGCATACAACCAACATCAATATTAAAATCATTTTTTTTTAAATTTTTATAAACATAATTTTTCATCTTTTTTTTAGTATCAAAAAACATACTTCTGCCCGCATGATTTATTGTCCAAGGCCAAATGACAAATTTATTTTTTATTTTTCTAATTGCCTCAGCTTTTCCTATACCAACAAGAAGTCCTTTTGGAATATCAGTTTGCATTTCAATATTTTGAATTTTATTCTCACATAAATTTATTTTTTCAATTTTGTCTGCGAATGTTTCTTTAATTGATAAAAGAAAAAATGTAGTAAATATTATTGATACTTTAAATAATTTCATGCTTTTTATAAGCAATCAATGTGCCAGATAAATTACATTCTTAATTTTTTATAGTCCGGTTCTCTTTTTTCTAGAAAGGCATCAATACCCTCTATGCTTTCTTTGTCACCCATAGATTTTACCATCAAATCTGTTTCCATTTGAAGCTGTTCTGAAAAATTATTTCCATAGGCAGATCTGGATAATTTCTTTATTCTAGAAATTGAATTTTTGGGAAGGTTATCAAAATTTTTAGATAATTCCAAAGCAGTTTCTTTTGCATTTCCTTTTTGTGATAAAACATTTATAGCCCCTATTTGATATAATCTAGAAGCATCTATTTTCCCTCCTATCATTGCCATCTCAGACAGCATTTGACGTGGCATAGTTTCAGATAAGAATTTAGTTGCATTACCATCAGGTGACAGTCCAATTTTAACATAAGCTAGTGAGAAAAAGGTATGCTCACTCATAACTACTAAATCACAGGCCATTGCTAATGAAACACCCGCACCTGCCGCTCCACCTTCAATGGCAGAAATAATAGGTTTTGAACAATCAAAAATAGCTTGTATTGTTCCATTTAACTGACTTAGTGCATCATATCTTTCATCTTCGGACATTGATCTTCTAGTTTTGAGGCCATTTAAATCACCTCCTGCACAAAAAAAATCACCAGCACCAGTTATAATTAATGCGTTAACTTCTTTATTATTATCTGCCATTTTGATAGT
The DNA here is from genome assembly GCA_902578805.1 of uncultured SAR116 cluster alpha proteobacterium. GTDB lineage: Bacteria > Pseudomonadota > Alphaproteobacteria > Puniceispirillales > Marisalimonadaceae > Marisalimonas. The sequence goes on from CACHEH010000008.1 coordinate 28,985, forward strand.
TGATTGTAATTCATCATGAAAACCAAAAATCATTGAATTTCGTTTAGAAGGATTATTAATAGTCACTAATAATGTATTACCAATTAATTCATTTTCTATTATAGCCATTTTATTCCTATACTTTAATTATTTTATGGTTGAATTAAAAAACTGATGAAGTCATTCTTTAAGAAAATAACTGAAATTGCAAATTTATTATGAATTTAAAAAATTCACTAACATTGATTATGAATTCTGCACTTGAAGCTGCCAAACCAAAAGGTAAATTTAAAAGTCTTCCTAAAAAACCAAAAGGTAAACTTATTGTATTAGGTGCAGGTAAAGCAGGTGCAAGTATGGCACAAGAATTCGAAAATACTTATGATGGTCCTCTAGAAGGTTTAGTTATAACAAGGTATGGTCATTATACTAAAACTAAGTTTATAAAAATCATTGAAGCCTCTCATCCCGAACCAGATAAAAACGGTTTAATAGCATCTAAAAAAATATTTGAATTAGCCACAAAATCATCAAAAGACGATCATGTAGTTTTTCTTATTTCAGGAGGTGCATCTTCTTTACTAACATTTCCTGCAAAAGGTGTTGTTTTTAAAGAAAAACAAAGGATTAATAATGAACTTTTACGTTGTGGTGCACCAATAGATGAAATGAATATTGTAAGACGATCTTTATCCAAAATTAAAGGAGGTCGTTTAGCTCAGGCGATTTTACCAGCAAAACTTACAACTTATATGATATCTGATATTCCTAGAGACGACCCTGCTTATATTGGTTCAGGCCCAACTATACAAGCCACGGGTTTAAATGAAGATTCAATTAAAATTTTAGAAAAGTATGAAATTTCTATTAATCACAAGTTAAAGGGTATTATAAAAAAAAATAAATTACCAAAATTGAACAAATCACCTGAATACATGCTTGCAACCCCGATGATGGCTCTAAAAAAAGCAGCTGAAGAAGCAATTAAACAAGATTTCATTCCTATTATTATTTCAGATTCACTTGAGGGAGAATCTAAAATTGAAGGTAAAAAAATGGCTGAATTAGCAATAAAAATTAAAAAAGAAAAAAAATATAGAGATATTACCTTACAGAAACCAATATTGCTTTTATCTGGTGGAGAAACTACTGTAACGGTTAGGGGTAATGGTAAAGGGGGTAGAAATACCGAGTTTATGCTATCAATGGCAATTCACCTAAAAAATGCAAGTGGTATAAATTGCCTTGCAATTGATACAGATGGAATAGATGGTATTGAGGATAACGCTGGTGCATATGTCTCTGAAGAAACTCTAAAAAAAGCATCCTTGCAAAAAATGAATCCAATGATTTTTTTAAATACTAATAACTCATATGAGTTTTTTAAAAAAATTGACGATTTGATTTTTACTTCACCTACCTTAACAAATGTAAATGACTTTAGAGCTGTTTTAATTCAACCTTAGATTTAATTATGATTTAGGAGATGTCTCAGCAAAACCTGGAAGTATTGATGACATATTATCAAACCATTGACTTAATTTTGACCTTTTTAATTTCCAGTCCCTTACATTCCTAAATGACATATAATCAAGCGCAGTAGCTAGCGCAATATTTGCTGCATCGCATCCTATGGGGTTTGTCCAATTAATAATATCAGTTTCTAAATAATCTAATGTTCTGTCTATTTTACCTATTTGTAAGTCTAACCATAATTTTGAAGGTGTCTCACCTCCCGCATATCTCTCTGAATAAACTACAAGGAGGGATGCATCTGTTAACCCTTCAGCAAGAGCTGATCTTGTCAATATTACATCTCTTTCTGAACCATATTCAGGTATTAATCCACCTCCTAATATATTTAAATGCTCTACTATTACTCTACTATCAAATAAGAAATCTCCGTCATCTTTTTGAAGGACTGGGATTTTTCCGAGTGGATTTTTACTCCTCAATAATTTGTCAGATTCAGTACCTGCATCAACAAGTTCTATATCATCTTGAATTCCAGCCCTGTAAGCTGATAATAAAACCTTACGTACATATGGGGAAGCTGGACTAAAAGTTAATTTTAACATAATAACCTCTATAAATTTTTTTATATTATAATATGAGATAGCATTTAACCATACATTTTGATTTAATATAGTTTTTATTATAGTTGATATTTATGAAATATATGATTGTTACACAAACTTTTCCTCCTAGAACTGGCGGCATGCAAAATGTAATGGATTCAATTAGCAAAAGATTGTCAGTTTCTAATGAAACACATATTTTTCCAGATCACTATTTATCAAAAGATTATGGTAGTAAAAATTTGAACATTCATATTCATAATAATTTTTCTCCTAAAATATTAAGACCCTTTATAAAAAAAATTTTATTAAATGTATTTTGTAATAGTAATGATGTTATTATATGTGATAGTTGGAAGTCTTTGAATGCAGTTCCTAAAAATATCAATAAAGTATTTGTCTTTGCTCATGGGCAAGAATTTTTGTCAAAAGATAAAAAAGTTGAAAGAATAAAAAAATCACTTAATAGAGTTACATGTATTATTTGTAGTTCTCACTATACAGCTAACTTGATTGATAAACTAAAAATTACAAATATAAAAAAATTAGTTATCCCACCTACCTATTCTCTTAATAAAATTTTAAAAAAGAAAAAAAAATCTTCAGAAAACCCAAAAAAAGTCTCTCTTTTAACAATTTGTAGACTTGAAAGAAGAAAAGGTATTCTTCCAGTATTAAGATGTTTATCAAATTTAAATAAAAATAAGTTAATAAAGCCATTTCAATGGAATATTTGTGGTGAAGGATTACAATTTGAGGAAATAAGAGAAAATATTAAAAAATTAAATTTAACTGACCAAGTATTTTTAATTGGAAAAATAAATAATAACTTAAAACAAAAATTCTTAGAAAGCTGTGATGTTTTTGTAATGCCATCATATAAAGTGAACAACTCTATTGAAGGTTTTGGTATATCTTATATTGAAGCAGCCGCTTTTAGAATTCCATCTATTGCAGGCTTAGATGGAGGAGTAACAGATGCCGTAATTGATTCAAAAACAGGTTGGTGTGTAGATCCTTTAAATCAAGATCAGCTAGCTAATGTTTTAAAATATGCTATCAATAACAAAGATCTTAGACAAAAATACGGACTTCATGCAGAAAAACAATTTTTACAAAGATTTTTAGGAGAAAAAGTTTTCAGGAAATTCATGGATACCATCAGCATTTAAGTGTAAATTATAAGTCTTTTCTGCAAATTTTGTTTCTAAATTCCCATAGTAATGAGGAAAAAGATCACCATTTCTAGAAACTTCCCATTTAAGATTATCTTGTATTTTTTTAGTGCTAAAAGAGATAACTAACAAATTTTTCTTTCCTCGAAAATGTTTTGTTACCGTTTCATTTAATTGTCTCTTTGTAGATAAATGAATGAAACCATCTTTATTGTCGACATCTGAACCAGAATAAAATTGATTTATAATTGCTTGATCCCATTCATCTTTAGAACAGACTTTATAAACTAAAGTCATAATTAGTTTTCATTTTCTGTCATGAAATCTTTTATTAAGTTTATTAAAAGTTCTGGTTCATCTTCTTGAGAATAATGACCCGCATTTGGCATTTCAACAACATTAGAACCAGGAAAAAGAGCTTTAAAATCTCTTATGGCATAATCTGGTTCAATTGCTTTATCTTTCATTCCATATGCCAAAACAGCTGGTTTCGAACATAAAGACTTAAGGTCACCTTGTTTAATACCTTCTACAATATAAGGTACAATTCTATTTAAAAGAGCATCTAAAGGGAAATTAATAGCTCCTTTGCAACTCTTTCTGTCTGGGAATTGGGATGAATAAGCATTTATCCACGTATCATTAATTATATCATTATTTGTAAAGTTTGGTATTTTCATAATAGAAAGAATTGTTGATCCAAGTTCTCCTAAAATACCATCTAATGTTTTATTTTGATAATGTTTGTTTATCCACTGAAACCATGGAGATAAATTCTTTGGTCTTTCTTCTTTGCTATATCCAAATAATGTATTTATTAGAACAAAACTTTTTACCTTATCAAGATTTCTTATCGAATAAGCAGCTGTTATCGGACCACCCCAATCTTGACCAACAAACGTGATATTGGTTAATTTTAAATAGTCAATTAACCTACTCAAGTTTTCTACATGAGTTTTTAAAGTATACTCTTTATCTTGCGGAGTTTCTGATTTACCAAAACCCATCATATCAGGAACAACAACCCTATATGATTTTGATAATTCAGGTATGAATTTTCTATATAAATAGCCCCAGGTAGGTTCGCCATGAAGAAGAATAATTGGATTAGCCTGTCTTGGTCCCTCATCTACGTAATGCATTAGAAAACCATTTCCATCAAAAAAATTAGGCAGAAATGGCCATGTTCCCTCAAATGTTTCTGATGCTTTTATCATTTATAAAACCTTCTAGAAATCGATCTACATTTCTGTACTTGTCGCTTCCTTCTCATACGTAAAAGTACAAACACCTACAAAATTATTTTCCTTAAAAACCAGGCTTCCTTTTAGATCTGCAATAATGTTTAGATAGTTAGATTCAAAGCTTTTCAATGCATCTGGATTTTCAAATTTAATGGAAACATTGAGATCACCTGATTGACTGATGAAGATATTAAGACCTACAATACTATATTCACTTATTTTAGAACCAAACTTTTCAGAACAAAATGAGGCAGCCAATTTTGCTTCGCTTATAGATGTAAATTTAAAATTTAAAATTTTTCCAAACATTTTTAACCTTTAATTTGATCTAACATATTCATAAGTTGTTCATTGTCAGATGAAAGATTTTTTATACGTTTCAATGTTCCTATGTTCAGGTTTAATTCTGATTTTAAATTCTTCCCTTGTGAAGTTAGTTCAAGAATATCATTCTTTTTATAAGCAATACCAAATTGCATTAACAACATTTCATCTTCTCTTGAAATCTGTTCATTTATAATAAATTTTAAAATTGAAATTGCTTCTATTATTTGAAGGTTTTTAAAATTTCCAATTAATTTATTTAATATATTAATTACAGACTCAGCAGTGCCTTTTCTTTGATTAACTTGTACTTCTAGTTGATAAGATAACTTCGAAGCCAAACCTTTTAATAATTTAATTTTGTTTTTTGTTAATCTTCTTACTCTATTATCACTTACACATAACGTTCCAAGAGTATAACCATCTGAAGTAGTAACGGGAAATGCTGCATAGAACTTTACTCCAATATCGACAACCGCTGGATGGTTCTTAAAACGATAGTCAATAGTCATGTCGTTGATGATTAAAGGTTCTGTTTTTTCAATTGCAAATTGACAAAGTGTTTGTTCTCTTGGCATTTCCATTGGCACTCCATCTGGAAAACCATCTCTTGCTAAAACAAATTGTTTTTCACTATCTATAACTCCCGTCCAACTTACCGGACAACCAGTTATTTCTTTAGCGAGGAAACAATAAATATCATATAATTCTGTTTTACTTTCATCTAATACACCAGTTCTTTTAACCGCTTTAACTCTTTGAGCATCATTTACAGGTATATTAGCTGGTTTAAAATTCATAAGATTCTTTGTTAGTACAATAATGAAATAAATATTATTACATTAACTTTAGAATAGCTATCTATCAAGTCCCTCTTTTTATTTAAATGAAAAAAAATTATGATGATTAAAAAAAAATTAAATTTCAAAATTCAAATATAAATAAGTAACCATAGCTAACTATTATTGCTGGAATAGCTGAGTAAATTGTAGCTATGAAGGCAGCTTTAGGGTGCAACGCTATCGCAGGAAATAAAGCATCACCATCATTTGAAATTGCATTACCTATTTGTGCAGATAAAGGTATAATACCATTTAAGTATAGAGTGGTAACCAATATTTGTGGTCCACAACCAGGCAAAAAGCCAATTAGTATAGCAATTAATGGAATGAAAATATAATATGATTTGAAGATAGTTTCTAAATTAAAACCTCCTAAATGGACAGTTAATTCATAGGTAAGGAAAGCTAAAATCACCCAACCTGTTATAAAATTGGTATCTGAGACAGTTCTTCTAATTATCTTTTCATCAGATCCTGAAGGGCTATATTTATAGCCACTAATAATTGGTATAATCCACATAATAAAGCACAAAGAGCCTGCAAAAAAACCAAAGAATGTTATTGGATTATGAATCAAATTATTTGAGAAATAACTATCCAAATCAATTTGAAAAGCTGACAGAATTCCGAAAATTATGCCTGGTATTATCAAAATCAACCAAAAGTAATCTAAAGTTTTTGAAGTTTTGTATTTTGATGGTTTACAATTTAACCTAATTAAATCACATCCATTCATCTTCATAAAACTTTTACCATGAATTGAATTAACTAGTAAACCTGATAGATGTCCTACTACTAAACCGATTAATAGAATTAACAATCCAGTTAAAGGTTCTCTTGCAATTAATAAAAAGGCTGCATCACCCATTGTAGCAGTCAGAGCAGCAACAACTGATCCAAATGATACTTTACCTCTTGAGTATTGAGTTAGAACAATAATAGCACCACCACAACCTGGGAGTGCTCCGAGAAATGAACTGATAAAGACTTCTAGTTTTGGTCTATTAAGAAGAATTTTTTTTATATCTATATTCAGATACTTCTCTAATGTATAAAAAAACAATAACGTTCCAGCAACAAAACTAGTGACAGCTATATATGCATCAGAAATTGATGATTTTATAATTTCCCATGTCTGATTATCAATATTAAAAAATAAATAAACTCCAACAAATAAAAATAAGTAACTAAATATCTGCTGATACCTTATAATAAATGGGTATATGGTTGCCTGTGATGCGTTATAATTCATAAATGCTCTGTAAAATTTGATTATACACCTTATATTGCACATAGCATTGATGACGTCAATATACTAATAAAGTTAGCCATGGCTAATTTTTAAGCTTTTAAAATTAATCAAGATTTAAAATATTTGATTTAAAATAAATTTTGATATGGTTATAAATATATAAATAAAAAAGAGAAACTGCATGCAAATTGATAAAGACACACAAGCTTTAATTAACGAACGTATAAATAATAATGCACCTGCTCTTGAGAGCTTTACACCGCAGGAGCTTAGAGCTTTAAGAGCAAAAATGGCAGAAACTCCTGAAGAGTTGAAGGTTGATATTACGGATGTAGAAGATTTCTCAGTTAATGGTACTCTTGGAAATATTCCTCTAAGAAAATATTTTAACAAATCTTCTCATAACATTAATAAAGATAAGTTACCTTTAATAATATATTTTCATGGAGGTGGATTTGTAATGGGTGATCTTGAAAGTCATGATTTAGTATGTAGACATCTTTGCAAGCAAACCAATGCTATTGTAATTGCAGTTGATTATAAACTTGCTCCTGAATACAAATTTCCATCTCAAATTACTGAAACAAAAGATGCAATTTCAGAAATTATAAAAATGTCAAGTGAACTTAAAATTGATGAAAATAAAATCATTTTGTGTGGAGATAGTGCCGGTGGTGCTTTAGCGACTGTTGGCACGATTATGTCAAGAGATAAAATCATCCCAAAAGTACATGGTCAAATTTTAGTTTATCCTTGGGTAGATATGACTATGTGCAGAAGATCTATGGATATAGAACTCGAAGGAATGATCCTTAATAAAAAAACTATAAAGTATTTTGTAGATCATTATTTAAATTCTTATGAAGAACAAGTAGATTGGAGGGCATCTCCAATTTTAACACCTAACTTAGAAAACATGCCACCAACTTATATTTTTGGAGCTGGTCTAGACCCTCTAGTTGATGAGGGTGATGCTTATAAAAGAAGACTTTTATCTTTTGGAAATGAAGTTCATTATCGTTTGTTCCCGGGTCAAATGCACGCTTTTGTGAGTAATTCTGTACAATTGCCAACAGCTCTAACATGCATAAAAGAAATGAGTGAGGCGGCTATTGCTATATTTTCTAAGCTTAAATAATTAATAATAATTCGAAACGAGTTAAATTAAAAATTGAAATTGCAAGTTTTAACTGTAATTATTTTAAATTATAAATATTGTCTCTATTCAAATCGTGTATATCTCTTCTACCACATAAAGCCATTGTCATATCTGCTTCTGTTTTAATGATGTTAAGAGCTTTTGTTACACCTTCTTTTCCAAGGGCTCCTAAACCATACAAAAATGCTCGACCGATATACGTTCCCCTTGCTCCTAAACACATTGCTTTAATAACGTCCTGACCAGATCTAATCCCACCGTCTAAATGAACCTCAACAAGTTTACCAACCTTATCTACTATTTCAGGTAAAATATTTATAGTAGATGATGCCCCATCCAGTTGCCTTCCTCCATGATTGGAGACAATTATAGCATCAGCTCCTGTTTTAGAGGCTAAGAGAGCATCTTCAGAATCTAAAATCCCTTTTATTATTAATTTGCCACCCCATCTCTTCCTAATCCAATCAACTTCTTTCCAATCAAGTTTCTGATCAAACTGAGTGCTTATCCAAGAACCTAAAGATCTTACGTCTTTGATTCCTTCAACGTGACCAACAATATTTCCAAAAAAATGATTTTTAGTTGTAAGCATTCTCAAACACCACATTGGCCTGGTTAATACTTGATATATATGCTTGGGGATTAATTTGGGTGGGGTTGATAGTCCATTTCTTATATCTTTGTGTCTTTGGCCTAAAAGTTGTAAATCAAGTGTTAAAACTAAAGCACTACATTTAGCTTCTTTGGCTCTATCAATGAGACGCTCCATAAATTTTTTATCTTTCATAACATAAAGTTGAAACCAAAATGGTCTATTTGTTTTTTCAGCTACTGCTTCAATAGAACAAACACTCATTGTTGACAAAGTGTAAGGAATACCAAATTCTTCTGCTGCTTGTGCTGCTAATATTTCTCCATCTGCTCTTTGCATTCCTGTCAACCCTGTTGGAGCAATTGCTACTGGCATTGAAACAGGTTGATTAATCATTTTAGTTTCAAGAGTTCTATTTGACATATCAATTGCAACCCTTTGTCTAAGTTTAATCTTTTGAAAGTCAGAAACATTCTCATTGTATGTAGTTTCAGTCCATGAACCAGAATTTACATAATCAAAAAACATTTTGGGAACGCGCTTTTTTGCTAAGGTTTCTAAATCTTTAATTTCTAAAATTTCCATTTCAACTTCCTATTATATCAAACATACATTATTAAATAAAATTTTATTAAACTCAATAATGCAGTTATAATAAGGTTTATTTTAAATTGGAGGAAATATTGAAAATTTTTGAATTAAGAACTTACACATTACATGTTGGTAAATTGTCAGCAGCCATGAAAATTTATGAGGATTTAGGTTGGCCAGCTTTAAAAAAATATAAGGATAATATAATACGATATTATATTGGTGATGTAGGTGCGTTAAATCAAATAATTCATGTCTGGCAATTTCAAGATGATAATAGTAGAAGAGAATTATGGAAAACTATATATAATGATAAGGACTTTATTAGGTTTGCCTCAGAATTTAGACCACTTGTCTTAACACAAGAAAACAAACTAATGACAGTTGCTCCATGGACACCTTATAAAACTAATTAGGAAAATTTCATGCAAAAAAACAAATATAATATTGCTGTAATACCAGGAGACGGTATTGGAACAGAGGTTATGCCGGAAGCTCTAAAAGTTTTGAATGTAGTCTCAAATAAATATGGTATTAATCTTCACTTTGATCATTTTGATTTTAGCTCTTATGATTATTATTCAAAACATGGTCAAATGATGCCAGATGATTGGAAGAAGCAAATTGGAGAGCACGATGCTTTATTTTTTGGATCAGTGGGTTGGCCAGATAAAATTCCTGATCATATTTCATTATGGGGATCTTTATTAAAATTTAGAAGAGAGTTTGATCAATATATAAATCTTAGACCAGTTAAATTAATGCCTGGGGTCCCTTCCCCTCTTGCGAATCGGAAACCAGGGGATATAGATTTTTATATTATCAGAGAAAACACTGAGGGAGAATACTCTTCTATAGGTGGCAAAATGTTTCCAGATACTGAAAGAGAAATTGTTATGCAAGAAACTATTATGTCCCGGGTAGGTGTAGATAGAGTTCTTAAATTTGCATTTGAATTAGCAAATAAAACAGAAAAAAAACACTTAACATCCGCTACAAAATCTAATGGTATTTCTATAACCATGCCCTATTGGGATGAAAGGGTTGAAGAAATGGCCAAGCAATACTCACATGTTAAATGGGATAAATATCATATTGATATACTTTGTGCACATTTTGTACTTAACCCAGACAAATTTAATGTTGTCGTAGCTTCAAATTTGTTTGGTGATATTCTATCAGATTTAGGACCTGCTTGTACTGGCACAATCGGAATTGCTCCATCTGGCAATATCAACCCTGAGAAAAAATTTCCATCATTATTTGAACCAGTTCATGGATCTGCGCCAGATATTTCTGGACAAGGAATCGCCAATCCAGTTGGTCAAATTTGGGCAGGCGCAATGATGCTTGAATATATTGGATTTAAAGAAGCATCAGAACATATTGTAAGAGCAATAGAAGAAGTTTTGGAAAAAGAGGAATATAGAACTGCAGATTTAGGAGGAAAAGCAAACACTATTAGTTGTGGATCAGCTATAGCAGATGCAATTTAAAACTCAGGACTTTAATTTTTGCCTTAATTTTTGCATGCCACCAATCCACCTAGAATAATTATTAGCTTTATTTTGAAAGTAACCTAAAACCTGGTCATGTGGTGCAATAAGAAAAGTTTCTTCTTTAATAGCTTTTATAACATCTAAAGCCACCTGATCTGGTTTCATCATTCCATCAAGAGCCGAAACTTCGTTTTCTCTACCTTTGGTCATAGCTGTATCAACAGCCTGAGGACACAAGATTGAAACTCCAATACCTCGCTTTCCATAAGTGATTGCAATCCACTCAGCAAAACCGATAGCAGCATGTTTAGTGGTTGAATATGTAACTGAGTCAATATGACTCAGCAAACCTGCTGCAGATGATGTGTTTACAAAATATCCACTACCTCTTTTTAACATTTCAGGTAAAAGTTTTTTTGTTGCAAATACATGGGACATGACATGCAAACTCCAATTTTTATTCCAATCTTCGATAGGTGCTTGTTCATTCCCTAAACTAAGAATTCCAGCATTTGAGCAGAAAATGTCGATAAGGCCAAATTCAAGATTAATTTCATCAATAATTCTATTTAATTCTTTTTCTTTCGTAACATCACAAAATTTAGAAATTAGCTTATTGGTTTCTGAAACAAAATTATCAAAATTTATATCAATAACTATAACAACTTTTGCATTTTCATTTATAAAACTCATTGCTAAGGCTTGACCAATACCACCTGATCCACCAGTAACAACAATAACTTTATTTTCTATTTCCAAAATTTAATCCTAGTGAATTGCTTTTTGTTTTTCGATTATATCAAGAAAAAGACCTAAATCTTTAATTTCTTTAACATTAAAAATATCTGCCAGGAACTTATTATTTTCTTTACTTGGACAAAACTTAACACCTTCTTTTCTTGAATAAAAAACCCAGTTGTTTTTTTCTAGTTTTTTAAAATATCTTCTAATTGTTTCTATACTTAAAGAAGTTAACGATGATATAAGGGAATATGTTAATACTGTACGCGTTTTAAAACCAGTTTTTGTTAATTTAAACCACAGTTCAACTGCATTATCTCTAATTTGAGAATGAGCTTCATCAGTCATTACTAACATATGATGACATACTATAACTTGAAAAATTAAATAAGCATTTCCACTGCCCCAGGTTTCAACAGCAAATTTTGATCTATTTATTTCAAAAGATAAAAAATGATGCCAGACAGCAATAAAATTTTGTTGCAAAAAAAATTCCATTTTGTTTTTCAAAAGCTAACTCCCAACTAGCTATTACAAGATTAGGGTAAAAAATGAAAAATATCTATATATAACTTATTTCTTAACAGTATGTGAACTCAGTAATGCTAGTTGGAAAATTTACTGAGCTCACAGAAATCAATTAATTTAAAATTTGATCGTAAATCAAGAATATGTGTTCACGTTTCGTGAAATATTAAAGATTGACTATTTAGAAAAAACCTTATATTTTCTTTCGATTATTTAATTGGCAGAGCTCCCTTTTAAAAAATGATAGGTTATATATTTGTTATGTTTGAGTTGTATGAGTGCTTTAATGATAGAAATTGAATTAAATACAAAAATTTATAGGAAAGATAATTTAGATATTGTTTATTCTATTACTGGAAAAAAACATTTAAATGGTATACTTCACTATAAACTAAAATCAGAAAATTCTGAAGAAATTTTTTTAAGTGAGCATGCCGTAAATGATAGATTTGTTACAGAAGCTAAACATTGTGCACAACCAAAAAACTCTGTTTCTAGGTTATTTACTAAAATAATAAAAAATGGTTATATTATAGGAAAATCA
>CACHEH010000009.1 GCA_902578805.1 uncultured SAR116 cluster alpha proteobacterium
GGAACCAAATCAAATCCTATTGTCTCTTTATCTGGATTAACTAAATTATTTGTAGGAGGAACAGTTTGATTTACTATTGATAAAATTGAAAATATAGCCTCTATTGCACCTGCGGCACCTAATAAATGACCTGTTGCAGATTTTGTTGAGCTAATGCTTGTGTTTTGTATTTTTTGTTTTAATAGTCTATTTATTGCTTTTAACTCAATTATATCACCTAGAGGTGTTGATGTTCCATGTGCATTTATATAATCCAAATCAGTACTCTTTATACCTGCGTCATTTATAGCAGATAACATAGCCCTATATCCACCATCTCCATTCTCAGCAGGTGCTGTAATGTGATGAGCATCTCCAGACAATCCATAACCTTTTATCTCAGCATATATTTTTGCCCCTCGTGAAATAGCATGTTCTTTTTCTTCAAGAACTACTACACCAGCACCTTCACCCATGACGAAACCATCTCTATCTTGATCCCAAGGTCTTGAACTGGATTTAGGGTCATCATTGAAATTAGTACTTAATGCTCTAGCAGCAGCAAATCCAGCCATCCCTATCCTACAACATGCTGCCTCAGCTCCTCCCGCAATCATTACATCTGCATCACCATAACGAATGATTCTAGACGCATCGCCAATAGCATGCGCACCAGTGGAACAAGCTGTTACAACAGAATGATTGGGACCTTTAAAACCGTATTTTATACTTACTTGCCCAGATAATAAATTTATAAGTGCAGATGGTATAAAAAAAGGACTAACTTTTCTTGGACCTTTAGAATTTAATAGTTCGGTAGTTTCAGAAATAGTTTCAAGACCACCAATGCCTGAACCAAGAATAACACCAGTCCTATTTTTTTCGTGATCTTTTTGTGGCTTCCATCCTGAATCCTCAACAGCTAATGAAGATGAAATGAGGCCGTATGCTATGAATCTGTCTATTCTTTTATAGTCTCTAGGTTCTATCCAATCATCAATTTTTAATCCACCTTCTGTATCATAATCTTTGGTAGGAATTTGTCCTGCAATTTTGCAGGGCAGATCAGTAACATCAAAATTTTTGATTTTGTTAATTCCGACAGTTCCAGCCACTAGTCTTTTCCAATTGACGTCAACACCTAATCCTAAAGGTGTTAGTAAACCTAGTCCCGTCACAACAACTCGACGCATAAATAACTCCTAATTATAACTCGAGCAAATAATTGGGTATGTTAACTTTTTGATGATATAAAGTCTATTGCATCTTTAACTGTTTGGATTTTTTCAGCCGCATCATCAGGAATTTCGCATTCAAACTCTTCTTCAAAAGCCATAACTAGTTCTACAGTATCTAGACTATCAGCTCCTAGATCATCTATAAAACTAGCACTATCAATAACCTTAGACTCTTCAACACCTAAATGTTCAACTACAATTTTAGAAACTCTGCTAGCAATATCACTCATTAAAACACCCCTTAAGTCAATATAAAAACTTTTCTGATTTCGAGTAACATAAATATGTTATCCTGCCAAGCATATTATGTACTCAAAACAAAAAAAACTAAAACATACTCATACCCCCATTTATATGAAGAGTAGTTCCAGTTATAAAACTAGCTTCATCACTTGCTAGGTAAATGCATCCATTGGAAATATCCTCAGCTTCCCCTAATCTATTAACAGGAATATTAATAATTATTTTGCTTTTTTGTTCGTTAGAGAGTTTATCAGTCATAGGAGTGGAAATGAAGCCTGGAGCAATTAAATTACACGTTATTCCTCTAGATGCTACTTCTAAGGCAATAGATTTTGTTAAACCAACCAAAGCTGATTTAGATGCTGAATAGTTTGATTGACCAGCATTACCTGTAAACCCTACAACCGAACTTATAAAAATAATTCTTCCATATTTTCTTCTTAACATGCCTTTGATAACTTGCCTAGTTAATCTCATACCAGCTGATAAATTTATGTTTATAACTTTATCCCAATCTTCATCTTTCATTCTTAAAAACAGATTATCTGCTGTTACGCCCGCATTATTTATTAGTACATCAATACGGCCGAAAATACTTTCAGCTTTCTTGGCCAAGTTTAAAATACTATCTTTTGAACTCAAATCAGTAACTATTGATTCAGTATCTCCACCTAATTCTAAAGCAATATCTTCAAGAACATTTTTCCTTGTACCAGAAAGAATTAATTTAGCTCCACTTTTTTTCATTTTAAGTGCTATTGACTTTCCAATTCCACCTGAAGCACCTGTTAATAATACAACTTTATTATTTAAATCAAACATTAAATATCTCCACAAATTTAAATCAAATTTTGATAATCTTCTGGATTTTCAAAACTTTTAGCTAAAACATTCTTTATCATCCTATTCGCAATTCCAGTGAGAACTTTACCACTACCAAATTCAAATATTTGTTTTATTCCAAGATTTTTTGCGAATTGCATTGTTTCTCTCCATCTTACTGTTCTAGTAACTTGATCAATTAAATTTTGTTTTAAAATTATTGGATCAGTTTCAGGTGAAGCTGTTACATTAGAAATAATTGGTATCATAGGAGTATTAAATTGAATATTATTCAACGCATTTTCCATTACTGAGCGTGCCGGCTCCATCAATTTACAATGAAAAGGAGCACTAACTGGAAGCAAGATAGCTCTTTTAACTCCATTTTGTTTAGATAACTCAATTACCTTTTCAACAGCTTTTAAATCTCCACTTATTACTATTTGGCCATCAGAATTATCATTTCCAATATCACAAACGCCATCATCTTTTACTTTTTCTATGATTTCCAAAATACTACTGAAATTTTCACCAATCAAAGCTGCCATTGCTCCTTTTCCAACTGGAACTGCTTGCTGCATAGATTCCCCCCTTAGCCTAAGTAAAGTAGCGCATTTTTCTAATGAAAATACTCCTGCAACTGTCATTGCTGTGTATTCACCTAGTGAATGTCCACAAGTATAATTAGCAAGTTCTTTTATATTTTTATTTCTTAGTTTACTAAAAACTCGAAAAGCCGCAACTCCACAACCCATAAGCGCAGGTTGTGCGTTAGAAGTGAGTGAAATATCTCTATCTGAACCTTCCCACATAATTTTAGTTAAATTCAATTTCAAAGCATCGTTAATTTCTTCAAAAACTACTTTTGCTTCTGGATAATGCTCTGATAATTTCTTACCCATTCCAATTTTTTGAGAACCTTGTCCAGGAAAAACTATAAAGTTCATTGTTATACCTCATTAGTTATAAATTTTTGTAATAATTTATTGCATAATTTTAATAAACATTTATGTTCCACAAATAAATAAAATTAAAGCATAAAATTAATTTAATTAAATATGCTCCTTGCCAACAAATATGTTGGATAACCTGGGCGTAGCCCATATAGCCATAAGGAGATCATAATGGCACTATATGAGAGTGTAATAATTGGTAGACAAGATCTAACACCTAGCCAATTTGAGACAATTATTGAAAAATTTATATCAGTCATTGAATCATTAAAAGGCAAAATTAAAAAAAAAGAAAACTGGGGTCTTAGAAGCCTTGCTTATAAAATAAATAAAAACAGAAAGGGCCACTATATCCTTCTCAACATTGATGGTCCACCCGAAGCAATTGTTGAATATGAACGATTAATGAGACTTGACGAAGATATAATTAGATTTTTGACAGTCAAAATTAAATTTATTGATGAAAAACCATCACCATTAATGACAAATAAAACTGAGAAAAACGCGGCTTTTTCTTCAATCGAAGATGATAAATCAAAATCTAATACACAATAATAATTAATATAGGAATTGTAAAATGACCCAACTAAATATTACAAGAGAAGCATTAAGAAAGCCTAGTCTAAAAAAAAGAAAATCATGTCCTTTCGCTGCTCCTAATACACCTGAGATTGATTATAAAGATTTGAAAGTTCTTACAAAATATGTGTCTGAAAGAGGAAAAATTATACCTTCTAGAATTTCCGCTGTTTCAGCTAAAAGACAGAGAGAACTGTCTAGAGCCATCAAAAGGGCCAGGTTTTTAGCTTTAATGCCTTATGTCGTCGGTTAAATAGGAGATTTAAATGAATATCATTTTATTAGAACGTATTGAAAAATTAGGACAGATAGGTGATTTAGTTTCGGTAAAATCTGGATATGCTAGAAATTTTTTATTGCCTCAGGGCAAAGCTATTTTTGCATCTAAAGAAAATATAAAAATTTTTGAAGATAAAAAAGCTCAATTAGAGGGTGAAAATATAACTAGAAAGAAAGAAGCTCAAAATCTAGCTGATAACATAAATATTCAAGAAATAGTTATTATAAGGGCCGCCAGTGAGTCAGGTCAGCTATATGGATCTGTCTCTGCTAAGGACATCGCAAATGAAATTACCAAGTCTGGAGTATCAATTAATAAATCACAAGTTGTACTTAACAAAACCCTTAAAACTTTATCATTTGAGGATATATCAATCAAACTCCATCCTGAAGTATACGTAAAATTAAAGCTAAATATTGCTAGATCTGAAGAGGAAGCAAAAGAACAATCAAAATCTGGTAAAGCTATTATTTCAACAGAATTATCTGGTGGAGATATAAGATCAGATAGAGCTCAAAAAGATGCAAGACGTTTTGAAAAAAATAAACCTGTGGATAAAGAAAATAAAATTGTTGAAGAAAAATCTGATGTAAATAAAACAAAAGAAAAAACACTAGAAAAAGAAAATACTATAGAAAAAACTGAGATAATGAATAAGAAAAATTAATTCACTATAAGACTTGTTTTTTACAAATAGATTATTAAAAATATACCTCAACTCTCTATAGGAGAAGAGATTATGGATGATAATATAATCAATGACTATGTTAAGTCTGACGAGATAGTTTCGAACCATAATGTTATGCCTCAAAATCTTGAAGCTGAACAAAGTCTTTTAGGATCTATACTTTATGACAACAAGATTTTAGAAGATCTACCTATAAGCTTTAATTCTAACTATTTTTTTGATCCATTACACTCGAATATTTTTGAAGCATGTATCTCCTTGATTGATAGTGGAAAATTAGCAGATCCATTAACTCTTAAAAGCTACCTTAATGACAATAAATACAATTTAGATATAGATATTGAAAAATACCTAGTTGATTTAAGAAATGGTGTTTTATCGTTAACTAGAGCCAAGTTTTATGCTGTAGAGATACGTAATTGTTATATGAGAAGATCACTTATAATTATAGCTGACGATTTAATACATAAATCAAAGTATCCAAGTGTAGATACAACACCAGATGAAGAGATTTCTAATACTGAGGAAAAACTCTATAATCTTGCTGAAAAAGATCAAATAAATACAGGTCCTTCAGACTTTAATACTGTTCTTGTTAGTGCAACTAAACAAATAAATGAAGCCTTTAACAGAAAGGGAAAATTGTCAGGTGTTGATACGGGTTTTTCAGGAATTAATCGTCAATTAGGAGGTTTGAATAAATCAGATCTTATTGTTTTAGCTGGCAGACCTGCTATGGGAAAAACTGCTCTAGCAACAAATATTGCTTTTAATGCAGCTAAGAGCAGTCATTTAGACCAAAAAGAGTCTATTCTGATTTTTTCATTAGAGATGTCAGCCGAACAATTAGCACAAAGAATACTTGCAGAACAATCTTCAATTGATTCTCATAAATTGAGGAGTGGTGACATTGATGATAAAGAGTTTTCAAAACTAGTTGTCACACAAAATGAAATACATAATTTACCTTTTTTTATTGACGACACACCAGCAATATCAGTTGGACAAATTTCATCAAGAGCAAGAAGGTTGAAAAGAACAAATGGATTAGGATTGATTGTTATTGACTATATACAGTTAATTCAAGCATCAAAAGTTAGCGAATATCAAGGTCGTGTTCAAGAAATATCTAATATCACTAGAGGTTTAAAATCATTAGCTAAAGAATTAAATGTTCCTATTCTAGCTTTATCACAGTTGAGTAGAGCTGTAGAACAAAGAGAAGACAAAAGACCAATATTAGCAGATTTAAGAGAATCTGGTTCTATTGAGCAAGATGCAGATGTTGTAATGTTTGTTTACAGAGAAGAATATTACCTTGACAAGGGTGAACCAAGTCAAAGGGAAAATGAAACACAAGAAAATTTTAATGAACGTTTCATTAGGTGGCAAGATAGAAGAAGTGCAGCCGAGGGCAAAGCTGAAATTATTGTTTCTAAACAAAGACATGGCCCAACAGGAGTGATTCAAGTGCAGTTTGAAGCAAAATTTACAAGATTTATGGATTTAGCTCAAAATGAAAATTTGCCAGAACAAATCTATTAGTAAAATTATATTAAATTGTATATTATTAAACTATGCATCCCATTCTAAAAATATCTTTAGAAAATATAAAATCAAATTGGAAATCACTAAATAATTGCTCTAATGGAAAAGCTGCTGCAGTAATTAAAGCTAATGCATATGGTATGGGTATGTTAAAAGTGGCTGGAGCTTTATTAGAAGCTGGTTGTAATTATTTTTATGTTGCAAATATCAATGAAGGTATAGAATTAAGAAAAAAATATAACTCACATAAAATCTTTATTGCTATTTTTGAAGGATATTTGGATGGGTTTCAAAAAACTTACAAAGAATATAATCTAATCCCCATAATTAACAACCTCGAACAACTAGAAAGATTAAATCAATATGCAAGACAAGAAGATGGGCCTAGAGCAATACTAAATATTGATACAGGGATGAATAGGTTAGGATTAAATCAGGAAGAAACATATTATTTGATCAAAAATAAAGATATTTTAAATAATGTAAAATGGGATTACATAATGTCTCACCTTGCAAATGCTCAAGAAAAAGAAAATCAAAATAATTATATACAATTAAATAAAATTATAAAATTTTCTAAAAACTTTCCTAATATAAAAATAAGTTTTGCTAATACTGGTGGAATAAAATTGGGCAAGAGATTTTGTTTTGACCAAACAAGGCCAGGAATTGGCTTATATGGAATTAATGAATTAGGTAAACAACTAGATTTAAATTCTAAATCTTTAAATTTACCTATAAGATTGAATGCTCCGATCATACAAATTAAAAATGTTAAAGGTGGAGAAGCAGTTTCATATGGAGGAATTGATATTTTAAAGAAAGATTCGATTTTAGCTACAATTGGAATTGGATATGCTGACGGTTTTTTAAGACTATTAAAACCAAATAGTATATTTTCAATTGGAAATGAAAAGTGTAAAATCGTTGGTAATATAACTATGGATAGTCTTATTCTAGATATTACTGATATAAAAAATATGAAATTTAAGGAAGGTGATTACATAAGCTTATTGGATGATTCTAACATTGAGCAAATACTGTGTAGGAATGATATCATTAGTTATGAACTTTTAACTCTTATGGGTGACCGTTTACATAGAGAATACTAATTTTTTTCTAGTTTATGAGGATAATGAAAATTGCTTTATTTTTTTTCAAATTTTCTAGGAGGTATAGGAAAAAAATTTTTAGACTTTGTTGCAAACATTGGACATTTTTTCATTTTTTTTGTAAGCGCGATCTCTTGGATGTTAAAACCACCGTGGTATTTTAAAAAAATATTTCAACAGACCTTAGATATAGGATATTTTTCATTACCAGTTGTAGGTCTCACGACTTTTTTTTCTGGTATGGTTTTAGCTTTACAAACTTATAATGGATTTACTGAGTTCAATTCAGAGACTACCGTAGCGAGAGTTGTTCTAACTTCAATCACAAGAGAGCTTGGTCCCGTATTGACTGGTTTGATGGTTGCTGGTCGTGTAGGTGCAAAAATGGCTGCAGAAATAGCTACAATGAAAGTAACTGAACAAATCGATGCATTAGGAACATTAGGAACTAGGCCTATGCAGTATTTAATAGCTCCAAAAATAATTGCTGCAATTATTTGTATTCCACTTTTAGTTCTTATAGGAAATACCATAGGAATTTTAGGTGGGTATGTTATAGCTATTTATAAGCTTAATTTCAATCCTAACCTATATCTATATGCTACAATTGAATATTTACAATTAATGGATATTATTCAAGGAATTGTTAAAGCAGCAATATTTGGTTTAATAATTTCAATGGTAAGTTGTTATTTTGGGTATAATGCAACTAAAGGAGCTGAAGGTGTTGGTTTTGCAACTACCTCATCAGTAGTAATTTCCTCTGTGTTGATTTTAACAAGTACTTACATAATAACAGCATTATTTTTTGGTTAATTATGAAAAAAAAAGTATACAGAAAATCTATAATTAAAGTTAGTGACCTTTATAAAAGTTTTAATAATAATATTGTCCTTAAAAATATCAATTTTGAATTATTAGAGGGAGAATCTCTAGCAATTATTGGTGAGTCTGGTTCAGGCAAATCTGTGTTATTAAAAAACATAATTGGATTACTAAAACCTGATAGAGGGTCAATTAAAATTGACAACACAGAAATGGTCAACTTGCAAAGAAATTCTAAAGAAGAAATTCTTCTGAGACTTGGAATTACGTTTCAACATGGAGCATTATTTGATTCTCTTAAAAATTGGGAAAATATAATTTTCAAAATTGCTAACCAAGATAAAATGAATAAAAAGGAAGGTAAAAAATTGGCATTTGCCATAATAAAACAGTTAGGACTTAAACCTGAAATTTTAGACCTATATCCTTCTGAAATTTCAGGTGGGATGCAAAAAAGAGTTGCAATTGCGAGAGCTATATGTGGGAATCCTAAGATTTTATTATTTGATGAACCAACATCAGGTTTAGACCCAGTAACAGGAAGTTTAATAGATAAGTTAATTAAAACAGCTGTAAAAACAATCGGTGGAAGCGCAATCACTATTACTCACGACATGGCTTCAGTATGTAGAATCGCAGATAAAGTTATACTCATTGACAAGCAAACTATTTCTTGGTCAGGCACTCCTAGAGAAATGTTTGTATCTGAAAACACTAAAATTCAGGAATTTATAAAACCAATTAATTCTGAAATATTTTTTAAATGACTAAATCTATAAAACAATTTGTTTGTCAATCTTGTGGTAGTAACTATTCAAGATGGATTGGTAAATGTAAACAATGTAATGAATGGAACACTTTGGTTGAAAATAATAACTATAGACCCTCAGGAGCTTTATCAAAATCAAAAGGAAAAAAGATTAACTTTGAAAAACTTGATAATGTAAATTACGATTACTCACGAATAAAAACAAATATAAATGAGTTAGATAGAGTTCTTGGTGGTGGTTTTGTATTAGGCTCAGTTACTCTGATTGGTGGAGATCCGGGAATAGGAAAATCTACTCTATTATTACAACTTGTTGGAAACCTAGCTTATCAAAAAGAAAAATGTATTTACATTTCAGGTGAAGAAAGTCTATCTCAAATAAAAATGCGAGCTGATAGATTGGGTATAAAAAGTAATGATATAGAATTTGCGTCAGTTACAAACGCTTCTGACATTGCCATCACAATAAATTCAAATAGAAAAAAATGTATATTAGTGATTGATTCTATTCAAACTATGTATTTACCCGAATTAGACAGTTCACCTGGAACTGTTTCTCAAATAAGAGCTAGTGCACATGAATTAATAATAGCTGCAAAAAAAACAGACACGATATTAATTTTAGTTGGTCATCTAACAAAAGATGGGGCAATAGCTGGACCAAAAGTTTTAGAACATATGGTTGATGCAGTTTTATACTTTGAGGGTGATAATAATTTACAATATAGAATTTTAAGAAGTTTTAAAAATAGATTTGGTGCAAATAATGAAATTGGTGTTTTTGAAATGATGAATAATGGTTTAAAAGAAATTGTCAATCCTTCTGCAATTTTTCTATCGGAAAGACAAAAAAATATATCAGGAACCGCAATTTTTTCAGGACTGGAGGGCACTAGGCCAATTTTAGTTGAAATCCAGGCATTAGTAACACATTCTACATTAGGAACACCTAGAAGAATAATAGTAGGTTGGGACATTTCTAGGCTTTCGATGTTATGTGCTGTGTTAGAAGCAAGGTGTAAAATCCACCTTTCAAATATGGATATCTTTTTGAATGTTGCAGGAGGCATAAGATTATTTGAACCAGCAGCAGATTTAGCAGTTGCAGCTGCTATAATTTCATCAGTTAAGAATATTCCATTATCTTTTAATAGTATATTTTTTGGTGAAATTGGACTTTCAGGTGAAATTCGAAAAGTTACTCAACCAGAATTGAGAATTAGGGAGGCATCAAAATTAGGTTTTAATAAAATTTATCTCCCCACTAAACAAAAAGTTATAATTAACAAAGATATGAGTTATAACACTTTAGCAGTGTTAAAAGATCTAGTTAATTTAATAATTAAAGATAATAAAGATTAATGGAATTTTTCAATAATTTATATTTTAATATAATTGATATACTGGTTTTTGGAATCATTCTAACTTCATGTATAGTAGCTACATTTAGAGGATTTGTTAAAGAACTATTTAGTATTATTTCTTGGATTTTGTCTTTAATTGTAGCATTTAGTTTCTACGAAAAGTTTAAAGTTAAGTTGTTAGAACACGTCTCACAAGAAATAATTGTAGATTTTATTGCCTTCGGATTCCCTTTTTTAACGACATTAATAATGACTAATATTATCTCAACCTGGCTGTCCCCTAAATTCGACATGGATAGTGTATTGGTTTTTGATAAAATGTGTGGGTTTATTTTTGGTGCTTTAAGGGGGTTTTTACTAATAATCTTATTTTATTTAGGGTTCATATACTTAATTGGTAATAATAAGAATTTACCAAATACTCTTCTAGAAGCGTATTCATTTAGATATATTGATTTTTCAGCTGAATTCTTAGTTGACTTTTTCAAAAAAAATGATCCTTTAAGTGAAATGAAAAAAAATGAATTATGAAATAATAAGTATTAAGGAATATTCATGTACTGTGAAAATACAGACAAGCTGAAAGAAGAATGTGGTGTGTTTGGTATATTTGGAACTGATGAAGCATCTGTCTTAACAACTCTAGGGTTGCACTCTCTTCAACATAGGGGCCAAGAAGGGGCAGGAATAGTAAGCTTTGATGGAAACTCATTCCATTCAATTCGAAAACAAGGTTTAGTGGGTGATAATTTTAATGATAAAAATATTTTATCTCAGCTTCCTGGTAAAACGGCCATAGGTCACGTAAGATATTCTACAACTGGTGAGTCTAAACCTGAAAATCTTCAGCCTCTTTTTGCAAATTTGGCTATTGGGGGGTTTGCTTGCGCACATAATGGAAATTTAACTAATACTCACTCAATAAAAAAACAGTTGGTCGAAAGTGGTTCTATTTTTCAAACTTCATCGGATACTGAAATTATCCTACAATTAGTCGCACGATCACAAAAGAAAAAAATAATTGATAAGCTTATTGACACACTTTCACAAATAAAAGGGGCTTATTCACTTGTAATTTTGACAAATAAAAAACTTATAGGTGTTAGAGATCCTTTTGGAATTCGTCCATTAGTTTTAGGTAATAAAAATGGATCTCCAGTTTTAGCTTCTGAGACTTGTGCTCTTGATATGATTGGAGCAAAGTATGTACGGGATATTGAAAATGGTGAGATTGTAGTTATAACTGAATATGGTATGGAGTCTATAAAACCATTTAAAAAAATCCCAGAAAGACCTTGTATATTTGAAAGAATATACTTTGCAAGTCCAGATAGTTTAATAGGGAGTAAAACAGTATATACTTATAGAAAAGCTCTAGGTAAACAATTAGCTATTGAAAATAATTTACTTGCAGATGTTGTCGTCCCAATACCAGATTCTGGTGTTTCAGCAGCTATTGGATTTTCACAAAAGTCAAGAATTCCATTTGAACTTGGTATAATAAGAAGTCACTATGTCGGTCGCACTTTTATTGAGCCCTCTCAAAATATTAGACAATTTGGAGTAAAACTTAAACATAGTGTCAATAGATCATGTATTGAAAACAAAAAAGTTATTTTAATTGACGACTCAATAGTTAGAGGAACTACCGCAAGTAAAATAGTCAAAATGGTTTACGAAGCAGGAGCAAAGGAAGTTCATCTGGGAATTTCATGTCCTCCAATTATACACCCAGATTTTTATGGTATTGATACACCAAGTTACAACCAATTGATCGCTTCTAAATCTAATTTAGGTGAAATGACAGAATTAGTTGGTGCTAAGTCATTATTTTTTCTATCTTTGAATGGCACCTATAAAGCAATGGGATGTAAAAAAAGAAACACTAAGATACCTCAGTTCACTGATCACTGTTTTACAGGTGATTACCCAATAGATGTAACTGAAATTTTGAAACTTAATAGACAGACTAATGAGTAATTATAAAAATGCTCTTATTACTGGTGCAGGAAGTGGTATTGGAGCTGAAATAGCAATTGTGCTTGCAAAACAAAATTACCATACAATTATAACTGGAAAATCACTCTCTAATTTAGAAAAAACAGAAAAAACAATTGTTGATCAAGGTGGTTCATGTACTTTAGTTAAACTAGATATGATTGATTTTGTTGGTATTGACAAATTAGGTTTAGAAATATTTAAAAGATGGAAAAAATTAGATATATTGATCTCAAACGCCGCAATACTTGGAACTTTAGGACCTATACATCATCAAAGTAATGATGAGTTCATTGAAGTACTAAACGTCAATTTAGTAAGTAACCATAGACTTATTCGTTCAGTAGAACCACTTTTGAAAAATAGTGTTCGACCAATTGCTTCTTTTCTGTCCTCTACAGTAGCTAATGAAGCTAGACCATTTTGGGGTGCTTATGCTATATCTAAAGCATCACTTCAACATATGGTTAAAATCTGGTCACTGGAGAACCAAAATAATAATTTGTCTATTTCAATAATAAATCCTGGAAAAACAAATACAAAAATGAGAAAACAGGCTATGCCTGGTGAGAATAGTAATAATCTTCAAAATCCTAAAGAAGTAGCTGAGAAAATAAAGGATATTATTTTTTCAAAAAAAATTTATAAGGGTGAGATAATTGATTTAATTAAATTAAATTTAGATTAATCTTCTATTATGACTGGATCTAAATAGGAGAAATAAAAATCAATTTTTTTATCAAACTTTCTTGCAATTTCTTGAGCCTCTTTCTCGCTTCTCGCACAAAAACGTAAACTTAACCTATAATTGCGCAGCCTATAAAAAAATCGTAGAAGATCTAACTGACTATTTCCTACATACCAAGATTTTAATACCCAACCTATGAAAAATAACCACGGTGAAATCATAAAGAGCATAAAGTAAAACACCATGGTAATGCAAAAAAAAGTCCATAACCTATTTTGTAACATCCATAGAGGTGGTGCAAAACTTGCAAGAATTGATGGCATTGTATTAAGCAATATGGCAACACTTCCAGGTTTTTTGAAAACTTCAAATAAAAAATAAAATTCATCTTTTTGATAATAGGCATTTATATTTGGAATTTTTAATTCTGGTATATTTTCAGATGTTATATTTTCACAAATTACTCCTAAAGAACCATAAATAAAAGTATTGAAAAAAACTCCTTCTCTAAATAGGGTAAGAATTTTTTTTTCTTTTATTTCAGATAATTCCTTAGAAAATTCTTCATAACTTTTATGAACTAATTCTCCATCAAGTGCTATGATGACATCACCCTCTTTTAGTTTCATTAAAAACGCATTTGAAGAGGTTCTAATTGATTTAATCTGTAAAAAGGATTTTTCAGTTACAATGTCTTCATTCATGTAATCAAACTCACGATATAATTATGATATAAATTATGGATATTTAATTCTGCTAGTTTTATTCGCAATCTTATTCAGGACATTGTTGTTTTGTTTTAAGAGCTTTGAAATTTGTTGTGCTTGAATAGCTTGGTTAGCTACGATTTTTTTATAGATTGCTTTATTGCTGATTTGTTGAATAGCCTTGGACAGCGATTTGTTATTAGATTTGTTTAATCTTTGTATATCTGAGATAAGTTTTTTATTGTTATCAATGCTTGCTTTAGTATTTTTGCTCAACTCATTTACAAGAGTATTTGTAATTAACTGTAATTCTGCAACAGTATTTTCGTTTGATGTTTGCATTCTCTTCTCAATTTTATTGAGCGTGACAACCAATTTTTTATTAACATTTAATAAATCCCCTTGTTGTTTTATAGCATTATCTAAGTTTTTTAATGAAGCATTAACCCCATCAACGTTCTCAGCGAAAACTACAAGTGCTTCTCTACTTGTTTCTGTCATGTTAGTCAATTTATCAGAGGATTGCATGAATAAAAACGCACTAACAGTAATCACTACTAAACCTGATATAATTGACGATAAAAATACAATTGTTGTGTATTTATGAATTTGTTTCACCTTTGCCTCCAATTTCTCATGTGCTTTTTTAACTTTATTATATTCTGAGGTAACGTCAGTTGCGGCATCTGCTGCGTCTAAAGCTAATTTTATACTTTCTTGAACAGCTTCCATTTTAGTATCCATTTTATTTATCCTGTAGTTTTACAACAAACAAATATAAAATTGTTATTTTTTCTCTTTTTTATATGCACATTCCATACCAGTTGTACTAAACACTTCTAAAGATGGTATAAATTTAGAAATAAAACCAAACTTTTTGCACCCCCATGGCCTTTGTTTTCTATATGTAATGAAGAAATAGACGCATCCATGGCAAGTAACTATTTTACTATCATTTTTAAAATTCTTTATCACGACTAAAAACTTTATTCTTTATCTTTATTTTTATTTTTATTTTTAAATTCAATTAATCCATATATTAATTCAGCAATTTTAAATCTAAAAGCACCTAAAACTGCTGTAAAACCAAAAAACCAATATAACGCAGCACTTGAAATATTACCTTTTTCACGTAGAGAACTTGCTTCAAAGTGACATAAAAGAGCAGACCATATAAACATTGCAGTTATGATTACTTGTCCGAACGTTTTTCTTTTTTTCAAATTATCACCATTATTTTATTTAATTGTTTTTCCATATTCATCAAAATTCATATTTTCAGGTATTTCAACTTCAGGATAGTCAGTTTCCTCTCCTCTTTCAATTTTAAAGATATATGCTAATACGGAAGCTACGGCTGAATAAAGATTTTCAGAAATTTCTTTTCCTATTTCTCCTGTAAAATAGAGAGCTCTAGCAAGTAAAGGACTTTGAAAAATTGTAACTTTATTTTCATCAGCTAATTTTATTATTTTTTCTGCTATCATTCCTCTTCCCATTGCTAAAATTATAGGAGCACCTTCTGCACCAACTTCATATTTTATTGCAACTGCAAAATGTGTTGGATTGGTGATAATAGCTGATGCATCTTTTACATTATCTAGTGCAGCAGATTGGGTGGCAGCTCTATTAGAAATTTCATTTTGTAATTTTCTAATTTTTTGTTTAACTTCAGGTGATCCATCTGTGTCTTTATGCTCATCTTTTACTTCTTTAATCGTCATTTTTAATTTTTCTAAATGTTGGTATTTCTGCCAAATAAAGTCAAAAATTGCTATAAATCCTAGAACTATTAAAAGTGCAATCGTAAGTTGAGGGAAGTTGTATAGAAGATTTGATAAAGCAGAATATAGATTACGTTCAGATAAATTTATTATATCTTTCATATTAAAGTATATCACTAGGAATGTTATTCCACCTAATAAGCCAACTTTGAATAAAGACTTGATAAGTTCGAACAGACCTTTAGAAGAAAATATTCTTTTTAAACCTGATAATAAGTTAATCCTATTTGATTTGAATTGAAAAGATTTGGGAGCAAAATTAATACCTCCAATAGCCATTTGTGTTATTAAAATCACTAATATTAATGGAACACCAATAATTAGGGTTATATTAATTACATATTTAATCAATTTATTCATGCCATAAGCAGGAGAAATATTTGTTATGAAATCAAGATCAAAAAAGAAAAATGTCTTCCAAATTGCCAGAAAATCTCTAGCAAAAAAAGGTATTGAAGACAAAACCATAAGACCCATTATCAGGGATGTAAAAACAAACATTTCTTTAGATGATAATACTTGACCATCCTCAGCTGCTTTATCTAATTTTCTTTGGGACGGTTCTTCGGTTTTATCTTGTGAATTATCTTCTTCAGCCATTTATGGGCTTCCTTCTTTGTAAGATTGAAGTACATCGTTAATCAAATTAATCGCCATACCAGTTAAGTCAGAAAAAGCATCTGAAATTGGCCCAACCCCCAAATACAAAAAAATAAATACACTAATCAAAGTAATTGGGAAACCAAATGAAAAAAGATTTAATGATGGAGCAGATCGAGTAATTATACCAATCGAACACTGTATTAATAATAATCCACCAACAATTGGTAAACTAATCAATGCAGCTAGATATAACATTTCCCCAAAAGTTTTTACGGCAACATTAGTCACTTCGGTAAAATCAAGAACAATACCAATTGGAATGTATGCATAACTTTCTATGAGTAATTTTAATAAGTACAGATGACCGTCTAACGATAAAAAACAAGATATAAGAAATAAAGTTAAGACTGTACTTAAAACAAGTGTTTGTCCTCCAGATTGGGGATCAATCATGCTTGACATTGAAAGTCCTGCTGTTGATGCTATTTTTTCACCTGCAACAGCTGCTGCGGAAAATATAATATTTAAAATTAAACCTACTGAAAGTCCTATTCCGATTTCAGATAATATTATTAAAAATAAATTAAAACCCTGCATATTTTGAATTTCTGGGACTTTAATGACGGGAAATAAAAATGCAGTTAAACTTATACTCACTATAATTCTTACCTGTAAAGGTATTCCTCCTAATGAAAAAAAAGGTGCGCTAATTAAAAAAGAGGAAATGCGGAGAGATGCTACAAAAAAAATTACTAAATATTGGTATAAGTTAAATAAATTAACACCCGGTAATGCAAATTCTATCCCATTCATTATAAACTTCTTCTGTATTTAATTTTGACCCACACCAGCAACCTGATCAAAAATAAAATTAAAGTAATCAACAAGTCCCATCATAAAAAAATTACCTAATATTCCTAGACCTAACATTACTACAATAACTTTAGGTACAAAGCTAAGTGTCATCTCATTGATTGACGTTGCTGCTTGAATAATACCTATCAAAAGACCTATACCAAGTGCTAAAGCTAAAATAGGACCAGATACAAGCAAAACCTGATAAAAGGCCATACTTAGCATACTTATATTTTCATCAAAGTTCATCTGTTATCCTGCCGAAAAAGTGCTTACTAATGAGCCAACTGTCATGCTCCATCCATCAACTAAAACAAATAGTAATAATTTAAATGGAAGTGCAACTAACATTGGAGATAACATCATCATTCCAAGTGACATTAAAATGGATGAAATCACCATATCAATTACTAAAAAAGGTAAAAACAAAAGAAAACCTATTTGAAATGCAGTTTTAAGTTCACTTGTCATAAATGCAGGAAGAGCTATTCTAAAGGGTATATCGGAAACCTTATCAAATTTTTGTAATCCAGCTAATTCAGTAAACATTATTAAATCTGTTTTTCTTGTATTTTTTACCATAAATTGTTTCATTTCAGCACTCGCTGTTTCAATAGCTTGTTCTGCGGGTAAGTTTTTTTCCATATACGGAACAGCAGCATTTTCATAAACCTTAGTAAATGTTGGGGCCATAATAAAAAAGGTTAAAAATAGTGATATTGCTATTAATACCTGATTAGGGGGGGTTTGTTGAGTGCCTAGTGCTTGACGAAGAATTGACATCACAATTATAATCCTCGTAAAACTAGTCATCCCAAGCACAATAGACGGAAGAACCGTTAATGCTGTCATTAATAACAGAATTTGTAATGGAAACGAATACTCAGTTGTATTTCCATCAGTAGAAACATTCAGGGCAGGAAAACCAGTAGCAAGAGGTTCTCCTATTGCTTGAACAGGTAATACAATTATTAATATTGAAATAATCAAAAAAAATAATTTTTTTAATGAATTAATTATAATTTTATAAATTTCTTCTTTTGATATTATAAAATACAAACTTTTCAAGGATTGTGAGAAAAAGGATTTACACATCTCTATCACCTTTTTTATGTGCTGTTAATAAATCTGAAATGTTTACATGCTGAAGAGGTTTTGAAACCCTAGGCTTTGCTGATATTGATTTTTCTTTTTGAGAAATATCTTTGGATATTTTTTTGTCTGAACTTATGTTATTTGTATTTACTTTATAAAATTCTTGTATATCAATTTGCGTAAGAGAACCTCTACCTGATTTATGACCCACAAAAAAAAATTTTTCTTCACCAACCTTAAATATATAAGCTAGAAATCCATTGTTTAAAGCTATTTGATTTATTACCTCAAGACTATTTTCTTTTTTAATAATTTTCTTAAGGTGACCACTCTTTTTCTTAATAATAAAAGCAATGATACCTAGGATAAGTAGAAATGACATTGTTACAATAAATGTAGTGAAATCTGGGATTGATTGTGACATTTAAGCTTTCCTTAATTTTTAAGATAAGAAAGCAAGAATTATGCCATTAATAAAAAGTTATTTAAGCTATTGTTTTTAAATAATTTTTTTATGTCAAATTTTTGTAAACTATAATTTTTGTACTCGATTTTCAGGATTTGTAACTTCAGTGAATCTTATACCAAATCGTTCACCTACCATGACTACTTCACCTTTAGCAATTTTAACACCATTTGCGAGAATATCTAATGGGTCACCAGCTAATCTTTCTAATTCTACCACCGATCCTTCATTAAGCCTTAGAAGATCTCTAATTTTTAGCTCAGTTGAACCAACTTCAACAGTAAGTTTGACTTCAATATTTTCTAAAACTTTAATATTGTCTAACCCTGCATCATCTGTTGTTGTTTCTTCGACTTTAGCTTCGGCTTCATTTTCTGTCATAATATTACTCCTAAGAAATTATAATCTATTTTTTAAACTAACTGCAACTTGACCATTTGTTTCACCAATTTCAGCTTTAAAAAATAATTTGTCATTTACAAAAAAATCCACACCATCAATTGGTGGTAAATTCATTATGTCCCCCTCTTTAAATTTAACTAGATTGGATAATGAAACATGTGGTTCACTTAAAATTGCTGAAATAGGAAGTGGTATATTCAATACTGATTTTTCTAGACGTTCTCTCCAACTAGAGTCGTCGTTGATAATGTCAGATTGTACTCTTGAACGTAAAAGAGAAGCAATTGGTTTTAGAGTTTGCAAAGGATAAATTATATCAAATGATGCAGAATCAACGTTAGGTAACTGTACTACAAAAGAACATATAATAACTGAGTCAGATGATTCAACTAAAGTTGCAAATTGTGGATTAATTTCTCTACTTTGATGCTTTATTGTTATTGGCATTAGATCTTTCCAAGCAGCTTCAAGACATTGAGATATTCCATCTGATACTATTTCAATTATTCTATCTTCTGTGGCTGTGAATTCTGCCTTTGCAGACGGAAAATTTGCTAATTTTCCTCCATAATAGCAATTTGTTAAAACACTTATAAAAGAAGGTTCAAGAACAAGTAGCATTGATCCTCTAAGTTCATCAATTCTACTTGTACTTAAACTCATAAAACTATTAAGACCCGCACTATATTCGTCATAAGTTTTTACTTCAGGAGGAAATGGATTTATTTTTGGCTGCAATCTTATCATAGGTAAAAAAATACTTCTAACTAGTCGGGCAAATCTCTCATTAATTAATCTCAAAGCGTAGTAATCACCAAGAAGTTCTAAATTATCTGAACCAAATGCAAATTCAGTTACTTCAACATCATTATTTAAACCTGAATTTGCAGTTATTTCTCCAGACTGCAGACCTTCCATTAAAGCTGATACTTCATCAGAAGACAATTTACGAGATGTATTAGACATTATGATTAAAATCCTTATTTATTGTAAAATAAACGCTGTAAAATATACATCTTCTATACCTGGAAATTCGTCTAGAGATTCTAATTTTTTATTTAAGACAACCATTAACCTCTCTGATAACTTTTTCTTACCATCACTCCCAGATATATCTTCCTCTGTAAAATCACTTATGGTTGATAAAATTTCTGAGCGAAGAGCTAATTGATGAGAATCAACAACTTCCATAACTTTTTCATCATATTGAGTAGAAACTCCTACACTCACTTGCAAAAATTTCCTACTACCTTTTAAATTAGTTGTAAAATCACCTGGGAATTCAAAATACGTAGTTTCATAACTATCCACTTCTGGGATAGCTTTGACATTTTTTTTGATAATTCCATCTTCACCTTCTTCACCTTCTTTGTTTTCAACATCGTCGGTTTTTTTCTTTTCAGCTTCTTTACCTTCGATTATTTGGTTAACTTCAGCTGACGGGTCAGGTTCAGGTTCACCTCCAAATATAAAATAACCAATGCCTAGACCAACAACTATTAACAAAATGCCGCCTACAAGAAAAATAATTATTTTCAACAAATTACTTTTTTTTGGTTCTTCTTCTACTTCTTCTGCCATTTCTTTCTCACTATTCAGTTATTGATTATGCTATTACGTTTACAATATGTCTAGATGAAACATTATCTTCCAAATCAGTTAAATTATTTTGTTTTTTTTGCTCATTATCAGATTTTAGAAAGTTATTTTGATCGTCATTATTTGGATTTTTGTTGAAACTATTTTTTGAACCAAAATATTTTGCGTTATCGTGAGCTGAAAATTCTAAATTTATACCTTGGTCATTAAAAAGTTTCTGAAGAAAATTTTCATTTTGAGTTAATGCACTAGTAACAAAATTGTTTTCTGTAATTATTCTTACATTGCCTATTGCATTTTTTAAACTTATGGACACTTTAAGCTTACCTAAATTTTTGGGTTTTAGATTAAACTCAATATCTTCACCACCATTTTTTAGGGCATTTTCTATTCTAGAGACAAGTTTTGTTGTCCAACCTTTCTGACTTAAATCAAGAGTATCTAATAACCCTTCTAAGATGGAATTCACTCCACCATTTGTGAAAGAGGTGTTATTTTGCTGGGTAAATTGATTCCCCTTACTATTAGACCCAGAAGCATTTTGTATATTAAATGCTTTATCATTAGCTTTAATTTCATTCATCTTATTTTTTCTTATTTCATCACTAATTTGATTATTGATAAAATTTAAATTTGTATTTTTAGATAATTTTGAATCTGTTATTGATGTTTGATCAATTTTTTCTTTGTATTTTAAAGAATTAGAATTTGGTATCTGATATAATTTATTAGGGTGAACATTTTTGTTAATTTTTTTTACAAAATTTATCTTTTGATCACTTGTATTGAATTTTTTTTGATTTTTCAAAGAATTTTCAAATTCTATTTCGCTTGAATTTTTAGTGATTAAGTTTGATTTTATAGAGTTTTTTATACTTTGATCAACACCTTGTCTCATACTTTTTATAGCTGATGGTAAAGCTTTTAAACTTTGGTTTTTAATAATAGTGTTACCCTTATAATCAAGTAACTTAAAGAACAAATTTTTATTAAAATTCTTTGCTGTTTCTAAAACTCTTAATAATTTATCTTTTATTTCATTTTTTATACTTTGGTTTGTTTCGATCTCACTTTTGACTCTTTTAAAATCAGAAGAATTTAAATTAGTGATGTTTACATTAGGTAAGATATTTGATAAATGATTTATAATATCTATATCTTCTTTTTTAAAAACAAATTCAAAATTATCAAAGTCATCATCTGTTTTTACATCATTACTAGTTAAGTTTATAGAAAACATAGATCCTAATAGAGAAGATTCTTCGTCTCCTTTATTTGAAACAGACAAAAGGTCAGAATTATTATTTAAATCATTTACAATTTTCATTTCAAATTCCATATTTCAAAACTAAATGCAAATACAGTGCCATTATTAAATTATGAAATTTAAAAATATGTTATTGAAAATTTTTGTTTTCTAATTCACTAATAAAATGTTTTTTATAATCTGTAGCTTTTTCTTCAGCCTTAATTTTTTTTAAATTATTTTCAATAATTTTTTTTCTTATGGTTTCTTTTTCAGCGTGCAAATATTTGTTTCTATTTGATGCAATATTTTTTTGACTTTGTAGAGTTGTTAATAGTTGAGCATTATTTTTAAAAAATCCTGAATTAATTATTTTTTTAGAAGAATTATTTTTATTACTCTCCATTATGGTGTTTATTTGCTCTATTAGACTTTCATTTTTAGTAATTTCCTTTTGGACTAAATTAGAATTATTAATTTCTCTTGAAATATCTTTTTTTCTAATTGTAGCAAGTCGCTGAAATCTTTTAATTTTTTTTTTCAAATATCTACCTATTCATATAGTTTTAATAATGCTATTTTTGAACTTTCAAAACTTGCTTTTTCAGAACTGCTCTGGGATATAAAATCAATTAACTTTGGCCACATATCTATGGCATTATCAAGATCTTTATCTTGACCATGTGTATACCCGCCCATTAATAGTAAATCTTTATTTTCTATGTAAGCACTTACATGTTTTCTGAAAAGTTTTGATGCGTTCAAGTGATCATTTGTAATTAGATCATCCATAACCCTACTAATCGAATTTGGAATATCGACAGCTGGATAAACACCCATCTGAGCGTTAAATCTGCTTAATAAAATATGACCATCAAGTATTGCTCTTGCGGTATCAACAACTGGATCATTATTGTCATCTCCATCAGCTAAAATTGTGTAAAATGAAGTAATACTTCCATCTCCTTGGTCACTCGTTCCTGACCTTTCTATCAGATTAGGTATCATAGAAATTACAGATGGAGGATAACCTTTAGAGGTAGCAGCTTCTCCTAATGACAATCCAATTTCTCTTTTAGCATGTGCAATTCTGGTTAAACTGTCCATTATTAATAATACATTTTTACCTTGATCTCTAAAATATTCTGCTATAGCCGTTGCCCTGTTAGCACCCCTAATTCTCATTAACGGCGATCTATCTGCTGGTACAGCAACAACAGTAATTTTTTGAGCTGCTTCATCTTTAAATAGTTCATTGACCATTGTTCCGACTTCTCTGGCTCTTTCACCTATTAAAGCAATTACCACAACATCTGCCTCGGTATATTTACTCATCATTCCTAACAACACTGATTTACCTACTCCCGAACCAGCAATTATTCCAAGCCTTTGACCCTGCCCTACAGTTAATAAAGAATTTATAATTCTTACACCTACATCTAATGGCTTTGTGATCAAACTCCTTTTGAGGGGGTTCATAACTTTACCCATAAGAGGCCATTTATTTTTAATTTTTCCTAAGGGTTTTTCATCTAATGGTTTTCCAAAGGCATCAGTAACCCGTCCCAATAAAGTATTATCTACTTCTATGTATCTTCCATCATCTTGTAATGTAACCTCGCATCCTGAGACTATATGTGAGGAATTTTCTAAAATAGCTAACATGTTATACTTTTCATTAAAGCGAATAACTTCTGCGAGAATTTCTTTACCCATTTGATCTTTTACAACGCAAAGACTTCCTATGGGAACTGGAAACGGATCACAGTAAATTATATTGCCATCAAAATGATTAACTCTTCCAGAACTAAAAATGAATTTAGGTCTTTTTATTTGGGAAATGTTGTCAATTAGTTTTTTCTCAAAGTTCATCAATTACTTCCAGCAGCTTTAAGCATTATAATTGCTTTTTTCTGAATAACGCATTCCATCACAATTTAGAATTATGTCACCTCTTGAGAGTTCTTTGTTAGAAATAAAAAACTTTTTGTCTTCATTTTCATTAAAATTTTTTATTTTTGAAAGTGCTTCAAAATCTTTTTCATTAACTTCAATTGTGATTTTATCACGATAACAATTTATATTTTTTATAAATGACTTAATTTTCTTTTCATATTTTTCTGGCATTTTATCTATTTGATAACCAGCAAGTTCATATGAAATTTCAAGGATTTTATTTTTAAAAATTTCATAGATTGCCTCCTCAGCTAATGATGTTAACGATGTTAAAATATTTTTGAAATCTTCAAAATCTTTATTAATTGTTTCTGAAATATTGTTTGTCAATTTACTATTATCTTCAGAACTTTTAGCAGATTCATTATCACTTTTATTTATTGATTGAGAAACAGCATTTCTAACAGAATTTAAAGCTTGTTGAGTTTCATCGTCAGGCTTGTCTAATTCAGTAAACTTTAATTCATTTTCCCCATTATTTTCACTTATTTCGTTGTTACTTTCTTCATCATTAAGGATTTCTTCTTTAATCATTTTTTCAGATTGGTCATGTTCTTCATATGCCTTTTCTGTATCTTCATCACTTTTTTCATTATTGGTTTTATTGTCTAACTGTGAAGTTTCTAAAGAAATATCCTTTACTTTGCTAGCTTCATTATTGTTATCTATCTCTGTTTGTTCTGATTTTTGCCCCTCTTTAATTAAGTCATTATTTTCTTCTAAATTTTTAATTTCCTCAGTTGTATTATTATTTACAGCATCTTCCTGAAAATTTTCTTTAGATTTAAAATCAAGAGCGATCTCAATTAATGATTTTTTTACAAAATTAGAATTATTAGAAATATTTTTATTTTCAAAACGAGACTCAGATTGCAATTTTAAAATTGATTTTATTTCATCACCACTTAAAGGAGCAATTTTTTGCGTATTATGATTATCCTGATCTTGTTTCATTTTTAGTTTCATTTTTAAAAAAATTATACATAATCATCGCCGCCGCGACCCGCTAACACTATAGAACCTTCGTCAGACATTCTTCTGGCTACAGCAATGATTTGTTTTTGTGCTTCTTGTACTTCTGTTAATCTAACCGGTCCAAGTGCTTCCATCTCATCTTGTATATTAGCTGCGGCACGTTGCGACATACATCCAAAAAGTTTTGTCTTCAATTCTTCGTCAGCACCTTTGAGTGCAAGTATTATCAAATCATCCTCAACAGCTCTAAGAAGGGTTTGAAGAGACTTATCATCGGATAACAATAATGTTTCAAATACAAACATACTGTCCTGAATATCTTGCATTAATTGTTTATCGTCCTTTAAGATTTCCTTCATTATCTTTGCTTCACCGTCTTGGCTTAAGAAATTCATTATTTTAGCTGCTGCTGGTACTCCTCCAACTTTACTAGCTCTTAAACTAGCATTAGATGAAAAAACTTTTTGCATAACCCTATCTAATTCCTTTAGTGCTTCAGGCTGTACTGTTTCTAAAGTTGCTATCCTTTTGATTATGTCTGATTGACTTTTTTCAGGCATAAAGGTCAAAACATCTGACGCAGTAGATGGTTCTAAGTAAGAAATAATTAATGCTATAATTTGAGGATGTTCTTCAATAATCAAGTCAGCAATTGATCTTGCATCAAGCCAATCAAGTATTTCAATTGCTTTATTACTATCTGATGGTGTAATTTTTCCTAAGACAGTTTGTGCTTTATCTTCACCTAACGATTTAGTTAATACGTTTTTAATATAGCCTCCGCCAGATATACCTAAACTAGTTTGAGCTTTAATAATTGCTAAAAATTCGTCTAAAACTAAATTAACTGTGTCTTGTCCCAAACCTTGAACAGAATACATTGCCGAACCAAGAACTTGAACCTCTTTTGGTGAAAGATTACCCATTATTTCTGCAGCTTCATCTTCACCGATTAACATCATCAAGATTGCACATTTTTGTGTTCCTGTTAATCCCTGGTAAACTTCGTCTGCACTCGGTTTTTTTGCTGCCTCTGCCATTTTAATATCCTACTCTCTCATTTATTCTTTTTCCATCATGTTTTTAAACACACTGGAAACCCGACCTGCTTCATCACCAACAATCATTCTAATTACAGCAACTTTGTCATCATAAGTGTTAGCTGTATCAAGCATTTCTGCTGATATAGCGGCCTTCTTTGGTTTTAACTTTGCTTTTATGTCTTCAAGAGATTCCCCTTCCTGAACTTCAATTTTATCGTCTACGTCATCTTCGTCATCGGATGTCATTACAGCAGCTCCAGACGTATAACCTGCTGGAACTAGAACTCTTTTTAGCAAAGGATGCAATGCACCAAATATAACAATTGCAAAAATTAAAACTGTTGCTAATTGTTTAGCCAGTTCTTTTACAGACTCATTTTCATACCATGGAACCTCTACTGCCTCAAGAATATCTACAAAAGGACTACTTGTAACTGTAACGCTATCACCTCTTGCTTCGTCAAAACCAAGAGCTTCTTGAACAAGTGATTTTATCTCTAATAGTTTTTCGTCAGTAAATTTTTCATATGTTACAACACCTTCAGCTGTAATTATTTTATTTTCTCGAATTATTACAGCTGCTTTAATTTTCTTAATCTCTCCATATTGAGCTTTGGTAGTTTCCACTTTTCTACTAACTTCATAATTTTTTACAGATGTTTGACTTCTTTGTTTCAAACTTCCACCTACGTCTTTTCCTTCTGGAACTTGTGTTTTTAAATCAGGGGCCAAAGGTGGTGCATTTGATAACGCACCTGGGATACCTCTAGCTTCGGGATTTGCGCTTTCGTCTAATGTACTTTGTTCACTCCTAAGAGCATTACCTTTAGGGTCTACAGACTCTTCTGTAATTTCTCTTTGCGTAAAATTCATATCTACATTTATTTCAGCCTTTAAATTACCGGCTCCTACTATAGGTGTTAATAAAGAAATAATTCTAGATTTATATATTTCACCTAATCTCATTGTTTGTGACATTTGTTCACTAGAAATTGAAGCAGAGACATCATTAGAGGGTTTAGACAAAAGTTCTCCAAATTGATCAACTACTGTTATATTTTCTGATGGAAGATTTGGTACAGAGGATGCAACAAGATGGACTATTGATTGAACTTGTTGCCTTCCCAGAGTTCTACCATTTGCTAATTTAACAAATACTGATGCTGAAGGAAGAGCAATTTCTCTTGCAAAAACTGTTTTTTCAGGAATAGCTAGATGTACTCTAGCAGAACTTACTCCAGATATATGATTTATTGAACGTGATAATTCAGCTTCCAAAGACTGCTTAATTTTTATAGCTTCCACAGACCTGCTGGTTCCCATAGGCATGTCACCCAAGCTATCATATCCATCTGGTACTGAGGATGGTAGACCTTCTCCAGCTAGTAACATTCTAGATTCATGATAATCTTTTACTGGGACTGTTACTTCTCCAGTGGATGGATTAAGGGATGCATTAACACCATTGGATTTCAATGTCTGTATAACTAAAGATTTTTCACTTTCTGGAAGTGTTGCAAATAAAGTTGTCATGTCAGATTTTTGCATTGTAAAAAATACTATTAAACCTACAAAAGCAACAATGACTCCAAAAATTAATGGAACTGATTTTTGCACGGCAGGATCAGATGTCATTTTTCTAACATTTGAAATTGAATTAGAAATCCTGCTAATAATACCTGTACTTTGGTTTATACCTGTTAGATCATTTCCTGTTGTTGCTTCTGCCATATTCTTTTCCTAACATTTCTAATTAAACGGGCATATTCATTATATCTTTATATGAACTCAAAACTTTATTTCTAACATTTAAAGTCATTTGAAATGCAATATTAGAAATTTGTTGTTGCATAATAACTTTTGTAAGGTCAGTTTCTTTTCCAAGTTCATATTCTTTAGTAATTTTTGAAGCCTTATTCTGACTCTCAGCTACAGAGTTTAAAGCGTCATTTATTTTTTTTGAAAATTCTTCGGGTTTTTTATTTTCTGAAAACGCCTCATTTGCTTTTTCCAAAATATTTTGTCTTAGAACATTTGTACTTATATTTTGATTTGAA
Source organism: uncultured SAR116 cluster alpha proteobacterium (assembly GCA_902578805.1). Taxonomy (GTDB): domain Bacteria; phylum Pseudomonadota; class Alphaproteobacteria; order Puniceispirillales; family Marisalimonadaceae; genus Marisalimonas. The sequence goes on from CACHEH010000009.1 coordinate 27,875, forward strand.
ATCTTCATTAACTATTTTTCCCTTTAAGTTACTTTCGCGAAAGCCAATTGATCTGCAAATGAATCTACTGATGAATTTTCATTAATTTTTGACAATGATTTATCAATCATGATTGATTTCTCATTAATGATGTTTTGATTACATAATACAAGAGCTCTCTGAAGAGTGTTTTCGAGTTCTCTTACATTCCCTGGCCAATTATGATTTAATAATAATTCTCTTGCCTTACTGGTTAAATAAGGCGCAGATTTATTTTCATGATTATGTTTATCTAAAATTTTGATTGCAATTGGTAAAATATCATCTTTTCTAGAAGATAAATTACGAGTTTGAAGTGGAAACACATTAAGCCTATAATATAGATCCTCTCTAAATCTTGATTGGTTAACTTCATTAGCCATATCTCTATTTGATGTCGCTAAAACCCTTACATCAACGTCAATATCTCTCTGTCCACCAACAGGGGTTACTTTTCTTTCCTGCAAAACTCTCAGTAATTTTGCTTGCAAAGATAGAGGCATTTCAGAAATTTCGTCTAATAGTAATGTTCCCTTGTCAGCTGCACGGAAAATACCTTTGTTTGCATTTGATGCTCCAGTAAAAGCTCCCTTTTCGTGACCAAAAAGAATAGCCTCTAACATATTTTCTGGTATAGCAGCACAATTAACAGCAACAAATGGTTCATCTTTCCTTTTAGAATTTTCATGCAAATAATTTGCAAGCACTTCTTTACCTGATCCTGTTGGACCATTTATAAATACTGTTACATCAGTGCTTGCAACCTTTCTTGCTAATGACAATAAATCATAAGTTTTTGCGTCACCTGCTGAAAATGATACATTTGGACAGCAAGCATTAAATATTAATTCTAGAGAATATTGATCTTTATAGTCTGCAACATTAATTCTTTTTACAGCACCACCTAGCTCATCTTTAATTTCTATACCATCGCTATTGCAGTCACTAGTAATAATGATAATTTTTGTCAGTTTGGCCTGTCTTGCAATTGAAATTAATTTTGATGAACCCCCAATTTCTTTCTCAAAAACATCTGAACAAACTATAGTTTCCGCTTGGTAACCAACAAGATCAATACCAAAAAAATCAGGTTTTGAACTACCAATACCCGCCTTTATAACAGTAATGTCTCTATTTTCAAAGATATCACATAGATTGTTCGCAATCTTTAAACTATTATTAACTACAATAACTTGGCTCATAAAACACTCCTAAAATTATCAGAAATGTTAAAAGCAAGAAGCTTGCCAAACTACAAATTGAAAGAAGCTTATTGGCATTTTTAATTAAAACATAGCAATTTTTTATTTATAATATTGATTTATTGGTAAAAAAGTCATTATTATGACAAATGTTATAAATTTTTTCAATTATTTGACGGATTTTAAATGAATGTTGTCGATAAATTAACAACCCCATCTAAACAAAATAAGTCTATATTAGACAAACTTAATGAATTGATTGATGGCGAAAGTCCTGAAACTAAATCAATGAAGAACTTAATTGCAATGGTATCTCAAACAGATAGTACTGCATTAATTTTAGGTGAAACTGGAACTGGTAAAGATATTGTTGCTCAAGCTATTCACAAGTGTTCAAACAAAAAAGGACCCTTCATAACAGTAAATTGTGCTGCAATTCCGTCTGAATTACTAGAGTCAGAACTTTTTGGACATGAAAAAGGTTCATTTACTGGTGCAGATAAACAAAGAAAAGGGAGGTTTGAACAATCTAGTGGCGGGTCTCTTTTTCTTGACGAAATTGGTGATATGCCCTTACCACTTCAAGCCAAACTATTAAGAGCTATTGAAAGTAAGACCATACAGAGAGTTGGTGGTTCACAAGACATTAAAATAGATTTAAGGTTGATTTGCGCAACACACAGAGATCTTGAAAAAAAAGTTGAAAATGGCGAATTCAGAGCAGATTTGTTTTTTAGAATAAATGTTCTGCCAATAAATGTGCCTTCACTAGCTGAGAGAAGAACTGACATACCAAGTCTGCAAAAAACTCTATTAACACTTCTAAAAGTGGATGACTCCATGAAACCAATCTTTACACCAGATGCTATAACAGCACTTTGTAAACATAATTGGCCAGGCAATGTTCGTGAGTTAAAAAATGTAATTGAAAGAGCTTGCATAATCTTTCCAGGAAAAGAAATTACAAGCACTAATGTTTACGAAAATTTACTAAGATTGAAAGTCCCAACAGTTGCCGAAGAGCAAGAAGCACTATGGGAAATGACATCAGATTTAAGTGGAATAGATAACCTTGAAGAAAATGAGCTCAAAAATAATCTTGAAGATTACTTACCGCATCCTAAAAATTATAAAAATTGGTTTTCTTTTTATGATGAAATAGACTTAAGAAGACATCTTCAAGATGTTGAAATTGTTCTAATAGAAGAGGCCCTTGAAAAAACAAACAATAAGGTAGCTCTTGCAGCAGATAAGCTAAAGCTTAGAAGAACTACCTTAATTGAAAAAATGAAAAAATATTCAATAAATGTAAATCAAAATATTAATTAATTAATCTTAAAAAAACTTCACCACTCGCGTTAGCTTGAGCAAGCATAGAAGAGGCTGCTTTAGACATAATTTGAGCTTTTGTTAGCCTAGCTGTTTCTAGAGCAAAATCAGCATCTTCTATTTTAGATAATCTTGAGGAAGAATTATTCTTTACGTCAAGAAGATAACTTAATCTATGATCAATTGCATTTTCACTAGCACCAAATTTTGCTCTTGTGTTTGATATTGTATCAATTGCAGTATCGATATTAGTAAGAGCATTTGTAGCATTAGAAGAACTAGATACAGAGATTATGGATCCTGGAGCTGACGCGCTACTTGAAGCCTGAGCTTGAAATCCTAGCTCTCCTACATCATCTCCAGAAATTTTGATTACATCACCAGCGTCATGAGTTAATAATATTTGTCCCTTAAATGTAACAGAACTGTTCACAGAAATAGTGGCTCCTGTTGCATCAGTATGACCGTCAAAAAAAACACCCGGTGTACCATTATGGGAAATTACAATATCAGCACCACTTGCACTGGCAAGTTGAACTTCTCCACTTGAGTTAGCTGAGGCAACAATATCCCCTATTGACGCATTATTAATTGCAGTAATGGTTTCAGTTTCATTAGTAACACTTCCAAAATTAATTGTATTTCCATTAATACTTATATTTGAAGCAGCTGTTGAGGCTTCTGAAAAATTCAAATCTAGTGTTACTAAATTATCCCCAGAAGCGGTTACATTAGTTGATGAAGAAACTGCATTAATAGCAATAGCTTTAGCAGCTGCAGACGCGCTGTCGGACGCTCCAATTTCAATGTCATTAATTTTAATATCATGAGATGCCGTAAGTGCATTTGTTGATACTAAGTCAGATCTAATAATTGTGCTTGAATCAACTTCATTAAATCCAAATCTTGCCAAATCATCAATATTTCCACTATTAGACGCATATCCATTAGCTTTTGTCATGGCTTCAATTTTCACAAATGTACCGTCAACATTTTCTAATTTTATATATCCTAAATAAGTGCCCGCAGTAAAGCCAGCATCAGTTGGTGCATTTCCTCCAATAACTATATCATTACCAGTAGTATTTGATAATGTAATTGTGTTATCAGAATTGAGTGTTGCTATTACACCCCCAGCTTGCTCATTAATTCCATCTACTAAGTTTGCAAGACTCGTTTGTGTGGAGATTATATTTGTATTAATTGTAAAAGTATCACTCATACTCAAAGAATTCTTTGCAGCTGATGTTACTTTATTAAAACCAGTAGCTGTTGCGCCATGAGAATTTGAATTTGCATTAATAGCTGTCACAAGTGCCGCTGCAGTATTATTTCCTGATGATAAGTTATCAGTTAAGTTTGCTGCTAAAGCGTTTTGTGAGTTAATTTTGATATCACTTGCTGCAAGATTACTACTATTGTAAGTAAATCCCGTTACTCGTCCACTGGTAAACTCTTTTACTCCAGATGATCCAGACAAACCTAAACCTGTACTATCAGATTTAACAAGATCGATAGAAACTATATCATCCTTAGTTTCTCCAACTAAAAAACTTACCTTATCTTTAGTTCCATCTAACAATTTGATAGTATTAAATTTTATTAATTTAGTTAAAGCATCTATTTCTGTTAAGTAGGAATCTATTTCAACCTGTAGTGTGTTTCTATCAGCTGTTGTTAAAGTTGAACTGCCTCCTTGGACAGCCAATTCTCTTATTCTAGCAAGTATGTTATTTATTGAACTAAGACCACTATCAGCAGTTTGAGTAAGTATTTTTCCCTCAGCACCATTCGAAATTGCTTCACCTAAGGATAAAACTTGAGCATTTAACCTTGAAATAGGGCCTAAAGATGCTGGATCATCAGATGCACGATTAATTCTTTTACCAGAAGATAACCTTTCTGTACTTTCAGTCATCTCCTTTATTTGATTAGTCATATTTCTTTGAATAAATTGAGACGTAGTCAAATTACCAATATTAAGCATAAATAAATTCCTCCACGAATTTTATTGAAATTACGGCAGTAATTACGACTGAAATTTAAATTTGTTTAATTTTTTTTAAAAAAAATTAAAATACTATTATTTCTTGCTCATGGAATATGCTTTTAGTCTTTTACTAAATTGACTTTGATTTTTGGATAAGTTTTCTAATTTTTTTTCTGTAGCTTTTATATTTTCAAGATTATTTTCAATAAGCTTACCTATTCTTTTTTTAATCTGATTTTTCTTAATTTGTCTATCTTTAATCTTTTCTATTAGTAATCTTCTTTTTGTATCAAGAAGTGAAATTTGAGAAAATTCGTTATTATATATTAAATCAGAAATTTTTTTGGATAGATTTTCTAGCATTTCTAAGTCAGTGTTTAGAGTATCCATTTTTATTTCTCTAAAGATGGTATTTCTTCCCACCCTTCCATGATTTGTTTAACAACATCAATAGCTTTTAAAATTCCATCTTCAATTTTTTGACTGAACCCTCTAATTATTTCGTAACGGCAATATTCGTATAACTGGAAAAGATTATTAGCAATTTCTAAAGCTTTATCAAAATCTAAGCTAGTTTGAAGACCATAAATTATGGATAGTGATTTACTAAGATTTTTAGCTTTATGGCGAACATTTTTTTCTTCAAAAGCTTTATCGACTAGATACTGATTTTGTTTTCTTTTTCTTTCATCTTGAATGTCTAAGACAATTTTTTGCATTGAATTGACCAACTCTTTCATCAATGCTCTAACTATTTCATGTGAAGATGTAACAGCATTGGAAGATTGTTGCGTCTTTTTATATGCATTTAATTGTTCGTTATTTACCATAATAATAAATCAACATTGTTATATATAAGTGTCAAAAATTTGATTTTTTATAATTTTTATGTTTTATTGACACCATGATTGTTAATAATTTACAAAACCCATATGCTATAAATGAGATTAATGCTTCTAAACCGCTTAGGAATGAAAGCTCTAGTTTATCTGCAAACAGTATGCCAACTAGTGATAGAATAGTTTCTGAAACTAGTGTTACAAAAAGACCTTTAAATAACACCCCTCCTAATTTCGTTAGGCATGTTTATGTAAACACTCAGACAGTTAGTAATGGATCATTAACTGAGAGCTTTATAAGATCAAGAGCTTCTCTATCTCCATCATATTTTTATAATGAGATTGTTACTCGTTATAATATGATCAGTGCGATTCCCAAAGATTTAACTCATTTAAAAAAATCAGTTGAAAAATACGCGTAAGTAAAATTACCTAAACTTTTGGCATAACAATTGCAATGTTTCCCTACGAAATTAATTTGGAGATTGATATGCCAACAGTAAATTCCAATACTGCAGCTCAGTTTGCATTAAATAAAATGAATGCAACAGAGCGTGAAATGACAACGGCAATGGAACGTTTATCGTCTGGAAAACGAATAAATCATGCAGGTGATGACGCAGCTGGCGCAGCAATTGCTGACAGAATGACTGCACAAATAAAAGGTTTATATCAATCAGTACGAAATGCAGCTGATGTTATTTCAATGGCACAAGTTACTGAAGGTGCCTTAGACGAATCTTCTTCAATAATTCAAAGAATAAGAGAATTAGCAATTCAATCAGCATCAGATGTTATGAACGCAGAAGAACGTTCTTATTTGGACGCAGAAGTTGTTCAAATGTTAGCAGAATTAGATCGCGTAACTAGAGATACTACTTTTAATGAAATAGCAGTTTTAGACGGGTCATTTGCAGATAGACGTTTTCAAATTGGAACACATGAACGTGAATTCGCCCAATTATCAATATCATCAATGAGATTAGACAGCTTAGGAGCGTACAAGGCTAAATCTCAAGGAACAGAGACAACTGATGACGCTGGTGGCCCAGTTGACAATGATAATTTAGCATTGAATGCTTATGCTGTTGCTGATACCTCAGAAACCAATCTGGTACAGGCTGAATCTTTTACTATTCACGGTATTTTAGGGAGTTCGTCTGTTACAGCTGCAGAAGGATCAACTGTTAGAGATATAGCTACTTCTGTTAATGCAGTTTTTGACTCTACAGGTGTTACAGCTATAGCTTCTACTCAACTTAAAATTCAGGCAAAAACTTTAGATGCTCTTTTTAATGGTCAAACAAGTGTTTCATTCAGCATTCAAGGCAAAAACACTACAGCAACTACAATAGCTGCAAACGTTACATTAAGTAACAATGAAGGAAGTTCAGTACTTTCAGAACTAAGAGATTCAATTAATAATTATACAACAACCACTGGGGTTACAGCTACACTTTCAACAGATAAATCATCAATCATAATGGTACAGAATGAAGGTTATGACATAAAACTAGGAGACGTTAATTTTGCTGGCGATACTAGTACTGACGGGGCTCAAAGAACTTTGTTAGTAACAAGCTTAGATAATGACGAAGTTGTGGCTGGAGACGCAGTATCTTTAGGTGACACAAATGTAACAACAACAGATCAAGATGGTATATTTTCAGGTGACACTGGTGGCAGTATAACTATTGGAAAATTAACAACAGGAAATGGTACGGGTGGTACAGCTTTCACATCAACAGGTCCTCGCAAACATGCAACAAGCGCTACTTTAGTGGTTGCACAACAACAAATTAGACAAACTCAGGAAGGTATTAATGGTACTGCGTCCATGACTATTGCTAACTCCGCTACCATTCTTAATTCTTTTATAACAATTACCTCAGATGCTGCAACAACAACTACTGGCCAACCTGATACAACTTTTAAGATAGTTGGAACTGATGTACATGGTAATGCTCAAGAAGAAACAATTCCAGTATTTAGCGGTGCTGCAACTCAAACATCTACTAAAGTATTTGGTACAGTTACATCTGTAGTACCCTCAAGAGAACACGCAACTGCTAAAGTTAATGTAGGAGTTTTGCAAACAATCGCTAAGCAAGCAGCACTTGTTACCGTTACAAGCTCAACTGGTGACGAAAGTGATAAAACAATTACAGTAACTGGTGTTGGAATGGACGGTACATCACTATCTGAAGTAATAACTGGACCAGCAGTAGGTAAAACAGTTACAGGCAGAAGAATTTTTACAGAAATACACACAGTTGTGGTATCTGGTGATACAGCTGCGTCAATTGATATTGGATTAAAAGCAGCAGATTCTGTAATTATTACTGGACAACTTGAAATGTCCTCTAGTAACAGTTTTACAGTTGTTGGCGAAGATGGAAAAGGTTTATTTGAAGCATCACCCGGTGCGGCATCATTAGATAAATTATCTGGCGTGAATGTTAAGACAAGACAATCATCAATAGATGCCTTACGTGTTTTAGACAGATCCCTTGATAGAATTCATAAAGAAAGAGCAAAACTTGGAGCTCTAATGAGTAGAATGGAAAAAGCAATTGATAACTTATCAAATGTTGCTTTAAACACAGATGCTTCGAGAGGAAGAATAGAAGACGCTGATTTTGCAAAAGAGTCAGCCAGATTAACAAAAGCACAAATTTTACAACAATCTGCAATGGCCATGATAGCTCAAGCAGGAAAAGCACAACAAAATGTGCTTCAATTATTACAAAATTAAATCCTCCAATTAATAAATAAAAAAAAAGGCCACCCTAGGGTGGCCTTCCTTCCTTTATCTCTCCAAATTATCCTTGAAGAAGAGCTAGTAAGTTTTGCTTAGATGCGTTTGCCTGAGCTAACATTGATGTTGCAGCTTGTGACAAAATCTGAGCTTTCGTTAGATTAGATGTCTCCTGAGCAAAATCAGCATCCTGAATTCTAGATTGAGCAGCTTCTGTATTAACTTTCAAAGTTGTTAAGTTACTTATAGAAGCATCAATTCTATTTTCAATGGCACCAAAAGATGATCTAAACTTAGATACTTGTTCTATTGCTTTATCGATCAATTCTAGGGAAGCATTTGCTCCAGCCATAGTCTCAACTGACACTTTTGTACCAGAAACTTCAAACTCTGCACTTTGACCCTGAATACCTAACTTTTGAAGAATGGTTTCAGTTGAGCCAAATGTACCGTCAACACCAGTCCTCATATTTGTATTCGAGTCTGCAGCAACAGTTTCAACTTTTATTGGGGTACCTGTTGAGTTAGAAAGTTCTAATTTACCACGAGAAGTAAAATCATCTCCTATACTTGCAGTATATCCAATTTTAACAGCGTTTGATGTAAAATCAACATCAAGGTCAATTCTTGATACGGTTGCAAAAGCTTTAGTACCAGTAGAAGTACCACTCTGAGCAGGACCAACTATTACTTCGGTTAAACTATTACCAAGCATGTCAGTACCATGAACAGTGATTGTACCATTGGCTGCTGTAGCATTGTTTCCTTCAGTTATTGTAATCAATGCACCACCAAGATTTAAACTTGTAGCACCGGAAACTAATGTCAATGCAGTAGCAGCACCATGGTCACCAGAAGCGACTAATCCATCATCATCTGCTACCTTATTACCATGATTGGCTGCGTTAGTTCCACCAGCATTAGTGTTACCAATTGTACTTGCATTGGTATCAGCTTGTGAGGCAGTTATAGAAGTAACAGACTCGTACACATTTTTACTTAAAGCTTCAAGTGTACCACCAGCTCCTCTTACAACCTCAGTAACTGTATTACCAAAAACATCTGTACCTGTTATAGTATAGTTTTGGTCAGCTTGACCAGTTATTGAACCAATGTCAAAAGTAAGTGTAGAAGTTTGATCAGCTACGATTTCAGTGACAGTATTAAAAGTTTTAATACCATCAACAGTACCATTTTGTGTTGCACCAGCAATAACCTCAGTTTGGACGTTTCCATCCATATCTGTACCAGTAATAGTAAAGTTTATACCAGATGCATCACCGTTATTTAGTTCTGTAATCCTGACCATTCTACCTTTTGGTGTTGCGCTTGTAGCTGTTGAAGTTAATGTCATTGCAGATGTAGAAGCTGTCTGACCATCAGACAATTCATCAGTATCTGTTACCGCACCAGCAGAAGTAAAAACAACTTGGCTATTAAAGTTTGATGGGCTCAACAATGTCAAGCTTGTATCTGTGATTGCAGCACTTGCACGTAGTGAATCAACGTCTTCATCACTACCTCCAATAATACCACTAACACTTACTGTTCCATTAACATCTTTAAATGCCCTTATGAAATCAGTATCACCCTGATGAGTTACTCTAATGTCCACACCAGATGCACTTGATAATGTAACAGCACCATCAGAATTAGCTTTAGCTCTTATGTCACCTACTGATGCATTATTGATTGCAGTAACAACACCTTCAATGCCATTAGCAGATGTTACATTAATTGAAGTACTATTAACAAAAAATTCAGTTGTACCACCAGGCATTGCACCAAAATTTAAAGCTAGCTGAACTTCGTTACTTGCTTTAGCAGTTACGCCTGACTCAGTAGATACTGCATTAATAGCTTCAGCTATAGAAGAAGCTTGACCTGTAGCTGAGGCTCCAATTAATACATCGTTAATTTTGATCTCATTAGCAGATAGAGCTGTACCACTTACAGTATCAGTTTCTAATATTGAACCAGATGAGGTTTCATTAAAACCTAGAGCATTAACATCACCAATAGTACCTAGACCATCAGTATATCCGTTGACTTCACTTCCTGCTTCAATTCTAACAGCGGAACCATCTAAGTTTTTAAGACTTACAAAACCTGTATATGTTCCTGCTGTGAAACCAACATCTGAGGCAGCTGAACCTGCAATAACAATAGCTTCACCAGTTTTATTTGACAATGTTATTGTATTATCAGCATTTAATGCAGCGTTTATACCAGACACAGCTTCGTTAATGTTGGCTGTCAATTTTGAATATGATGTGGCAAGAGCGACAGTGTCACCATTAATTGTAAAAGTAGCAGATTGTGAAAAAGTACCTTTAGCAGTTGATTGAACAGAATTAAAAGCGTCTGCTTCTGCACCATGTATACCAGTATTAGCGTTTATTGCATCTGCTAATAACTTAGCTTCATTAGCTCCAGAAGCTGAAGTGTCCTGATTAAAGTCAGTTGCAAAAGCATTAAACCCATTTATCTTTACATCGGCAGCTGCAATAGTATTAGCAGTGTTACTAAAATCTTTTTCATCAATTCTTTCACTTGTTAATGTAGTAACACCAATAGCACCACTTAACCCTAATGAAATTGAATCAGAACTTTCTAAATCTACTTTCAATGTATCAGAGGCATTAATACCGATTTGGAATTTAACATCTACATTACTACCATCTAGTAATTTAACATTATTAAAATGAGTGTTTGCAGATATTTTATCAATTTCTTCAATGAGTTGATCAACTTCAGATTGTATCATGCTTCTGTCAGAGTCACTTAAAGTGCTGTTTCCAGCTTGAACTGAAAGTTCTCTTACTCTCTGCAACATATTTTCAACTTCACCCAAAGCGCCTTCAGCTGTTTGTGTCATTGAAATTGCATCATATGAGTTTCTGATTGCGACACCAAGACTTTTAACTTGGGATTCCATTTTAGAAGCGATGGCTGAACCAGCAGCATCGTCAGCGGCAGAATTGATTCTGAAACCAGATGATAGTCTATTCATTGCATCATCTAAATCTGCATTCAATTTAACCATATTTTTTTGGGCTGTTAAAGCACCAATGTTTGTATTTATACTATTAGCCATATTATCGTCTCCAAGGTTTGTTAGTATTTTCTAACAATAGAAACGACAAGATAAAGAAATGTTTAGTTTTTTATATAAGTAAAATTATTTTATATAAATATCATTTTTTGGTAAAGATGTTCTAAAATTTTGTGAGACTTTAATAAGTCCCTTTTCAAATTTTTTAATATAGTGCTGAGTATTTAATAACTGATTATTATCTTTTTTATTTTTTAGTATATTTTTTAATTTATCAATTTCCTTTTTATTTTTTCCCAATAATATACCTTTTTTTATATATTCTTCTTCTGATAAAGTTATCAAAGTTTCAAGATGTAATGATGTTAATACACTTCCAGCAACTCTTGAAGGGAAACTGTTTCCTAACAAAGTTAAGATTGGCAAACAACCATTAACTGCATCTATTGCTGTTGTATGGGCATTATAATTAGACGTGTCTAAAAACAAATCTGCTAACTTGTGTCTTGCTAAATGTTGAGAAATTGAAACTCTTTTTGCAAAGATTATTCTCTCACTATCAACACCGTTTATTTTAAATTTTTTCAAAAGTTTTGCTTTTAGAAGATCAGATTGGTGGGCTAACCATAAAATACTCTCTTTTACTTCTAATAAAATTCTACTCCAATGATCTAAATCCTGATCTGAAATCTTATAACCATTGTTAAAACAACAAAATATAAATTTATCTTCAGGGAGTTCTTCAATAGTTTTGTTTGTTTGAAAATCGTAATTTTTACTATCGTCTGATATCAAATATGTGTCTGGCATATAAATTATTTTTTCTGAAAAAAATTGTTTTTTATTTTCAGGTATTACAATTTTATCACCTACAATGTAGTCCATACAATCAGAGCCAAAAGTTCCTGGATAACCGAGATAATTAACTTGAATTGGAGCTAAGCGATTAACGAATAATGAGGGTCTTGAATATTGTGTATAACCCATCAAATCCACAGCAATCTCTA
>CACHEH010000010.1 GCA_902578805.1 uncultured SAR116 cluster alpha proteobacterium
AAATAAATGGTATTTTATTTTTTATTTAATAGGTAATTATATGGTTAAACCAATCACTAAAGAAACTCTATTTATGAATGTTATGGAATTGGATTTTCCTTCAAAGATTGAGTTGGAACATTGGCTTGAAACTTTTCAAGAAAGAATATGGACTGAAGCTTTAATGGCAGAACTTTCTAAAGCTGGTTTGATCAGAGTGACAGTCTCACAAGTTTGGAATAAAGAAAATCATAGGCTTACAAGAGTTTTTGAATATGAATCTGAAAAAGCATATAATGACTGTCAAAAAATAATTCAAGAGAAAGTTGTTCCAAAAGTAGGAAAAAATTATAACACTAGATATAGGAATAATAGAGGAATTGTTCTTCATGATTATAGAAGTTGATGAACCTTATAAATGATATATTGTGATTACGCCATATATTGTTTATTTGGATTTTTTGTATTTAAATTCTGGTATTAATTTAATTAATTTTTCATTATTAAATATAATTATATTTAAGTTTAATTTTCGTTGATAGAATTTTTATAGGAGGATCATAAATGTCAAAATTTTTAATTCACATCCATAGTGGTCCTGATTTAAAAAATAAAGCTACACTTGGAATGCTAGTTGCAATTACGGCATTTAAAAATGGTAATGAAGTTAACATTTTTTTGGCTGCAGATGGAACACATTTACTAAATATAAAAAGTGAGGGTGAAGTAGTGGGCCAAGGTACAGGAGACTTAAAAAACCATTTAGATGAACTTAAACAAAATGATATTAAATTATATGTATCTGGTATGTCAGCCAAAGCAAGGGGTTATGATGAAAGTTTATTGGATGGGTTTAATGCTGAGTTTGCTATGCCTGATAGACTTTTAACACTTTCAACTGAAAGTGATACAGTTCTCTGTTATTAAACTTTAATTACAAAATCTTAAGCTGTGAATACGGTTGCTTAAGATCATAGAAATGTATTTTTATAAAACTTCAATGTTTAATAAACATTCAATACTCTATGTGGATTACTATGGATAAATTTAAAAACGTAAATGTTGACAAATTAGCTAATATTTATTTCAAAGGAAATGTAATTAGTCGTAATATATTTTTGGAAGATGGTTCTAGAAAAACATTGGGAGTTATGTTGACTGGTAAATATGAATTTAAAACTATTGCTAGAGAACTTATGGAAATTATTTCTGGAAAACTAAGTTTAAATCTTCAAAATAATGATGATTGGAAATTGATAAAAAAGGGAATGAGTTTTAATGTTCCTAGAAAATCTTCATTTAAAGTAGAGGTATTAGAACTAGTAAACTACACTTGCTCATACTTTGATGACTAATGTTTTTGTAATCTAGTTATTTATTCGAAAAAATAGAGAATTTGATTTGTTTATCTTTTTTAAAATTATAATTACAGCATTAATAATTGTCATCGTTACTGAGATAGCTAAATTTAATGACAGAATTGGTGGATTAATAGCTGCTTTGCCTATAACAACATTTATTATCTTATTTTGGTTGCATTATGAAAACAATTCGGTTGAAAAAATATCTAATCATGCATCATATACCCTTTTATATGTGCTACCAACACTTCCTATGTTTCTAGTTTTTCCTTACCTTATAAACAAATTTGGTTTTTACTGGTCAATTATTTTTAGCATATTAATTACTGCTTTTTTTATTGTTTTAGTACATTTTTTTACAAAAAAGTATGGTTATAAAATTTTGTAGACACTTTAACGTACTATGCTTGAAGTATTGAAAATGATTAAACATTAATTGGTTGAATTTTGAGGAATTAAGTAATTTTATGGATTTTGACTATTCGGAAACTTTTACTATAATTTTAATCTTTTTCTCAATTTTTGTGGGTGGTATAGTCAAAGGGTCTGTAGGCATAGGAATGTCTATGTTTTCTGTTCCAATAATAGCGTTTATATTGCCGCCTACTAAGGCAATGATGCTTTTGTGTTTTCCAGTTGTGGTGACTAACCTTATTCAAATGAGTATAAAAAAAGGAATTACTGATTACAGATTCTTTCCTATGTTTTTAATGCTGTTTGCGGGCATATTAATTGGCGGAAAGTTAATACTTCAACTTAATTTTCAGACAATTTCAATTATCATTGCATTAACTATTATCTTATTTACATTTATTAATTTTTTGGGGTTCAGCCTTAAAAATATAAAACAAAAAAATGAAAAAATATTATCTGTAATTATTGGTTTTTTTTCAGGTATACTAGGTGGGTTGTCTACGTTCTATGCACCACCAATAATAACCTTTTTAGTTTCATTAAATCTGGAAAAAGAGAGTTTTATAAGAACTACAGCAACAATGTACTTTTTAGCTTCAATACCACTGTACTCTTCTCTTATTTATCACGGTTTAGGTAATTTTTATGATTTGTTAATAAGCTTAGTTGTAACTCCCCCAGCATTGTTAGGACAGTATTTTGGAACTAAAATTAGAATGAGGTTATCCAATGTAATCTTTAGAAAGACTATTTTATCAATCTTAATTATTATTGGATTTTCACTATTAATTAAAAATTTATAGGAATTTCTTATATATATTTTTTTGTTTAGAAAGTAAGTTCTAAACTAATTAAAAAAAATTTGTGAGTTTATATGTCTAGTAAAATAGCTGTGTTGTTGAGTGGTAATGGTTCCAATTTGAAAGCTATAATTGATAAAGGTATAGAGGTAAGTTTTGTTGCTTCTAATAAACCTAAAGCTTTAGGTTTGAAAATTGCAAAGAATGCAAATATACCTTCATATTCTTGGAAAAACGTTTCAGAGCTTGAAGAAGAAGTATTAAAATTAATAATTCAATATAATGTCAAATTATTAGTGCTTGCAGGATATATGAGGTTGTTAAGTAAAAATTTTGTAAATTCTTTGCCTTCAAAATTTATTGTAAACGTTCATCCATCACTGCTACCAAAGTATAAGGGGATGAATGCTATTAAACAAGCATTAGACGATAGTGCTCAATATACAGGTGTAACAATACATTATGTTGATGAAGGTATAGATAGCGGCTCTATAATAAAACAAAATATTATAAAAATTAGTGAGGATGATACTGAAGACACCCTAAAAGAGCGGTTACAAGAAATAGAACATCGTCTTTATTCTGATACAATAAAATCTATTTTAATTAAGAATTAATTAGATTTAATTTTAAAATATTTTATTACTTTGTAGTTTATTATTTCAGATATATAACTATACATTTATTGGAAAGTTGCAATTAACTATGAATATCGGAAAAGCATCTAAATTATCAGAGTTAACAGTAAAAGCTGTTAGATATTATGACAACATTGGTCTTGTAAAACCTCATCAAAACATCTTTTCTGGATATCGTGAATATAACGATGAAGATGTTTTAAAATTGAAATTTGTAGGGAAAGCTAGAAAATTTAATTTTAGTATTGATGAATGTAGAGAATTATTATCTTTATACGAAAATAAAAGCAGGCCTAGTAAAGATGTAAAAAAATTAACCCTAGAGAAAATTTCTCAAATAGATGAAAAATTAAAGCAGTTGCAAAATTTAAAAGATGAATTAAGTTATCTAGCTGATAATTGTCATGGTGATGACAGACCAAATTGTCCAATTCTTGATGCTTTGTCAAAAAAATGAAAAAAATATCTGATACAACTGTATCAATAATCTTAATGATTATATCTGGTTTCAGCTTCATAGTAATGCATAGTGCAGCCAAATTTTTGTCAGACGAAATACATATTTTTGAAATAACATTTCTTAGATGTGCACTTGTTATAGTTGTCCTATCTCCAATTATATTTAAAGAAGGAAAATCTACTTTTGTAACTAAACAACCGAAATTTCAGCTATATAGAATCATTACAAATTCTATTGCTATGCTATGTTTTTTTTATGGTTTAACATTAACAACGTTATCAGAGGTAACAGCTTTAAATTTAACAGTCCCCATTTTTACAACACTCTTAGCATTCGTGTTTTTAAAAGAAAAACTAAAACAACATAGGCTTATTGCTCTTTTTGTAGGTTTTTTTGGTGCAATAATAGTTCTAAGACCTGATATCTCAGTTAATATAGGGGGTATCTTTATTCTAATTTCATCACTAATCTGGTCAATTTCTCTAATTTTTATTAAAAAGTTAACTGAAACAGACTCTCCAGTGACAATATCTCTTTATGCAGGTGTTGGAATGATACCAGCAACATTTGTAGCTGCGTATCCATATCTAAAAATGCCAAATCTATACCAATTTTCAATAATTTTTTTTATAGCTATTACTGGAACAATAGCTCAAACACTTTTAAATAGCGCATTTAAACGAGGAGAGTTGGCAATCTTACTTCCCCTTGATTATTTAAAATTAATTTGGTCTGTTCTAATCGGATATACTATTTTTGTAGAAAGTACACCTTATACTTTATGGATAGGTGGTTTTTTAATTGTAGGAGCTTCTTCATATATTGCCTGGAGAGAAAGAAATTAAATTTAATTTGAAACTTTTTTAAATTATTTATTTTCAAATGAGATTATGCTTCCATACGAACCATTTCTTAGTCTAGTGTAATGAAAATTACATAAAGGGTCATCAGGATATGAATCCTTTAGTTTCTTGAATTTTTTAATTGATAGGTTTTTGTTAATATTCAACTGATTATAAGCTTGTTTGTATTCTTCTAATGGGGCCTGTTTTTTGTCGTTAATCATTGGTTCAAATGCGCTGATGGGTTTTGATTTTCCCTTAAATATTAATTCACCAATTGGTCTAAATTCTAAATTAGCTAATTTCTTTGATATTTCCTCTGAAACACACATTCTTGTACCAAGTTTTTTATTTATTTGTTCCATTCTTGATGCAGTGTTAACCAAATCCCCTTGCACTGTATAGTCAAAAAATGACTCACCTCCAAAATTCCCCACAATAGCGTTCCCAGTATGAACGGCAATTCTGGTATTTCCAAAATTCAAATTTTTGTTATTTTGTTTATCTCTAAAATTCCTGCAAAATTCGTCAACTTCTAGAGCACAATTCATTGCAGATAAACAATGATTAGCATTTTCAATAGGAGCACCAAAAAATGCTAATAGTGCATCCCCAATAATTTTATCTATTGTACCACCATGCTTAAGAACTAATTTGCATAAACCATCTAAGTAGCTATTAAGAATTGGCAGTACAATAGAGGGTTCTGTTTGTTCTATCAATTCAGTAAATTTTTCAAGGTCAGTGAAAATAATTGTAATCTCTTGCCTTTTCCCTCCTAAAATTAACTGACTAGGATCTTTAATTAATTCATTTACTACTACCTCTGGAACAAATTTAGAAAATGCTTCCTTTATAAATTTATTTTGTTGTTTTTCCTTATCAATAGATTGTTTTTTATAAATTCCTGATTTTATTCTGGCTCTTAATAATTTTAGATTCACTGGCTTAGGTAAGTAATCATCAGCCCCAGCCTCTATACATTTAGTAATGCTAGTAGTGTCATCTAATGCAGACATCATTATTACTGGCATATCTTTTAATTCTTTATCATTTTTCATTTCTATTAAAACCTCAATACCAGATTTGTTAGGCATTATCACATCTAATAAGATAAGATCAAAATTTTTCATTCTCATTAAATCTAAAGCTTCTTTGCCATCGACAGCCTCTGATATTTCATGACCGTCAGCTTTTAAATGTCTCGAAACTAATTTTCTATTAATTTGAATATCGTCAACAACCAATATGTGACCAGTGTCGATTTCATTTAAATTGTCATTGCTATTATTTGATGAAATAAGCTTTTCAAGATCTTTTAATATTTTCTTATTAAAAAAAGTGTCTTTGGCACTATCAATTTTTGTTGTTGAAAAATCAATAATGTTTCCAATTTTTTCTAAAAAATCATTACTTTCTTTGATTATAAATTTTAAATCTTGAAAGATCTGCTTATCATTCAATTCCGTTGAATCTTCTAGCAAAATTTCACTATAACCTATAATTGCATTAATTGGGGTTCTTAGATCATGTCGGATTTTAGTTTCTATTTCTTTTAAAGAATCATTTGAATTAAAATTTTTATTTTCTGGGTTTAATAAATCAGATACTAGTTGCATCAAATTATTTGAAGCAGTAATAATATTTTCACAATCAGATATTTCATCCTTAAGATTTTTGTTTTTAAAATTCTGTAGCAAAAGTTCACTATAGCTATAAATAATCTCAGCTGGTGAGAGTAGTTCTTGCTTTATATTAGCAATTTTAATTTTTTGGTCAGTAGTTAAATTTAAGTTTTTCATCTAATTAAATTTTAAGTTAAAGATGAAATTTTGCTTAGTAATCTATCTAGATCTATTGGTTTTGTATCATATTCGTCACATCCTGCCGCTAGAGCTTTTTCTTTATCTTGTGCCATCGCATGAGCAGTTAATGCAATGATTGGTATTTTTGATGTGTCTGAGTTTGATTTTAGCTTTTTAGTTGCTTCCCATCCATCCATTACCGGTAAACTCATATCCATCAGAATTAAGTCAGGTTTTTCACTAATGGTTTTTTTAACACCTTCTTCACCATCGATGGCTATAATTATTTCAAAGCCCTTTTTTATAAGCCTTCTTGATAGCATGTCTCTGTTCATTTCATTGTCTTCTACTATTAAAATCTTCATTTTTTCACCTTAAAATTTTTTAATAATTTTTTTAATTTAACTTCAATAGCAGATAAATCTGTACTATTTTTTGGTATAGCTTTGAGTTTATACTTTTTTAACTCATCTTGATCTTTTTTTGTAAGATTTTTTGCTGTTAGAACAAAAACTGGGATTTTGTTATTTGGGTAAAGTTTATGAAATTTTTCAAGAAAAGCAAAGCCATCCATTTTAGGCATAAGTAAGTCGAGCATTATTAAATCAGGCTTAAAATTTTTAATCTTGTTCAATCCATCAAGTCCATTTTTTGCTTCTTCCAACACATAATGTTTATTTTTAAGTACTTTTATTAAATTTTTTCTTGTAAGTTCGTCATCATCAATAATTAAAATATTTTTTTGATCATTTTTACTTAAGTATTTTTCTAAATTATTAATCAGTAAATCTTTATTTACCGGTTTTGTAAAAAACTTTTCAGCACCTAATGTTATTGCCATGCCACTATCACCTGATACCGAAATTATCATAACTGGTATATTTTTGAGTTCTTTATCTCTTTTTACTTTATTTAAAAATGAATAACCGTCATTTACTGGCATCTGTAAATCCAACAAAATTACTTTTGGGTTTACTTTTTTTGCTATTTCAAAACCTTGTTTGGCATTGAAGGCGTTTACAATTTTGTAATCTTTTTCTCTCAAAATTTTATTTAAAATATCGTGAACAAATTTTTCGTCATCTATTATTAATATATCTGCATTTTTAGGAAGTGCATTTACATTAAATTCTTCGAAGTTTTGGTTGTTTTCTCTAAACCTCATTATAAATGTAGAACCAATGTTCTTTTTACTTTTAACAGAAACCGATCCTCCCATTAATTCACATAATTTTTTTGTTATAGATAACCCTAATCCTGTTCCACCATATTTTATTGAAGTGGTTTTATCAACTTGTGAAAATTCTTTAAATAATTTCTTTTGTTGAGAAGGGGTCATTCCAATTCCAGTATCATTAATTTCTATATTAATAAATCCGGATTTCTTTTTAATTACTTTAATAGTAATTAATCCATCATTTGTAAATTTACTAGCATTGCTGACTAAATTGAAGATGCATTGTTTTATTCTAGTTTGGTCTGCATTAATTTTTGAAATTTTTTCATCAAAAATCATTTTGAGTTTATTATTATTTTTTTCAACTAGAGGTTTTGTAATAGAAATGACATCATCTAATAATTCTTTTAATTTAAATTCTTCATTTACAAGTTCTAATTTTTCAGCCTCAATTTTAGATAAATCTAAAACATCATTAATTAACTGTAATAGATGTCGTCCTGAACGTTCAATTTTTTTAACATCATCTATTTGATCTTCATTTGTTTTTTCATCTAAATCATCTAACAATATTTCGCTGTACCCTATTATTGCGTTTAAAGGAGTTCTCAATTCATGGCTCATATTAGCTAAAAAATCACTTTTAGCTTCATTTGCGATATTAGCCTTTTTAGATACTTCTTTTAATTCTTGACTCTGTTCTTCTAATAATTTTGTTCTCTCTTTTACTTTTATGTCTAACATTAAATGTTGGTTTTTTAATTCTTTTGATAATGAAGAAAAGGATTGTCCAAACAATTCCATTGTAGATTTAGTATTTTTAGAATTATTTTTTGAATTCTTTGTCATATAGGATAAATCTTTATAGATTTTTTCTTTTGAAGCACCTTCAAGCATATCAGCAAGCTTTTTAGTTTCATTGATAATAAAAATTTCTTCTTTTCTTCTGTTTTCCTTCTCTTTATTTTCCAAAGAGTTTATAAGTATCGTATTTTCTCTAAATGCATTAATAGCATTTGATAAATTACCTACCTCATCATTCTTACCTCTTGGGATTTCAACATTAGTATTTCCTTGTGATAATGCTTTCATAACATCTATTGACTGATACAAAGGGTTAAAACTTCTTTTTAAAAAGATATTAATTAAAAAAATTATCAAGAAGGAAATAGCAAATATTGATATTAAAGATGATATAAATAAAAATTGTTCATCTTCATAGATTTTTGAAATATCAGAAAACAAAATTAACTTTCCTGGTGCGGTTTGATCAATTGAAAATAAAGGAATAATTGATGTGTAAAGAATGTATTTAGAATTTTCTTTATCATTCACATTAATTTTGATGATTTCAGTATCGTTGAAATTTTTTGGCAGATTATCATAAATTTGCCTACCTTGATTATGATAGGCAAATGATGAGAACATTTCCTCCTTGTTAGGGTCTTGGACAATAATTTCAGTTTTAGTAACTGTTTTTAAATCATTTACTAGTGGTTCAAATAAAGAAATAAAAACGATATGACCAAAACTATCTTTATTGTCATTCCTTCTTATAATAACAGGAATGCTTACGGCAGCATGGTAGCCATCTGTAAATCTTGAAATCGTCCTAAGTGTTTGAAATTTAGCAAATGCTCCAAATTTCTTTTTAACTCCAATATCAGTATTTTGAAAAATATTAGATTTGATAAGATTTAATGTTGCACTAGTATCTAAAGGAGATTTTAACCCGCCAGCGAAAACAAGTTTTTTGTTTTCGTCATATAAATGAATACCAGATAGAGAACTTTTATCTCTAATTTCTTGAAATATTAACTCGAGGTCCGACAAAATCAATTTATTTTTAAAATTTTCTAGATCTGACAGAGTTAGTCTATTTTTTGAATTATCTTTAGTATTAAATTCATTTAACTTAGATGCTAGTAAATCTATATTTGTTTTTTGTTTTTCAAGTTCTTTAAATTTATTATCTAAGATTTTAGACCAAGTGCCGAGTTGACCAGAATAAACTAAATCTTGAAACCTTAGCGTAGACTTTTGTTCTTTAAAATAAAAAGCTAATAAAAAAGATAATATAACAAATAATAAAACGAATAAAAAAAGTATATTGATTTTTGTTCTTATTAACATACTTAAACATTAATAACTTCAAATAGATTAACAAACAAATTTTAGATTTAATTCAGACTCTCACTAATTTTTTGCCCAAATTTAAACCATTTAGAATTTTTACAAGTGAAGCTGGAGCACTTTCTAGTCCATCACTTATATCTTCTTCGCTAACCTACTTGCCTTCAACGTACCAATTAAGCAATTTATTATAAATTTCTTGGTATTTGTTAAAATAATCTAGAACCAATAAGCCTTCAATTTTAGCTCTTTTAATGAGTAAGGTTCGGTTAACCCTTGGACCAATTGGTATTGGAAATGAGGACATTCCAATTGTTCCACATATAACAATACTAGCTTTCATATTTAAATTTTCCATAACTGCATCAAATTGTGTGCCACCAACATTATCAAAAAAGCAGTCAATTCCGTTGGGAACTATTTTCTTTAAGATATTAGATAAGTCATTTTCTTTTTTATAATTGATAACTTCATCATATCCAAATTTACTTTTACACATAGCTACTTTTTTATCTGAACTAGTAAGGCCTATTGTTTTACATCCATAAATTTTAGCTAATTGCCCAACTGCTGATCCTACACTGCCTGCAGCAGTTGTAACCAAAACAACATCATTTTTTTTTGGCTTGCCTATATCAATTAAGCCTGCATAAGCTGTTATTCCATTTAAACCTAAAATACCTAAATTTTTTGACAAAGGGGCTGATTTTGGATCAATTTTTAATTGAATTTTATTTTCATCTACTACAGAAAATCTTTGCCAACCTAACCATCCAACCACATATTCATTGACTTTAAAATTTTTGTTTTTTGAGAATATAATTTTACCCACCCCAAAACTTCTCATAGTACTATTAATTGGAACTGGTTCAGAATAGTTGCCAACATCGCTGATCCAGCCTCTCATTGCTGGATCTACGGACACATATTCTACCTCTACAAGAAAATGATTATGCCTAATTTCTTCAATTTCATCGTTTATATTTTGAAACAAATCCTCTGTAATAGTTTTAGATGGACGTTTCTTTAATATGATTTTTGTATTTACTAAGTCCTTAATAATATCATAATCCTAACAAAATTATTTTTCGTTTTTGATTAAATAAACACTTGACTATAAATAATTAAAATGCCTACTAATTATAACCCTATTTGATTAATATTTAATCATAAACTAATAAAGTTTAAATGCACAATGCATACTTCAAAAACATATTTATAATTTACAATTATATAACATACAATGAACTTAAATTTTAATTATAGGAGGTTAATTTGTTTAAAAATTTAGTTTTAATAATAATTTCTTTTTTGTTCTCAACTACAAGTTATGCAGACACTAAAATACCATTTACTTTGGATTGGAAATTTGAAGGTCCATCAGCACCTTTTTTTAATGCAATTGATAAAGGTTATTTTAAAGAGGCAGGTTTAGATGTTGAGATTTCACCCGGCAAAGGATCATTAGATGCAATTCCAAAGGTTGCAACAGGATCATTTCCTCTTGGTTTTGCTGACATTAACTCTTTAATCAAATTTTTAGACCAAAATCCTGGTGCACCAGTTACTGCAATAATGATGATTTATGATAAGCCTCCATTTGCCGTTATTGGAAGAAAATCTCTTGGTATTAAGTCACCAGCTGATTTGCCAGGTTCGGTTTTAGGTGCACCTCCACCCGATGGTGCGTGGGCACAATTTCCTTCTTTTGCAAAGGCAAATGGTTTAGATATGAATAAAATTAAAGTTGAACCTGTTGGTTTCCCAACTCGTGAACCAATGTTAGCTGAAGGTAAAGTTGCATCAGTAACTGGTTATTCATTTTCGTCATTTCTTAACTTAGTTCGTCTAGGAGTTCCAGAAGATGATATTACAACCATATTAATGGCTGATCATGGACTTAAGCTTTACGGTAATGCAATTATTGTTAACACTGATTTTGCATCATCTAATGCCAAAGTTATTAAATCTTTTCTGGGTGCAGTAGGTAAGGGTTGGAAAGATGCTGTTTCAAATCCAAGTTCTGCCATTGATGCTCTTGTTAAAAGGAATCCAGCTGCTGATAAAAACTTAGAAGAAAGAAGGTTTAATTTGGCCTTATCCGGTAATGTTATGACAGATTATGTTCTAAAGAATGGAATGGGTAACATTGATAAGACACGTTTTGAAGCGGCTATCGATCAATTAAGTGAAACTTATAAATATAAAACTAAACCAAATGCAAAGTTATATTTTACAGATGCTTATTTACCAAAAGGTGGGTTTAAGTTGAAGTAGTTTTAAAACAAATATAAAATAGGGTGAATTTTTTCATCCTATTTTTAAGGTATATTTATGTCATTAAATGAAAAAAAAGACGCAATAATAATTAAAGACGTAACGCATACCTACAAAACTGAAACTGGTTTATTACCAGTTATAAAAAATTTAAGTATGAACATACCTGAAAATGGTTTTACAGCTGTTGTTGGCCCCTCTGGATGTGGAAAATCTACCTTAACAAAACTGATTTCAGGCCTTTTGCAACCAGATGAAGGTGAGGTTTATCTTAGTGGAGAAAAAATAACTACACCTAGACCTACTGTTGGAATGGCTTTTCAAAATCCTGTTTTGTTAGAGTGGAGAAGTATTATAAAAAATGTTATGTTGCCGCTAGAAATTGTTCCAAATAAGTTAAATTTACAACAAAAAGAGCAAAGAGCAAAACAACTGTTGTCTTTAGTGGGTTTAGAGGGATTTGAAGAAAAAAGACCTTCTGAATTATCAGGGGGAATGCGACAAAGAGCATCATTATGTAGAGCTCTAGTACATAAACCAGAAGTTCTTATTTTAGATGAACCGTTTGGGGCGTTGGATGCATTTACACGAGAAGATTTATGGCAAGTAATGCACAATTTAAGAAAAAAAGAACCATTCACTGGAATTCTTATTACACACGATTTGAGGGAGTCAATTTTCCTTGCTGATGAAGTTATAGTTCTTTCTGGGCGGCCAGCTTCAAAACAATTTTTTGTTAAAGTACCAAAATCTAAAATACCAAAACTTGAGAGTTTGTATACTTCAAAATCTATTGATATGTTAAAAACTCTTCGTAAACAAATAGAAATTGCTCAAAGTCAACAAGAGCAAAATAAATGAGACATTTTTTAGTACCATTATACGCAATTATTATTTTTCTTGTTTTGTGGGAGCTTTTAGTTTGGGTAAATGATTGGCCAAACTATAAAATGGCATCTCCTTCTGATATATGGCCTGCATTTTGGAAATTTAAAGTTTTATTTTTCCAATATGGTTGGGATACTCTTTGGCGAACGGTTGTAGGCTTATTTATAGCAGTGCTATGCGGTGTTTTTTTAGGAATGATTATGGGTTTTTCAAAGGTTTTGCGTGAAGCAATATACCCATTATTAGTAGGATTTAATGCAATTCCAAAAGCTACTGTTGTACCTATAATTGCATTAATGTTTGTAGGTCAGCATGATCTAAACACTGTTTTAATAGCTTTTATGATTTCCTTTTTTCCTATAGCTGTTTCTGTCTCGATTGGATTGTCAACCTTAGAACCTGAATATAGAGATATTTTAAGGTCTTTAGGAGCATCAAAATCATTAATATTTTGGAAAATTGCATTGCCAAAAACTTTACCAGAATTTTTTGGAGCATTAAAAGTAGCTGTTACACTTGCATTTATTGGTACAAATTTGATGGAAATTGTATCCCCACATGGTAGAGGATTAGGTGCTTTGTTTGATAGTGGTAAGACAAATTCAGATTACCCTTTAATGTTTGCGGTACTTATAGCTTTAGCATTATTAGGTATTGGTTTATATTATGTGGTAGTTGTTTTAGAAAAAATCTTTGCGGGATGGGCAGAACGTTCCACCGATTAGAAACTTAAATCTTTTCATGAAATGATAATTAATTTAAATTTAAAAAAATGCTTATAAAAAAAGAATTTTTTATTAAAAATATTAGAGGGGATTTCGGTAAAGGTATAATTATCGCTACAGCAAGTATATTGTATGGAATTTTCAGATTATTTAATATATTAGATAATCCTATGCTTTTTCTTGATGTTTTTATGATTGGGATTTTTATTTACTCAATTTATCTAATCATATTTAAATATGTAAAATAGTAATTTTGAGTTGTTTTTTTTATTCACTCCCGATCCAAATATATCCATCTTTATCCATTATTGGTAGTAAATCCAATGGTATTTCTTTTATAGCTTTTGTCAGTTCTACAGCTTCTTCAGGTGCCCAGTCTGGACTAGTTGTTACCCATTTTTTAACTGCGCCAGTTCTTAAACAAAATTTACTGTCATGGAATGGACACAAGAACTCGTTTTCTGTTGTAATCTGACCCATCTCAAGCGGTAAGTTCATGTGTGGACACAGATTAGAAAAAGCTGAGAGGTTATCATCATTTCTAACGATTAATATTTCTTCATCATTATGATTAATTTTCTTTTTATCTCCGTTATTTAAATCTTTAGATAACATAATTTTGTTCCAAAACATTCCGGACTCAAAAATTTTATCATCTTTAGATTCTAACGATTTTCCTTTCAATTTAGAAATTTCGTATAATGTCGACCTTTGAGATGAACCTTTTAATTTTACCCTAACAAAATCTTCAACTTCAGCTCTGTCCTCTATTTCTTTAAATGCTTCTTCTGAAATCAATAATCTTGTTTCAGCTTCTTTGTTAGCGGTTTCTACTCTACTGGCAATGTTCACAGATTGACCAATAATACTTAGACGTTGATTTCCAGCATTTCCAAGCATACCCACTATTGCCTCTCCATAATGAACACCTACCCTTACATCAAAATTAATATTATAATTATCCAAAAAAATTTTTTTCTTTTTATCTACATCTTTTAAAATTTCTAATGCAGCTTGAGTACATCGATAAACAGAATCTATTTTGTCATCTATACCGAAAGCAGCAAGAAATGCATCACCAATGAAATTATTAATGTCACCGCCATATTTTTTAACTATTGTTCCCATGTCATCAAAATATCTATTCAGGATGTACATAACATCATAAGAGGGTAATTGTTCACTTAAAGGAGTGAAAGAAACTATATCTACAAACATAAGAGCAAGATTTTTTGTGCTCCCAATTGAACCAACTGAATTTTTTGTCATTTGATTAGCCAAAATCAAATCTTTTTGATCAAGCAATAATCTTTTAAGCTTTACATTACCTTTAATTTTTGTTTGGCAAGCCAATCTTATATTAGATGGTAATTCTAGCTTTTCAGATAATTTTTGTTCAGATTTACTCTTTTGAGACACATTGTCTTCACCTTCAAGAATTTCAACTCTGCATGTAGAACACATTCCGAGGCCACCACACGCATGTAGGTGTTGTATGTCACTTCTTAGAGATGCAGTTAAGATAGTTTCATCTTTTGAAATTGATATCTCTGCATTGTCTGGTATTAAATCGATTTTAAATACATTATCGCTCATATTTAAAATCATAATGATAATGAGAAATGAATCAACTAATGAAAAAAAACTTTCAAACTCTATACTTTTTTGATTAACTGAGCTTCAACTATATTTAATAATCTTTTGGAATTTGTTTTGAAATATAAAAGTCTTCAAGAAATACAGCAAAACCCTGTATGGATCAAATTACAGTCTAAAGGTACCGATAAGAAACAACTAAATGAACAATTTTTGTCCCTAACAGAGGATGAAAAGGTGATAGCAATTGACTTATTTGAGTCTTTAAAAGTTGTTATGGAAGATCTATTAAAAAAAAATAACACAAAGCATTGATAATCTAAATTTTAAATATGTTTTTTTAATTATCTTCTGTTAATATATTAAAAAATTTTAAAAAATATTGTAAATTTAAAAATGTTAAAAAAAATAACTCTAATAATTTTGTTTAGTTTGTATGGTTTCAAAATATACGCATTCGAACCTTATTCAGGTATTTCATGCCATAGTGATAAGGTAAAAGGCAAAGAAGAATATTTTTTTAAACATAATGAGAATCATATCTATGCAACTGCTTACAAAAGGATTAATGGTCAATTCATAAAGGTAGGAAATGTTGTTGGACAAAAAGTCTCATCTTTTTTACTCTTTGAAGATAAGACAATCGATGAAAATTTAAATTTTGCATGGCATTTGGATATGGTCACAAAAAATTTAAAACCATTTATATTAACTGTGGTAGATAAAAATAAGTTTGAAATGCCCGAAAAATATGATTGCATAAGTAAAAATTTTTGGTTTTAGTTAGTGAGTATTCAAATATGGCTAAGTCCGAAATAATGATTGATAATGAAAAGACAAGAGTAACACGTTGGTCATTTGAGCCAGGTGAAGATACTGGAAAACATGTTCATGAATATGATTATGTTGTAGTACCAATGATGGATGGAAGTCTCAAAATTGTAAATCATGATGGCAAAGTTTCTTATTCAAATCTTTCTAAGGGATTAAGTTACTTCAGAAAGAAAGGTGTTAACCATAACGTCATAAATCATAACGACTTCCCATATTCATTTGTTGAAATTGAATTCAAATAGAAAAAATTAGTAATAAGGTATTAAAATGAGTGATTCTAAGCTTATAAGTTATATTACTTCAGACTTTCAAACAAAAAGTGATATGAAAGTTGGTGAGATTGAATGGGAAAAAATTATGAATAAAAATTTTGAAAAATTCAAAAAAGCAGGTGCGCTCAGGCAAACTGTGTCTCAAATATGGAATAAAGAAGGTACACTAAGGTTAGGTCATTTGTGGGAATATAAAGATGAAAAGGCTTTTGTAGAATGTCAAAAAATTTTTCAAGAAGCAGAATTAGAATTCAAAAATAAAACAGGCATCATTTGGAAGGTCTTTTCTAATAGGGGTATCGTTTTATATGATGTAAATTATTAATGATTTATAATTCAGCAAAAAACACCAAAAAACACATTGTATAAGTTATTTACATTAAATAAAATTTTTATAATCTTAATAATTTTCTTTGTTAATTTTTCACATAATTCTTATTCTTCTGAATTGGATAACCTTTTCTTTAAATTAAAATATTCAACTAATCCCACTTTAGCAATGGACTATGAGGCTAAAATATGGAATTTATGGCTTAAAAATGGATCGACTAAAAGTAGTAATAGCCAAATGCAGAAGGGTCTAGAATTATTACAAAATGGTAAATTAGACAGAGCGCTTTCACTTTTCAAAAACTTATCCAAAAAAGAACCTGTGTGGGCAGAACCTATTAATAAGATTGCAACAATCAAGTTTTTGCAAGGTGACTACATAGGTTCAATAAATGACATCAAATTAACTTTAAAATTAGAGCCAAGGCATTTTGGTGCTATATCAGGACTGGTTCAAATTAATATTATATTAAAGGAATATAAACAGGCGCTAAAAAATTTAGATTATGTTGTTAAAATACACCCATTTATAGGTATAAAAAAATTAAGACCATATATTCAAAATTTATTAAAAAAGTCATCAATTTAGTGATATAAACACAATATGTTTTCAAATATTTAAAATTTTTAATGTCTCATATTTAAGATCTAAGTTTTTTTTTAAATCTGTTTTAGTTTTTTTAGATTTAATAGTCTCATATTCATAACAACTAAAACAAAGTTCAATTTTTCTTCCTTTTTGCGATTTAAAAATCTTTGTTGGAATTCTTTCAAAAGTGAAATTTGGATGCGGGTTTTTAGTTCTCTTACACCACATGCATCTTGCATCATTTTTATTATAGATAAAAGTCACTAATATCTCACTTATTTTTGTTGTTTAATAATTTTGTTATTTCTTTTAATTGTATTTCCATAGATATTATTTTTTTTTGTAAATCTATTTCAGATTTTTTTTCTTCATGACTACCATCTTTTGAAATTTGTTGCATCGCATCAACAATTATACCTATAAACAAGTTTAGTATTGCGAATGTGGTAACTAAGATAAAGGGTACAAAAAACAACCAGGCCAAAGGAAATTCTTTCATTACTGGTCTTACTATGCCCATTGACCAACTTTCCAAAGTCATTATTTGGAAAAGTGTATACATCGAATTTCCTATCGTACCGAACCATTCATAGAATCTATCTCCAAAAAAAGTAGTAGTAAGGACTGAAGAAATATAAAATATCAAAATAATAATTGTACCAACAGATAAAATGCCAGGAATGGAAATAAATATAGCTTGTATTATCCTCTTCATTGACGGAACAATTGATAACAATCTTAGAGTTCTAAAAATACGAAAGGCTCTTAAAACTGAGAAAGGACCTGATGCAGGAATAAGAGAAACTGCTACAATTAAAAAATCAAAAATATTCCAACCATCTTTAAAAAATCTTAGTTTGTAAACTGCAATTTTGGAAATTAATTCAATTGTAAAAATTGTTAATGCAATTCTATCAATTAAAGACAAAATAACACCAAATTCTGTTTTAATTTTAGGGCTGGTCTCTAGTCCGAGAGTAATAGCATTAATTATAATTACTATTGTTATAAAAGTTACAAAATACTTATTTTCTAAAATTTTTTTAATTGAATGCATTAGAATAGTCTAAAATATGTTTTTGATTGTTTTAATAAAATTTTAGAATTTTACAAGTGTAAAAGATTTAGTGATGTCATTAACTCTTTAAAGCTTTACGATGAATAAATTCTTTGATTAAATAATTAATACCTAAATTTAGTTAGAGGTGAAATGTAAATGAATGTAAGGACCATAAAAATAAAATTTAAAGATAAAATGTCTAAAAATATTTTTGTTAATTACACTGATACTAAAGCAGATTCTGAGGGTTTTCAAAATGGTACATTAATGAAATTAATTTTTAGAAATCTTAACTAAAGAGGGCACCTTTTATAAAACGAACTAGTCAAAAATTAATAAAATTATAGTGATGAAAATCAATGAGTAATTGGAAAACTGATTTTGAAGTAAAATTTTCACTTGAATTCAAGCATTTTAATGGAAGAAAAGAAATTAAAAATAATACGTTGATTGTAGAAGCAGAAAGTGAAGATGAAGCAATTGAAATGATAATAAATCAATATGATAATAGTGTATTTTTAAAAATAGATGAGGTTAAGAAAATTTGGAGCTACTGATTGCTGAATTATCTAAAGATAAATTTGAAATTACTGTTAAAGCAAATCAAATTACTAAACATGTTGTTTATGTCACTGATGAAATGCTTTTCAACCTAACTAAGAATAAAATTTCAAAAAAACAACTTTTAAACTTTAGTTTTAATTTTCTTCTTGAAAGAGAGACAAATACTTCGATACTTTCTTCTTTTGATCTAACAGTGATCTCAAAATATTTTCCTGAATACAAAAAAAAAGTTAGTCAAAAATGTAATTTATAGAAATATATTTAGTGGTTAGTAATTGCAATCTTATCAATTATTTATAAATGTAACAAAAGAGATAAATTTGAAAGTTGGAAAACTTGGAAAATTTATTTTCCTAGCTGGATCTTATGTTTACACAGGATCTGCCAGAAAAAATATAGATAAAAGAATTAAAAGGCATCTTTCTAAGAAAAAAAATCTCCATTGGCATATAGATTATTTACTCAATAATGATGCTGTAAAAATTATTGATACAAAGAAATCACAAATGACTGAATGTAATTTAAATAAAAAGAAAAGGGAACAATAATTATAGATGGTTTTGGAAGTTCTGATTGTAATTTATCATGTAAAAGTCATTTGAAATTTAGAGAGAATTAAGCATTAGCTGAATTATCAGCTAATGCTCTAGGAGGTTATAAATGAAAAATTGATTTTTCAATTTAAAATTATCCAAAAAATAATGACTAAAATTTGAAAAGAATGAGGTAAATTAATGGCAAATATTCAAATAAAAAGACATTTAATTTAAAGTTTTGACACATCTAAATCCAATATAAACTGCTGACATATTTTTATCTTTTCTTGCTTTGTGGCTTAGGCGCATCTGTTCTTTTCCATACCACCAAGAACCACCTTTCGTAGCTTTGGTTCTTTTGTTTTCTATGTTTGCCCATTCCCAAACATTTGCACCCATGTCATACAAACCATTTATTCCTTTTTTTGTAACACCAACTTTAGAATGACCATTACCTCTTGATAATAGTTTTGAGTAATTTAAATATTTTTCGAATTTACAATCGTCCAAACAATTTACACCTTCAGGTGTGTTCCCAACTGGATACTCATAGGTTTGTCCATATATAAAACTACTAGATGATCTGTTTCGCATTTCCGTGTATGCTGCATATATCCACTCTTCTTCACTAGGAAGTCTTTTGTTTTTCCATTTGCAAAACATTTGAGCTTCATCAAAATTTATATGCACAGCAGGTTCATTTAATTCTCCTTTTATTCCATAAGGTTTTTTCCAATTCCAGCCATCTTTTTTAATCCATCCTGATGCATAAACATAACCCCATCCTCTTTTTTCGGCTTCTGTGATATAATTTGTAGTTTTAGTGAATTTATTGAATTCTCCAATGGATACTTCAGTAAGATCAATTGAAAAATAAGAAATTTTTTGCATACTATCATCTATCGCAAATACACAATTTGCAAAAAAAATAAAAGAAAGGTTGAAAAAATAAGTAATCACCTTGTTAGTAAAATGTTTAAAGCATATGCCTAATTTATATTATTATCATAAATTTGTATGCTAAATATGCTATCATAATAATGATTTTAATTAACATGAATAAATTACTATAAGATATATAATTAAAATTTTAATGGATCAGTCTGATATGATAAATAAATTTAAAGCATGGCATATAGATTTAATTGAAAAAGTTCAAAAAATTACTGGTTTATCAAATTACCAGATAATATGGATTAGTTTTGCTGAAGGTTTAATAATTGGGCTATTTGTT
This sequence comes from uncultured SAR116 cluster alpha proteobacterium, assembly GCA_902578805.1. GTDB lineage: Bacteria > Pseudomonadota > Alphaproteobacteria > Puniceispirillales > Marisalimonadaceae > Marisalimonas. The sequence goes on from CACHEH010000010.1 coordinate 20,515, forward strand.
TGTTACTTCATATAAATTATATCTACTTTCTTAAAACACAAATTTTTATGCTTTAAAATATGTCCTTATAAAACTCACTTACATCCATATTTTTTGGATTTTTATTTCCTGTGAATGCTTGTATTTTATTTATTAAAGTTTCAATTTCTATCTTTGAGAAATTGATTTTAGTCCATTTATTATTTTTAATCACTTCAGTCTTAATGCCAGGAAGATCAACAGGTAATTTAGCTCTATTAAAGATTGTACATGAGTAGGAGCTTTTATCTTTAGAGGAGGTGAAAGAAACTACATAGTAATTATAATCAAGTTGACAAATCCCGTTTATAAACTTTAATTCTTTAAATTTCATTCTTATATCAAGTTTTACTTTTTACATTCAAATTTTTATTGAGTTTTTATAATTTTTTGTTAATTATTTTAAATTAATACACATGATAATTCTTGAGGTAATTTATTTAATTTTATAGTTCCTTTACTCAATAAGACTGGTTTCAATTTAAGAGTGTTTTTATCATAATGCCAGGCAAAATCCACTCCAAGGTAAGCATATTTGTCTTCAAATAAGATAAATGCATCTTCTTTTTGACCAACCACCTCTCCAATTTCAATAAAATTGTTTTTTATATTTTTGAACACTGTTGTGTACAAGTATTTGTCCTTATTTATTTTAAAATCTAAAATTGTGGTATTATCTAAGCTTTTGCATTTAATAAAAAGTGGCTTTTCCTCAGCTTTAACTAATTTAATGATTGAAAATGTTAAGAATAACAAAAACAAAAAAAATTTCATGTTCGATAACCAAATATAATCAAAATTAATTTATAATACTAAATTTCTTAAATGTAGACACTTTTAATTGATTAATTAAAAATAAATGAGTTAGATTGCTTCATTATTAATCTTAAATTCAGAGAATGATATTTAAAAATGAATACTAAGCATCCTTGCCCATTCTGTTCAAGTAAAAAGGGTTATGTATATATCCAATCACATTATCAATGTCTTGAATGCAAGAAAGTTGTTGATGATTGTCGTAATGGAGAAGTCCTAAGCTGTAATTCTCAAAAAGAACTCCAACAAGATACCCAATAGAAAATTTTAATACACATCGATTGTCTATAATTATTGGTGAAAATAGTTACTTATGTTAACTGATATTCTATCGCTTTTCAAAAGAGTTTTTGTAATAAATTTTAGAAAATTATTGACAGAAAAATTAATTAATTTTTTTAAAAAAGCTAAAATTTTCAATTGTATCGACTTTATATATTACTTAATGATAAGATCTTTAAAATTTACTGGAGTTAAAGTATGACTGATTTTACAAGCCGTCTTTCAAAATGTTATGCTAGTGCTATTCATGACGTCCTAAGAGAAAAGGGGTATGGAAATTGTGTCCTTCCACCTGAAATACAGGCTTTAGAAAGGGGTCAAAAGCTATTTGGAGAAATTTATACAGTATCTGGCCATGTGGACAAAACACTATCTAGACACGAATCTCTTTTTTTATGGTCTCAAGTTTTATCAAAGGTTCCAAATGATAAAGTTATTGTTTGTCAACCAAATACACATTCAATTGCACTTATGGGAGAATTATCTGCTCGAGCATTAATGGTAAAAGGTACTAAAGGTTATTTAATGGATGGGCACTGTAGGGATGTTGAAGAAATTATAAATGCTAATTTTCCAGTTTTTTGTAGGTTGTCTACACCTGCTGATATTGTAGAAAGATGGAAATATAACTCTCTTGGACAACCTGTCACTATAGGAAGTGTCACGATAAGTTCAGGTGACTTTATCATAGCTGATATGGATGGAGCAGTAATAATACCCCAAAATGTAGTAGAAGAAGTAATACAAAAGACCGAAGAAGTTATGGCCACTGAAAGTGAAATGAGAAAAGCTATATTGGATGGTATGGACCCTGAACAAGCTTATCTAAAATTTAGAAAATTTTAGTTTCTTTTTGGTCTAAATTATATGATTATTAACAGAAGAAATATTTGGTCATTATCTTGGCCATTAATAATTGCAAATTTCACCATCCCCTTAGTAGGCCTTACCGATACCATAATTATGGGTCATATGCCTGAAAGCACTTATATTGCAGCAATAGCACTTGGGGGTATAGTATTCAACTTTATGTATGCAGGACTAAATTTTCTGAGGATGGGGACTACTGGAATAGTATCTCAAAAACTAGGTTCTAAAGATTTCGATGAAGTATTGTTAAGTTTGTTAAGACCATTATTTATAGCCCTTTTAATTGGAATAATTTTATTTTTATCAAAAGAATTTCTGTTCAATTTATCAGTTTATTTTTTAACTCCTAACGAAAAATTACAAATATTATATAAAGAATATCTCTTTGTAAGAATGATTGGCTTGCCGGCTGGGTTGCTGAATTTAGTATTTTTAGGTTGGTTTTTTGGAATGCAAAAAATAAGAGGAGTGATGGTTCAACTTATCACTATCAATGTTGTAAATGTAATTTGTTCTTTATATTTAGCAGTGATTTTAGATTATGGCATTTTTGGTGTAGCACTAGGTAGTGTGTTAGCACAATTTTCTGGTCTTTTTATGTCAATAATAATTTTTTCATATTCAATAAAAAAATTAAACTTAAAAATTTTAAATTTTAAAAAGTTTAAAAGTGTATCAAGATTTCTTAAATTATTTTCTATTAGCAAAGATTTATTTATAAGAACAATGCTAATGGTTTCAGTACAAGCATATCTTATCAAAAAAGCGGGTCTTATTGGTGTTGACGAGCTTGCTACAATTGAAATTTTATTGGTAATTTTTAGTTTGTCATCATATTCGTTAGATGCATTTGCACATTCCGCAGAGTCTTGTGTAGGTGTTTCTATTGGATCTCAAAATAAAAGAAATATTTATAAAGCCATAAGAATTACAACTGAATTTGCTCTATTTTTTTCAATATTTATTGGTATAATTTTGTACCTTTTCGAATTTTATCTAATTTCTATTTTTACTGATATAAGCGTATTAAGAGATTTGACGTTGGGATTATGGGGATTAGTTATTATTACACCATTTATATCTATGTCAGCTTTTCAATTGGATGGAATTTTTATTGGCTCTACATTAGCTAAAGAAATGCGCAATTGTATAATATTTTCATCGTTATTTTTTTTCATTATTTTAGAATATTGGTTTGAAAATAATTTAGATTTAAAAGAGTTATATTCTTGTTTTCTTTTATTTCTAATTTCAAGAGGAGTTTTTTTAACGATATATTTACCTCGCGTTTTCAAATTGGTAAAAATTGATTAAGGTTTATTAATGATTAATGAAAAAGTAGAAACTAATAAAATATTTTTTAGAAGAATTATTTTTTTAATGGTTTTTACAGTAATATTGACAGGTCTTATCCCAAGTGTTTTTGATTTTGAAAAATATTATGGGATTAGTCGTTTTATAAATCCAGGTTATACATATGTAATATTAGAGGGTAAATTTGAATTATATGCTACAATATTTATGTCTTTATTTTCATTAATATGTTTGATTTTAATATATTTTTTTATACCTATTGGAAAATACTTTTTCTTGATATATTTTTGTACGAATTTTTTTTTAATTATGTTAGGTGGTGATATTATTAATTATGGTATTTTGTATCCTTTAGAATGGTTAAAAAATGTAACTGAAGCTCTTTTATTATATCAAATGTTCCTTGGATCAAATAAAGATAATTTTCGAATAAGAAAATTAAAAACTTAATTTTTTATTTTACAAAACCTATGAATTAACTTTAATACATTTAAATTAAAGTCTTCTTTTCTATGAAATTATTTGCTTTTTCAAATATAATTTTTTTTCTATCCTCACTCATTCTTTCCAAGGATTTAACCAATATTGCAAGCCTCGGGTTGCTTTTAAAAAAAGTTATATTATCGCTCATAAACATCCAATATAATCCATCAACTATATCGCACCATTCATCTTTTTTATAATTACTCATTTTTAAAATATAGTTGGAGCCACATGAATAAGGTTTTGTTGCAAATATTCCACCATCTGCGAATGTGCCCATTCCATAAACGTTAGGAACCATTACCCAATCAGAGGAATCTACAAACATTTCCATAAACCATTTGTATATTTCATTAGGATCTATTTTTGACAGATTCATTATATTACAAATAATCATTAACCTTGGTATGTGGTGTGTGTAACCATATTTTATACAATCTTTTATTGCGTCATCTAAGGGTGTGATACCAGTAGTGCCTTCATACCAATCTGTAGTTAATTTTCGATCATGTTTCCAAAAATTAGAATTTTGTTCTTCTTTCCCTTTATAATGGTATATACCTCTAATAAATTCTCTCCATCCAATAATTTGCCGAATGAAACCCTCTAAGGAATTGATAGGAATTGAATTTGACTTTGCATAGTCTAACGCTTTTTGAATGACTTCATTAGGTGTTAAAAGGCCCATATTAAGTATTGGACTAATTGCACTATGAAAAAGAAAATTGTTTTCTGAAATTATAGCATCTTCATAATCTCCAAAATTGAAAAACTTTTCTTTGAAAAAAATATTTAACCATTTTAAAGAATCCTCTCTGTTAGTTGGCATCCACAAGTTATCTGTTATACCTGGATGATGTTTAAATTTTAAATTAATAATTGATTTTAAATTACTGATACTACTATTTAATTTTGCATCATAAATTTTTGGTAACAAAGTGTTTTTAGGAATTTTTTTTCTATTCTCTTCATCATAGGACCATTTTCCTCCAATTGGTTTATTATTCTCATCAATAAGAATATTCATTTTGGTTCTTATTTTTTGATAAAAACTTGCCATGCGTATTAGCTTTTTTTGTTCATTCGCAAACTCAAAAAAGTTATCTCTTGAAGTTAGAAACATAGGGCTTTGAAATAATTCATAATCAATATGTTTTTGATTTATAAATTTAGTAATTTTATCTTCAAAATCATTGTCTTCAATTTCAAAATATTTTAATTTTTTTATATCATGATCTTTAATTATTTTTAGTAACTTATCTTCATACTTATCATGAAAGCTTTTTTCATCAATAGAATGATAAAATACAGTGTAACCATTCTTAATAAGGTTGTCCCTATACTGCCTCATTGACCACAAAAACATTAAAATTTTTAATTTATGATGTTTATGATTTGTAGTTAAACCAAAATCTTCAGCCATAAAAATTTTGTTAACTTTAGTCTTTTTTATATACTCAATCGGAAATAATTGATTACCTAAAATAAGTAATATTTCTTTATCAGGCATACTTTTACTCATAAACACTTACATAAGATGTGTTTGCTTTTATAAAGTCCCAATCATATTTAACTCCTAACCCAATTCCGTTAGGCACAGGAACAAAACCATCTTTATTTATACAATCAATCATATCACTGTAACCGCATGTGTATACGGGAGCCATTGTATTAGGACAATCAGGACCAACTAAAGCAACTTCGTAAAAATTTGTGTTTCTAGTAGCAGCCATTACATGCCTATGAGCAGGACCGCAGGCATGTATTTCAACATCTACTCCAAAAGATTCTGCTAAATGAGATATTTTTATTGCTCCAGTTATGCCCATGTCATATTCTGGATCAGATCTAAGGAAGTCAGTTCCTCCAGCAATAAGAAAATCACATTTGGTTTCTAAACCTCTAATATGCTCTGTTTGTAATAATGGAGTTTTTAACATCTCCCTAAGACGTTTATGTGAAAAAGCTGACACACCGCTATCTCTATATGGATCTTCTAACCAAAAGAAATTTGCTTCATCACAAGCTTTACCAACATAAAGTGCATCGGCAAAAGTTTTAAGTTGGCAAGCTGGGTCAAGCATTAAAGTCATTTTATCTCCAACTTTTTTTGCCACATGTAAAACATTTTCTGCTTCTTCTTTTGCATCTCCTTCATGCCATCCATGTATTTTAAAGGCTTTGTAACCCATATCAAAACATTGCTCAGCAAAATCAGCAAAAGCTTCCTTGTTATCTAAACCGCCATTTCTGTCACCATGATACGTACTTGCATATGCTTTAAGATATTTTCTGTAACTTCCTAGTAATACAGCAATTGAACAATTTAATTTTTTACCAGCCCAATCCCATAGCGCAATATCTAATGGGCCATGGCCCATATGATCAAATTGCCTAAGTTCTCTTTTGAAGTCATCATATATTTTTTCTCTTTCTTCAGCATTATATTCTAATAATTTGGGTGCCAACATTTTAGCTTGTGCGCAAGCTGCTTTATTGCCTCCCCAGTGAGTGACGTACTCACCCCTACATCCATCCTTAGTTTCTATTACAACCGCAAATTTATCCAATTTAATAGATTGGCCTTTAGAATATCCTACTGATCCAATTGTGTTTGCATTAGTCAATAGACCCAAATTTATTGCTGAGTGAGTGAATTCGTGTATTTCAACTCTTTTGATTTGGTTCATTTATTTTCCATTTAAAATTTACATAGACAAAATCAAAAAAACTTATATTTATGTAAATACTAGTAAAAATATTAAAATTTATTATTTAAAAGTAATTACAACTGTATTGCATGTAAAGGAAATTAAATGAATTTAAACGATTGTCATAACTTTCAAGATTTTAGAAAACTTGCTAGAAAAAAACTTCCTTCACCTATATTTCATTACATAGATGGTGCAGCGGATGATGAAGTTACATATAATAGAAATACTGCCGCTTATAATGATGCTGATTTAATACCAAATGTACTAAGAGGAGTTGAAAACGTTGATTTATCCACCACTATTTTCGGAAAAAAATTAAATTTACCCTTTTACTGTGCTCCAACTGCTTTACAAAGATTATTTCATTATGATGGAGAAAGAGCTGTTGGGAAAGCAGCACAAAAATTTGGAACTATGTTTGGAGTATCTTCATTAGGCACAGTTAGTGTTGAAGAGATATCCTCTATTGTTTCCACACCTAAAATGTTTCAATTTTATTTTCATAAAGACAGGGGCCTTAATGACAGTATGCTTGAGAGGGTTAAGGCAGCTAAATTTGATGTATTAGCTCTTACTGTTGATACAATTACAGGAGGCAATCGAGAACGAGATCTTAGAACTGGATTTACATCTCCACCTAGGCTAACTCTAGCTAGCCTATTTAGTTTCGCATCTAAGCCAATGTGGGCAATAAATTATTTAACAAAACCTAAATTTGAATTACCACAACTACAAGATCATGTAAGCGAAGGTACTAACACAGCAACGTCAATAGGAAATTATTTTTCATCAATGTTAGACCAATCTATGAATTGGAAAGATGCTGAACGTTTATGTTCAAAGTGGGGTGGTCATTTTGCATTAAAAGGTATAATGAGTGTTGAAGATGCCAAAAAAGCAGTTGACATTGGTTGTACTGGTATAATGGTTTCAAATCATGGTGGTCGACAATTAGATGGAGCTAGAGCACCTTTTGATCAATTAGCTGAAATTGTTGATGCTGTAGGAGATAAAATTGATATAATTTGTGAAGGTGGAATCCAAAGAGGCACTCATATATTAAAAGCATTATCAGTTGGCGCAAAAGCTTGCTCTGGTGGAAGGTTATATTTATATGCTTTAGCTGCAGCCGGTCAAAAAGGTGTTGAAAAAGCCTTAGGTTTATATCGGAGTGAAATAGAAAGGGATATGAAACTTATGGGTTGCACAAGCATAAAAGAATTAAATAGATCAAATATAAAATTTAGACAATAAATTAAATTGGCGAATTATTGAAATCAAATTTGAAACCAATTTCAAAAATTTTTTTGATAACTTCAGTCCCTAAAACAAATTGGAGTTCAAACAAACCTGACAATGTTAAGCCAAAATTAGAAACTTTTTTTTTTCTATGTTTTGGTTTGTTTTTATTTGGTTTAGGTGAAAGTATATTAGTAATTTCTCAAAATGGCGTTACACCATGGACAGTCTTAGCCGAGGGCATTGCAAGGGAATTTGATATTGGTGTAGGTTTATCTACGTTTTATATAAGTTGTGCAGTATTAATTTTATGGTTCCCGTTAAAACTTAAACCTGGATTAGGTACGATCATGAATATAATTATAATCGCATTAACAATGAGTGGTTTGATACCATTAATTCAATTTTTAAATGAAATCTTTAATCCCTTGATTTTATCTGTTTTAGGAACATTCATAGTTGCTTTTGGAAGTGCTATTTATTTAATTGCTAACCTTGGTCCAGGGACTAGAGATGGTTTAATGACTGGAATTGCAAAAAACTATAACAAACCTATTAGTCTCATTCGTTTCACCATAGAATTTTTTGTAGTTTTTTTGGGCTGGCTTTTAGGAGGTACTTTTGGCATTGGAACAATTATCTTCGCAATTTTTATAGGACCATTTATATCACTTAGCCTAAATTTAGTTCCTATTTTAAAAAAATAATTTATTTATATTGTTTTAATGAAAAGCATTATACCAAGAATGACTAAAGTTACTAGAATACAGTTTCTAAACTGTTTTTGATTAATTTTATCCCTTATTTTTGTACCTATTTGTTGGGCTATCAAAGCTGGTATTATCAATAACAAGCTCATGATAAGATCTTGTTTTGTAGCAAATCCATAATAAATCAATGATCCATATAATGGAAAAGAACCAATAAAGTACATAGTTGACACAGTTCTTACAAATTTCTCTTTTGGTAAGTCTACTGCTACTAAATAAGCTAACATTGGTGGTCCGTATACAGTTGATAATCCTCCTAAAATGCCAGATCCAAAGCCAATAAGAGATGTGATTATTCTTTCATGTTTCTTATTGATATTACTATTGATTTTAAAGCCAAAACAATTAATTACAGCTGCAAATATTATTAAAATCGCGATTATTTGGGTAATTGTATTTAAATTTATTTCAAGTATCAGCCTTGCACCTATAATTAGCCCTAAAACTAGGAATAAAAACATTGGCAAAAACCTATAGCTACTAATACCTTGTTTAAATTTTATTTGTAAAAAATTAGTTAAAAAAATAGGAGCACAAAGTAAAATCATGGCTGTGGTTACTGGCACTGCGAACGCAATTAACGGCAAAGCTACCATCGGCATTCCAAATCCAATAGTACCTTTAATAAGCCCTCCAGCCATTACTGCTAATATTATCACAATTACTACTATTGGATCATTATACATTGTTAATCTTTAAAAAGTATGGCATTGATAGTAACGTTTGTATTATAATACTTAACAAGTAAAGCTTTATTTTTGTTTAATGAAATGAATAACGTTATTAATTTTCTTAAAACTAGAAGATCTACTACTGTAAAAACAATGATTTCAGGTCATATTAATGAAAGTGATCTAAATGACATCTTAGCATGTGGTATCAGAGTGCCTGATCATGGTGCTTTAAATCCTTGGTCTTTAACGGTCATAAAAGACAAAGCAAGATATAGGATAGGTAAAGAAATTTTAGCTCCTGAATATATTATAAACAATCCTGAAGCTTCTGAAGAAGAAATAAATTTTGAAAAAAACAGATTTTTGAGAGCTAGTGCTGTGATAGCAGTATTATTTAAACCTGTTTCACATCCTAAAATACCATTATGGGAGATGGAATTATCTACTGGAGCAGTATGTTCAAATATAGTTGTTGCAGCTCAATCTTTAGGTTATGCCGCACAGTGGTTAACAGAGTGGTATTCTTACAATGACAGAATTATAAAAGTAGTTGGTGGAAAGCCAGAAACTGACAAACTTGCTGGTTTCATTTACATTGGAGATAAAGAAAAAGAGCCAGTTGAAAGAAGAAGACCTAAAACTGAAAAAGTGATTAATTATTTAACAGAATAATTTTAAATTTCTTGTTGGTTTAAGCAATTTTCAAAAATATCCTTATCAACATTTCCACCAGATGCAATTACTAGAACATTTTTATCTTTAATATCTATCTTTTTAAAGATAGCAGCTGCTAGTGCAACTGCACCACCAGGTTCAAGAACAATTTTAAGATGTTTATATGCTGTGTTCATTGCAATTAAGGCTTCTTGGTCTGTAACCGCTATTCCAGAAGTTAGATTTAATTTATTAATTTCAAAAGTAATTTTTCCTGGTTTGTCAGCCAAAAGTGCATCACAAATAGAAACATGTTTCATAGAATTTGAAATTATTGAATTTTCTTTAAGTGATTTTTTAGTATCATCAAAATTCTCAGGTTCAACAGAATATATTTTAGCATTTTTAAACTTTTCTTTTATCGCTGTACTTATACCAGCAATGAGGCCACCACCACCGCAACAACATAAAACAATATCAGGTATAACATTAATTTCATTTAACTGTTCTATACATTCTATACCAGCAGTTCCTTGCCCAATTATAACTTTTTCATCATCAAATGGTGGGATAATCGTAGCATTTAATTCTTTTGCTATTTTTTTTCCAATTTCTTCTCTATTCTCTTTGTTCCTATCATACTTTATGACATTAGCACCCCAAAAAGCAGTGCCATTCAGTTTGGCTTTTGGAGAATCTTCTGGCATTACAATTGTTGATTGGCGACCTGTTATTTTTGACGCAGCAGCAACTGCTTGTGCATGATTTCCACTTGACCATGCTACAACTTTTTTAATATCAGATGGTAGCTGTAAAATTGAATTCATAGCACCTCGAAATTTAAATGCACCTATAATTTGAAGGTTTTCGGCTTTTAAAAAAATGTTAGATTCTAATTTTTCATTAATGTATTTAGATTGTAAGATAGGTGTTTTTACAATTTTTCCTTCTAACCTCTTAGATGCCTCAAAAATAGAATCATATGTAACCTTACTATTAACCATTAATATTTTCCTAGATTATTTTATTCTAAATCTTGTTAAATTTAAATGAGATGAGTATGATAAACAAATCATTTTTTTTGGCGAGGTATTTTATGTTATTCCACGGTTCATATACAGCTTTATTAACTCCATTTAAAGATAATAAAGTTGATTTTGACTCTTATCGAAAACTAATAGATTTTCAAATAGAAAATGGAACAAATGGTTTAGTTCCTGTTGGTACAACTGGTGAATCACCTACTTTATCTCACAATGAACATAAGAAACTTGTAGAAGTATGTATAGAGCAGTCAAATGGAAGAGTGCCTGTTATAGCAGGAGCAGGTTCAAATTCTACGAATGAAGCCGTTGATTTTGTGAGACACGCATGTTCTGCTGGTGCTGATGGTTTATTAGTAGTTACGCCTTATTATAATAAACCTACTCAGTCAGGTTTAATAGCTCATTATAATGAGCTTATAAAAAATTCAAGTAAGCCAATAATTATATATGATATACCAGGTCGTTCAGTAATAAGGATGAATGATTCTACTATGGCTAAATTAGCAGAAAATGATTTAATTGTAGGTGTAAAAGATGCAACTGCTGATTTAGCAAGACCTACAAGATTGCAAAATTTAATTAGTGAGGATTTTATTCAATTGTCTGGTGAAGACGGTACAGCATTAGCTTATTTAGCTGCAGGTGGCCATGGTTGTATATCTGTTACATCAAATATCGCTCCTAAATTACTTTCAAGGATGCACAATGCATGGAAACAAGGAGATATTTCAACCGCTCAAGAAATAAATAAAAAACTGATGCCTTTACACGATGCGTTATTTTATGAAACAAGCCCAGGCCCACTAAAATATGCTGCATCATTATTAGGACTATGTTCTTCTGAGGCAAGACTACCAATCGTAGAAATTGAAGAAGTTAGTAAATCAAATGTAAAAGATGCTCTTGAAAAAGCAGGTTTACTGTAGATATTTGTGTTATGAATGAATAAAAAAAAAATTAATAAATGTATTTCTCAAGGAAGAGTAGCAGAAAATAGACGTGCTAAATTTGATTACTCAATTTTTGATACTGTAGAAGCTGGAATTGTTTTATTAGGTAGTGAAGTAAAAAGTTTAAGACTTGGTAGAGCAAGTATAAATGAGTCGTATGCAACCAATGAGTTTGGACAAATTGTTTTAGTAAATTCGAATATCCCAGAATACAAATTAGCTGCCTCAGGACAGAATCATGATCCTAAAAGAGTTAGACGTTTGTTAATCCATAAAAAAGAAAGAGACAAAATTTTAGGACAGATTAAAAAAGATGGATGTACCGTTGTCCCTTTAAGTTTGTATTTTAATAATAAAGGTTTGGCAAAAATATCTTTAGGAATTGCAGAAGGTAAAAAGAAAGTTGACAAAAGAGAATTAATTAAAAAACGAGATTGGGATAGAGAAAAACACAGATTATTAAAAAATAATAATTAAGTCATTTAATTTCAAACAACAAAGCTAAACATGATTTCATGAATTTTAAAAAAATAATAATTGGCATTGGTGGTAATTTAAAATCTAATGATGGATCTCACCCCGTTTGTGTAGCTATGAATGCAATCAATTGTTTACAGAATTATTCAATTCACGTGACTGAACAGTCAAGTTGGTATGAGTCTCAACCAATACCAAAAAGTGATCAACCTAATTTTTTTAATTGTATAGTTTTTGCAAATACTCTTTTAAATGAATTAGATGTTTTAAAGTCATTACATAAAATAGAATATAAACTAGGTAGGCGAAGAAAACTTGTGAATGAACCTAGGGTAATTGATTTAGACCTTATTGATTATTCCAATAAAATTTTAAAAAATAATCAAATAATCATTCCTCATCCTAGAGCTCATAAAAGAAGGTTTGTGATGGAACCATTATCAGAACTAGATCCTAACTGGATACACCCAACTTTAAAGAGAGATGTTTGTACAATTTTAAAAAAATTAAATAATCAAAATATCAAAATTATTAATAAAAAAAAATTGATTTGATTTTTTAGTATTTATTATTTATTTACTCATATTATTTGGGAGAATATTTATTATGGCACGTGTTACTGTAGAAGATTGTGTTAAAAAAATACCTAACAGATTTGACCTTGTTATTGCTGCTGCTCAACGTTCAAGAGAAATTTCAAATGGAATTCCTATTGAGGTAGATAGAGACAACGACAAGAATCCAGTTGTTTCTCTTCGTGAAATAGCGTCAGAAGCCGTGGATGCTGAAAGTTTGCAAGAAAGATTCATACGATCTATGCAGAAAAATTTAATTAAAGAAGAAAATAATGAAGAAGATGAAGTATCTCTAGAAGAGGAGTTTGCGGCATATTTAAACGAAACAAAAACTGAATCAAGCGTTGATCAAGATTTAATTTTTAGTAAAAATAAACTTGATGATGAAAGTGCTTTTGTCGATGTACCTGATGAATTGATAAATAATGAAGATTAAACCGAAATTAGTTATATCTTTTATAATTTCAATATAGATAAGATAGTTTTTATGTTATAATATAAAAGGATGACTACATCAGCGTCTCAACTTTATAAAAAAATATCAACATATGATTCGTTTGTATCAAAGGAAGTCATACATAAAGCTTATAATTTTTCAAAAAAAGCTCACTTAAATCAATTTAGGGGTAGTGGTGAAGAATATTTTACTCATCCTCTAGCCGTTGCAAATTATTTAACAGAAATGAAATTAGATGCTTCTTCTATAATAACTGCACTTCTTCACGATGTTGTTGAGGATTGTGAAATAACTATTCAAAACATTAAGGATGAATTTGGAAGTGAAATAGCCAAACTTGTTGATGGTGTTACAAAGCTAACTAAGTTAGATTTAAAATTTGGATTTGCTCAAGCTGAAAATTTTAGAAAGTTACTTTTTGCTTCATCTGATGATATCAGAGTATTATTAGTAAAGCTTGCAGATAGGTTACACAATATTAGAACAATTAATGGTATTAAAGATGATACAAAAAAATCTAAAATTTGTTACGAGACTCTTGAAATTTTTGCGCCACTAGCTGAACGTCTAGGTATAAATGCAATACAAAGAGAATTGGAAGATAGATGTTTTGCTGTTTTGAAACCGGAAACTCGTAATTCAATTTTAAAGCGATTAAAGCTTATATATTCACAAGACGAGCTTAATATTCCGTATATTACAAAAGAAATTGAAACTCTTCTAAAAAAAAATGACATAAAATGTTTTGTAACTGGGAGAATTAAAAGTAGTTATTCAATTTGGAAAAAAATGCAATACAAAAATTTAAGTATGGATCAGTTATCAGACATAATGGCATTTAGAGTTATTGTCAACGATGTGCCCAGTTGTTACAAAAGTCTTGGATTATTGCATCAAGAATATTCAGCAGTAATGGGCCGTTTTAAAGATTATATCTCTGCTCCAAAACGAAATGGCTATCAATCACTTCATTCATGTTTGATTGGACCAAAAAAAACAAAAATAGAAGTTCAAATTAGAACTTCTTTTATGAATGAATTCGCTCTTAATGGGATTGCTGCGCATTGGACTTATAAAGAAGGTTCAAAATGGTCAGAGGGAATAAAATACAAGTGGGTTAGAGAGCTCATTCAAATAATTGAAGAAAGTTCTGAACCAGAAGAATTTTTAGAAAACACAAAATTAGAACTTTATAATGATCAAGTTTTTTGTTTCACTCCAAAAGGAAATCTAATAATTTTACCAAAGGGAGCTAATGCGATTGACTTTTCTTATGCAGTCCATTCTGAAATAGGAAATTCAGCAGTTGGAGCTAAAATTAATAATAAAAATAGATTATTAACTACTGAAGTTCAAAATGGAGATCAAGTTGAAATTTTAACTTCTAAAAATGGGTTCCCAGACCCAAAGTGGTTGCAAACTTGCATTACTGGGAAAGCTAAATCAGCAATAAAAAGATTTATAAGAAACAGAGAAATCAAAGAATTTCTTCAATTAGGCACTGCATTACTTCAAAAAGAGTATAGACAGCAAAACAAAAGAATGCATGAAAAAAGCTTAATAAGAGTAATAAATAAATTTGGACTACTAGATTTAGATGAACTACTTATTGAAATTGGCAAAGGTAACATTAAATCGCGAGAAGTTCTAAATTTTTTATATCCAGAAAAAGAAAATTCTAAAAGCAACTTATCCGTATTAAGAAAACCTAACTTATCTGAATCCATGAAAATTAAGGGGGGCATTTCAGGAATGGCAATTCATTATGCCCACTGTTGTCATCCATTACCGGGTGAAAGAATAGTAGGAATAGTTACAACTGGCAAAGGTATTACAGTCCACGCGATTGATTGCTTTGCATTAGAAAAATTTAACAATATGCCAGAGGTATGGCTCGAAATTTCTTGGGATCGTGAGGGTGAATCATTTCATAAAGGGAGCTTAGTTACTGTTTTGTCAAATGAGCCTGGAAGTTTGGCTGATGTTACAAAGATAATAAGTCTTAACGATGGTAATATTTCAAACATTCAAGTAGTTTCGAGGGATTTAGATTACTATCAATTCAATATCGATTTAGAAGTAAGAAACATTAATCATTTAAATCAAATCATTGCTGCAATGCGATTGTCACAATTTGTTGAAAGTGTCCAAAGAGGTAAAGACTAATGGAGAGTATAGATAATTAATTTAAATTATTTTTGTAGAAATTTATCTAATAAGGTAAGAAGAATTTTTTCTTATTATAGACTAAGACTAGCTCGTTTGCCAGCTTCTAATTATGCTATTTCTTCTGGTTTTGCTTGTGGATCCATGGTTTCTTTCACCCCACTTCTAGGATTACATTTCATTTTAGCTGTTATTTTTGCATTTTTAATAAGAGGCAATTTTATTGCTGCTCTAATTGGAACTGTTGTTGGAAATCCTATAACTTTCCCGTTTATCTGGGGCTTAATATATAAAGTAGGGACTTACGTTACAAATATTGAGCATGTTGACATTAGTCGTAAAATAAATTTTGACATGATTATCAATCAAACATATGAGATTTTTTTTCCAATGTTATTAGGTGGTATTATTATAGCACCTTTAATCTGGATAATTAGCTATTTTTTAATTTACAGCTTTATTTCTTCTTACAAAAGGAGAAAAAATAAAACAGAGAGAAGGTCATCATAGTGAAAAGACATGTCAGATTAGGTGTTAATATAGACCATGTAGCTACTTTGAGAAATGCTCGTGGCGAAAATTATCCAGAAGTAATAGAGGCTGCAAAAATTGTTGAAAAATCTGGCGCAGATTTAGTAACTGTTCACGTAAGAGAAGATAGGAGACACATTAATGAAAAGGATTTAGGCGACATTTTGAATGTTGTTAATATTCCTGTTAATCTTGAAATTGGAGCAAACTCAGAAATGGTTGATATTGCGATTGAATATAAGCCTAAATGTGTATGTTTTGTTCCAGAAAAGAGACAGGAAATTACTACAGAAGGTGGTTTAGATGTAGTAAATAATTTTGATAAGTTAAAAAAAATTCTTAAATCATTCTCTAATCATAATATAAACGTAGCTATTTTTATCGATCCAAGTAAAGATCAGTTAATTGCCACTCAAAAATTAGGTGTAACAACAATCGAGTTTCATACTGGTAGTTACGCAAATGCCTTCATAAAAAAAAATAATGTTGAATTAGAATTAAAAAAAATTATTGAAAGTGCTAATTTTGCAAATAAATTGGGTTTAAATTGTCATGCCGGTCATGGCTTAACCTATGATAATGTAAGTTCAATTGTATCTATAAATGATATTGTTGAGTTAAATATAGGACATTTTATTGTTGCTAATTCTATTTTTGAAGGGTTAGAAAATTCAATATTAAAAATGCGTAAAATAATTTCTGAAACGATTAAATGATTATTGGAATTGGAACAGACATTTTAAATTTAGAAAGGCTCAACAAAATTATAAATAAATATGATCAAAAATTTATTGATCGTTTTTATGGGAAGAATGAGATTGAAATTTCAAAAAGTAAATTAATAAACTCTATGAATTATTTTGGAAAAAGGTTTTCAGGCAAAGAAGCAACTTGGAAGGCCTTAAGTCCCAATAGAGGCGAGGGGCTTTTTTTTAAAGAAATAGAAATTTTAAATGACATTAATGGTAAGCCATATTTATTTTTTTCAGGTAAAACAAAATCATTTATTGAAAAAAAAGAGAAAAATTTAAAAGCTAAATTAAAATTTAATATTTCTTTGTCAGATGATCCTCCATTTGTTATTGCTTTTGTTGTGATTTCACTTGCTCCTAATGTTTAGCTATTGCATAAAGTAAATTATTTAAAGAACACATACCTCTGGAGTATATTTTATGAAGAATTCTTTTAGAGAGCTATCTAAAACTCTTTTAATTGCTGGCTCAATAGCAATTTTTTTTCGCTCTATTTTTTTTGAACCATTCAATATTCCATCAGGATCTATGATACCAACATTATTGGTTGGTGATTATTTATTTGTGTCAAAATACTCATATGGTTATTCAAAATATAGTTTCCCATTTGGATTGGGACCTATAAAAGACAGAGTATTCTATAAAACACCACAAAGAGGAGATGTTATTGTTTTTAGAAAGCCAGGAGATGAAACAATTGATTATATTAAAAGGTTGGTTGCGATTCCAAACGATACAGTGCAAGTGAAAGATGGCATTCTTTATATTAATTCAAAAAAAGCTGAAAGAATAAAGACAAATATAGGAATTATGAAAAATATATTTGGTGATGAAAAAGTTTTTACACAATATGAGGAGGTTTTTGAAGGATCTAAACCTCATCAGATAATTGAGGCCAGTGATAATGATCCATTTGACGATACAATTTTATTCAAAGTACCACCAAACCATTTTTTCTTCATGGGAGATAATAGAGACAATAGTAGGGACAGTAGAACACCAGAGGTTGGCTTTGTTCCAAAGAAAAATTTAATTGGAAAAGCTGAAATTATTTTTTTCTCTCATAATAGTTCGGCTTCAATTTTTGAGTTTTGGAAGTGGCACAAAGCAATAAGATTTTCAAGAATTGGCAAGGCTATAGAATAGTGTGTATCAATAAATTAGAAAAACAGATTAATTATAAATTTAAAAATATTGCTTTGTTAGAAGAAGCTATTACACATTCTAGTTTTCAAAAAAACAATTTGAAAATTAATAAAAAAAATTATGAAAGATTAGAGTTTCTAGGTGATAGAGTTTTAGG
>CACHEH010000011.1 GCA_902578805.1 uncultured SAR116 cluster alpha proteobacterium
TTAATGTTTTAATATCATTGATAATACTAAAAGGTAATCCTCCGCGTTCATTATAATTTACTTTAAATAGCTGTAAAAAAGCGTCATCCCTTTTACTATCAATTGAACTTATAATATAATTAAGATTAAGTTTTTTTGCATCCTCTAATACAGACATTGTTAATCCTGCTAAAGAATTTATACTTATACTTTTGATATGATTATTAGAAATTTTCACACCTAATGCAGCAGACATTACTGTACGAATACCAGTAAAACTTCCAGGCCCAGATCCAACTGCTAAAAAAGACACATTATTAAATAATATCGAGTTGTCTTCCAAAAACTTTTTAATTGTTGGTACAATAATTTCAGAAAGCTCATGTTTAAATGGTACAGCTAAATTTTCTATAATATGTTCTTTATTCAACAAAGTAAGAGAAAAATTAGTAGAACTAGTTTCAATAGCAAGTATCATAATTTTTTTTAATAAACATTTAAAAAGATGGTAATGTAAGTTTATCATATAATAAAGTGATCGGTTAGAGAATTAAATTATTAAATCTGAGGACAAAATGAAAGTTATACTTACGTTTTTATTATTTATTCTACCTTCTTTTTCATATTCTCAACTTAATGAGACAAAAAAAGTTTCTTATGTTAACTATGCATCTGTAATAATGTACCATAGGTTTGGTGACAGTAGATATCCGTCAACAAATATCACAAAAGAACAGTTCTCAAAACACATTAAGGAATTATTAAAACCTAAATATAACGTAATACATATTAACAAAGCGGTTCTTGCTATAAAGGGGATTAATCCAATAAAAGATAGATCTGTTGTTATAACTATTGATGATGCATATTCGTCAGTATATAAATATGCATGGCCATTATTAAAAAAACATAGTCTACCTTTTACATTGTTTGTATCAACAGATGTAATTGATAACAATACTCCTGGATACATGACTTGGGAAGAGATTAGAACTTTAAGAGATCATGGCGTCACCATTGGAAGTCAAACTAAATCACACCATCACATGTTTAAACTAAGTAAAGATAAAATTATAGAAGAACTTTCAATTTCAAATAAAAGATTTATTGATGAAATAGGTAGCAGACCTAAAATTTTTGCTTATCCGTATGGTGAATATAATTTACAAGTTTTAGAACAAGTAAAGTTACATGGATTCGTCGCTGCTTTTGGTCAACACTCAGGTGTGGCACACAGAAGTTTAGGGATGTATGAGTTGCCCAGATTTGCAATGAATGAAAAATATGGAGATATGGATAGATTTTTGTTAGCAGTGAATGGCTTACCTTTGCCGATTTCAGATCTTTCACCAAAAAACCCTGTTATTTTCAAAAACCCACCAAATTATGGATTTACTTTGTCTGAAAAAATTGAACCAAAAAATCCTGTAAGGTGCTTTGCAAATAACGGATTAAATGCTAACACAAAAAGACTAGGCAAAAATAGAATTGAAATAAGGTTAAATGGACCTTTTTCAAAGGGACGAGGCAGAATAAACTGTACAATGGCAGGTAATGATAATAGATGGCGATGGCTTGGAAGACAATTCATCGTTAAATAGTTAATAGTTTAAAAATTTTCTAATTTAGAATATTCAAATTGGTTTAATTTATTGTTTTTGATCATATTTTTTACTTTGATAACATATTCGAAACCAATTTCAGCATAATTCTCAAGAAAATAAGACAACTCATATCCTGTTACATTTTTACCAATCTGAATTTGTTTTTCTCTATAGCTCCTTAAATGTTTGTATGCAGGGTGAGAATTTAAGTTTAAAATATATGAATTAACTGAATCTAATAAATTATTGAAATTTTTTACTGAAAAGTTTGCATCTAAATTCCCTTTGGGTTTTATACCTGTATGATTTTTCCATGTCCATTCGCCAAAAAGTGCGTTTCCTTGTTGAGCAAACCTAGATGATCCCCAACCGCTTTCAATTATAGCTTGTGCTATAATCATTGAAATTGGTATTACATTAATTTTTTTTGATAATTCTGTTTTGATTTTAACTAGTTCTAATCTGTTAAGTTCACTAAAATTAGTTTTTTTGAAGTTTTTAACTTTGTATTTTTTTGAAAGTTGTTCTATTTGATAAATATTATTTGAGGAAAATGCACTATTCATTAATTTTCTTTCCTCTAATACAAGTTCATTTCCTCTCAAAGCAATAGGTATTAATATAGCTATAAAAACAGACTTTTTTTTATTAGTTTCATATTTATTAATATTTCTAGGAATATAAGGAAAATACATTCTTGCAACAGGAACACCAATCTTTGTATTATTTAAAATTAATTTAGACCACTCTGAAACGACAGTCTTGTTATTAAATTGATCTGAAGATAAATAATTTTTGTTAGTATTAAAATTACTAAGTTTATCAATGTTTACACTTGTATTACCGAAATTTCTTTCGAATATCTTGTTATTTATTGGTAGTTGTGGTGTTTTCCAGAAAGTAGGTCCTAAAAAACCAATAGGTAAAAGAAAAAAAATAACCAGTAGGTATATTATTTCATGATAACTACGTAAAGCCATAACAATGTTTTAGATAATATTTTGTTTTTAAAGACACTCACTTCTTTAAAGTTCTGCAGCTTTTACCTCTATCACTTCCGGTATATAGTGCCTAAGCATGTTTTCAATACCCATTTTTAATGTTGCTGTGCTAGAAGGGCAACCAGCACATGCTCCTTTCATTTGCAATGTAACTACTCCTGATTCAAATGAGCAAAAGGTAATATCTCCTCCATCCATTGCAACAGCTGGTCTAACTCTTGTTTCTAATAGATCTTTTATTTGTTTTATGGTTTCTGTATCTTCAGAGATATTTGAGTCACTATCAATTTCCATTGATCTATTTAGAGAGGGAAGCCCACTAGAAAAATGATCCATTATACCCGTTAATATTGATGGTTTGAGAGTATTCCAATCTAATTGGGTTTCTTTTGTTACAGAGATAAAATCAGAAGCTAAAAAAACTCTGCTTACTCCATCTATTTTGAATAATCGTTCAGCAAGAGGAGAATTTTCTGTGGTTTGTGCATTTGGAAAATCAGCAGTTCCACTGTTTAGAACAACTACACCAGGTATAAATTTTAAAGTTTCTGGATTTGGTGTGTCCTCAGTTTGAATAAACATCTCTTACCTCCAAAGTTTTGATCAATATTAACATTTTTTTTTAAAAATACTATTAAATATCTTATTAAATAATAAACCCAACTAAATATTTTACATCTTTTAAGATGGGTTCTGCAATTTCTCTAGCTTTATCTGCCCCATTTTTTAATATATTATCAATTTCATTGGTATCTTTTAATAACTTTCTCATTTCAAATGAAATTGGATTTAAAGTTTCCACAGCTAACTCAATTAATTTAGGCTTAAAAAAAGAAAAACCCTTACCAGAAAATTGACTTAGCGTAAATTCAATAGATTGATTTGATAATGATGAATAAATATTAAGTAAATTTGAAGCCTCAGGTCTGTTTTCGAGTTCTTCAAGACTAGTTGGTAATGGTAGAGGATCAGTTTTTGCTTTTTTAATTTTATTTGAAATTTCTTCCTTTGTATCTGTTAAGTTTATTCTTGATAAATCTGAGATGTCAGACTTGCTCATTTTCTTTTTCCCGTCTCTAAGACTCATTACACGAGTTGCTTGACCTAAAATTTGTGGCTCAGGTAAAATGAAAAAATCCTTTTCATTTTTACCACTAAACATATTATTAAATGATGATGCTATATCTCTTGCTAATTCAATGTGTTGCTTTTGGTCATCACCAACTGGAACATGAGTGGCTTTATAAAGTAAAATATCTGAAGCCATTAAAACTGGATATCCATAAAGACCAACCGAAGCTTTTTCTCGATTTTTACCCGCTTTTTCTTTAAATTGTGTCATCCTATTTAGCCACCCAATTTTACACACGCAATTAAAAATCCAAGCCAATTCAGCATGTTCTTTTACTGAAGACTGATTAAAAACTATAGCTTTTTTTGGGTCTATGCCTGATGCAATAATTGCAGCAGCAACTTCATAAGTAGATGATTTTAGTTGTGAAGGTTTTTGAGGTATTGTTATTGCATGTAAATCAACTATTGAAAATATTGAGAAAAAATCCTTTTGAAGATTAACCCAATTTCTAATTGCACCCAAATAATTACCTAAATGTAAATTTCCCGTTGGTTGTATTCCTGAAAAAATTCTTTTTTTATAGTTTTCTAATTTTGAATTTGTCATTATATCATTTTGCTTTCTTAATTTTTAAGACTACAGAGTTCAGTAATTCTTGAGGAATATATTTAAATATGTAAGATGTCAAAATATATACGAAAAAGCCAAATGAACATAATATAACTAACATAAGAGTTTCGGTAATATCAATCAATTCTGATATATATAAAATATATTTCATACTTAACACCATCAAAAAAGAAGAAAACATAATTTTAAAACTATAGAGCAGAACAGAAACCAAATTTAATTCTTTGTTTTTAGTCAAGAATTTAGGCTTCAAGATCTTACCAGTTCTTAACAAGACTGAAATATAAATAATTATTCCAATCCAAGACACAATTGACGTTGCAAGAGCAATTCCAACATGTTTTAAATAATTCATTAGAGTAAATGAGAGAGCAATATTCAAAATTAATAATATTAAACCAACATACATTGGTGTCTTTGTGTTACCTTGTGCTAAAAAAGCTGGTTGACAGGATTTAAGCAAAATAAAAGCAGGAATACCAAATGCGTAAGCTAGTAAAGCTTTAGAAGTTTGGATTGTTTCTTGAGAACCAAACTCACCACGCTCAAATAATACTTTTATTATTAAATCGCTAAAGTTAGTAAAAACAAATGTTGCTGGTATTGAAAAAAACAACCCAATCTTAAATGAAATTATCAATTCTTTAGAAAATTGTTTTTCATCTTTAATAGCATTTGATTTTGATAGTGAAGTTAGGAGAGTTGTTCCCAGTGCAATCCCTATTATACCCAACGGCAACTGGGCAATTCTGTCTGCAAAATATAAATAAGAAATAGATCCAAAACTAAGTAAACTCGCCAAAATAGTGTCAACTAACAAGTTTAATTGTAATATTCCTCCACCAAATGCAGCTGGTAAAAATTTTTTCCATGTTTGATTTATCTGAAATTTGATTTTTTTATTTTCTTTTTTATATTCAATTTGGTTTTTCAAATTCTTATAATTAAAAATTTCAAATTTCTTAATCATTATAATTATAAATAAAATTTGAATTATTCCTCCAATCACCGTAGCAAAAGCAAGGGGTAATGATTTAATGGTCAAATAATCATTTATAAAAAAACATCCTAAAATCAAACTTACATTTAATATTGTAGGCGTAAACGCTAAAACCCAAAACTTCCCAGATACATTTGTTGCAACACCAAGCAAAGCAACAATTGAGATCATAGGCATAAATATTATTGTAATCCTTGAAAGAGTCGTTATTTGATTTACGACTCCTTCATTGTTAATAAACCCAGGAGCTAGAAAATGAACTACAATTGGCATTATTATTTGAAATATAAACATTAGAATAATTAAAAAAACAGAAACACTGAAGAAAATTTTTTTAAAATAGATATAAGCAAAACCATTACCACTTTGAATTTTTAGTTTTGAGTATATTGGCAAAATTGCTGACGTGAGCGCTCCCTCAGCAGTAATTCTTCTAAATAAATTAGGCAGCTTAAAGGCTATCAAAAAAATATCGGAAAAAATACCAGCACCTAAAAATGCTGCCATAAATATATCTCTTACAAAACCAGATAAACGACTAATGATTGTAAACAAAGCTGATTGAGTAAAACCACTTATAAAAAAAGATGTTTTATTTTTCTTGCTAAGTCTCATGAATATAATTTTTGTTCAGAAAAATTTATTTCTTCTAATATTATAGAAATTGATTTCTTAATTTTTTCTAGGGTTTTTTCGTCATCGATTTTTGAACCAAATGCATTTTTTAAGTAGAAAATATCTACAACTCTATCACCATATGTAGAAACACTCGCAGAATTAATTTGAAGACCTAAATTTGTTAATGTTTTTGTTATTTTATATAAAACTCCAGGAGCATTTTTACACTTTATATCTAAAATGGTGAAATGTTCACTTGTTTTGTTATCAACTAATATTCTTGTTGGAGCTTTTACAGCTCTAAATCGTACTGGAATTTCTTCCCATTTAATATTTAAAGCTTTTTCTATATTAAAGTTACCTTCAAGGCCTAAGGTTATAGTTTTAATTAATTTTTTTCTTGGATAATCTTCCAAAATCGGTTTTTTTTCTTTATTTTGAATAAAAAATGTATCTAACGCATAACCGTCAGATCTTGTAATGATTTTGGCACTTACGACATCATAACCTGATGCAGCCACTAAACCTGATATTAAAGAGAATAAACCATGATGATCTGGAGCAATAACAATTAGTTCTGTAGCTTGTAAATCACTTTCATGAGACAAATATATTTCAAATTTTTTTCTGTTGTCCAGCATTTTCTTAAAAAGATAAAAGTGGTTTATTACAGTTTGTAAATTAAATATTTCCCAATAATTTTTATAGTAATTATTAATGTATATTTCTACTGCTTCACTATTCATTCCATTTTCAAATAAATCTCTTCTAAATAATTCCTTCGTTGTTTCAATAGTGTCATTAGGGTTTTTTGAGGAATTTTTTCTTTGAAGAATATTTAACGATTTTGTATATAAATCAGTAATAAGGGAACCCTTCCAATCATTCCATATATCTGGTCCTACACCTTTAATATCTGCAACAGTTAGGACCAACAATAATTTTAATTTTTCAGCAGTTTTTACTTTATCTGCAAAGTCTTTAATTATCTTTGGGTCTCCTAATTCATATCTAAAAGCAGTCTTACTTAATAGTAAATGATGAAGAACTAACCATTTAACAATGTCTGTTTCATCATTATTCAATCCTAATCTAGGACAAATAGTTGATGCTATTATAGAGCCATTAACCGAATGATCGCCTTTTTTTCCTTTTGCAATATCATGTAGCAACATCGCCACAAATAAGCATCTGTAAGAACTTATTTCTAGTATTACCTTACTAGCAAGTGGAGCAAAACTTTTAAACTTTCCATTCTTTAACGAATGTAGATTAGAAATTGTAAAAATTGTGTGTTCGTCAACGGTGTAAGAATGATACATATCAAATTGCATCAGACAAACAATTTTTTGAAATTCTGGAATAAATTTACCTAATATGTTAGATTCATTCATAAGTCTCAAAGTTCTTGTTGAATCTTTTTCACTTGTTAATATCTCTAAAAACATTTTGTTAGCACGTAAATCATACTTAACATCAGAGTTAATTAACTTTGTTAAACTTGTAATTAATCTTAGTGTTTTGGGATGAATGTCTATATTTTTTTTGTGAGAAATAAAAAAAAGTTTAATTATATTTATAGGGTTTTGAGTAAATATCTTTTTATCTTGTACGTATAAACGACCTAACTCAATACTAAAAGGATCTACATTTTCACTTTTTTTAAAACTTAAAAAATTTAATCTTAAGGGTTTATTAAATTCTGTTTCTATAGCGGCACAAAAAATTCTAGTTAAATTACCAACTGTTTTTGTAGCTAAGAAATATCTTTTCATAAATCTTTCAACATCTCTATGGGTTATAGTGTTTTTAAAATTCATACTTTTAGCAATTTCCATTTGTGCATCCATTGCTAGCCTGTCATCTTCTCTTTCTGCTCTATAATGAAGATGACATCTTACCGAAAATAAAAAACGCTGTGCTTCAGCAAAAGCAAGAGCTTCATTTTTAGATAGAGCGCCCTTCTTAATTAGCTTAGATATAGTATCGACTCTATAAACAAATTTTGATATCCAAAAAAGAGTATGAAGATCTCTCAATCCACCTTTACCATCTTTGACATTTGGCTCAACAACATAACGTGATCCTCCGAATTTTTTATGTCTTAAGTCAGATTCTTTCAACTTTGCTTCTACAAAACTCAATGTTTTAGTATTTGCGATAAAGGTGTTGAATTGAGATTTTAATTGATCAAAATATTTTTTATTACCTGTTATGAATCTTTTCTCTAATAAGCTTGTAGTTATAGTTAGGTCCGACTTACTTTTCTCAATACATTCAACAATCGACCTTGTAGCATGGCCAACCTTATAACCTAAATCCCATAATAAATATAAGATTGCTTGAATGAGTCTTTCTATTTTTTTAGCTTCACTCTGGTTTGTCTTTTTTTGTATAAGAAATAATAAATCTAAATCAGAGTGAGGAGCCAGTTCACCTCTGCCATACCCACCAACAGCTATTATTGAAAGCTTGTAATTAATATTTCCAAAAAAATGTAAATGAGTGTTTTTAAGTATTTCTTTTAGCATACTATCAATTAAAACGACATTTAGGCCGACATTTAGTGACCCATCAGAGGTTTTTAAAAATTCTTGCTTTATTTTTTTTTTACATTCAACTAATTGTTTTTTTACATTATTAAAAAGCAATTCTTTAAATACTGCCGTATTTTTATGATTTATTTTTAACTCTTTAACTTTATGTAATTTGTTTTCATTATTCATAGCATAGTAAATTGGTTCCATGCTTTGAAACCAAGTTGCATTTAGGTTAACTTCTTCTTCTATTCCGAAATTAATATTATTTGCAATGTTAACTTGAGATTTATTACATAATGCAAATTTATTTTTTAAATTTACTTTTACCATTTTTTTGTCTCTTTAATTTGAGTTCATACAAAAGATCTAGAGACTGACGTGGACTTATATCATCAACATCTATTTTATCAAACTCATCTAAAAAATTATTAACTTCTTTTGCATTAACTATGTCTACATCTTTTTCTGGATTTTTCACAGTCTGATTACTTTTTTTATTTAGTTTAGATAATATCTTTGAAGCGTTTTCAGTTACAACTAATGGAATTCCTGCTAATTTTGCAACATGAATACCATAGGATTTATCTGCCTCTCCATCTAAAATTTTATGCATGAAAATTATTGAATTATTCCATTCTTTAACAGACATTTTGTGACATGATAATTTTTTAAGAGTTTCTTTTAAAGATGTTAATTCATGATAGTGTGTTGCAAACAGTGTTATAGGCTTTATATTCTCATGTAAATATTCTAAAACTGACCAAGCTATGGCTAATCCATCAAATGTGGATGTGCCTCTTCCAATTTCATCTAGAATAACCAAAGATTTTTCAGTTGATGTATTTAATATAAGTGAAGTTTCAATCATCTCTATCATAAATGTAGATTGTCCTTTTGCTAAATCGTCAGATGCTCCTACCCTAGAAAATATTTTATCAAACAAACCTATGTTTGCTTTTTTGGCAGGTACAAACAAGCCTGCTTGAGCCATAATAACAATAAGCGCATTTTGTCTGAGATAGGTTGATTTACCAGCCATATTAGGTCCTGTAATTAACCAAATAAAATTATCATTATTTAGCTTACAATCGTTCGAGACAAATTCATTTTCAGACATTCTCATCTGATGTTCTACTACAGGGTGTCTTCCACCAATAATCTCTAATTTTTTTTCATTTGAAATGTTAGGACAACTATAATTCCTCGATAAAGCTTGGTTAGCCACCATGAACGAAATATCTAACTCTGAAATAGCATGCACTACATTTAAAATTTCTTTACCTTTATTGGCTATTTGATTAGCAAAATTGTTAAAAATTTCTAACTCTATTTTAATGGAATCGTCAAATGAATTTAATATTTGATTTTCAACATCAATAAGTTCATTTGTTGTAAATCTAGATGTCTGTGCGGTAGTTTGTCTATGAATAAACAGACCAGTATCTCTTATAGATTTATCATGCATAGCTCTCACTTCAATATGATAGCCCAGCATTCTGTTATGCTTTATCTTTAAAGAATTGATATTTGTTTGCTCTGAATACTTCTTTTGAAGTTGTATTACCTGATTTAACTCATTATTTACAAGACTTCTTAAATAATCTAGTTCTTTGTTAAAACCATCTTTTATAAATCCACCTTCTTTAACAATTTGTGTTGCATCTAACTTGAAAGCTTTTTTAATATTTAAGAAAAGATTATAATCAATGTTAAGACTATCTAGAATAGAATTTAACAGCTTTGGCATAGATGTTTTTTGTCTAATTAGAATTAAATTTTCATAAATATCTTTTATAATTGTAAGACCTTTGGAAATTGATAATAGATCTTTTGGTCCACCCCTAAACAGTGAGATTCTAGATAATGACCTTTCAAGGTCTGGTATGTTTTGCAAGCTAGTTTGATTTTTCTTTATGTTAATATCATTTTCCAATATCCAATTAACTAATTCGTATTTATCTTTTATTATGTTAATACTGCGAAATGGTTCAATTATTCTTTGTTTAAGTAACCTTGCACCACTAGCAGTTTTTGTTTCGTCTATACATGAAATTAGACTTCCTTCATATTTTCCCGACAAGTTTTTAAAAATTTCAAGTGATTTTTGGGTAAAATAATCAATATCTAAAAATTCATTCATGGTTTCAGATTTAATCATGGAAAGAAACGGAGTTTTTCCACATTGAGTTAATTTTAGATAAGAAAGTAGAACACCTGCGGCTATAATTTCTCCTTTATTAAAGGAACCAACACCTTCTAATGAGATAATTGAGTAATGTGAAAATATCTGATTTAAACAAGATTGATAATGGAACAATGTAGGAGATTGTTTTTTTATTAGTGAATGCCACTCATTTCCTATAAAATCAAGATCCATATCTTCAGAAATTAATATTTCAGAACAATCCATCCTTAACAAAAAATTGGTTAACAGTTGTTTTTGATTAGAAGTATTATCTTTTCCAATTAATCTTGATTTAAAACTTCCTGTAGAGATGTCTAGCCATGCCACACATATTGAATCATTAAAATTTGAAATAGCTGCTAAATAATTATTGTTTTTTCTTTGTAATAAATTGTCTTCAGTTAGTGTGCCGGGTGATATTATTCTTACAACTTCTCTTTTAAGAGGTCCTTTTTTTGGGTTATGTTTAGCTTCTTCAGGAGTTTCTGTTTGTTCACATACAGCAACATTAAAACCTTTTTTAATTAATTTTGGTAAGTAGTTGTCTGCTGAATGAAAGGGCACGCCACACATAGGGATATCATTACCATTGGATTTACCTCTTTTTGTCAGAGCAATATCTAATGCTTCTGAGGCTATAATTGCGTCTTCAAAAAATAATTCATAAAAATCGCCCATTCTGTAAAATAATAAAGCATCTTTATGTTTGTTTTTAATATTTAAATATTGCTCCATCATTGGAGTGTGGACATGTTTCACGATTCAGCAATTTTCCTTTAAAACTTTAATAGGATTAATTATAGTCGAATTATTTGTATTAAAACACAATTTATTAAGATCTTTTGAAAAATTTAAGATATAGTTTGTAATTAAATATTTATAGTTTTGAGGAAAAAATGTCTACCGCCAATACCGAAGCTAACAACAAATCAAATCTGGAAAAAGAAGCCCTAGAATATCACAAAAAAGGTCGTCCTGGAAAATTAGAAATAACACCAACAACTTCTCTAATTAGTTCTAATGATTTATCTTTAGCTTATTCTCCTGGCGTTGCAACACCATGTCTTGAAATTGAAAAAAAACCGGAAACTATTTATGATTACACTTCAAAAGGAAATATAGTTGCAGTTATTTCTAATGGTACTGCAGTATTGGGACTTGGTAATATTGGAGCTGCTGCGTCTAAACCTGTTATGGAGGGAAAATCCGTATTATTCAAAAAATTTGCTGATGTTGATGGTATTGACCTAGAAATTAACACAGAGGACACTGAAAAATTTATAGATGCAGTTTCTTTACTTGAACCTAGCTTTGGAGGAATTAATTTAGAGGATATCAAAGCTCCCGATTGTTTCATTATTGAACAAAGATTAAGAGAAATTATGAATATACCAGTTTTTCATGATGATCAACATGGTACTGCAATTGTAACAGCAGCGGGTATAATCAATGCACTTCATTTAACTAAAAGAAAGATTGAGAATACTAAATTTGTAAGTAACGGTGCTGGTGCTGCATCTATAGCTTGTGTTGAACTTTTAAAAGCAATGGGAGCAAAAAACGATAATATAATTTTGGTTGACAGAAACGGTGTCTTATACAAAGGAAGGCAAAGTAACATGAACCAATGGAAATCTGGTCATACTGTTAATACTAAAGCTAGAACTCTAGAAGATGCACTTAAAAACGCAGATGTTTTTTTAGGGTTATCAGCACCGGGTTCTGTAACAAAAAAAATGGTTATTAGCATGGCTGAAAAACCTATCATATTTGCAATGGCCAATCCCGTTCCTGAAATAATGCCTGAAGAAGTTAAAACTGCAAGATCAGACGCAATCATAGCTACTGGTAGATCTGATTATCCCAACCAAGTAAATAATGTGCTTGGGTTTCCATATATTTTTAGAGGTGCTTTAGATGTAAGAGCGACAACTATTAATGAAGAAATGAAAATTGCCGCAGCTAATGCTATTGCTGAATTAGCAAGAAAAGATGTCCCAGATGAAGTAAATGCTGCTTACCATGGTGTTCAGCTTCATTATGGGAATGACTATATAATTCCTGCTCCATTTGATCCTAGACTTATTTCTTCAGTTTCTTCAGCTGTTGCTAAAGCAGCAATGGATAGTGGTGTGGCAAGAAAACCAATTAAAAATTTAGATGCTTATAAGAGAGAACTAGAAGTAAGAACAAATCCTATAGCTTCTATTTTAGAACCTATTAAAGCTAGAATAAAAAATAAGAAACAAAGAGTTGTATTTGCAGAAGGAGAAGAGGAGAAAACAATAAGAGCGGCCTTATCATTTTATAATTCAGGATTTGGAATTCCAATCTTAATTGGTAGAGAAAACAGGGTTAGAGAAACTATGGAAAAAGTCAATTTAGAAGGACTTAACGAGCTAATCATTCATAATGCAAGCATGAGTACAAATAACCAAAAATATATAGATAATTTATATAAATTACTCCATCGAAATGGTCATTTAAGAAGAGATTGTCAAAGATTAATCAACCAAGATAGAAATGTATTTGCAGCTTCTATGGTTTCTGCTGGAGATGCAGACGCTATGGTTACAGGAGTAACAAGACCGTTTGGTAGATGTTTTAATGATATAACCAAAGTGATTTCGTCAAAAGATAACCAAAGCTTTTTATCTATGTCAATGATGGTTTCGAAGGAAAGAACTGTATTTATTGGGGATGTTAATATTCATGATACGCCAAATGCTGAGCAGTTGGCTAATATAGCAACCGGTATTGCTAGTACGGTTAAAGAACTGGGTTATAAACCTCGTGTAGCTTTATTATCATTTTCTAATTTTGGCAGTTTGTCTAGACCAAGTTCTAAAGAATTAAAAGAGGCAGTTAATATACTTGACAAAAAGAAGGTTGATTTTGAATTTGATGGTGAAATGACACCAGAGGTTGCTCTAGATTATGAACAGATAAAAATGAACTATCCTTTTTGTAGACTCTCTGGTCCTGCTAATGTTCTAATTATGCCAAGTCTCCTTGCTGCAAACATATCTTTTAAATTATTACAAAAACTTGGTGGTGGATCAATTTTAGGTCCGCTAATGATAGGTGGAGAAAAACCATTTCAAATCGTTCAAATGGGTTCTTCTGTCTCAGATATTGTAAATTCTGCATCCATAGCTGCATACAATGTACTTTATTCAAATTAGATAATTTATTACAAAATTGATTTGAGAGAAATTTTAGGTCGAGCGCCAATATATTGGATAATTTCAGAAGCAGCATTGTTACCTATATACCCACATTTTTCCATTGAGTATTTATTAATGAAACCAAACAAAAAACCAGAAGCAAATAAATCACCGGCTCCAGTTGTATCAACTAGTTTTTCTGTAGATACTGGATCGATATGATATTTTGCCTCTTTATTAAAAACAATAGCTCCCTTTGAGCCTAGGGTAACAGCCCCAACTTCTACCTGATTTTCAATGTTATTTATGCTTGCTTTCAAGTCTAGTTGATACAAACTTTTTATTTCATTTTCATTTGCAAAAATAACATCTACATATTTATCAATTAAGTAAAGAAAATCACTTCTATGTCTGTCAACACAAAATAAATCAGATAAACTTAAAGCAACTTTACTATTATTCACTTTTGCTAAATTGCAACATTTATAAATTGCTTCTTTTGCTTCAGCGTGATCAAATAGATATCCTTCAATATAAATCATATTACTACTAGAAATTAATAGTTCATCAACAGAATTTATATTAAATTTGTTACTAGCACCTAAAAACGTGTTCATACTTCTTTCTGCATCAGGAGTTACCAAAACAATACTTTTAGAAGTTTTTTCAGAAATTTTATAATCTAAATCTTCAAAAAAAACACCAGTATTATTGAGATCCTTATAAAATAATTCCCCAAATTGATCGTTACCAATTTGGCCTATGAAGCAGCATTTCCCTCCAAAAGATTG
Organism: uncultured SAR116 cluster alpha proteobacterium; assembly: GCA_902578805.1. Classification (GTDB taxonomy): domain Bacteria; phylum Pseudomonadota; class Alphaproteobacteria; order Puniceispirillales; family Marisalimonadaceae; genus Marisalimonas. The sequence continues at coordinate 14,591 of CACHEH010000011.1, forward strand.
AAATCCAACGGCTGTGTTTGCTGCGCTTCCACCAGAAATAATTGACGGATTTTTTATATTATTTAAGATTTTGTCAGCTAATTCCTCATTAACTAATTGCATAGAACCTTTTGGAATTTTTAACTTATCAAGCTTTTCGAAGGTTATTTTAGATAAAATATCTACTATTGCGTTCCCGATAAAACAAATATCAAACTTATTATTCATCTTTGCCTCATATATTTTTTTAAATAGACTTCCTTACAAACAATATTTATGAATGTAATTTATGAAATCTAATCTTATTAAAATTATATCTAGTTTTTGTATAGTCGTTTTTGTGAATGCTTGCCACACTTTTGAACACCAGAATATTTTTCTCGATAATATAAAAATAAATTTAAAACAAGAATCTTTAAATAATGAAAATAAAAACTCTAAAATCAGTAATGATGAAACCAAAATTATTGAAATGGCTCCAATAAATTTGCCTAAACAAAAGGAAAAAGTTCAAAAATCAACTCTAAAAAAGCGGGTTAAAGTTCCTAAGTCAAACAGCTTTGATTTGGATCATATTAAAAATTGGAACGAATTTAAGGTTATCAAAGAATTTGGTAAAAGTGATTTTGTTAAAGAAGAAGGGAAATTAAAAAATTATCAATATTATTTAAAAGAATGTTTTTTAGATGTTTTCTTAATAAAAAAAAATAATGGATATTTTGTAAATTACGTTGAGACGAGACCTACAAAATTAAACGGGCAAATCAATATTGAAGCTTGCTATAAAAACATTTATAAAATCTTGAAATAATTTAATTTATCCACCCTTTTCTAAAACATTTGCCAAAGAATATAAACCAGGCTGTGCATTAGCAGCCCAATAAGATGCTCGTAATGCTCCTGAAGCAAAAATTGATCTATCTGTTGCTTTGTGAGCTAACTCTATTCTTTCTCCAGAATTACAAAATAATACCGAATGTTCTCCAACAACATCACCCCCTCTTAAAACCGCAAATCCTATTTCCTTTTCTTTTCTTTTTCCAACTAATCCATCACGTGAAACAGATTTTACATTTGACAATTCTTGCTGCCTGGCGTCTGCAGCTGATTTTCCTAGTAATAAAGCAGTTCCTGAAGGAGAATCAATTTTTTGTTTGTGGTGCATTTCTAGAACCTCAATATCCCAATCATAGCCTAATGTCTTGGTTGCATTTGAAACTAGTTTAGACAATAAAGTCACTCCTATTGAAAAATTTGCTGAATAAACGATAGGTATTTTTTTGGAAAAAAATAATAATTCATTTTCTTGGTTATCACTTAATCCAGTGGTACCAATTACAATTGACATATTGTTGTCATAACATTGTTTAGCATGAAACATGGTTGCTTCAGGAGCAGTAAAGTCAATAAGTACGTGTGAGTTTTGAAATAATAACATTGGTTCAGATTTAATTTCTTTATTAATTTTACTTTTGCCAGCAAATAGTCCAACATCAATGCCAACCTCGTGTTCGTTAGGTAAACATGTTGCTGTAGCTATTTCATATTTTGAATTTTCCAATATAAGACTGAGCAATGTTTTACCCATTCTGCCATTACAACCAGGAATAGAAACAGATACTTTATTCATATTAACCACTTTCATTATTTCAATAACTAAGTATAAAAAATTTTAATTTACTGAATTAACTTTTTAAACCTACTTGTTTTTGGACTAATTTTATCTAGTCCTAAATCTTTTATTTGATTAAATAATTCTTCTTGTTTTCTTGAGAGGCCTACTGGCGTTTCGACATTAATTTGTACATATTGATCACCTCTAGTCCCCCCTCGCAACCCAGGCATACCTTTTCCTTTCATCCTTAATCGTGTACCACTTTGTGTTCCTGCTACTAAATTCATTTTTGCCTTAGAACCGTCAATGCATGGAACCTGAATAGAGTTGCCTAATACAGCATCTATAAAATGAACTGGTACCTCAATAAAAGTGTCTTTTCCGTCTCTCTGGAAAAAGGAATGATCTTTTATATCAATAAAAATGTACAAGTCACCAGCATTAGATCCTCTAGCGCCGGCTTCACCTTCACCAGAAAGTCGAATGCGTGTTCCATTATCCACACCAGCTGGAACATTTACTGATAGTTTTTTATTTTTATTAACCCTACCCTGACCTTTACAATGTCTGCATGGGTCACCAATAATTTCTCCAGAACCAGAACAAGCAGCACAAGTTCTTTCTATTGTGAAAAATCCTTGTTGCGCTCTAACTTTTCCATAACCACCACATTGACCACATTGTTTTGGTTGAGAACCTTTAGCAGCACCAGAACCATTACAAGAATCACATTTTGTTGGAACTGTTAAGGAAATTTCAACCTGATCACCAGAAAAAGCTTGTTCAAGAGTAACTGATAAATCATACCTTAAATCTGATCCTGTAGTAGCAGATCTTCTTCTTGAGTCGCTACCCATACCAAACATATCTTCAAATATATCTGAAAATCCCCCAGCTCCAAAACCTGAAAATCCTCCACCTGGATTACCACCGGTACCTTGAGAGAAAGCTGAATGCCCGTACTGATCATAAGCAGCTTTTTTTTGAGGGTCTTTTAAAATCTCATAGGATTCTGAAATTTCTTTAAATTTTTCTTCTGCTTTTTTATCACCAGGATTTCTATCAGGATGATATTTCATGGCTAATTTACGGTACGAAGATTTAATTTCACTATCTGATGCAGATTTAGATAAACCAAGTATATCGTAATAATCACGTGCCATAATTTATACCTTAAGTTTATCTTTAGTCTATTTAAGAAGCATCTTTCTTTTCTTCATTATCTTTAACTTCTTCGAAATCAGCATCGACAACATCTTCCTTATTTTCACCAGAATTTGCTTCTGTTGTGTCTGCATTTTCAGTATTGTTAGCCTCATTTGCTTTGTAGGCTGCTTCTCCCATCTTCATCATTACTGCTGATAAAGAAGAAGTCTTTTCTTTTATAATTGAAATATCATCACCTTCTAAAGCAGTTTTTAGATCAGCAATGGCGGCCTCAACATCCTTTTTTGCACTATCCTCGGCCTTTTCACCTAAATCTGATAATGATTTTTCAGCACCGTGTATCATAGACTCGGCTTGATTCCTAGTATCAATGGCTTCTCTTTTTTCTTTATCAGCCTCAGCATTATCTTCTGCTTCTTTCACCATTCTTTCAATTTCATTCTCATCCAGACCACCTGACGCTTGTATTGTGATGTTATGAGCTTTACCGGTTGCCTTATCTTGAGCACTTACGTTAACTATTCCGTTTGCATCAATATCAAATGTAACTTCTATTTGAGGTACTCCTCTTGGAGCCGGTGAAATACCTTCTAGATTAAATTCGCCTAAAGATTTATTATCTGAAGCCATCTCCCTTTCACCCTGAGAAACTCTAATTGTAACTGCTGACTGATTATCTTCAGCAGTTGAAAAAACTTGTGATTTTTTAGAGGGAATAGTTGTATTTCTGTCAATTAATCTTGTAAAAACTCCACCTAAGGTTTCAATTCCTAAAGATAACGGGGTAACGTCTAATAATAGCACATCTTTGACATCACCCATTAAAACTCCACCTTGAATTGCTGCACCTGAAGCAACTACTTCATCAGGGTTTACACCTCTATGAGGTTCTGTCTTAAAAAAAGAAGTTACAGTTTCAATTATTTTTGGCATTCTAGTCATACCGCCAACTAGGATAACTTCATCTATATCACCAGAACTTATACCAGCATCCTTTAAGGCAGCCTTGCATGGCTCAATGCTTTTAGTAATAAGATCGTCTACAATACCTTCAAATTGTGATCTGGTTAATTTTACATTAAGATGTTTTGGACCATTTGCATCAGCAGTAACAAATGGAAGATTAATATCAGTTTGTGCAGCACTTGAAAGTTCTATTTTGGCTTTTTCTGCAGCCTCTTTCATTCTTTGAAGAGCTAATTTATCTGATCTGAGATCAATACCATTATCTTTTTTAAATTGTTCTGCAATGTAATCAATAATCCGTTGATCAAAATCTTCACCGCCTAAAAATGTATCTCCGTTTGTGGATTTTACTTCAAAAACCCCATCACCAACTTCTAAAATGGAAACGTCGAAAGTTCCTCCACCTAAGTCATAAACAGCTATTGTTCCACTTTCCTTTTTATCAAGGCCATATGCAAGTGCTGCAGCAGTTGGTTCATTAATAATTCTAAGGACATCTAAACCCGCAATTTTACCTGCATCTTTTGTTGCTTGTCTTTGAGCATCATTGAAATAAGCTGGTACAGTAATAACTGCTTTGTCAACTTTTTCACCAAGAAATGATTCAGCATCTTCTTTAAGCTTTCTAAGGATAAAGCTGGAAACTTCAGAAGGAGCATAATCCTGACCATTAGCTTGCACCCAAGCATCACCATTTTTTGCTGATATAATTTTGTAAGGAACCAGTTCAGAAAATTTTTTAGAATACTCATCATCATGTCTACGTCCTATTAATCTTTTAATGGCAAATAACGTATTTTCTGGATTAGTAACTGCTTGTCTTTTAGCAGGTTGTCCAACTAATCTTTCATTGTCAGTGATACCTACCATTGAAGGTGTTGTTCTGGCACCTTCACTATTTTCAATTATTTTTGGTGATTTACCATCCATTACTGATACACAACAATTTGTTGTACCCAGGTCAATACCAATAACTTTTGCCATTAATTAACTCCCTAAACTTTATAATTTTTATTAATAAATCTTTTTTATAAATATTAACAAACTTTATATGGGTTAAGTTGTTGAATTTACAAGATTATAAATAAAAAATTATTTCTAATTATTTTGTTTATCATTTTTTTCCAAGATTTCTTCTTCAGGCTTTTTGGAAATTCCAACCATTGCGGGTCTCACTAACCTATCATGTAACAAATATCCCTTTTGAGATACCTCAACAACATATCCAGGATCTTTTTCAGTTGTTGTAACTTCATACATTGCTTGATGAAAGTTGTAATCAAACTTTTCACCCAAAGGAGATATTTGTGTTAATTTATGTTTTTCAAAAGTATTTATTATTTCTTTTTCAACTATTTCCAAACCAATAATTAAATTTTTAATTGGCTCTGAAAACTCTGATTTGTCCTTTGGTACTGCCACCAATGCACGTTGAAGGTTATCAACTGACGAAACTAAATCTCGTACGAAAGAAATATGACTATACTTTTTAGCATCTTCAATTTCTTTAATAGTTCTTTTCCTTAAGTTTTCACCTTCAGCTAAACTTCTTAATAGTTGGTCTTTAAGATCCTGAATTTCTTTATTCTGGTTTTCAATTATTTCTTCTGCTGAAATATCTTCGATTTTTCCATCATCCATATTTGCAGAAACATCATCGGTTTCTACTTCGGTTTTAACATTTTCTTCTTCCAAAAATTTTGATTCATTTTTATCTGTGTTTAATGATACCTTTTTTTTAGACAATTTCAGACTCCAGATATATTCTCATTTCAGTATGACATAATAAATAATAGGTTGATTTACAAGAGGTAAAAAATTATAAATTCTAAATACAAATTTTATTTTAATTTGGACTATTGTTTACAGAAATAACTTAATGAAAAAATCTATGTTTAAAAGACCATCAAATAGAAATTTTGACGAGTTAAGAAATATATCACTTGAAGCAAATATCTCACCTCACGCTGAAGGATCATGTATTGCAAAATTTGGAAAGACTCATGTTTTATGCACTGCTTCAGTTGACAGTAAATTACCATTGTGGTTAAAAAATTCAGGAAAAGGTTGGATTACTGCAGAGTATGGAATGCTGCCTAGATCAACACACACCAGAATGGACAGAGAAGTTACAAAAGGAAAAGCTTCTGGTCGAACACAAGAAATTCAAAGATTAATTGGCAGATCACTAAGATCAGTTGTTGACTTGAAAAAATTGACAGATTATCAAATAAAAATAGATTGTGATGTAATACAAGCTGATGGCGGGACACGTACAGCTTCTGTTACTGGTGCTTGGGTAGCATTATATCAAGCAGTTAACTTTTTACTTAAATCAGGTAAAATAATAGAAAACCCTATTAAAGACCAAATCGCAGCAATTTCGTGTGGTATTTGTGAAAATCAGGAGTTAATTGATCTGGATTATGAAGAAGATTCTTGTGCAGAAACTGATGGAAATTTCGTAATGACTTTTACTAACGGAATTGTAGAAATTCAAACTACAGCAGAAGAAAAACCATTTAATAAAAATCAATTTTTTAATCTTTTAAATTTAGCTGAATTAGGAACAAGATCTATTTTTAAAATTCAAAGAAAAGCTTTAAATCTTGAATAAACTTATGAGAAGTAAAGCTTATAATCAAAAAAAAATCGTCATTGCCAGTCACAATAAAGGTAAAATTACAGAAATTAAGGATTTATTAAAACCCCTAAAAATTGAAATATTATCAACAGATAATTTTAATTTGAAAGAACCAGTTGAGAATGGTTCATCATTCGAGGAAAACGCTCTAATAAAATCTTCTTATGTGTCAAAATTAACTGGAATTCCAAGTTTGTCGGATGATAGTGGTATTTGTTTTTCTGATCTCAATAATGAACCAGGTATCTACTCCGCACGATGGGCAGGCAAAGCTAAAAATTTTAACCTGGCAATGATTAAAATCAATGATTCAATTCGTAAAATAAAAAAACCAAGTTATGATTGTTTTTTTGTTTGCGCCCTTTCACTTTGTTGGCCTGATGGCAGTAACGTAACTGTTTCTGGAAAAATTGACGGCAAATTTACTTGGCCACCTAGAGGTGATTATGGTTTTGGATATGATCCGATTTTTAAACCTATGGAGTATGACGATACCTTTGCTGAAATGGATCCAAAATTAAAACATAGTATTAGTCACAGGGCTATAGCTTTTAAAAAATTAATAAATTTATGTTTTCCTAGTTTAAAACATTGAAATATATTAATGAAAATCCATTAAGCCTTTATATTCACTGGCCATACTGTGAAACAAAATGTCCCTATTGTGATTTTAATTCTCATGTAAACGAACATGTAGAAATAAATCATTGGATTAAATCATTTAATAATCAATTACATACTATGAGAAAAGAATTTATTGACAAAAATATTAAATTTAAAAATCTGAATGCAATTTTTTTTGGTGGAGGAACTCCTTCGTTAATGCCTTTAGAAATAGTAGAAGATATTATAAACATCTCTAATCAAATTTTTGGGTTCGAAAAAAATATTGAAATAACTCTAGAGGCTAATCCAAGTTCATATGACCGAGAAAAATTTATTGAACTAAAAAAGTTAGGCATTAATAGGTTATCAATTGGTGTGCAATCTCTAAATAATCAATATTTAAAATTTTTAGGCCGATTGCACAATATTAGTGATATAGATAATGCATTAAAGGATGCTCTCGAAATTTTTGATAATATTTCTGTAGATTTGATTTATGCTTTTCATGGCCAAAAGTTAGTTAATTGGACAAATGAACTTGTATCTTTTCTAACTAATTATAATTTACAACATCTCTCTCTTTATCAACTGACAATTGAGGAAGGTACTAAATTTTTCAAAGATTACAAAAATGGTTTAGTTAAAGTAATTGATAACGATTTAGCTGCTGAATTTTATGATATCTCAAACAATATAATAAGTGATTTTAAATTTATGAGATATGAAGTTTCTAACTATGCGAAAAAAGGTTTCCAATGCATACATAATTTAAATTATTGGAATTCTGAAAATTGGATTGGTATAGGACCAGGTGCATATGGTAGAATATGGGCTCCGAATAAAATTAGTCGAATTGAATATTCTAATTATAAAAACCCAAAAACTTGGTTATCTAAAAATTTCTACCATACAGAATTTGAAAAAATCACTAGATTTAACAATTATGAGTCCGATATAGACACTTTGACAATGGGGCTAAGGTTATATGATGGTATGCATATTTCCAAACTAGAAAATAAATCAATTATTAATTTTAATGCTCTTAAAATATTACAAAACCATAATATAGTATCATTTAGAAATAATACTTTAAAAGTAAATAAAAATCATATGATAAAATTGAATAGTATAATAAAGTTTTTAATTAATACATAGATTTGCTGCATTTTCCAATATTGGTTAGTTTGTCAAGATCCTCTATTTGCATAACTTGAATAGGCTTTTCAACACTTCCATTAGCCTTAAAAATTAGTCCTGTGACTGGACCAGTTACATTATTTAAGCTCGCTTGAGTATTCTGAAAATTTTTCAAAAAATTTATGGCTATGATACCTGTGTCAAATCCAGCATTCGCAAAATAATTAATATTATCCACCCAAGTGCTCTTCCAAAGAAATTTATATTCACTTTTGTTTTTACTTGATATCATAGGAAACCATGATTTTTCTAATGATGGTTCATTTTTAATTTCATTATTATTAAATTTTTCCGTACCTAGAATTCTTACTTGTTTTGAGTCAACATTGAAGTAAGCTAGTAGAGGTGCTATTTCCAATACAAATTCTTTTCTTCCTCCAATAAAAATTGTATCAAATTTATTGTGAGTATCTTGAGTTTCTGAATATTCTAGAAAACGACTAAGTCTTGAATAAAGATCCGTTTTGTTATTCAAGTTATTATTTGAAAGATAAATTTCCTCATAATAATTTTTCTTATTAACAGATATTAATTCTTTTGATCGGTTAGTGATAATTTTCCCATATAAATTATCTGGGGCAATGACGCCAAATTTTTTATAACCAAAAACTAGTGCGCAGGAGATTACACTATCAACTTGTTCTTCAGGGGAAAAACCTAGAGACCATACATTATTTTCTACCATTGCTATATCATTTGAGAATGTAAATATTGGTAGTTGGTATTTCTTTGCAAAAGGTTTAATTTTAAGCAGAATTTCTCTTGTAAATGGCCCAATAACAAATTTAGGTTCCAGCTTTTCAAATAAACTTAATATATTTTTTGTATCAAAAGGAGTTCCTGTATCAAAATAAATTATTTTAATACCATCGTAACCAAAGTTTAAAATGCTTAGGTCAAGAGCCTTTCTGATTTTGTTTCCAAAATTTGAATACTTGCCTGACAATGGTAGGAACGCTATTATATTTTGAGATTTTGAATCCTCGATTGTTTCAAAAAAATAACTATCTACTTCTATCGTGTTATTATTATATTCTAATTGAAGTTCTGAACTGTTGGAACTTAAATTTTTTTTTAGCATTTTTAGAACAGCTGATAAAGCTTTTTTAGTCTTTTTTTGATCTATACTATTATTGATGTTTCTTCCCTGAAGCAGCCTTTCATTTCTAAACTCAAAAACAACATTCTCATTTTTTAAATTTTTTGAAAAATTTTCCTTATTAGATGTTACATCTTTTTTAATTATTTTGTACGTTTGTAATTTTTTATTATTTGATTTTTCATTATTTATACTCTGTACGTCAATAATTTTATTATTTTCAACGACTATTTTTTTATTTTCTTTTTGACAAGCGCTTATCATTAAAAATATACAAAGAAAAATAATAATATTTTGTTTAATATTACGAAAAAGCATGTCAACTCACTAAAGAAAAAAAATAAATCTTAAGGTAGTCTATTGGAAAAGTTAAGTAAAGAGGATCTGAAATATCACAAACAAAGTGATAAACAAGAAGTTAAAGGATGTTTGCACATTATAGCTACACCAATTGGTAATTACGAAGATATTACATTAAGAGCTATCAAATTGTTAGAAACTGTAGATTTTTTACTTTGTGAGGATACTAGAAAAACTAAGAGACTATTAGTTCACCTTAATATTGTTCGCAAAAATCTCATTTCATATAATGATGTTAATGCATCAAGTAAAAGACCATTTATTATTCAAAAGCTTCTGACAAAGCATAATGTTGGTATTGTATGTGATGCGGGAACACCATTAATATCTGATCCAGGCTATAAGCTTGTACAGGAATGTTATTTTCATAAAATTAAAATTACACATGCGCCAGGTCCTTCTTCTTTAATAAATGGATTAATATTATCAGGTCTTCCAACAGACCAATTTTATTTTGGTGGGTTTGTTTCTTCAAAAAAAAATTTAAAGAAGAAACAATTTTTACTCACTGAGGGTAATAAAATGACAGGTGTCTGGTTTGATACGTGTTTAAGATTAAAAAATACTTGCGAAATAATGCTTAATATTTTTGGAAATAGAAAAATATCTATAGCGAGAGAACTTACAAAAATTCATGAAGAGATTATATTGAGTGACTTAAAAAATATAAATTTAATTATAGAAAAAAGAGAGGAAAATAACAATCCTTTAAAAGGAGAAGTAGTCCTGATTATAGAGGGCTCCAACAAAACAAATCAAGTAGACTTTAAAGCATTATCTTTTAGTATTAAAAACAAACTCAAAACTTTATCTCTCAGAGATACAGTAAAAGAAATTGTAATTGAAACAAAATTACCAAGAAAACTAGTTTACAGTGAAGCGATGAAAATAAAAAAATAAGATTTGATAGTAAAATTAACTATTACTTTTTCTTTTTTTAATTTAATCTTTTTTACATAGAAAGGAATTTCATGGTGAAAAATTTATTATATATTTCAATAATGGCTTTATTCCTGCAGTCTTGCGGGCCATTCATTGGAACTGTAGGAATGGTCTCTCTAGGAGCAGCATCGAAAGAAAAAGGATTAGGTACAACAATTAACGATAATTTAATAAAAACTAAAATTTCTAACCTAATTTTTAAGTATGATAAGGAATTAATAGCTAATACAAAAATTTTTGTTAACAATGGTTCAGTATTGTTTACTGGTAAGGTGAAAAACCCTAATGATAAAATTGAATTTACTAAATTGGCTTGGACTATTAGAGGCGTTAGAGAAGTTAACAATGAGATACAAATTACTGATACTTCTTCAATTAAAAATATTGCGCGAGATCTTGCTTCAATGGGTGAAATAAGAGCGCGTATAATGTCAGACAAGTCAATTAATAGTATTAATTACTCAATAGATGTTGTTAATGACAAAGTATATATCAGTGGGGTCGCTTCTAATGAAACTGAATTGAATCTTGTAAAGAACCATGCTTCTAGTGCTAGATTTGTAAAAGAAGTTTATAGCTACATAATATTAAACAAAGATACAAGATGAGTGATTATTTAAATATTGCATTCCTTATGGATCCACTTGAGAAACTTGACCTTAAAGGAGATACAACTTTTGCCCTAGCACTTGAAGCTCAAAACCGCAAACATAAAATAAGTTTTTTTAAACCTGAAGACTTAATACTTAAATCTAATGATGTTTATGCGAACATTTGTGAACTTGAATTGTATTCAATAAATAATAAAAATGAGTTCAAATATCATGATTCAGTTATTAAGCCATTGAAAGATTATGACGTGGTAATGATGAGGCAAGATCCTCCCTTTGATATGGCTTACATCACCGCGACTCATATACTTGAAAAACTTCCATTATCAACATTGGTTGTTAACAATCCATCAGAAGTAAGAAACTCACCTGAAAAAATATTTGTAACTAATTTTCCTCATTTAATGCCTAAAACTATAATAACCAGAAACTCTAAAGTTATTGAAAATTTTAGAAATGATTATAATGACATTATCATAAAACCACTTTATGGAAATGGTGGACAAGGTATATTTCATATTCTTCCAGAAGATGAAAATTTTAATTCAATTTTAGAAATGTTTTTTAGTAAAAGTAAAGAACCTTTGATGATACAAGAATATCTCAGAGATGTTCGTGAAGGTGATAAAAGAATTATTTTATTAAATGGTGAACCCGTAGGGGCAATTAATAGAATACCAAAAAAAGGAGAAAGTAGATCAAACATGCATGTAGGAGGAAAACCAGAAAAGACACAATTAACAACAAGAGATAAATTTATTTGTAGTGAGATTTCGGACTCACTTAAGAAAAAAGGTCTTTATTTAGTAGGAATTGACGTAATTGGAGACTATATGACTGAAATCAATGTAACTTCACCAACTGGAATTAGAGAAATTAGAGATCTTCAATCTATCGCCATTGAGGAAATGTTCTGGGACTTTATTGAAAATAAAATAGTATATTAGACTTTAATTTATCATTCTTCCTAGGTTCTTTCCACCTAGAATGTGAATATGAAAATGAGGTACATCTTGATTTCCATGATCTCCAGAATTTGTAATAAGTCTAAAACCTTTACCATGAATATTTTCTTTTAAAATAACATCATTTACCAATCTCCAAAAAAGTTCTACTTCTCTACTATCAGCATTATTCGTAAAGTCATAAAAACTCACATAAGCATTTTTTGGAATAACTAATACATGTATGGGGGCTTGAGGGTTTATGTCAGAAAACGCTAAAGCAGAATCATTTTCTAATATTTTATTGCATGGAATTTCTGACCTTAATATTTTAGCGAAGACATTGTTTTTGTCATACTTACTTTTCATTTCAAACCTCTATTTTTTTTTTCTTCAAAACCAGATTTAAATTTTCTATTACGTAGTTCATTCCATATTTCTTCAGGTTTAATGCCAGTAGAAACCCAGATAACTAACATATGATAAATTAAATCTGTAGATTCTTTGATTATACCTTCCTTATTTAATTTTATAAAATCTATAATTAATTCTGACGATTCTTCACCAATTTTCTTAGCCAAAAACTCTGGGTTTTTAATTAAATGAGATGTATATGACACGTTCTCGTTTGTTTTTTTTCTTTCTTCCAATACTTGAAATAATTCTTTAATAATAAGTTCATTCATTTTAATTTTCACAATCTCTTACTTGAATTCCATTTTTTAACATTTCTTTTTTTACAGAACTTATTGAATGAATACCATAATGGAATATTGATGCAGCTAAAACTGCTGACGCACCTGCTTGTAAAACAACATCTACCATATCCCTTGGACTTCCAGCACCACCAGAAGCGATTACAGGAACTGAAACGTTTTTAGCAATTAATTTCGTAAGTTTTAAATTGTACCCTTTTTTGGTTCCATCAGAGTTCATTGATGTTAACAAAATTTCGCCAGCTCCATTCTTTACACCCTGTTTTGCCCATTTAAGAACATCTATGTTTGTTTTTTTTCTTCCTCCGTGAGTGGTTACTTCATATCCACATGGTAATTTTTTATTTTCTATTGCATCAATCGCTAAAACAACACATTGATTTCCAAATTTATCTGAAGATTCTCTTATAAAATTTGGATTGTAAACTGCTGATGAATTTATAGATACTTTATCGGCCCCTGAATTTAATAATTCTCTAAAATCCTTAAGATTATTTACACCACCTCCAACAGTAAGAGGTACAAAACATGACTCGGCAGTTTTGGAGATTACATTAAACATTGTTCTCCTTTTTTCATTAGTAGCTGAAATATCAAGAAAGCAAATTTCATCAGCTCCAATTAAGCTATATTGCCTAGCCTGTTCAACTGGATCACCTGCATCTTTCAAATTAATAAAATTTATACCTTTAACTGTTCTTCCATTATGAACATCTAAACATGCGATCACTCTTGTAGAAAGCATTAGTTCTTGACCTTTTTTATTGCTTTTAAAGCTTCAGAAAATGAAAATTTATTATCGTATAGTGCTTTTCCGATTATAACACCTTGGATACCATTTGCAAATTCATCACTTAATCTTGAAATATCATTTAAAGAAGCAACTCCACCGGAGGCAATTACAGGATGTGGAATTAACTTAGCGAAATTTAAAGTTTGATCAAGGCTAATACCTTGCAGGCTGCCATCTTTAGAAATATCAGTGTATATTATTGAATTAATAACTGATGATTTAAATTTTTTAACTAAATCTACAGCCATAATGCCTGACTGTTTTTTCCAACCATGAGAAGCTAATTTGCCATCTCTTACATCAGCCCCAACGATTATTTTTTTGAAATATTTTTTATCTAATTGATTTATGAATTTTGGATTTTCTAATGCTAATGTTCCTAAAATTACACGATTAACTGATCTTTGTAACCAAAAATCAATGTCATTTATATTTCTTATACCTCCACCTATTTGAATTTTTACTTGATCTTTTAATTTCTTCAAAATTTTTTCTATGGACTTCTTATTTTCTTTATTGCCAGAAACTGCACCATCAAGATCTACGATGTGTAGCCATTCTGCACCTTGATCAATAAAAGACATTGCTTGATCCAGTGGATCAGTATTATAAATTGTATCCTTCTCCATATCTCCAAATAGAAGTCTAACACATTTACCATCCTTAATATCAATAGCAGGATACAAAGTAAAAATTTTTTCGTTCATCATTTCAGTTCTTTGTAATAGTAATAACCCGCTATATATTTTCCATCAATATAAACAGCCTTTGGATTAATACCAGATCTAACATATCCAGCTTGTTCGTATAATTGAATTGCTCTTGTTTGAGTTTCTCTAACCTCTAAATTAATAACTTTAAATCCATCTTGTTTAGCTTTTAATTCAGCTTTTTGAAAGACAGCTTTAGCAAGTCCAAAGCCTCTGGCCCAGGACGCAAAGAAGAAAGTGCTTAGAATGCAAGAATGGGATTGAGCTTCATTATTTTTTGCCGGTTTAATTAATTGAGCTGACCCAGCCACTACGTTGTCTAATTTTCCGATAATCAACACTCTTTCTGGAATTAGTAAAACACCTTTCCAATAGTTTTGAAGAGTTTTTAACGATGGAGGAGAAATCCATCCAAAACCACCTCCAGCTAAAATTGCTTCTTCAGTGGCTTCACATAATTCTTGTAAATCAATTTTACTTAAACTTTTACATAATTCAGCTTTTACATTATAATTTTTAAGTTTTGTATCCATTTAAACTCTTTAAAATCACGGTTTCCATTTAAGCCAGTTATATATAAATTTTTGACCCGAATTACCACTCTTTTCTGGATGAAATTGCACACCTATGTAATTGTCTTTACCTATAATTGCAGGTATTCTTTGGTTGTAAATTGTATTAGCAAGTATTTCGTTTGTACTTTTACTCTCAAGAGCGTATGAGTGTACAAAATAATATTGTTCTTTTTCATTAATATTGTCAAAAATTGGATGGTTTCTATCCTCAATCTGTAAATTATTCCAACCAATGTGTGGTATTTTATAACTTCTTCCAAGATAATCTAAACCATTTTTTTTTAATTTTTTGAAACAACCATCAAGCCAGCCAAAACCTGAAGTTCTTTTTTTTTCAAGACTATAATCAACCATTAGTTGCATTCCAACACAAATGCCTAAAAATTTTTTTCTTTTGTTAAGAACTTGGTTTGTTAATAAATCTAATAATCCAATTATTTTTAACAATCCTTTTTTGCAATCAGGAAAAGAACCAACACCAGGCAAAATTAAATGATCAGCCTTTGAGATTATGCTTAGGTTATTTGTAACTATAATTTTAAAATTTAAATTGTTGACTGCAACAGTATTTTTAAATGCATTTTCTACAGACCTTAAATTGCCAGATCCATAGTCTATTATAACAAGATTCATTTTATTTGTTTCCAGTTAAAGTTCCTTTTGTAGATGGAATATTATTTAAATTTCTTAAATCTAACATAATAGCCTTTCTCAAAGAGATTGCCATAGATTTAAAACATGATTCTAAAATGTGGTGAGTGTTTTTGCCATAAATATTTTCTATATGAAGTGTTAAAGATGCTGATTGAGAAAAAGATTGAAAAAACTCTCTAAAAATTTCTGTCTCTACTCCCTTAATTGATATGTTTGGCAAAAAAACATTCCAAATGAGCCAAGGTCGTCCTGAGATATCAATGCAGCACCTAGTTAAACATTCATCCATAGGTAAATATGTATAGCTATATCTATTTATGCCCGTTTTACTATCTAATGCATCATTTATAGCCTTACCAAGTGCCCAACCAACATCTTCCATAGTATGATGTGCATCTATTTGAAGGTCACCTTTACATTTAAGGTCAATATCTATAAGACTATGTTTAGATAATTGCTCAATCATATGATCAAAAAATGGCAAGCCTGTGTTTATATTGTTGTCACCAGAACCATCTAAATTTACTGTGACTGAAATCTTTGTTTCATTGGTTTTTCTCTCAAAAGAAGAGGTTCTTTTGTTTACTTTTTCTGTCATTGTTTATCCACAATTGTTAAATATGTTTTTTAAATTTGTTTTTAATTTTTATTAATAAGGCACCTTCGCCACCAAAATTTTTAGGTGCAATATCGTATCTAATTATAAATTTTTTTAGAACATATTCAGTCAACCATTTTGGTACTTCTTCTTTTAAGACCCCTTTGTTAAATTGTCCTTTACCAGTAATTATTAATACACTCCTAATATTTTTATCATAACAATCTATTAAATATTTATGTAAAATTAACTTCGCAGTATATAGTGAATAGCCATGTAAATCTAATTTTGCACCAGGTTTAAAACCCTTTTTCCTTGAAATGTTGGAATCATTTTTTAACTTGTGAGTCTTGTGTAAGTTACTTTTTAACAAGCGATCTTCTGAGTTATCCATATTTTTCTTATTTACTCTTAGTACCGAATTTTCAAAATTAGAGATATATTTATCCCAAATTTTTTTGTCATATTTTGAAATAAAGCCCATTTGATAAATAACTTTACTTGTTCAGTAGCTTTTTGTTTCAATTAACGTCCAATTTGGGTTCTCATCTTTAATTTTTCTTTCATAGACCCACTCATCTTTAACAAGAATTGCTTCTTCTTTATCGCCATCAATAATCTGTTCGTTTTTATCCATTAATGCTCTTATCTGTAATGACTCATACCGTACGTTAATTTTTATTGATGATTTTGTAATAACTGACTTAATTATTTTATTTTCTTGAATCGATTTTAAGTCAATTAACAACACTTCATTTTCCTTGTTTCGTTCTTCAATTGCAACTTTGAAACTTTTAAGAACTGATGGTTTAATAAAATCTTTAATAGTGTCTAGATTTCCACTTACGAAACTATTTAAAACCATTTCAAAAAAGGTTTTCGATCCATCTAAGAAATCTGAAGCGTTAAATTTTGGATCAACTTCAAGGATTTTCTCTATTTCTATATTTTCTGAATTACTTCTTTTTGTTTCAATAGAAACTACATTTGTGAACTGTTTATCTTGATTTTTTTTATTAATATTTGTTTCTTCAAAACCAGTTTTAGTACCTAATATATTTTTTAGTCTAAAAATTAAAAATATTGCTATTACGCCAAATATAAGAATATCAAGATAAGGGAAGTTGTTCTGCATATTTTTTTACCACCATTAATTTAAGAAGTTAGTCAAATGTATTATACAAAAAAAATTAAAAATTAATATTCATAATTACTTAATTCATATATACATACTTTTAGTTAATTATTTAGAGAATTAAATGAACAATGTAAATGAAAATAAAATTGATGAAATAGAAGTTATAAGACATTACATAAAAGATCTTTCTTTTGAGAATCCTCTAGATATTAATCAAAATAAATCTATTCAAAATGGTAATTACGAAATTTCTTCAAATATGAACGTTATATATGAACCCTATAATAATAATTTTTTTAGTTTAATTATTAAAATTACCCTTGACTGTTCATTGAAAAAGGAAAACATCAAATTGTCTCACCTGGAACTTGATTACTTTAGTTTTTTTAAAACATTTAATGAAAGTCTTGATCAAAAGTCATTAACCGAAAATGGTCTTAAGCTTATATTTCCTTATGCAAAAACTATAATTGAAGAAATTACTAATAAAGGTGGTAATATACCTATTTCTCTAGAAGACATAGATTTTAAACTTGTAGAAAATTAAACAATTAATTTTGTCCATATGTTATTCTTTATATTTTTTATGCTCTCAAGATGAGATGATAAATCTTTTTGATTTATGTCAACGCGCTTTATGTCCTTTTTTTTTAGATTTTGATAATACTCATCTATATTAAACGTAGAATCTTGTTTTTCTTGACTTTGTGATTCATCATAAGTAACAAATTCCAACTTAGACTGTTTTCCGCCAATCAATTCAAGATAGACAGAAGCTAATAATTTAGCATCTTTCAGGGCTCCATGTATATTTCTATCTGACAAATCGATATTATATTTCCTACATAGGGAGTCTAAACTGACAGCTTGACCTAAAAATCTTTTTTTAGCCAATTGCAAAGTATCTATTACACGATCTTCATTTAAAGCACTAATTTTACATCTCTCTAGCTCTGAGTTTATGAATCCAACATCAAACGTAGCATTATGGATGATAATTTTACTATCCGATAAAAATTCAAGAAAATCGTCAACTATTTCATAGAATTTAGGCTTATTAATCAAAAACTGACTGCTTAAACCATGCACTTTTTCAGCCGCATAGTCTGAATCTCTTTCTGGATTGAGGTAATGGTGAAAATAATTACCTGTTGGAACATGATTTTCCAGTTCAACTATACCAATTTCAACTATTCTATGACCAATTTCAAAATTTAGACCCGTGGTTTCAGTGTCCAGTACTAGTTCTCTCATGTTTAGTCACCTTTCTGCTAATTATTATTCCAAATAAATATATTAAAACAATAAAAAAACTAATTAATTTCCCATATGATGTGCTTATTAAAAAAGGTCGCTTTTTAATTTTTCTTTCAAAGCTCCATTGACTACTATTTATGAGATTAAATTTCTCTTCGGTCATATCCTGTCTTTTTAAAACCCTTTTTTTTTGTATCTTTTTGGACGAGTTTACCAGAAATACGTAGTGACATTCTTTATCTGTACGAGTTTCATATAATAGTGGTATGTCCAATCCCACAAAATAACATTTATTGTTTTTTTTAATGAAACACTTTCTTTTCCTTTTAACTATAGGATGTATAATTTTTTCAAGAATTTTCCTTTCATGCTTTCTTTCAAATATTATTTTACTAAGCAAAACTTTATTAATTCTTTTTTCCTGTTCAGATAAAACTACTGTTTCAGGCCAAATATCTCCAATTTTTTCTTTAACATCCTTGTTTTTTTCCAATATGTTTCTAACTTCTTTATCTGAATCAAATACAGGTATATTTAATAACCTAAGCATAGAGGAAATAGTTGTTTTCCCCATCCCAATTGAGCCTGTTATGCCAATAAGTATCATAATTAAATATTTTTAGTTGTTAATAAAATGTTTATAAACTTATTTTTGCTTTATTTTTTCTTTTTTTTTTTTTTTTATTTACATTTATTAATATCTTAAGAACATGTGGATATAAATTATATTTTGTGAATAATATCTTTATTCGTTATGTTTATTTAATATTTTTTTTTATAAGATGTGGATAAATATTTTATAAACTATATTATCCACATAAATACAGAAAACAACAACAACAATTATTTTATTATAAGATTTTTTTGTGATAACAAACTCAATAAGCGACCTTTTTAATAAAGTTAACTCTCGTACTCCAATATGGTTTTTGCGACAAGCTGGAAGACATATACCTGAGTATTTTGAAATAAGAAATAAAGAGAAAGATTTTATTAGTTTTTGTTTAAATGAAGAATTAGTTGTTCAAAGTACAAAATTACCTTTGAAATATTATGACCTTGATGCTGCAATTGTTTTTTCTGACATATTAATGGTACCTTGGGCAATGGATAGAAATGTCAGATTCTGTAAAAATTTTGGTCCATTGTTAGATCCTATGATACCGGGTGAAACCATAATTAAAAAAAACATATCTATTCAACAAAAGCTTGAACCATTAAAGAAATCAGTATTGAGATTAAGAAATGACTTACCAATATCTAAAAGTTTGATAGGTTTCGCAGGTGCTCCATGGACATTAGCTTGTTATATGATTGAAGGAAAAGGAAGTAAGGATTTTGTTAATACTAGAAAAGCATTATGGAGTTTTAGTAATTGGTTTATGGAACTCATAGAAACGTTAAGTTTTTATGTTGCCGAAAAACTTGAAATTCAAGCAAAAGCTGGTGCAGATCTACTTATGATATTTGATACTTGGTCTCATATGATACCAAATAGTTTTTTTGAAGAATGTGCTATTAGTCCTATTGCAAACATAGTTCAAACTTTAAGATCGAAAAATATAAACGTTCCAATTATTGGCTTCCCGTTTAAAGCTGGTTCCTCTATTATAAAATACTCTTACGAGACTAATATAGATTGCATAGCGTTAGATTGGACAGTAGATTTAAATTGGGCCAATACATACATTAATAAAAAAATAGTTATACAAGGTAATCTTGATCCGGCATCTTTAATACCAAAAAACAGCATCTATCTCAAAAAAAATGTTTTATCAATTTTAGAAATTATGAAAGATAGAAGATTAATTTTTAATGTAGGACACGGACTAACTCCAGACTGTAAAATAGATAATGTTAAATCTGTTATAGATATTGTCAGGGATTACAAGGGGTAATGTTATCAATTGTATTATGATATAATCAAATCAATTCATCTTATTTCAATCATATCTTGGATGGTTGGCTTATTGTATTTACCAAGACTTTATGTGTATCATAATGATACTAACCATATGAGTGAAATGGATAATACTTTTTTATTGATGGAGTATCGCCTTTTAAATTATATAATGGTACCGGCACTAATTGTTACATATGTATTCGGTTTTATTTTATTGCACAGTAATATTTTTTATTTAAGCGAACAATTTTTTTTATTAAAATTATTATTAGTTTTGTGCTTAACTATTTTTCATTTCTACTTATCTATTCTTTACAAAGATTTTAAAAAAGGGTATAGAATCAGAACAACTAAATTTTACAGAATAATTAATGAAATTCCGACTATACTGATGATATTAATTATATTATTAATAATTGTTCAGCCTAATTTCCAATCAAGTTAAAATTCATACCTCAACGAGATATAAATGCACTTAAAAGATCTTAAAGCAAAAAATCCATCAGATCTATTAACATATGCTGAGAGTTTAGATATAGAAAATGCAAGCACACTTAGAAAACAGGATATGATGTTTGCTTGTTTAAAAAAACTTGCAGATAATGGTATAGCAATATATGGAGATGGTGTTTTAGAGGTACTATCTGATGGTTTTGGCTTTTTAAGATCTCCAGAGTCTAACTATCTTGCCGGACCCGACGATATTTACATTTCACCCAATCAAGTAAGAAAATTTGGTCTTAGAACTGGTGATACTGTAGAAGGACAAATTAGAGCTCCAAAAGAAGGTGAGAGATACTTTGCTTTACTTAAAGTTGAAAATATAAACTTTGAGTCTCCAGACTCAGTACGCCATAGAATAAACTTTGATAACTTGACACCTTTATACCCCCAAGCCAAGATTAATTTTGAAACTGAGTTTGATCCAAATAACAAAGATATAACAACAAGAGTTGTAGAAATGGTCGCTCCTATGGGAAAGGGACAACGTGGTTTAATTGTTGCGCCTCCTAGAACAGGAAAGACAATGATGCTACAATCAATAGCTCAAGCTATATCCAAAAATCATCCTGAAATATATTTAATCGTTTTATTAATTGATGAAAGGCCTGAAGAAGTTACAGATATGCAGAGATCGGTCAATGGTGAAGTAATAAGTTCTACTTTTGACGAACCAGCGTCAAGACATGTCCAAGTAACTGATATGGTTATTGAAAAATCAAAAAGACTTGTAGAACATAAAAGAGATGTTGTTATTTTATTAGATTCAATTACAAGATTAGCAAGAGCATACAACACAGTTATACCATCTAGTGGCAAAGTGTTAACTGGTGGCGTAGATGCAAATGCATTGCAGAGACCAAAAAGATTCTTTGGAGCAGCAAGAAATATTGAAGATGGCGGCTCTTTGACTATTATCGCCACAGCCTTAGTTGAAACAGGCTCTAGAATGGATGAAGTAATATTTGAAGAATTTAAAGGTACTGGAAACAGTGAAGTGATTCTTGATAGAAAATTATCAGATAAAAGAACTTTTCCAGCAATTGACGTTACTAAGTCAGGGACAAGAAAAGAAGAGCTCTTGGTTGAAAAAGACACGCTATCAAGAATGTGGGTGTTAAGAAGAATCTTGATGCAAATGGGACCCGTAGATGCAATGGACTTTCTTGCAGACAAACTTAAACAAAGTAAATCTAATGAAGATTTTTTCAGAGCAATGAACAAATAAGATGTTTCACGTGAAACATCTTATAATAAAAAGAATTTAAAATTGGACACGATTTTTTCCTCAGCATCTGGCTCTCAAAAAAGCGCAATTAAGATTATAAGGATTTCTGGAAGTAAAATAGGTATTTTACCAAAAATATTTTCATTTAAACCAACACGACCAAGAATCGCTTCATTACGAAAGATTTATGACTTAGACAATAACATTATAGACAACGCACTTATCATTTATTTTCCTGGACCTAATACAGTCACCGGTGAAGATGTTATGGAAATTCATTTTCATGGAAGCACTTTAATTGAAAAAAAAATATATGATGTTTTAACCAACATTAAAGATGCCCGATTAGCTCGCAAGGGTGAGTTTACAAGAAGAGCTTTTTTGAATGGTATTTTAGATCTTACACAAGCAGAAGGTTTAAATGATTTAATAAATTCCGAGACAGAAAGTCAGTTTAAGTTATCTATGTCTCAATATGAAGGCGCATTATCAAAAAAAATACAAACATGGAGAATTGACATTGTTCGTCTTTTATCGAATTTGGAAGCATTAATTGATTTTTCAGATGAGGAGCTTCCAAAAAAACTTGAAGGAGAATTTAAATCTAAAGCTAAAAAAACATTAGATGAAATGAAGAAATCTATCAAAAACAGCAATTATGGAGAAAGAATAAGAAATGGTTTCTTAATAACACTTATAGGACGACCAAACGTAGGAAAAAGTTCTCTTATTAATTATTTGTCAGAAAAAAAAGTTGCGATTGTGACAAGTGAAGCAGGGACGACAAGAGACATTCTAGAAGTAATTATGGATTTTGAGGGTTATCCTGTTATATTAAATGATACTGCGGGCATAAGAAACGCCAACTCAGAAGTAGAAAAAATTGGAATTGAAAGAGCTCTAGAAAAAGCAAAAATGTCAGATATAATTCTTGTTCTATCAGATAACGAAGATTTCTCTTATCCAAAATTACAAACAAGAGGT
>CACHEH010000012.1 GCA_902578805.1 uncultured SAR116 cluster alpha proteobacterium
AACTGGATAAATTTGTAATTTCTGAAAAATTTAACTCAGGATTTGCACTAGATTTAATGGTTAAAGATGTCACAATTGCGAATAGTTTAATTAAAGACTTTTCTTCTGACAAACCACTTTCAAATGACGTTTTATCTAATCTTTCAGAGTCACTTAAAGTTTTAGGTGGTAACCCAGATCACACAGAAATTTATAAAACAATTAAGAAATAATATTTATAAGCACAAAATATATCTGAAAACAATTTTCTTACATTTATGGTTTTAAATAAATATCAAAACTTAAATTTTTAGTTTGTTTGCAGTTGTGAGATAGTTGTTGTACTAGTATTCAATTCAAGGCTCATTTTAAATTCAATTAATGATGGTCCATCTACTTTCATCGCACTTTTTATTGTTGGTATTATTTCTTCAGTATCATATATTGTGAAACATTTTAAACCAAAACTTTCACCATACTTAGCAAAGTCTGGATTAACTAGTTTTGTTGCATAATGATCTCTGGTCGGGAAGTGAACTTCTTGATGATACCGTATTGTACCATAATGATTATTATTAGCTACTATTACTCTTATTTTTGCCTTATGAGCAACTGCTGTAGCAAGCTCAGAGCCAGTCATCAAAGCCCCACCATCTCCAACAATTGAAAAAACTTGTTTACCTGGAAACCTGAGTGCAGCTGCAATACCCGCAGGAATTCCCATACCCATAGCACCAATTTCTGAGCCTATTAATTTCATTGTAGATTTAAACGGAAACCTATGATGCATCCAACTTGTAAAATTTCCGGCATCATTTGTAATTATTGAGTTTTCTGGTGCAATTTCACCTAACCCATCAATAAAATGAGCAAAATCTAGTCCATCATTTGCATTTCTTGGAGTAGCAGTTGCATCATTATTCAAATAACGATGATGACAAAGTTTGACCCATTCATTTCTTTCGTTATTTGTACTATTATTTACAAAATTTGATAGTTGTTCTAAAAAATTTTCACTATCAGCAACTATACCCATGTCAGTTCGAAAAATTTTACCTATTGTATTTGGATCAGGTATTACATGAATAAATATTTGTTTTGATGATGGAAATTTATAGGCCATATTTGGTACACCATTAAACCTATGGCCAACAACTAGGACTAAGTCCGCTTCTAATGCATTTTTTCTAATAGGTTCTGGAGGTCTTAAACCTAATTCTCCTGCATAGTGTAAGTTATCGTTGGAAATAATATCTTGATGTTCATAAGTGCATAAAACTGGTAAATTATGTGCTTTTGCAACTTTTTCTACAAGTTTTCTTGACATAGTTGTTATATGTACTTGTCCACCAACAACGAGAACTGGCTTTTTTGCGTTTGATAATAAGTTAGATACTTCTTTAACCTTTTCAGGGAAAGCTAAGGGTGGGTTTATTTTAATACGCTTTACATCTTCAGATTCAATTTTAGTTTCTAAAACATCTGTTGGTATTGCTATAACTACAGGGCCTGGTATACCACTTTCAGCAATGTGAAATGCTCTTGCAGTAACGTTGGCTATCTCACTTGGTGTGTTGATTTGTTCTACGTGTTTTGCCATATCAGAAAATGTTTTGATGAAGTCCATCTCTTGTAAATGCATTTTGCCAGTACTAATACGATTGACTTGACCAATAAACAAAACCATAGGCACCCCGCCTTGATGCGCGGAGTGAACTGAAATTGAAGCGTTTGTTGCTCCTGGGCCTCTACTTACAAAAGCCACACCCGCTTTACCTGTACACTTTGCATCTGCGACAGCCATAAAGCCAGCACCTCCTTCATGCCTACAAGTAACAACTTCAATTCCTGGTGAATATAATAATTCATCCATAACGGATAGATATGACTCGCCAGGAACACAAAAGAAACGATCAACACCGTGATTTTTTAAAGTTTGTACAAAAACTGAAGCAGCTTTTTTTAACATTTTACTTTCCTTATTTATATTGTTGGTTTTTTCCCACCATCTAAATTAATTTCTGTCCCTGTAAGGTGCCTAACTTTAGGATCACAAAGGAAATAGGTCAATTCAGCAACTTCTTCTGGAGTTGAAAATCTATCCAATCCTATATTTTTCAAGGCATTTTTTTCTGCATCAGCATAACTTATACCTTCTCTTTCAGCATTATTTTGTATAATTGTTATTAAGCGATCAGTTGAAGTCATGCCAGGGTTGATAGAGTTTACATTAACTCCATCAACTAATCCTCTTTTTGATAGAGCTTTTGTAAAGTTTAGAAAAGCAGCATTAACAGCTCCACCAACCATGAAAAACGGATCAGGAGAATGGCTCATTGCTCCGTTAATTGATACAATCCATCCTTTATTCTTAGATAATATTGGCCAAAATGCCTTTGACAATCTAACAGCGCTATAGAATTTAAGTGCAAATCCATCTTCAAAATCTTCTATAGGTTGCTTAAGGAAATCTCCACTTTTTGTTGCTCCAGCTGAGAAAATTAACGTATCAAAATTTTTAAACTCTTTTTGCACAGCTTTAATAGCATTTTCACATTCTATTTTTGTTTTCAAATCAGCTGCGTAATAATAAACATTTACATTATATTTATTTTGCAATTCAGATTTGGTGTTTTCTAAATTTTCTGTATTAGAGGCAAGCAAATAAATATCACATTCTTCCTTTGCAAAGCGTTCAGCTATGGCTTTTCCAATTCCTTTGCTACCTCCGGTAATAATTACTCTACGTTTCATATTTTTGATATTTACCTAATACAACAATTCTTAAATTATTATTTATTTAAAAAGTGTATATTAATTTTTTGATTAAGACACTTAGATTTTGTATAAAATCTCATTATTAGCTAATCATCAAAATATTTATATATAAGAGCCTGTATTATGAGTTTAACCTCAAAAAAACAATCAAATTTTTGGCATAGTTCCATAAATGAAAATGTTAAAGTCAAGGCTCTTTTAGGCCCCACAAATACAGGTAAAACCTATTATGCAATGGAGAGAATGCTCTCTCATAGTTCAGGGATTATTGGATTTCCTCTCAGATTATTAGCTCGCGAAAATTATGATAAGGCAGTTTCAAAGGTTGGAAAATCTAAAGTTGCTCTTGTGACTGGTGAAGAAAAAATTATTCCTCCTAACGCAAAATATTTTTGTTGCACTGTGGAGTCTATGCCATTAGGAAGATCATTTTCTTTTGTCGCAATTGATGAAATTCAATTAGCAGCTGATCCAGATAGAGGCCATATTTTTACAGATAGAATTCTTAATACAAGGGGAACTGAAGAAACAGTTCTTCTTGGGGCTGAAACTATTAAACCTTTATTAAAAAAAATTCTACCTAATTGTTTAATCGAAATAAGACCAAGGCTTTCTATTTTGAGTTATGTAGGTGTGAAAAAACTTACAAGGCTTAAACCAAGGTCTGCCATTGTTGCTTTCTCTATACCAGAAGTATATAAAATTGCCGAACTTATTAGAACAAAAAAAGGTGGAGCTGCAATCGTTATGGGAGCTTTGTCACCAAGAACAAGAAATGCTCAGGTTAATCTTTATCAAAATGGTCAAGTTGACTATTTAATTGCAACAGATGCCATTGGTATGGGTTTAAACATGGATATTGATCATGTTGCTTTTGCATCTGACACAAAATTTGATGGTAAAATACCAAGATACCTCAATCCTCCAGAAATCGCTCAAATAGCAGGTAGGGCTGGAAGACATTCTCGTAATGGCTCATTTGGAGTAGTAGATGATCATCTGAAATTTGATGAAGAAACAATTGAACAGATTGAAAATCATTCTTTTTTTCCTTTAAAAAATATTTGGTGGAGAAATTCAGAATTAAACTTTGACTCATTAAAAGCATTACTTAACTCATTAGAAGCCTATCCCCCTTTTAATTTCATGAGGAGAAAAGTTGGAGCATTAGATACACTTTGCTTAAATCACTTATCTGAGATTAGTTCAATAAAAAATAAAATAAATAATAAGGAACCACTAATGTTATTATGGGACGTATGTCAAATTCCTGATTTCAGTAATTCTTTGACGGGTGTTCATTTTAGCTTGCTAGAAAAAACTTTTGAATTATTATTAACTAATGGAAAACTAGACAACGAGTGGATAAAGTCTCAACTTAACAGGCTTAATAAATTTGATGGAGAAATAGATACTCTATTAAATAGAATATCAAACATCAGAACTTGGACATTTATTACAAATAGACAACAATGGATAAATGAATCTGAATATTGGCAAAATGAAGCAAAAACAATTGAAGATAAACTGTCTGATGAATTGCATAATAGATTAACTCAAAGATTTGTTGATAAGAGAATTGTAATTTTAAATAAAACTCTAAAAGAGCATAGTGATTTGGAAGCTTTAATAAGATTAGATGGCAAAGTCATTGTTGAAGGTGAAGAAGTTGGATTATTAAAAGGTTTTGAATTTATTCCTTCTCTCTCTGAAGGCGAAAAAGCTGGTCCAATTTTATCAGCGGCAAGAAAAATTTTACCAAAAGAAATTGAAAGACGTTTCAAAGAGCTTTTAATGTCAGATAACGCTGCTTTTAAGTTTGATGATGATGGTTCTATTTTATGGCAAAATAACAAGGTTGCAAAAGTTACAAATGGTGAAACTTTATATTCACCAAAAATTGTTATCATTAACTCTGAATTTTTATCTGACGAACAGATTAAGCAAATAGAAATTAGAGTAAACGAGGCAGTTGAGGGGAACATAGAAAATATTTTATCTGAAGCAATTAATCTAAAAAAACCTGTTTTAAATTTTCAGCAGCAAAAAAGTGAAAGTGAAAAACATCATAATGTTTCATTAACAACAAATGATGACGATAAAAAGCTTAGTGAGAGTATTTCTGGGAAAGCTCTTGGCATTGCATATCAAGTTTATGAAGGATTAGGTTCAGCGCAAATCAATAATTTATCAATGTCGACAGTTAACTTGTCAGAAGCTGACAAAAGAAATTTAGCAAGATTAGGACTAAGATTAGGTGTTGAAACTATTTATTTACCTAATCTCCTGAAGCCAGCCGCAATAAAATTAAGAGCTTTATTATGGTCTGTTCATAATCAAAATTTTCCAAAAGATGCTTTCCCACCTGATGGACGTGTGAGCATAACAATTTTACCAAATGTTAAAAAAGAGTTTTACAGGGCTTTAGGTTTTGTGCCTCTTGGGAATTTGGCACTTAGAGCCGACATTGCCGAGAGATTGTCAGCCTTAATTAGGATAGAAGCTAGAAATGGTCAATTTAGGATTAATGAGACCATGTTATCAATTGCAGGTGCAACAAAAATTCAAATGGAAGAAATTCTCTATGATTTAGGTTACTCAAAGTGTGGTGAAGAAACTTCAACTTTAGCTGACCAAGTCCCAATTATTATTTTTGAAAAAAAAAGGAAGGCTTTCAAACCTAAAGTCAAAACATTCCATAAAAAAACTGAGAAAAGTAAAGATAAGAAAGTCAAAAAATTTTCAAAAACAAAAAATATAGAAAAATCACCAGATCCTTTATCACCATTTGCAATTTTAAAATCTATAAAAATTAAAAAATGAAATGATAACTAATATTTTAGAAAAAAAAAATCTTAGGCTTGATATTTACTTATATTATATCCGGATATTTAAAAGTAGAAGCTTAGCAACAAAATTTATATTAACCAATAGGTTACGTATATCAGGACAAGTTACTCAGAAACCCCATAAAATGATTTCGATAGGTGACGTATTAACAATAACAATTAACGATAATATAAAGGTATTGAAAGTATTGGACATACCCAATAGAAGAGGTCCCTATTCAGAATCATTAAATTTCTATGAAGACATTACTCCTATTGAAAGTGTTACAAAAAAGGAAAGTCTTAAACTTGATGTGAAGTTTGTTGAAAGAGTTGGTCGTCCTACAAAACGAGAAAGGCGTCAAACAGATAGGTTGATGGGTAGAGATTAAAAATATACTCAATCTATGCTTGTAATGACAATTTTTGTGGTTTAAATACATATAGATTTTTGAGATTTATATGACTTATATAGTAAATGATAAATGTATAAACTGTAGGCATACTGATTGTGTGGAGGTTTGCCCTGTAGATTGTTTTTATCTTGGTGAGAATACTATAGTTATTCATCCAGACGAATGTATTGATTGCGGAGTTTGTGAACCAGAATGTCCTGTAGATGCTATTCAATCGGACTCAGATCCTGGAGCTGATGAATGGTTAGAATATAATAGAGAGATGTCAGAGATTTGGCCAAATATTACAATGAAAATTGATCCTTTGCCTGATTTCGAAAAATACACTGATGAAGAAGGCAAATTTCAAAAATATGGTTCCAAAAAACCTGGAATTATATAGTACCTTAAACATAATTATCTTCTAGCTGGTGTTTTATGTTTTTTTGTGATATAAATCCGTTTCTTAAATTTCAGTATTAAATTACAATGTAAATATTATACGATAGGTGATTAAATTGTCAAAAGATCAAAGCTTAGTTAGCTCGTTTATACCTGGTGATTTTGTAGTTTACCCCAGTCATGGTGTTGGTAAAATCATTGGAACAGAAAACCGTAAAGTTGAAGATATTGAACTAGAATTACTAATAATAAGATTTGAACATGAGAGAATGACCCTTAGGGTACCATTGTCTAAAGCAACCGAATCAGGGCTAAGAACATTATCAAGTAAAGTACAGATGGAAGAAGCAATTGTTACTTTAAAAGGCAAAGCAAAAGTTAAAAAGACTATGTGGTCAAGACGAGCGCAAGAATATGAAACAAAAATTAATTCTGGAAGTTTAGTATCGATCGCAGAGGTCGTTAGGGATTTGTATAGAAAAGATGATCAAGGTGAACAATCCTACTCTGAAAGACAAATGTATCAAGCTGCTTTAGAGCGTTTAGCAAGTGAATTTGCAGCTGTTGATAATACTGACAAAGAAAGTGCTGTTGTAAAATTAGAAAAAATAATTGATGACAATGCTGAGGAAGCAGCTTAATAGATTTGTTATTAGATTTAAATAAATGTTAAGTTTAAATAATAAATCTGATTTTTTTTTTGATTGTCTGCCATCTTATGATATGGATTATTTAAAAGTTGGGAATGGACACTCAATATATTTTGAACAATATGGTAATCCCAAAGGTATACCCATACTTTTTTTGCATGGTGGACCAGGAGCAGGATTTTCAAACTCTCATAAAAGTTTTTTTGATTCAAATATTTTTAGAGTAATTTTTTTTGATCAAAGAGGCTCTGGTAAAAGTATTCCTTACGCTGAAACGAATTATAATAGTACCCAACTTTTGATTTCAGATATTGAAGATTTAAGAAAGTCATTAAAGATAGACAAGTGGTATCTTTTTGGAGGATCATGGGGAAGCACTTTAGCGTTATTATATGGTATTGAATTTCCTAACAGGTGTATGGGTTTTATTTTGAGAGGAATTTTTTTAGGCACTAAAATTGAGATAAATTGGTTCTTATATGATATAAAAAAATTTTTTCCAGAAGCTTATAATAAATTTATATCATCTGTTCCACAAAATAATAGAAATAATATTCTTGAATGGTTCTATACTCAACTTCACAATAATAATAGATCACAAAATCTAAAAGCTGCATCTTCTTGGGCTGAATATGAAAACTCTTGTTCCTCTCTTAATTATCTGTCTCGACCTATTTCTGGTGAGCATGCTCTTGCAATTTCAAAAATAGAAACTCACTATTTTATGAATAATTGTTTTATAGAAGATAACTATATTATTAATAACTTACATAAAATTTCTAATTTGAAATCCTTCATTGTACAGGGCAGGCATGATGTAATTTGCCCTCCGTTCACGGCACTAAAACTTGCTAATTGTTGGAATGGTTCAAGAATTGAAATTGTGGATGACGCAGGTCATTCAGGTTTTGAAACTAATATCAGTAAAAAATTAATAAATGCTCTTCAAATGATCAAGTAAACTATTGATTAAATTATTTTGAAAGGTTAACTTTCTATAATATAAATTAAGGTAGTTCTTATTAATTATGAGTAATAAAGAATTTGAAAAATTAACTTTTGAAGAAGCTATGAAGGAATTAGAAGAGCTTGTAGATGGTCTTGATAGAGGAGATGTTTCGCTTGAAGAAGCAATAGCTGCATACGATAGAGGTTCAAAATTAAAAGATTATTGTCAAAAAAAGCTCCATGAAGCAAAAATGAAAATTGATACTATACAGTCATTAGATAATATTGACACAATTCCAGAAAAGTCATCATCTCTTAATTCTGATTAATTTATCATAAATTTAATTTGGATAATTAGATGATTGAATTTCAAAATAAGCTTGAAAAAAACTCACAAGAAATCGATAGTTTCTTAGAGAGTTATTTACCATCTGGAAATGGTTTAAATTCTAAACTCTTTGAAGCAATGAGATATTCTTCAATTAGTGGCGGAAAAAAAATAAGGGCTTATTTAGTTATGGAATCTGGTCGTTTTATTTGTGCTATTAATAATAAAACTCTTTCTAAATCTAAATATAATGAATTAATTGCTGTTGGATCAGCAATCGAAGCAATTCATTCTTATTCATTAATTCATGATGATTTGCCAGCTATGGATAATTCTCCTTTCAGAAGAGGAAAGGAATCTAATCATGTAAAGTTTAATGATCACACTGCGATATTAGCTGGAGATGGGCTACTAAGTTGGGCTTTCCAAATAATAGGTGATAGAAATTTTATTACTAATTCAGTAAAGAGGTCTGAGATTTGTTTTGTCTTAGCTAAAGCTATTGGACCAAATGGTATGGTTGGTGGCCAACAAGCAGATATGGACTTTGCAAAACACAAATCTATCGATTTAGATAAAATAGAGTGGATTCAAAATCATAAAACAGGCGCATTAATATCTTGTTGTTCTCATGTGGCCTCAATTTTATTAAATGCAAGTGAAGATCAAAAAAGTAATCTAATTAATTATGCTAATCATATCGGTTTAGCTTTTCAAATTGCAGATGATTTGCTTGATTTTGAAGGAAATGAGGTGTCTATGGGAAAACCTATAAGACAAGATGCTAAAAATGAAATACCCAATTTTGTAACAATTTTAGGTAAAGAAAAAGCTTTAGAACGAGCCTTAGTATCATCTAGAAAAGCCATAAATTTCATTCAAAATTTTAAACAAGAATCAGAAAATCTTGTATCTTTAGCTAAATATACTGTAAATAGAAATAAATAATTTCAAGTTTGTTATTTTAGGTTTAAGTTAATACATGGCAATTAAAGATAGAAAAACAAAATCTGTTACCACACCATTACTCGATAAGGTAAACAATCCGAATGACCTCAAATTTCTCAAAATAGAGGATCTTGATCAACTTTCTTCAGAATTGCGCACTGATATGATTGATATTGTTTCTAAAACAGGAGGTCATTTAGGCGCAGGTTTAGGTGTTGTTGAGCTAGCTATTGCAATCCATTATGTTTTTGATACACCGGATGATAGATTAATTTGGGATGTTGGACATCAAGCATATCCTCATAAAATTTTAACCAATAGAAGACAGCAAATGTCTACTCTTAGAAAATCTAGGGGACTTTCAGGATTTACAAAGCGAACAGAGTCTATTTTTGATCCTTTTGGTGCAGGTCATTCTTCAACATCAATTTCTGCTGCTTTAGGAATGGCTATTGCAAGAGACAAACTTGGCAAATCTAATAATGTAATTGCTGTTATTGGTGATGGTGCAATGAGTGCCGGAATGGCGTATGAAGCATTAAATAATGCAGGAGCTCTTAAGACTAATTTATTAATTATTTTAAATGATAATGATATGTCTATAGCGCCAGCGGTGGGTGCCCTAAGCAAGTATTTATCTGATGTAGTATCTAGTCGACCATTCAATAACGTAAGAGAAATTGCTAAACAAATGGTTAACCTTTTTCCTAAAGAAATTGGTGAAACAGCCAAAAGAGCTGAAAGTATAGCAAGAAATTTTTTAGGTAACGCAGAAGGTACTATTTTTAGTCAGATGGGTATGAATTACCTAGGTCCAATAGACGGTCATGATGTCAAATCCATGGTTAAAATATTACAAAATTTAAAAAATGGATCTCAAGATAAACCAATATTGCTACATGTGGTAACAGAAAAGGGAAGAGGTCATCCATTTTCTAAGGGTTCTCACGAAAAATACCATGCTGTATCTGAATTTAACATCATTACTGGTAACTCAGTTAAATCAACATCTAACGCACCTACTTATACTAATATCTTTTCAGAAACCTTATGTAAAATTGCTGCAAAGGACAAGAAAATTTTAGCTATAACTGCCGCTATGCCTTCAGGAACAGGATTAAATAAATTTGCAGAAAAGTTTGAAGATAGATTTTATGACGTAGGAATTGCAGAACAACATGCTGTAACGTTTGCTGCTGGAATGGCTTCAGAGGGTTTAAAACCATTTGTAGCTATTTATTCAACTTTTTTACAAAGAGCCTATGATCAAATAATTCATGACGTTGTAATACAGAATCTGCCTGTAAGGTTTATGCTTGATAGGGCAGGATATGTCGGGGCCGACGGAGCTACTCATTCAGGTTCATTTGATTTAGCGTACCTTTGTTGTTTACCAAATGTAGTTGTAATGGCGCCAAGTGATGAAGCAGAGTTGGCAAAAATGGTTATGACTGCTTCGATATATAGTGATGGTCCAATTTTTTGTAGATATCCCAGAGGTGAAGGGGAAGGTGTCGATATTACGAATATTGTTCAAGATGTTAAAATTGGTAAAGGAAGAATAATAAAAAGAGGAAAGGATTTGGCAATTCTTGCCTTAGGTACGAGGGTTGGTGCCGCCTTGAAAGTTGCGGATTATTTATCACAAGATAAATTAGAAATAACCGTTGCTGACGCACGTTTTGCAAAACCAATTGATACTGAATTACTTGAAAAATTATGGAACGAACATCAAAAACTTATAATAATAGAAGAAGGTTCAGCAGGAGGATTTAGTTCTCACTGTTTACATTTTTTATCATGTAATGATCTTCTTAATAAGCATGATAAAGAAATTAAATGTTTAACTATGCCAGATAATTTCCAAGATCATGCCTCACAAAATGAACAATTAGCAAAAGCAGGTTTAGATACAGATGGCCTGATGAAGGTCGTTTCTAAAATGATATCATTGGTGAATATAAAAAATAAAACTATTGCTAAATAAATTTTAAAAAATATTTTAGGATCCTTAAAATAAGTAAACAACGAATAGATAAACTTATGGTTTTAAAAGGCTATGCTAGAAGCAGAGAGCAAGCCAATTCCATTCTTATGACTGGAAATGTATTCGCTGATAATAAGCGAGTTGAAAAGGCTGGACAGCAAGTACCACAAAATTCAAAAATTGAGATAAAAGGTAAAGCATATCCATGGGTGTCTAGGGGAGGTGTCAAATTAAATAAAGCGATATTAGAATTTAATTTAGACTGTAAGTCTATTATAGCTCTTGATATTGGTGCAAGTACAGGAGGTTTTACGGATGTTTTGTTAGCAAATGGAGCTAGTAAAATTTATGCAGTAGATGTTGGATATGGGCAATTAGACTGGAAATTGAGACAAGATGAAAGAGTTATAGTTAGAGAAAAGATAAATGCCCGATATTTAACAGATGAAATTATTCAAGACCCCCTAGATGCTTTGGTTTGTGATGCATCTTTTATATCTTTGAAGAAAGTTTTGCCTTCAGGACTTGGACTTTTAAAATCTCATGGATGGTTAGTAGCATTAATAAAACCCCAATTTGAAGTCGGTAAAGGTCTTGTTGGCAAGGGTGGAGTAGTAAGAGATTCTAATCTGCATGAAGCGGTAATCAGTGATATAAATAAATGGATAGAATTTGAAATGAAAATGAATGTTTTAGGAGTTATAGAAAGCCCTATTTTAGGCCCTAGTGGAAACAAAGAATTTTTAATTGTATCCACAAAAAATTAATTAATTAAAATCTTTTATTCAATCTGTCCAATTTGACTTTCATGCTCTAACAATTGATCCAAGATAGTTATTGCTATCATCGCTTCTGCTACGGGAACTGCTCTAATTCCAACGCAGGGATCATGCCTGCCCTTTGTCTTAATTTTAATAGGTTCATTTTGTAAATTTATAGAATTCTTTTCTGTTAAAATAGAACTCGTAGGTTTAACAATAAATTTAGCTATTATTGGTTCCCCAGAAGAAATGCCTCCTAATATTCCCCCAGAGTGATTAGAGCCAAAATAATAATCTCCTTTATTGTCAGGATAAATTTCATCGTTGGCTTCACTACCTGTTAGAGATGCTAAGTCAAAACCAGAGCCAATTTCAACGCCTTTAACGGCATTTATGCTCATTAAAGCCTCTGCAATTTGACTATCTAATTTTTTATAGACTGGACTTCCTAACCCTCTCGGAACATTTTCAGCAACAACTTCAATTATTGCACCAGCGCTATTACCATTCTTTCTAAGATTGCCTAACCATATTTCCCATTCTTTAGCTGCTTTTGGATCTCCACAAAAAAAAGGGTTTTTATTAACCTCATTCCAGTCAAAATTTTCACGATTGATTTTATTTGGTCCTAATTGAATTACACTGGCTCTAATTTTGATAGATTTTTTTAACTTCTTTTCTAATACCTTAAATGCAATTGCGCCTGCTGCAACTCGAACAGCTGTTTCTCTTGCACTAGATCTACCTCCGCCTCTATAATCTCTTATTCCATATTTGTTCTGATATGTAATGTCTGCATGTCCTGGTCTAAATTGATTAGAAATTTCAGAATAATCTTTACTTCTTTGATCTTCATTTTTGATGTTAAGAGCAATTGGGTGACCTGTAGTTTTCCCCTCAAAGGTTCCAGAAAGAATCTCTACAATATCATTTTCTTTTCTTTGTGTAACAAATTTAGATTGACCAGGTTTTCTCCTATCTAAGTAAATTTGAATATCTTCTTCATTTATAGGAATTAAAGGTGGTACTCCATCCACTATGCATCCAATCGCTTTTCCGTGACTCTCGCCAAAGCTAGTAAATTTAAAAATATGTCCAAAAGAGTTGCTTGCCATTTAAATTCTTTCAATTAGAAAAATTTTAGTAATTTAAATTTCTTTTTTTTCTGGAGACATATCTGGTGCGTCAATAGCTTTCATGCCTACAACATGATAACCACAATCAACGTGATGTGTCTCACCAGTCACTCCTGCTGACAGATCAGATAAAAGATAAACACCACATCCACCAACATCATCTAAAGTAACATTTCTACGAAGTGGAGAATTATATTGATTCCATTTAAGAATATATCTGAAATCACCTATACCACTAGCAGCAAGTGTTTTTATAGGACCTGCAGATAAACTATTGACTCTAATTTTACTATCTCCTAGATCTGCAGCTAAATATCTTACTGAAGATTCAAGTGCAGCCTTAGCAACACCCATTACGTTATAATGAGGCATAACTTTTTCTGCTCCGTAATATGTGAGTGTCATCATAGATCCGCCATTTGGCATCATTTTAGCAGCTCTTTGTGCAACTGCAGTAAACGAATACACAGATATGTCCATTGTTTGATAAAAGTTTTCTCTTGTTGTATCAATATACTCACCTTTTAATTCTTCTTTATCGGAGTATGCTATTGCATGAACCAAAAAATCAATGCTGTTCCATTTTTCTTTGAGCAAATTAAATGTTTTGTCAATTTCTTTATCACTTGAGACGTCGCAGGGTATAACAATATCAGAACCAACAGATGCGGCAAGTGGACTAACTCTTTTTTGTAATGCTTCACCTTGGTATGTAAATGCTATTTTTGCCCCTTGTTTTGAAATTGCATCAGCAATACCCCAAGCAATAGACCTATCATTAGCTACTCCCATAACAATGCCACGTTTGCCATGCATGATCCCGTCACTGTGGTTTTTTTCCATCGTCTCATATTCCCGGTCTAAAAATAGTGCTTTAAAGTTAAAATAAGGTTAATCTATAATATCATATAATTAATTATAACATTTTAAAATATTTAACTATTATTAATTTGAAACTTAATTAAGAGAATAACTAATTTTTTTTGTTAAAGTAATCAAATCTCCAGGGTTATATGATCTATTGCTATTCATAGAGATGGTTTCTCCATCTACATTTATAATTAATTTATACCCACTAATTTGCTCTACAGTTTCAGTATGTATGACTTTTTGGACACGACAAACCTCTTTTTCAACAAAGTTTTGATTTGCTTCCGCTTTTTCATTTCTAACAACTTCTGACCCTATAAGGGCTCCTAAAGCCGTGGCACCAGATTTGCCACCACCTTCACCAAGTCTATTGCCAATAGCGCCACCAATTAAAGCCCCAATGAAATTGTCTGCTCCAAATTTATTGGCCTCTTGATTTACGGGTACCCTTTGAATTGAGCATCTTTTCTCATTTCTTGGTACTTTTTGTGTGGAATATGTTTTCAGCACTTCAACCGAAGAAACAGATCCAGTGACTTGATAAAAATTAGTTTTGGAGTGAGCGTTACATGTAAGTAACATTAAGGATCCAAATAATAAGAAATTTTTAAGCATTAATACCTCACATTAATCTTTTAATTTTAAACATAATACACATATATCTATAAAATATGGCAAAATTAGTACTAAATAATTAAATAATGATATGGAGATCTTTGTTGGAATTAGAAAAAATTGTAGATCCAATTCAATTGTTCAAAAAATGGTTATCTGAAGCAGAAGAAAAAGAAATCAGAGATCCCAATGCTATGCAATTAGCTACAGTATCCAAAGACGGTATGCCCTCAGTAAGAACTGTCTTGTTAAAAGACATTATTGATGGGAATTTTGTTTTTTATACAAACTACGAAAGCCGTAAATCTAGAGAAATCATTCAAACGGAAAAAGGTGCTATCTGCTTTTATTGGAAAAGTTTAAATCGTCAAGTAAGGTTAGTTGGGAATCTGAAAAAAGTTTCTAGTGAAACTTCTGACAAATATTATCAATCTCGTTCAAAAGGCAGTCGAATTGGTGCTTGGGCCTCAAAACAATCAAGAGAATTAGAATCTAGGGAACTTTTAATGCAACAAGTGAAATTACTCGAAGAAAAATACGATGACGGTGATATCCCGCGTCCAAGTTTTTGGGGTGGTTTTGCCTTAAAACCAGAAGAGTTTGAGTTTTGGCAAGATGGTGAGTTTAGGTTGCATGATAGATTTATTTTAAAACCTACTAATGTAAAAAATGAATGGATTTCTAAACGTCATTACCCGTAATTTTTTTCCTATTCTTTATTTCTATCAGGCTCATCAACAAAAAAATAACATAACAAATAACTAACAAAACTAAAAATAAACCAAAACCCGCTTGATATGCCTTTATTGAATATCCACTTTGTTTCCCTGGTTCGACCATCTGCATTATAAAACCAATTGCATATTGAGCTATGAAAGCCATTAAAAAACATATCAAATTTATAGCAGTCGACGCACGAGCAGCATAGCTGTTAGGAAAATGTTGACTAAGTCCAGCATAAGCTAATGTGGCTGCTAATGATGTTATACTTAAGATAACCCATGGCCATATTGCTTTTGGCATTA
This sequence comes from uncultured SAR116 cluster alpha proteobacterium, assembly GCA_902578805.1. Taxonomy (GTDB): domain Bacteria; phylum Pseudomonadota; class Alphaproteobacteria; order Puniceispirillales; family Marisalimonadaceae; genus Marisalimonas. The sequence continues at coordinate 15,651 of CACHEH010000012.1, forward strand.
ATCCAAACGTAATTATTGTAAATGGAATTATAAAAAATAGTACAGCGCCTCCCATAACACCAACAGGAGATATGTTGAATTTTCTTAAGTAGTCTGTGATTATTCCTAAAGATGTTGTGCCAATGGTCATCATTATTGTTGAAATAAAGAGAATATTAGCAATTTCAACTTTATTAAACTTACCAATGTCAGCTAGCCAAGGACCTGCCCACAGTCCTAATATAGCTAGACCAGTACCTCCTGCAATTCCAGATAATGGACCAATTCTCCAAAAAGCATAGCTTGTATAAATTTCTTTTAATACTTTCAAAATAGGTAATGTTTCTTCATTATTGGCATTTTCTTTTTTTTCTGGAACTACAAAGAATATTAAAAATCCAATAAAAATTGTAATTATTCCAAGAAATAAATAAACTCCTCTCCAATCAGTTATTTGCATAGCCATTTCCAAAGGTGTTGATGCTACAATAGCACCCATTCCACCTGCTGACATAAATAGACCTATTAAAAGTGGAAGTCTTTCTTTAGGAAACCAAACAGCAAAAGCTTTAAATGCTCCCATTAAAGCACCAGAAACACCTAGTCCAATTAATCCACGAGCTATAACTAGTGACCAAACATTATTTCCAAAGCTAAATAATATAGCTCCTGTTGCAGCAACTAAAAATAGAATACTTTGAATTTTTCTAGCACCAAACTTATCAAGTAATACTCCCAAAGGTAACTGAAACAAACCAAATGTTAAAAAATATGCAGATGTAATTAAGCCTAGTTGTTCTGCATTCAAGTTTAAGTCATTACTTAGATATGGGGCAAGAACGGCATTGGTTGACCGATAAAGATAAGATAAAAAATACCCACAAGCGAAGGGTAAAAAAATAAACATAAATTTTTGTAAGTTGTTCTCAGGAAGAATATTTATTCGTTTCATATTCACCAAATTCCAAAAAATTATTGTTGAAAAGACTGATTTGTAGATTTTAATACTAAGTTTCAACAAGTTAGCACATTAACTACCTATACGGTAGCTCAATGATTAGAAAGTTGACCTTTTGTTTTAAGAGTATTTATAATGATTTCAAGGAGAGCCACATGAAAATATCAAATGAAATTATTAATATTTTTCCTGAAATAAAAAAGTGGAGGCATGAGCTGCATGCACATCCAGAGCTTGGCTATGAGGAGGAGTGGACATCTAATTTTGTTGCCGAGAAACTAGAATCTTTTGGTTTGGAGGTTCACAGGGGTATAGCTAAAACAGGTGTTGTTGGAGTTTTAAAGGGAGCTAATGCTAGTTTTGGTGGGGGAGGAAATAAAGCTATCGGATTAAGAGCTGATATGGACGCCTTGCCAATGACTGAAGAAAATGATTTCTCTTATAAATCAAAGTTTGATGGCCGTATGCATGCATGTGGTCATGACGGTCATACAGCCATGCTGCTTGGAGCAGCTAAATTATTATCTTCGAAAAAGGATTTTGATGGAACTGTGTATTTTATATTCCAACCTGCAGAAGAAGGTGGAGGTGGTGGACTTGCCATGATAGAGGATGGCTTATTTCAACAATTTCCTATGGATAGTGTTTGGGGTATGCACAATTGGCCAGGTATGAGTGAAGGAAGTGTCGCTGTTCATAAAGGATCTGTTATGGCAGCAGCAGACAAATTTGAAGTTACTATAAATGGAAACGGTGGGCATGCTGCAATGCCTCAAGCAACAAATGATCCAGTTTTAGCTGTTACTGCTATTGTTCAGGCTGTGCAACAGATAGTTTCTCGAAAACAGAATCCCCTTGATGCAGTTGTGATTTCTGTAACTCAAATTAATGCAGGTTCTGGATTTAACATTATACCACAAAAAGCAAATTTTATTGGTACTATTAGAACTGTTAACACAGATACTAGAATAAATGTTCATAAACAGTTTATAGAAATTTGTGAGGCTACAGCAATAGCTTATGGTTGTTCAGCTAATGTATCTGTTATTAAAGGTTATCCTGTAACAATAAATGACATTGAATCTAGTAAAAAAGCAATTAAAGTTTCATCAAATTTATTTGGTAAAGATGCGGTTAAAACTAATATGGCACCCTCTATGGGTGCTGAAGATTTCGCTTATATGTTAGAAAAAATTCCTGGATCATACATATGGTTGGGAGCAGGTGAAGGGAAGTCAGGTTGTATGCTACATAATAGTAAGTATGATTTTAATGACGATATTTTACCTTTAGGTATTGCATATTGGGAACAATTAGTTAAATCAGAAATGCCCCTCAGATAATATTGGTAGACTTGTTTTTAATTTACTAATATATATGTAATATGAAAAATACTTTATTTTTAATTATTCTAGCTATATCTACTGTGATATTAATAACAATATTTGCAATTAATTTATGGTTACAAATGTCAGACGTTACAATTAGTTATAATGGGAAAATAGCAATCTTTGTTGGTGCTTTTTTTACTATTTTGTTAGGTTCTGGCCTAATGTCTTTAGCCTATTTTTCGTCTAAAAATGGTTTTGATGAGCAAGTCGATCATGATTTAGACAGTTTAATTGAAAAATTGAAAGATCGTTAATATTCCAATAGATTTTAAACCTCTTCATCTATTTTTTATTATAATTTTTATTTAATTTTATTTTTAATAGTTGACTTTTTATTGGATTTGTATAAGAACAAAACATGAACAAAATATTTGGAATGATATAATGATTAATTTAAATTTGGAAGTAACTAAAAGAATTTTAGCCCAAAATGGACACTATAAGATGTTAGACAAATTAGAAGTATTTAGGCCATGTTTAGATCGCCCTCAAAATTTTCCTCTTTATAGCTCCAAAGTATCAGCCGGCTTTCCTTCTCCTGCGGATGATAACCTAGAGAAGAGTTTAGATTTAAATAGTCATTTAATCAAACGTCCCGCTGCAACATTTTTTGTTCGTGTTAACGGTGACTCAATGATTAATGCTGGTATAAGTGATAATGATATCTTGGTTGTTGACAGGAGTATTAAACCTTCACATGGAAAAGTGATTATAGCTGTCTTGGATGGACAAATGACAGTTAAAAGACTATATAAGCGATCTGGAAAAATAATATTGATGCCAGAGAATAATTTATATAAACCAATTGAAATTGAAGACCATATGAATATGGAAATTTGGGGGGTAGTGACTAGTTCGGTTCATTTTTTGTAATATGTATGGACTAGTTGACTGTAACAATTTTTATGTTTCTTGCGAAAGAGTTTTTAATCCCTTATTGAGAAATAAGCCAGTTGTAGTGTTATCTAATAATGATGGGTGTATCATTGCTAGATCTAATGAAGCAAAATCTTTAGGAATACCAATGGGGGCCCCATTACACCTATACAAAACACTAATAGAGAAGAATAAAATATTCATATATTCCTCAAACTATACTTTGTATGGAGATATGTCTTCTAGGGTAATGAGCTCATTAAATTATTTTGTACCTGATATGGAAATATATTCTATTGATGAAGCATTCCTTGATTTAAGAAAATTTAATGAAAAAACTATTTCTGACAAAATGTTTGAAATTAGACAATTTGTTTATCAGTGGACGGGTATACCCGTTTCAATTGGAGTAGGGCCTACTAAAACATTAGCAAAATTAGCAAATAAAATGGCTAAGAAACATTCGCCCAAGGGTGTGTATGTTTTAACAATGTCTGAACATTTAAGAAATATACTAAGTGAGATTAAATTAGAAGATATTTGGGGGATCTCTAAAGGATGGGCAAATCGCTTAAAATCGATAGGAATTAATAATCCGTTCGAGTTACAGCAATCAGATCCTCGTCAGATCAGAAAATTAGTATCAGTTGTAGGTGAACGTATGGTTTATGAATTAAGAGGAAATTCTTGTCTTTCTCTAGAGAATATAGTGGATAAAAAATCTATTACTGTTTCTAGATCTTTTGGCCATATGATTGATGATAAATATAATCTCAAACAAGCATTAGCAAACCATGTAGCAAGAGCAGCTGAGAAGCTTAGAAGTCAAGACAGCTTATGTGGTGAAATTTGTGTTTTTATTAATACCAATCGTTTTAGAAAAAAGGATTTACAATATAATAATAGTGGAATATTACCCTTTGATGATCTAACAGATAATACAAATATTATAATGAAAAAAGCGTTTAAGGTGTTAGACAGACTTTATCGTCCAAACTATAATTATAAGAAAATTGGAGTCATATTACTTGATTTAAAACAAAGAAAAAAAGACGTCACAAATAATGATTATATTATTCAGGATAACTTGTTTACATATAATAAAAATCATAAAAATATTGCTAATACATCTGATATTCACATGAAAATATTAGATGATATAAATACTAAAATGGGGAAAATGACATTATTTTATGGTTCTCAAGGGGTAGTAAAACACTCAGAAAGAAAGCAAATAGAAAAGGATAAATGGAGAATGCGATCTTTTTATAGATCTCCTTTTTATACTACAAATTGGGCTGACATATTAAGAGTATCCTAAAGAAGTATTTGCACTAGGATTTATTATTTGAAGGTAGTGGAATACAACTCAGACCAGAAGACCAAAGTTCTGCACAAACTGAGCGTGCTTGATTTTCCGCAAGTTCGATAAAACGAACTCTCCACAAATATTCTAGATTATTATTTGAATTGTTAGTTTTAGTTATTTTACTCAATGAAGCAGGTAAATTACCAAGTTGTTCTGGAACAATATTTCTGGCATTACGAGCTGCTTTATGAGCATTTAATCTATTCTTGAAAGCACCAATTTGCACAAACCAGTCATCTTGAACGTTTTCAGAGTATAGAGTTTTGTTAGTTTTAGGTGGTATTTTAAAACTTTTTACATTTTTTTCTGCAACAATAATTTTAGGACGAACTTTAGGCATTTCTGAAGGTTTTGCTATTCTAACAAGCGGTTTAGAAGGACTAGTTTTAAAGTATTTATTTAATAAACTTATCATATGTTTATCACGTGATCTGGCCTTTTTCCCACCAAAAACAACACCAATAATTCTTTGTCCGTTTCTTTCAACCGAAGCGACAAGATTAAATCCAGAGGCATTTGTATAACCAGTCTTAATACCGTCCGTTCCAGAGTAGCTACTTAGCAGATTATTATGATTGGTATATTTGATTCCTTTATAAACAAAAGATTTAGTTTTGAATAATTTAAAAAAAATAGGGTGGTTTTTTCTAATAGCTATTCCCAGGATTGCCATATCTCTGGCTGTAGATAATTGTCCCCTATTAGGTAAACCTGAAGCATTTTTGAAGGTTGTACGTGTCATACCCAATTTTCTAGCTTTCCTTGTCATTAGTCTAGCAAAACTTCTTTCAGATTTTCCAAGGTTTTCAGCAACAACTGTTGCTACATCATTGGCTGATTTAGTAATTAAAGCCAAAATAGCATTTTTAACTGTAATATTAGAACCAGCAGAAAGATTTAATTTAGATGGTGGTTGTCTAGCTGCACGTTTGGAAATCTTAAACTTAGTATTCATAGAAATTTTTTTGTTTTTTAAAGAATCAAATACCATGTACAAAGTCATAATTTTTGTTAAAGAGGCAGGGTAGTTTCGTGTATCTGCATTAGTATTATGGTAAATACGTTTAGTATTCTCATTTATGATAAAAGAGGCATACTTAGCTTTAGCAGATGGAGCTATGGTGATAAAAAATAAAATAAATACAGAATTTAAAATTAATTTTATTAAACGCATTGAATAGTTTTTTTGAAACAAAAAGATTTTCTGACAATTTGACATCTTAGTACAATTTTTAAGCAATTTTTAATCCAAAAAAATTAATTTAAAGATTTTTATTAGCGTAAAAGTTAAAAAATTATAATCTGAAAATCAAAAGAAACACATCATTTAGATTATTTTTCAAATAAAACACTATATTTAGTATAGATTACAAGCAACAATTATGAAAGAGTGTATTAAAAAAAATTAACTTAAACTTGTCGAACCTATCCTTCGTTCTTATATTATTAAAGTAAATTACATCAAAAAAGGAATACTAAAGAAGTTGTTCAATAATAGAAAATATATAAATTTCGAGGATCTTGATCTAAATATTATACCTACAATCACTATGAGTGAAGATAAAGACAATAAGGATGATGTTGAAGGAAACGTAAAATTAGCCGTAAAGCCAAAAACAAAGACTCCACCACTATATAGGGTATTAATGATGAATGATGATTATACTCCAATGGAGTTTGTTATAGAAGTACTTGAAAAATTTTTTCAGAAAAATAGAGAAGAGGCAACACAAATAATGCTTCATGTTCATCAACGTGGAGTTGGTGTTTGTGGAATTTATGCATATGATTTAGCAGAAACAAAAGCGATGCAAGTAATGAACTATGCCCGTAAATATGAGCATCCTTTACAAGTTCAATTAGAAAAGGAATAACTATGCTATCTAAATCCTTAGAAGAAACACTTAGACGAGCGATGACAAATGCTTCATCATTAAAGCATGAGTTTGCAACATTAGAGCACTTGCTTTCTGCTTTGTTAAAAGATCAAGACGCTATCGAAGTCTTAAAAGCATGTTCAGTGAATGTAAAATTATTAGAAGAAGACTTAGATAGATATTTAAAAGAAGAATTGAAGGCAATTGTTACATCAGATAAAGAAGCAGACACTCAACCAACAGCAGGTTTTCAAAGAGTTGTTCAAAGAGCTGTAATTCATACTCAATCCTCAGGCAGAAGCGAAGCAACAGGAGCAAATATCTTAGTAGCTATATTTTCTGAAAGAGATTGTTATGCAGTTTACCTACTTCAGAAGCAAGATATGAAACGTCTTGATGCAGTTAGTTTTATAAGTCATGGTTTGGCAAAAGATCCAAATTATTCAAAATCTACCACACCTTCTGGAACTGATAACGAAATTGAAGATGCCGATAATAAAAAATCTGAAAAAGCTCTTGATAAATATGCAGATAATTTAAACGAGAAAGCAGCGGAAGGCAAGGTTGACCCTCTAATAGGTAGACAATCTGAGCTAGATAGGACTATTCAAGTTTTATGTAGAAGAACAAAAAATAATCCTTTATTAGTGGGTGACCCTGGCGTAGGAAAAACTGCAATAGCAGAAGGCTTAGCTGATAAAGTTGTAAATGGCAATGTCCCTGAAGTTTTATTAAATTCAGAAATTTATGCATTAGACATGGGCGCTTTGTTAGCAGGTACAAGATACAGGGGTGATTTTGAAGAGCGTTTGAAGGCTGTAATGAAAGAGATTGAACAGAATGAAAATGCTATATTATTTATTGACGAAATTCATACCATAATCGGGGCTGGAGCAACTAGTGGTGGAGCTATGGATGCATCTAATTTACTAAAACCAGCACTTCAAAATGGGTCATTAAAATGTATAGGCTCAACAACTTATAAAGAATATAGAGGATATTTTGATAAAGATAGAGCATTAGTAAGACGTTTTCAAAAAATTGATGTTCCAGAGCCAAATGTTGAAGATACTGTAAAAATCTTAATGGGTTTGAAATCTCGTTATGAAAAACATCATAATTTAAAATTCACAAATATTGCAATTAAAACAGCTGTTGAACTATCTGCTAGATACATAAATGATAGAAAATTACCTGATAAAGCTATTGACGTAATAGATGAGACTGCTGCAGCTCAAATGTTGAAAAACAAGTCAAAAAGAAAGAGAATTATCGGTAAGGTTGAGATTGAAGAAACTATTGCGTTAATTGCAAGGATACCACCTAGAAATGTTTCTACAGACGATAGAAAAGCTCTTTCAAAGTTAGAAGATGATTTAAAAAGAATGGTTTATGGACAGGATAAAGCTGTTTCTGAGTTAGTTTCAAGTATAAAATTATCTAGAGCTGGTTTGAGAGAAGGTGAAAAACCTGTAGGTTGTTACTTGTTTTCTGGACCAACGGGTGTTGGAAAAACTGAGGTTGCTAAACAGTTAGCTGAAGCTACTGGAGTTAAACTTATAAGGTTTGATATGTCAGAATATATGGAAAGACATACTGTCTCAAGGTTAATCGGAGCTCCTCCAGGTTATGTTGGTTTTGATCAAGGTGGCCTTTTAACTGATGCTGTTGATCAAAATCCTCATTCAGTATTATTATTAGATGAGATAGAAAAAGCACATCCAGATTTATTTAATTTACTTCTTCAAGTAATGGATCATGGTAAATTAACAGACAATAATGGTAAGTCTGTAGATTTTAGAAATACTATTTTAATCATGACTACGAATGCAGGAGCACAAGAGCTTTCAAAAGCAGCAATAGGATTTAATCAAGAAAATCGTGAAGGTGCGGATAGTGAAGCAATTGACAAGTTATTTGCACCAGAATTTCGAAACAGATTAGATGCCATAATTCCTTTTGGATACTTACCACTAGAAGTTGTTAGAATGGTTGTTGATAAATTTATAATGCAATTAGAAGCACAACTTTCTGAAAAAGGTGTATCTGTAGTGTTAACTGATAAAGCTAGAGACTGGCTGGCAACAAAAGGATACGATAAAATTTTTGGTGCCAGACCGTTAGGAAGAGTGATCCAAGAACATATAAAAAAGCCTTTGGCGGAAGAACTATTATTTGGAAGATTAGTTGATGGTGGAGTTGTTAATGTTGATTTATCAAAAGATAAATTAACATTAAAAACAGAAAGTGCAGCTAGTAAAGACAAAAATAAAAAGATTATAGAACCAAAAAATAAAAGTAAGGATGCTGCGGAGTTAAATTAAAAACTTGAATAAGGCGAATTTTCTGTATTTATAAATTTTATTTGTTTGTTAACTTCTATTTCTTCGAGTTTAGTGAAATTTTTAACGGCTTTTGCAAAAGATTCATTCAATAAGAAATGATTACTGTAAGTTGGTTTTGCAATATATCCTCTTTGTATTTTGTGATGACCTTGAGCGCCTGCTTCAACTATTTTGATTCCTTTTTCGATTGCATATTCAATCGCTTGGTAATAACAAAGTTCAAAATGTAAAAAAGGTATATTTACAATAGAACCCCAATTTCTACCATAAAGAGTATTTTCACTAATAAAATTCAAAGCACCTGCAACTACTTTTTCGTCTTGTTTAGCTATAATTAATAAAATATTATTTTTCATTGTCTTATTTAGTAAATAGAAAAATTCTTTTGTTAAATATGCACCTCCCCATTTTTTGTCTATTGTGTTTAAATAAAAATTATAAAAAGAATCCCATATTTCATCGTTTAATTGTTCACCAGTTAATTTTTCAATAACTAAGTTTGTATTTTTAATTTTTTTTCTTTCGTTCCTTATTGCTTTTCTTTTTGAACTTTTCAGTTGATTTAAAAAATCGTCAAATGTTTCATAATTATTGTTATGCCAGTGGAATTGTAATCCCGTTCTTTTTATCCAGTTATCGTTTTGTAATCTTTTATTAAAATCATCTGTAGTAAAGTTAATATGTGCTGAACTCAACTTATTATTTCTGACAATCAATTCATATGTTTTTATTATCAATTCAAAGATTTTTTTATGGTCTGTATTTTCAGGATTAATCATAATTCGTGGTCCAGTTGCAGGTGTAAAAGGGATTGCACAAATTAGTTTTGGATAATATTGGCCCCCAGCATTTTCAAAAGCATTTGCCCAAGAATGGTCAAAAATATATTCACCGTATGAATGCATTTTTAAATAATTTGGGGAAACTCCTATTATTTCCTGATTTGTATTTTTAATTATTATGTGTTGAGGATTCCAGCCTGTTGATGAATGAACCGATTTTGATACTTCCAAAGAATTCAGAAAATCAAACGATATAAATGGATGATTATAGGTATTTAGATTATCCCAATCATTTTTATTGATATCAGATAATTTCGATATTAATTCAACTTTCATTATCAAAGGGTTTTAAGAAAATATAATTTAATTTTCAATCTCAAAAATACCTTCGATTTCTACTGGGACATTTCTTGGAAGTGCTGGTGCTCCAACGGCAAATCTGGCGTGTTTTCCTTTTTCTCCAAAAATTTTAACGAATAAGTCTGATGCTCCGTTTATTATCTTAGGCTGATCAGTAAAGTCTGGTGTAGAGGCTACAAATCCTCCCAATTTAACAACTCTTTTAACTTTGTTTAGATCACCATTGCAAGCTTCCTTCAATTGGCTCAGCAAAGCCATTGCGCAAGCTTCAGCCATTTGAATTCCATCTTCAATTGAGACATTATCTCCAATTTTACCTTTAACGGTTAATTCTCCGTTAATAAAAGGTAATTGTCCTGATACGAAAACTAAGTTATTTGATATTACGTATGGAATGTAACTCCCGGCTGGAGCACTGGCCTTATCAATATGTATATTTAATTCTTCTAATCGTTTGTTAATATCTTTAGTCATTTAAAACCCCTAATTTATGAACAACCCGAAGTAGCACCACATGTATTACACTTCATACATGTACCATTTCTAACTAGAGTAAAATTTCCACACTCTCCACAAGCTTCACCTTCATAGCCTTTGATTTTAGCTTCTATTTCTTGAGAAAGACTTGGAGCTTTTGTTTCATCAATAGTAATCGTAGTATCATTGTCATCTGATAATTCTACGTCTTGATCTTTGAGGGAAGTAGTTTGCGGCATTACTGAAATGTTATTTGAACCTCCAGATACAACTTTTAATTCTCTTCTTACAAAGCCTCGACTAGCTACTTTTTCTGAGAATAGCGGTTTGTTATCACCTGAGCCAGTAGTACTCGAATCCAAATCATCTGGCCCTACATGGCCAAGATCGTTTCGATCCAAATATGATATAGCTAATTCTCTAAAAATATAATCAAGGATTGAAGTTGACATTTTAATAGTATCGTTACCAGTTACCATTCCTTGAGGTTCAAAGCGTGTAAAAGTATAAGCTTCAACAAATTCTTCTAAAGGAACTCCATATTGCAAACCAATTGACACAGCAATAGCAAAGTTATTCATCAAGGATCTAAATGCTGCTCCTTCTTTATGCATATCTATGAAAATTTCGCCTAATTTTCCATTTTCATATTCACCAGTTCTAAGATAGACTTTGTGACCACCTACCATTGCTTTCTGAGTATAGCCTTTCCTTCTATGAGGTAATTTTTCACGTTCTGCTCTAACAACTCTTTCAACAATTTTCTCAACAACTTCACCTGTTCTTTTTGTGATATCTTGTTCATTAGTAGTATTATCCTCATCGATATCATCGTCGTCTAAAAGTGCAGAGTTTAATGGTTGGCTCAATTTTGATCCATCTCTATATAATGCATTAGCCTTAATTCCTAATTTCCATGATAACATATAGGCATCACTACAATCATCTATAGAGGCATCATTGGGCATATTTATTGTTTTAGATATAGCTCCAGAAATAAAAGATTGTGCTGCTGCCATCATTTTAATATGACTTTCAACCGATAAAAATCTCTTACCTATCCGTCCACACACGTTTGCACAATCAAATACTGCAAGGTGTTCTTTATTTAAATGAGGAGCACCTTCGAGAGTCATAGCACCACAAACGTGAATATTTGCCACATCTATCTCTTCTTGTGTAAAACCTAAAAACTCCAACATATTGAAACTAAAATCATTTAACTGTTCAGAAGAAATACCTAATGTATTTTTACAAAATTTTTCTCCTAGAGTAAATTGATTGAATACGAATTTAATATCAAAAGCTGACTCTAAAGAGTCTTCGATTATTTTTATTTCTCTCTCAGTAAAACCTTTTGAAATCAATGCATTATGGCTTATTGCTTGACACTCCTTCAAACTTCCAGCACCGACAGCATATTTTTGCATGTCATTAATTTGATCAGTATCATAACCCAAATGAGCAAGTGCTTCAGGAACAACACGATTAATAATTTTAAAATATCCGCCACCTGCTAATTTCTTAAACTTAACCATGGCAAAATCAGGTTCGATACCAGTAGTATCACAATCCATTACTAATCCAATTGTTCCAGTTGGGGCTATGACTGTAGCTTGAGCATTTCTATAGCCATTTTTTTCACCTAAAGAGAGTGCCTTAGTCCATGCATCTTTAGCCGCTGTAATTAAGTTTTGATCTGGACAGTTCTCAGACATTAGAGGAACAGGATTTATAGATAAGTCCTCATAACCTCTAGTTTTCCCTTCTGATGCTCTTTTGTGATTTCTTATCACTTTCAACATACTATGTGCATTTTCTTTATATTTTGGGAATGGTCCTAATTCACCAGCAATTTCTGCAGATGTTGCGTACGATATACCTGTCATTATCGATGTTAGAGCAGCACAGATTGATCTTCCTTCGTCACTGTCATAAGGGATACCCCAAGACATCAACAACCCACCTATGTTTGCGTAACCCAATCCAAGTGTTCTGTATTCATAGGATCTTTGTGCAATTTCTTTTGAAGGGAATTGTGCCATCATAACTGAAATTTCAAGAGTTAATGTCCACAATCTAGTTGTATACTCATATGCTTTTATATCAAATGAGGCATCATCTTTCTTAAACTGCAATAAATTTATTGATGCTAAATTACAAGCAGTGTCGTCAATAAACATATATTCAGAGCAAGGATTAGAGGCGTTAATTCTACCAGCATTAGAACAAGTATGCCATTCATTTATAGTAGTATCATATTGTAAACCAGGGTCAGCACAAGCCCACGCCGCTTCAGAAATCTTTGACCATAACTCTTTTGCGTCAACTGTTTTATGGACACCGCCGTCAGTTCGTCTTAATAAATTCCATTTACCATTTTGAGATACTTTTTCTAAAAAATCGTTACTTACTCTTACTGAGTTGTTTGAATTCTGCCCAGATACAGTCAAATATGCTTCGCTATCCCAATCAGTGTCGTAAGTTTGAAATTCAATCTCTTTAAACCCTTGGCCAGCGAATTGAATTACTCTTTGTATATAATTCTCAGGTATCATTACTGCACGACAATTTAGGATTGCTTTTTTAAGTTCATTATTAATTTTTGGATTTAATCTGTCTTCATCATTGTAATTATCTAAATTACATGCATCCATAACAGAGTTTAAATTTTTTGCTGTTAATTTTGAGCCAGCCACCAGGGCAGCAACTTTTTGTTCTTCAACTACTTTCCAGTTAATGTACTCTTCGATGTCAGGATGGTCTATGTCAACTGTAACCATTTTTGCAGCTCTTCTTGTAGTACCACCAGATTTAATAGCACCAGCAGCCCTGTCTCCTATTCTTAAGAAACTCATCATTCCTGAAGACTTACCACCACCTGACAAACCTTCAGTACTTCCTCTTAATTTAGAAAAATTTGATCCTGTTCCAGAACCATATTTGAAAAGTCTGGCTTCTCTAACCCAAAGGTCCATTATTCCACCTTCATTGACAAGATCGTCTTCCACGGATTGAATGAAACAGGCATGAGGTTGTGGATGTTCATATGAAGATCGAGACTTAACAAGTTTCTTTGTTTCGAAGTCAACGTAGTAATGGCCTTGACTTGGACCATCTATGCCATAAGCCCAGTGCAAACCTGTATTAAACCATTGTGGCGAATTTGGAGCACACATTTGAGACGCTAGCATAAATCTCATTTCATCAAAATATGTTTTTGCATCATCTTCAGTTGTAAAATAATTACCTTTCCATCCCCAATATGTCCATGTACCAGCTAGTCTGTCAAAGACTTGCTTTGATGATTCTTCGCCCTTGTATCTTTGCTCTTCTGGCATCTTATCCAATTTTGATTTATCAGGTTCTGACCGCCACAACCAATTTGGTACATTTACTTCTTTTACTTTTCTAAGATATACAGGAACACCTGCTTTACGAAAATATTTTTGTGCTATAATATCCGCTGCGACTTGAGAATAGTTAGCAGGTACTTCAATATCAGGTGCACTAAATACTACTGTACCATCAGGATTCTTAATTTCACTAGTAGTAGTTTTAAATTCCATGCCTGCATATGCATCATTTCCTTTTTTTGTAAATTGTCTTTCAAATTTCATCTTTTTCCCTTTTTTACAATAAAGAAAACAATACTTAGAATCTGTTGTTTCATTTTAAAAAAACTACCTGTGGATAACTTGTTTTAAAGTAGTTATTATAAGAAATTTGTTTCGATAATGCTTTGTTTTTCCTTAATTTAATTTAATTTAGTGAATTTATGAAATTACTGTAGTCTGTGGATAAACACAAGATGTAGTAATAACAAAGATCTAAAATACATTATTTAGTATGCTTTCGTAAAGTACATAATTTATTTTTTTTCACTTTTTTTTTAACTCATTAATTTTACTTATTTTTTAGGTACAAAAAACCTCTTAAAAAATAAATTTAATAAAGTTGATTTATTATTTTTATAAATGCGATATACTGTAATGTATAAATTTATTGGGAAAACTAAATATGAGATACAGTTATGTTGAAATCTTGATGGGCGCAGTTGTTTTAACAACTGCGATATTTTTTTTGACATTAGGTATGCAATCAATCGATAAAAATCAAAAAGATGGTTATGAATTATCGCTTTTATTTGGTTCTTCAGCAGGCTTAAAAAATGGCGATGATGTCAAAATTTCGGGAATTAGTGTAGGAAAGATAACTAACTTGAATCTTGATCCAGCAGACTATAATGCTAGGATCCATATTAAACTTAATAATGACATAAAAATACCTGATGATTCACAAGCTAGAATTACATCTTCATCTCTTTTAGGGGGTAATTTTTTGGATATAATACCAGGGTCGTCTGAAACATTTCTTAAACCAAACGATATTATATATGATACTAAAGATGCTGTAAGTTTTACAGATTTGTTGGGTAAAGTTGTATTTTCAAAATAGTAAAAAATAGTTAAAAGTCATTTAGGTTATTTTTAATGCATCTTTTATATTCATTAATTACTTTTATTTTCTTATTAACTTCAAAAATTACATTTGCATCTCAATGGATTGAAGGTAATACAGTAATCATTCAAGGTCTTGATAAGATTACGGCTAGGATTAAAACCTTTGAAGTTAATGTATCACAAACTTATAAATTTGGCGTATTAGATATTTTTGTAGAAAGGTGTGTATTTTCTAAACCTATTTTCAAACCTGAATCTTTGGCATATATCAGAATTAAAGATAACTCTGACAGGTTATCAGAATTTAAATTTAAAGGTTGGATGTTTGCTTCTAGTCCAGCACTAAATGCACTGGAAAACTCAGTTTATGACATCTCAATTCTTGCTTGTAAGAAGGTTAATAAACAATCAGAAAAATCATTATCTGTTTTACCAAAAGAAAGAATGTCTACATCTAACTGAATTGCTTTTTTAAGTTTAGTTTGAAATTCACTTTTACTAATTTCGTGTGCTCCAAATTGTAATAAATGTTCATTTAAAAACTGCACATCTAAGATCTTAAAGCCGGTTTTCCATAATCTTGCTACAAGATTTAATAAAGCAACTTTACTCCCATTCGGTACACAACTAAACATAGATTCTGCAAAAAAAACACCTCCTATTGCTAACCCGTAGATCCCACCTATTAACTTATTATTTTGCCAACACTCTATCGAATGGGCGAACTTCATTTGGTGTAGAGAAATAAATAAAGTTTCTATTTCTTTGTTTATCCATGTTTCAGTTCTATTTATAGTTGCACATGATTTTATTACATCTGGGAAAGCTTTATTCATAGAAATCTTAAAAGGTTTTTTTTTTACAAAACGTAATAGACTTCTGGAAACGTGAAAATTAAAAATTGGAATTACAGCTCTAAATTTTGGATCAACAAAAAAAAAATTCTTATTTGATCTACTATCAGACATTGGGAATACACCAATCATGTAAGCTCTTATGAGTTGGTCTGCAGTAATAATTTTATTTTTTTGAATATTCAATTATATTTTATCGATCTAATAAAAATTTTAACTGGTATTTAACAAATTACTTTCTAACCACCTTATATCATATGATCCTTCTTTCATCTCAGTAGTTTCTAAAATATCTTTATGTAAATCAATAGTTGTAGAAATTGGTTCAATGATAATTTCTTTTAAAGCTTGCTTAAGCCTTAAAATACACTGTTTTCTATCAGAAGCATGTACAATTAGTTTTGCAATGAGACTGTCGTAATATGGTGGGACTACGTAACCAGAATATACGCATGATTCAATTCTAATTCCTAGCCCACAGGGTGAATGGAATTGCGTAATCTTTCCTGGTGAGGGGATGAAAGTTTTGGGATCCTCTGCATTAATTCTGCATTCAATAGCATGGCCATTAAATTTAACATCATCCTGTTTAAAAGATAAAGGTTTACCAGCGGCTATCATAATTTGTTCTTTTACTAAATCTATCCCTGTAATAGCTTCTGTAATTGGATGTTCGACCTGGAGTCTAGTGTTCATTTCAATGAAAAAAAATTGACCATCTTCATACAAGAACTCAATTGTACCTAATCCTAGATAACCCATTTTTTTTACTGCCAAGGATGCAATTCTCCCTATTTCATCTCTTGTTTTGTTATCTACTGCAGGTGATGGAGCTTCTTCAATAACTTTCTGATGACGCCTTTGTATTGAGCACTCTCTTTCACCAAGATGAACAGCATTGCCGAATTTATCTCCAATAATTTGAACTTCAATATGTCTTGGTTTTTGAAGATACCTCTCCATATAAACACGTTCATCACCAAAGGCAGCCTTTGCTTCACCTTTAGCTGAAGAAAACGCAGACTCTAGCTCCATCTCACTCATTGCTACTTTCATGCCTCTACCACCTCCACCAGAAGCAGCTTTGATTAAAACTGGATAGCCAATTTCTTTTGCTTCAACCAATGCATTTTCAAAATTAACAATATCACTTTTAGAACCTGGAACAAGAGGAATGCCTAAGTCTTTTGCTGTTATTTTTGCTTGGATTTTATCACCCATACATTTTATATGCTCTGGTTTTGGCCCAATAAAAACAATATTATGAGCCTCAACGATTTCAGCAAAATCTGCATTTTCTGATAAAAAACCTACTCCCGGATGGATCGCATCTGCTCCTACCAACTGTGCCGCAGTTATTATAGCTGGAATGTTTAAATATGATTCAGATGATGATGGCCCCCCAATACAAACAGTTTCGTCTGCTAACCTTACATGCATTGCCTCACTATCAGCAGTTGAATGAATAGCAACTGTTTGAATATTCAATTCTTTACAGGCTCTTAAAACTCTTAACGCTACATCACCACGATTTGCAATCAATATTTTTTTAAACATCATAATTTAGTTACTCAATTACAACCAGCAATTGGTCAAATTCTACAGGTTGGCTATCTTCAAAACCAATAAATACGATTTTGCCAGATTTAGAAGCAGTTATTGTGTTCATTACTTTCATAGCCTCAATAATGAGTAATGTATCACCTTTTGAAACCTGAGAATTTAATTTAATAAATGGATCTTTTCCAGGCTCTGGTGCAGAATAGGCTGTACCAACCATTGGAGAATTTACTGCACCAGGATGTTTGTTGGTAAATTGTTCTAATTTTGCAGTTGATTTAGAGTCATCTCTACTCTGCTTAGTATCAGGAATACTTACAATGGTTTCTTGAGGTGATGAAAAAGTAGTTTTCACGTGTTTTACAACTTTAATCTTAAAGTCACCTGCTTCATATTCCAATTCCATTAAATTATCTTTGTTGAGAATATTAACAAACTCTTGGACTACGCTCAAATTTTCTTTATGAATATTTTTTTTAGTCATCAATATACCTTTTTTTAATTTAGTCTTTTATAAGACTTTTGATTGCATCTATTGCGTGGAGGTAAGAATTAAAACCAAATCCAGCAATTATACCACTTACAACTGGTGAAATGTAAGATTTATGTCGAAAATTTTCACGAGCGTAAATATTGGTAATATGCAATTCTATTTTAGGTCCTGTAAACATATTTAAAGCGTCAAGAAGTCCAATAGATGTGTGAGTTAATGCTCCTGCATTAATTATAATCCCATGTCCATCATTAATAGCTTTATGTATCTCATCAATTAATTCACCTTCAATGTTTGATTGAAAAAAACTTAATTTTAGGTTGTGATTATTACATTTTTCACTACATAAAGCATTTATTTTATCTAAAGAAATATTCCCATATTTTTCAGGTTCTCTTATCCCTAGAAGATTTAAGTTAGGACCATTTATTATGTATAATTTTTTACTCAAAATCCTTCTCCTAAATTATTATACTTAAAGTTTTTGTCAATTTTAAGACTAATTATAAAGTTAAGTTAATTTTCCCGAAAATTTTTTATGATTTCTTTTAAATTATTTGAGTTTAATGCACCAGGATAAATAATATCACCTACTATAAATGCGGGGGTTCCATTTAAACCTAGTAACTTCGCAATTTCTCTATTTTTTTCCAATTGTACTTCAATCTCTGGATTATTCATGTCTATTTTTAATTGATTTATATCTAAGCCTATTTCCTTTGCAGTGCTGAATACTTTTTCTTCATTAACTCTCCCTTTTATTTTCATTAACGACAGATGAAATGCATTATACATATTCTGTTTTTGCGAAGCTAGGGCCACCTTAGCAGCAATGTATGATTGCTGAGACAAAATTGGAAATTCAACGAATATAAAATTAACTTTTTTATCTTCAGATAAAATATCCATGATTGTTTTAACTACTGATTTACAATAACCACAATTATAATCGAAAAATTCATATATAGTTATATCAGCTTGTTTTCTTATAATGCCTGGATTTCCAATATCTTTTA
>CACHEH010000013.1 GCA_902578805.1 uncultured SAR116 cluster alpha proteobacterium
ATCAATTCCAGTACCTATTTTATTAGGTATTACAACATGCCCATCACTTAATTCACATGGTTCTTCTATAATAATGTTGGACCATCTAGTCTACTCTAAATAACCTGCAGTTGGTGTGACGCGCATTAGATGTTATGAAACTTCGTGGTATAAATGAGATGAAACAGATATTTGAAATACTTCAGCAATGGATGCAGTTTTTAGCCAAGCACTTACACCACCAATCCTTAATAAATCCGGCATTATAAAATCTGAAATTTGATTTTTTAAAGCAGTAAAAGCATCATCAAAACCATGAAAGTTTTCACCTAGAATAATTGGTGTTTTCATTCTTTTTCTTAATTCTTTATAACCTTCAAATTCGTAATATTTTATTGGTCCATCAAACCAATATAATCCCTGTTCATCTAAATCATTTAACCTATGTATTGCTTGTGGTAGTGATAAGCATTGATTAAAATCACTAAGAAGTTCTGAATTCACTCCAATACCTTTTTTAACATTTTCAATTGCCTTGAGGTCTTCATCTAATTTTTTTCTACATAATCTAACTTTTACAGTTTCAAAATTTCCTTCATCTATTAAAGTTAGTGCTTCATCATATAATGTTTGGGGATGATTAAGCCATAATCCACTGGAATTACATGCCTTAACCTTATCTACTGATCCACCTAAGTGAACACATAATGGCTCATTACATATTTTAGAACTAGCATCCCAGAATGCTATATCTAGTCTGGCTAAAGCATAAAGAGCAATTCCTGATCTTTCTAATAAACTTAAATGGTTCATGCCTTTATTATAAAACTGATAAGGATCAATTTCTCTATTTTGAAAATTTTTAAAAAGCTCTTTCTTGGCTAACGTAATAGTTTGTGTATAATTTACTAAATATGGACCAATATAACCCTTACCAATTGTTCCGTCGCTTAAAGATATTTCAATTAGCATATACGGCCAATATTCAAATGTTCCTAATGAGGCCACGATAGGTCTTTTTAAAGGTACATTTACAGTAACAACAGACAAACTCTTTACTAAAGGTTTTTCAAATTAATTTCCTTTTAACTGTTAATATTAAATTCAATTTATACAATAAAGTTTAATATTGGTGAGGCCGTCAGGCAACAAAAACCATACTAAAGTTCGTCAGGTAAAAATGTTTGGCTATAGATCTTCAGCGAAGTAGGTTTTATCATTAAACTTATAGCGAAACATAACAAAAAATCCTTGAAATCCTTGGAACCGTTAGGCTCATAACCTGAAGGTCGTAGATTCAAAACCTAGCCTCCAACCAACTTATTCAAAAAATCAATAATACATACCGCCCTCAAAGCTTTTTCTTAATCAAATTCGGATCATCATTAAAGGATCTTTTTAACCATTTTAGAAAAACTTTTTCCATTTTTTGTGGATTTACACCTAATTGAACCATTGCTAGTCCACCATTAACGGCTTCGCTATAATTTTTAATCAAATTATTCTCAAGCTCAAAGCAACCGATACCTGGAACAACAACTTTTTGGCCTCTGTATTCAGGTATTTTAGATATAAAACTAAATCTATATTTTGCATAACCTAGGTCATTTTCTAGAGCATGATCATACATTTCCCAAAAAAAATATTCACCATCCCTATGAAAATAATCTGATAGCATTGTTGAGATATTTTTTCTGCCTTTAAAATTTCCATAAATATAGTCATGATAACAGCCATCTTTTGAAAATAAATTAGACAAATTTTCACCGTCATTTTGGCAAACATATCTGGTAAAATTTTTTGTTAAAGTCTCAAACATAAAATATTTCTAATAAATTAAATATCATATTAAAGAATATATTAAATTATAATTATAAATAGAAAAAATAACATTTTTTGGAGAATATTTAAATGATATCTACATTATTAACATCGATCATTAGTCTGTGGCTTTTAGTTTTATCAGCAAGAGTAATAGCGTTAAGAGGTGTTTCGTTTTTGAAGTTCTTTTCGTTCAATAACTATGGAGAAGAAACCTTGACTAGGGCAATTAGGGCTCAAGGTAATTTAATTGAATATGCACCGATTTTCTTAATAATGATTTTTATAGCAGAATATAATGGAGCTCATCCTCATATGTTATATTTGATTGGGTCAATTTTTTTCATTGCTAGATTGATGCATGGAGTTGCGTTTGGTTTTATGAAATATAGTCCTTTTTTGAGGGTTGGAGGTACTTTATTAACTTTTCTGTCTATACTGATTATTTCAGTAAGTAATATAATTCAGGTTCTATAAATACCATAATGTTTTAATATCTACCTAATCTGGATTAAATTGACTTTACGTAGATAAAGTTATGTATCAAAATAATACATAGTAATTTTTTAGAAGAGGTGACAAAATGATAATTTCAAGACGTATATTAACACCAATGTTAGGTAAAAGCGACTTAGTATTAAAACGAGCTAAATCAATGCAAGAAATAATGACTAAACATGGGGCCAAGGCTAGGGTTGCAAAAATAGTTGCAGGAGATTTAGCGGGATCAATTCATTTAACAGGTTCATACGAAAATATGCAAAAGGGCTGTAATTCATTTAACGAAATGTCAAAGGACCCTTCTAGGATTGCATTAATGAAAGAAAGAGAGGCTGATCCCGGAGGCCACTTAATAGGTCCTGAAGTTTTTAGAACAATATATGGTAATATTTCACCCGAACATCAGGTAATTATGATGAGAGAATATCAATTATCTAGAGATAATTTGTCTGAAGCTATACAAATCTTTCCTGAAATAGACGCTATTATAAAAGATGAAGACGCTTCTTTTATGGCAGTTGTACCTTTGTTAGCAACTAACATGAATAAATTAATTGCTTGTTATTATTTTCGTGATATGTCTTCTATGGGAGAAATAATTGATAGAGTTGGGATGTCTGAAGAATTTCAAAAGATTGTTTTAAAAGCAAGTAATGCTGGAACTCTAATCTCATCAAGAGTTTTATTAAATATCTAATAAATAATCTTAAGTAAAAATGTAAGAGAGTGAAAAAGGTTTCATCAAAACCTTTTTTACTCTTAATTTGTTGATTCAATCTTGTATAAAATTAAAATCTAATTAAGCTCAAATTATGTCGTCCGAAATAAATCGTAAAATAGCTGTAATATTTGTAGTTGACGTTGTGGGCTACTCCAAACACATGGAAGTAGATGAAAATGGAACAGTACATAGCTATAATGAATGTGAAAGTATATTAAAAAAACTTTTAAACAAATATAATGGATCTGTGTTTAATACAGCCGGAGATTCGGTGTTAGCTGAATTTGCAAGTGCAGTAAATGCTGTTGAATGTGGTGTTGAATTCCAGAATGAAATCAAAAAAAGAAACCAGTCTAATAAAACTGATATGAAGTTAGAATTTCGCATTGGCATCAATATGGGAGACGTAGTTAATAAAGATGGCAATCTTATTGGAGACGGAGTTAATGTTGCAGCACGTTTGGAAGCTCTTGCACAACCAAATGGTATAACTATATCAAAGAGTGTATATGATTTTGTGGTTCCTAAAACAAAAATCACATTTAATGATCTTGGTATTCAAAAAGTAAAACAAAATGAATTTCATGCGTTTGATATACTTTTAGACCCTTCACAGAAAAGATCTATTAAAACTAGACCCAAGAAAAATGTGATAGCATATAGTTCTGTTGGATTAGTAGCAATATTGCTTATTGGGTTTATCTCATTTCAATTCTACAAAAAAAATGAACATTTAAAAGATCCCAGCTTAGAAGACAAACAAGTCGTTCTCGTCCTGCCATTTCAAAATTTAGCAAATTCATCTGAATATAATTTTATATCAGAAAGTATGCTTGATCTTTTTGTTGGTGGTTTATCAGGTTATGAAAATTTAAAAGTGCTTTCTAAGAATACCAGCCTATTAGTAGCAAAAAAAAATCTGCAAAAGAAAGAATTAATTAAGAGATATAAGGTGAAATACGTACTGAGTGGTTCTGTAACGGTTTTTGGCAAAGACATGAGAATTAATATTGAAATTCGTGATATTGAAAACAATCAAATATTTCATTCACAATTAAAAAATTCTAAAACTGATAATTTATTTAAAGTTCAAGATGAATTAGTACTATCAGTTCTATCTAAATTTAATCTTAGGGAAGACAAAATTCGTGTGTCAAATGATGACATTCAAACAATAGAAGAATTAAGGCTTCTCCAATTTGCTGCAAAAGAAAGGGAAAAGTGGTCTAGAGAAGGCTATTCTGATTATAAAAAAGCCTTAGACAAGCTATATAAAATTAATCCAAATGGATATGCGCATAATTTAAGTCAGGCATGGAAACATCATTACAAATTTAGACTTGGGTTTTGTAAACCAAAAAATAATAAAGCATCAAAAAAAGAACGAAGAGCAGCGTCAACTGCATGCTTCGTAAAAGCAATGGCGTTTGCAACTAAAGCAATTGAAATAAATCCTGATAAAGCTGATGCTTATTTAGCACAAGGTTATTTTTTAGCTTCGGCGCATATCTTAAATCGTGACGGAGATAGAGCCAATGAATGGGGTGGGCTCAAAAAAGCTGGTGAATTTGCTGAAAAAGGTTATAGCCTAATAAATAATAATTCTTATCAATATGGATTAGCAGGAGAAGTTTTTACACTTTGTAACAAGTTTGAGCAAGCAACTGCTTCTTTTAAAAAATTATTTGAATTAGACGATAACCCTACTAACACATTTACGTCTTTTTATATGCAAGCGAGTTTTTTAAATGATGATCTAGAAGCAGTTAAGCAATTAGCTAAAAAAATTATTTTAAACAGAAAAACTTCTGATGAAATTGATAATTGCAAAAGTCCTTTTTGCGGAAACTCAGGATATGCACACGTATTTCTTTTGTATGTCCTTGAACAAGAAAAAGATTTTGAAAATCAGAAAAAATATTTACTAGAATACAATCAATTAAAAAATAAATATACCAAATCCATGTTTACGGGTAGGACCAATCCAGCTAATTTTATATGGTCTAGACAATTTAGTAGAATTATTAAAGTTATGGATAATTTAGGTTGGCATCAATAACTATTCTTTTAAAAATAAAGTATTATAAAATAATCATTATATTTTGAAAATTTATTTTTTAAACACAACAATAGCTTAAATTAATTAATTACTTTATAAAATACCATTATTTAACTTTTTTTATTTTCTAGTTATCATTATATGAAAATAAGTTTGAATAGATTACAAATAGAATGAAATAACTATTTAAAATTATCCACAAAATTAAAAAATAAAAATACAAATCATTTAAAAGTTTCAGTCCTAACTTATCTAGCAGTAAAATAGAACTCGTAAGAAGTGTTCCAAATAATAGTAAAATGTTTATTTTTTTTAATTTTTTGTAACGCATTGGGTGAAAAACTTTGAATGGAATAAATTTAAGAAAAATAAAAAATGAGATTATTAATAAATTAATAAATTGATCAAAACTCAAAATTTCTAAATATAAAATAATAATATTCCATATAGAAGGAAACCCTACATAAGAAAATGACAAATCCATCAACTTGGTATTAGTGTAAGAGTATAGTGAAATACACAATATGATGATCGGCAAGATTATTGTGAAATTTTGAGGTAAATAATTAAATTTGTATAGCATTATACAAGGTATAAAAATGTAATTGATATAATCAATTATAGTATCCAAAGTTTTACCATCAATATTTGGAAAAAAAATTTCAGTTTTGTACTTTCTGGCCAAAGTTCCATCAACGATGTCAATTACTAATGCGATTCCTAAAAACATGAAAGTTTGCAACTTGTCACCTTCTATAACATTCACCAATGCCAAGAAACTAAAAATTATCCCAGAACCTGTAAACAAATGAACGAAAAAAGGAGGGATTTTATTTTGAAAGCTATTCATGAATCACTTAATCTAGATGAGAATTAAATATAATTGGACACATATTAGACCATAGAAATCATATAATCTCTATTTAACTAATTACAATTCTTGATACTCAAAATCTATATTCATAAATTATATCTATTGAAAATTATTATTAAAACAATATATGAAAATCATGAAACCAATAATTATGATAATCCTAATATTAATGTCCAAATTTGCTTATGCTGAGTTTTTCAAAGATATATCTAGCTCAATCAAAAATAACACAAAAAGATTGAGTTATGGTATTTCTGTAACAGATTTTAATAAAGATGGAAAATTTGAATTTGTTGTAACTGGATTTAGATTTCCTAATTTAGTCTTGTCTTATAAAAATGGTCAACTAGAAAATATAAACAGTGATAAATTATTTGCTGATGATCTAAGAGCTTCTATTGGGGTTGCCGCATGCGATATTGATAATGATGGTTTTGAAGAATTATATTTTCTCAATACAGACACATATAGTGGTCAAAAACAATTTTCTGACAGATTAATTGATAACGAGACAAATATAACTGATTTATTTCAACTTGATAAAAATTTAAAATCTTTAAATCTAACTGCAGGAAGATCAGTTGTGTGTGTTGACAGAAATGGTGAGGGTAAGTATGGAATTTATGTTGCAAATTATGGAGGTCCAACTCGTTTTTATGAATTAACAAACGGAAATATAGTAGATAAAGCACCATTATTAAATATAGATAGAATTACCGGTGGAAGAGCGGTTGTTTCTGGCCATATTTTAAGTAATCAAATGGATATATTCGCTGCAAATGAAAGAGGTCCAAACTTTCTTTACATAAATGAAAATGGCACATTTAAAGAAGTTGCAGAAAATCTAGGTGTTGAAGATACATTTGAAAACGGTCGTGGGACGACACTAACTGATTTTTTATATAGAGGTAAATTAGATATTGTTAGTGGTAATTGGAATGGTGAACACAGGATCTTTCTTAATGAGGAAAATAAATTTAATGATGTTGCAACTGATGCATTTAAAAAGCCATCAAGAGTTAGAACTGTGATTTCAGCTGATTTTGATAATGATGGATTTGATGAAATTTTTATAAACAATATTGGTGAACCGAATAAACTTTTTAAAATTCTGAGTGATGGAGAATTAAAACAAATTCAATTGAACAACGGATTAGAACCATTTGGATTAGGTACAGGTGCAGCAGTAGCAGACATAGATAATGATGGTGTTCTTGAATTGTTAGTTTCACACGGTGAATCTGGTCAACAACCACTTTCATTATATAAGGCAAATATTGATAGATCTTTTAGGTTTGTAAGAATTTTACCAAAAACAGCTTTTAATGCACCAGCAAGAGGGGCAACAGTAATATTAAATACAAATATGAGAAACCATGCAAAAACCATTGACGCTGGTTCTGGTTATTTATGTCAAATGGAGCCCGTTGCTCATTATGGACTTAGAAAACATGAAAAAGTTAAAAGTGTTACTATTAAATGGACTGATGGATCATCTGATAATTTTAAAATTAATCAATTAAACAAAACTTACGTTTTTAGTAAGGACATTTAATATAATGTTAAAGTTAAAATATTTTCTTAGTTTATTGTTAGTATTTTTCCTGACGAACATAGTAATTTCTTATGCGAGTGATGACAAAGGTAAATATTACCAAAGTTTATCCAAAGACTGGCGATCAATATTTCCGGATGGAAATAGGAATGCAGCTGGACCTAAATTTTACAAGCATATTTCAGATAATTATAAAAGTTTTGAAGAGTTTCAAGAGTATAATAAATATTACTGTGCTGTTTCAGGTTCACTAATTGGATCAGGTTCAACCCCACAATTTATAAATGTAAAAGAGGACATAACTGAAAAACAAATTTGTGGCTACTACTATAAATGTTGTTGGCCTTGTGTTTGCGACCTAATGAAATATGCTAGGGTTAAAAAGATCACTAAAGAATTTCACGAAGGTTCCAAAGATGTATATGCACTAATTATAGACAACCCCTGTACAAAAGAAGATTTTCCTAAAAAAGTTAATAAGAATTATTTTTGTAAAGGAAATGAACTAGATTACGAGCAAGTTGAAACACAAGATAGTAATTTAATAATTGGAATATTACATGAAGCAAAGTTTTGCGAACCGTCAGATTTAAGGAAAATATCTGCAAATAAGATAACAGGTAGATTTTGCCCAATTAGAAATAGAACTCCGATTAATGAATTGACATCTGGTATGGGTGACATCTTTATAAAGTTAGCAAGATGAATACTTAATAAAGTTTAACCAATAAAATTAACCCAATTACATTAGATTGCTAATAATTATTGCATAATTAATATTCAATTAATGTTCCAGTTAGGGGAATAGTGTGACCGTCTTCTTTGCTATATTGAATTAATAAATGTCTTTGTGTATCCAACCAATTAACACCTTTTGCCGAGCTATCTGAGAATTCGCTTTCTTGTCGAAAAATTATTGCAATTACTTCATCAGGAGTGGTCAATAAATAATGAGTAGGTGGTTTGGTAAGGGCTCTTTCTCGGTTACGTTCTTTGATATTATTCAAAAATATATCAAAACACTCAGGCTTTGGTTTAAATCTGATTATTGAAACTTTGGTCATATGTTAATTCTCCATCGAGATTATTTAAATTTTTCATTTATATAATATTTGTTCTTATATTTTTTGTCTAAGTTGTTCATTAATAAAATTTAAAGGTTTTAAAAGTGGCCTTCAATTGAAGTAATTCTGTCTTCACCAAAATAAACCTTTAAAAGCCAGATAAGTCCGAGGGCTCCTAAAATCAAAAAAATATTCAATCTTATTTATCATATAGGTAATAATATAACTTCTTAGTCATGATTGTGTAAGGTTACAATTTTTTTAATAATAAAGATGCCCAATTAATTTACTTTTTAAATTTTTTAAATTAAAATTATATCAATATTAACAAAAATAAGCTTTGGAAAAATCTTGATACCTGATTTAACAATAAATGCATTACAAGAGGGATTGGGTCATTTTGGAGTTTCGTCCAAAAACAATAAAACAGTGCATGTAGACACTTTAGGTGTAAAGATTGACAACATACGATCCAAACTTACTTGTTTTGTAATAAATTCTGAGTGTAAAAATGTTCTGCAATATTTAAGTGAGTCTGGAAGGATTAGTTTTTTTGTTGGTATGATAAGTCATGAAGCTTATAATTTTAAAGGCCAATTTGTCTACTCAGAAAAATTAAATAATGAAGATCTAAAAATATCAGAAAGTTATAGAAATAATGTTATTGATGTTATCACAAGTGTCGGTTTGTCAAAAGATGCTGCTTTAGACAAATTTGGGAAAGTACCAGACCTTGGCATAACTTTTAAAGTTGACAAAGTCTATATTCAAACACCAGGCCCAGATGCTGGTAAAGAAATAACTAATAGTGAAACTAAATGATTACAGATAAGCACATGCCAGCATTACAAGGAATGTTCCCAAGTTGGATTACAAGTTGCTCATCTGATGGTGAGCCAAATACCACTGTGATATCCCAGATATGGTATGTAGATGAAAACCATGTAGCTCTTTCATTTCAGTTTTTTAATAAGACAAAGAAAAATATTTCTGAAAATCCATTTGCCTATGCAACAATTTCAGATCCTAGCACATTGAAACAATACAACTTAGAATTGAAATTTGATCATGAAGAGACCGAAGGTGAATTATTTGACGAAATGGATATGAAATTACAAGCTATAGCGTCAATGACAGGTATGACAGGTATCTTTAAATTACGAGCAGCTGATGTGTACAAAGTTATATCCATAAGTGAGTAGTTTTAATAAAATTTTTTTAAATTATGAAGTATGTCAGTTTGCATGGATAAAATTTCACAATCTAAAAATGAATTAGAAAATATTAAAATTCTTCTTGATAGAAAATCAAAAGAAATTGAAATAATCAAACAAATTTCCAATCAAATAAATAAATCTCTCGATTTAAACTTAATTGCTTCCTCAATGTTATCATTAATGAATGAATTTTTTGGGTTCAAACATTCTATGATTTTACTAGTTTCTGAAAATAAAACACATCTCAACGTTTTAGAAACTTATGGATATGAAAAAAGAGGGATTGGTGCAAAAGTTAAATTTGGTGTTGGAGTTATTGGTATAGTTGCTGAAAAGAAAAAGCTCATGAGAATGGCAAATTTAGGAATGCAGAGAAGTTACATGCAAGCAATTCGTGAACAAGTTCAAATTACTAATAAAAATAAATTACAGGATAAAGTTGAATTGCCAGGTCTCCAAAATGCGGAAAGTCAGGTTGCTATACCAATGCTTATAGATAATGAGCTTGTTGGTGTGTTTTCTGTGGAAAGTGAAAAAATGAATATTTTCGATAAATCTGATGAAACATTGATTGGAATATTAGCAAATCAAACTGCTAGTGCTTTAGAAAATGCAAGGCTATATCAACTTGAGCAAAAAAGATTAAAAGAATTAAATAAAGCTCATCAAGAACTAGAGAGTTTAAACATAAATCTCGAAAAAAAGGTTGAGGAAAGAACTTCTGAATTGAAAACACTTTCAGAAAAGTTGTCAAAATACTTTTCACCTCAAGTTTATGAGTCAATATTTTCAGGCAAACTAGACGTAAAGGTCCAAACAAAGCGAAAGCCTTTGACAGTCTTTTTCTCAGATTTGCAAGGTTTTACAGAATTAACTGAAAGATTAGAACCTGAGGTTTTAACAGAACTTCTAACCCAATATCTAACAAAAATGTCTAATGTTGCTATTAAATGGGGTGGGACAATAGACAAATTTATTGGTGATGCGATTTTAGTTTTTTTTGGAGACCCTAATTCAAGGGGAGACGAAGAAGATGCAATAGCGTGTGTTTCGATGGCATTGGACATGTTAGAAGAACTCAACAAGCTTAGAATTTCGTGGAGAAAAAAAGGATTAGCGAAACCTTTAAATGCGCGAATGGGAATCCATACTGGAGTGTGCACAGTTGGTAATTTTGGTTCTGAAGATAGATTAGACTACACGATTATTGGCAACGGTGTGAACCTAGCATCTAGGCTTGAGGCAAGAGCTGATATTAACAAAATTTTATTATCAGAAGACACATATTTATTAATTCGAAATAAAATTATCTGTGAAAAAAAAGAGGCTATTAATGTGAAGGGTATTTCTTATCCGGTTCAAACATATGAAGTTGTAAAATTTTCGCAGGAAAATGATAATTTGATTGAAAGAAATATTCCGGGTTTGTCTTTATCTATTGATAAGTCAGAGATTGAAGATAATAAAATTGCAATTAAGGTCGTTTCTGAAGTTTTGAAGGATTTAAAATCAAAGTCTTAACCTCAAGTAGCTATAAATTGATTACAATGCTAATTCAAAAGTATATTTGTAATTTGATTGCATAATTTTCATAGATAGCGTTTGTAAATTACAAATTTAAATTACGCTCGTTAAAATTGTCATTTTAATCATTTTTACAAAGTGGTTTAACAACTTCAAAATTATCCCCTTCGGTGTCAAATACATAGATTTGTTTTTTTCTAATACCTTTAAAGTTCTTACTTTGAACTAAAACTCCCAAGGATTTATCGGATTGAGAAAAATAGTTAAATGTTTTAATGATTGGTTCATTAAAGTACATTTTTTCTTTGTTTTGATAATTAAATTTTTGAAAAAATTTTAAAATATTGATATCTAGATCTTTATTATTCGGAAAAGGTATATCTTGAAACCAAACTGGTTTTCCTTTTATACAAGTTGACTTGGTTGGAATTGGGCCATTAATTATTCTGTAATATTTGACCCAACTAATTTTAACTTTGTTTCCCTTATTTCCAAACCATAGCAGACATTTTCTATAGTCTTTAGTTTCACAGTTTCTTGTTTTAAAAAAAAAATTGGAAATTTGAAATTCTTTTATTGGCTTAGTACAAGTCTTATCAAAACAAAGTCTGTCAATATCAACAGTATTATTTTGAGCAAAAGAATTATTAGAAATTACAAAAATTGTTATTAATAATAAGATTTTTATCATTAAAAAATTCTTCTTATTTTCTCTGCCCGTATATTACTCCTTTTTTCCAATTGTCCACATATTCTTCTATCGATAATGTCCATCCATTTTCCATATTTTCATCAAAATATTCAAATAATATTCCATCAGGCGCATTCATTGACAATAGGACTGTTCCCCCATGTTCGCCTCCACGCTCATCATGTGGAAGCGCATCAGCACCTGCTATAGCATAATCTCCTTTTCTTCTTACGATAGATTTTTTGGATCCGTCTGATTGCCATTCAGTTAAGTGTTGTTCACCTTCTAAAACCATCGTTAATGTTGAAGCTACATGTCTATGTCGTCTACAGTGACTTAAATTAGCATACCTTAATAGCATATCAAGACGCCCTGATTTAATATCATATCCTAAAAGACTATAATCAAAGTCAACTTTAAACTTCTTATTTTCTGGATCTTTAACATTTCGCCATTCTACTAGTTTCGGATCAAAACTCTTAGATATCATATTCATAAGTACTCTTCCTTTTATAATTACAAAATTAATTTTTATTAGATAATAGTATTAAAGTTTATGTGACCATCCAATAATGACACTTATTTTGGTGCATTATTTTAAATAATTCAAATACGATTTTTTATTTTTTTATATATTTTTCAAGTGCATTTACAACGTCATCATTAGCGCTTACAGTAACGTCCTTATATGGAAATTTATTATCCTTTACATCTTTAATATAATTTTTGAAAGCATTTATTCTGGTTTGTTGTAACTTTTGTTTTAACTCATAAAGATCAGCATACTGCTTTGAATGACGTGGATATGGTCCTTTAGTGTTACCTAATATATCTTCTGCAAATAAAAATTGTATATCTCCAACACCACTTCCTAGAGATGATGTAATTAATGAAGTTTGTGGAGATAGAATGGCCATGATATTTTCTGGTATAACTTCGACTTCAACAGCCCATGCACCTATATTTTCAAGAATTTTAATATCATCATAGAGTTTTTTAGCTTGTTCTACTGTTTTTCCTACTGCCTTAAATCCCCCTGTCCAAGTGCTTCTCCTAGGCACTAGTCCTATATGACCTTCAGTCGGTATGCCTGCATGAGCGACAGCTTCAATGAATTTTATACTCCATGTTCCGCATATTACAGAATCGGCTCCAAGTTCCATCGCATCAAAAGCTAATCTTAAAGCATCATATTCAGATTTAGCAGACTGCATTGGAAGTGCAAAACTCATAAATGTATTTGGAGCAGCAGCTCTAAGAGCTTTTGAAATCTCGGGTCTTTTAGGATTATGCCTTATATTAAGTGTTTCAATGCCTGCAGTTTCAGCAGCTTCAGCTTCTTCTTCTGAAAAAGGGATAGTTTTTGTAAGTTGACGTTTACCTTTGAATGACTGAAGGTCTGCAACAGTAAAATTTCTTTCACTATATTCTCCAGAAACTGTCATTATTTTCTTAGTATTTTTTGTTTTCATTTTTTCTTTTACACTACAAAAATTAAAATTTAATTCAGTACACTAAGGTTTACTTCAAATAATGTACGATTTTTATCTACTATTATCATACCAACTCCAGTATTAAAAAATACTTGTTTGAACCTGGATGATAATTTATTACTTTTGACCACTAGCTTACTTCTAACTTTATAAAACAATACAAGTTGAAGAACCGCAATTTAAGAATAAATATTTTAAACTAATCTTAAACCATCCTTAGAAAAGAAATGCACATATTTAGAAATAAACTTTAAGCCTATCTTCTCATTGAGAATAACTTTAAAATTTGGGTCTATTTTTACTATTATTAGTTTATCTTTAATTCCACAATCAACATAAACGTACTGTTCAGAACCTAAGTATTCACAAAATTTTATATGCCCACTCAATATATTTTTTTCAGATTTGCATATTTCTATATTATCCGGTCTTATTCCCAGTGTGAATATACTTTCTTTTTTTGTTTTAATATTAGTTTTTTTATTTTTATCTAAATAAATATGTCCTTCTTTTTTAATGCAGTTTAAAATATTCATCTTTGGTGTACCAATAAATTCTGCAACAAATAAATTTTTTGGATAGTTGTAAAGTTTGTGTGGAGAACCAATTTGAATAATTTTTCCTTCGTTAAGAACAACTATCTTATCTGCTAGTGTCATTGCTTCAACCTGGTCATGAGTAACATAAATTGTGGTAACTCCAAGTTCTTTATGCAATTTTGAGATTTCCAAACGCATTTCAACTCTCAGTGCTGCATCTAGATTAGATAGTGGTTCGTCAAACAAGAATGCTTTGGGTTTCCTAATAATTGCTCTTCCAATTGCAACTCTTTGTTTTTGTCCTCCAGATAGTTGTTTAGGAAGTCTGTGTAACAGATCTTCTAATTGAAGAATTTTTGCAACTTCTCCAACTTTTGTTTTTAAAATATCACTCTTTACTCCCGAGGTTTTTAAAGAAAAACCTATGTTATCAAAAACATTCATATGGGGATATAGTGCATAAGATTGAAAAACCATTGATAGTCCACGATCATATGGAATTTTGTCTGTCACATCCAAATCGTCAATTAAAACAGTTCCATCATTTAAATCTTCAAGACCAGAGATGATTCTTAAAAGTGTCGATTTTCCACATCCTGAGGGACCTACAAAAACAATGAATTCTCCATCTTTAATGTTTAGGTCAACATTTTTAATTACTTGATTACTGGAAAACCATTTTGAGATATTTTGTAAAATAATAGAAGCCATTCTGTGCTCACTAATTGTTTGTAAACTTTAAATTAGAACTATCTCTTCCAAGTGCTAATAAAATTGCTGCAGTCCATGAGAAATTGTGTCCACCAAGGCCTTTTCCTGTATGAGGGTTAAAATATTCATACATACCACCAACCTCTATAAGTTTAATAGTATCATCCTTAATTCTTTTGGCTAGTGAGTATTCACCTTCATGCTCTAAACCATGTGAGATCATATAATTCATGATTGACCAAACAGGACCTCTCCAATATCTTTCACTTTCAAATTTTTTATGTTTTGGATCGACGCTTGGCATTCCATAAACACAACTATTTAAAATTCGCTCACAATGCTTAATTGTATAATTTTTTTGTTTATCTGAACCTGTGCCAGCATATAAGCAAAGCATTGATGCGTTAGTTATAGCATCGCAGAATTGATTGCTTCTCATGTCAAATGCAGTGAATGCTTTTACTTTATCATTCCAAAAATTTTGGCAACCTTCCTCAAGTTTATTTATCCAACTCTGAATTTTATTTACTCTGTTTTTATAATTAAATAATTTTGCTAATGATAAAAGATCTTTATTTGCCTTTAAAAAAATAAAATTTATTCCTGGATCAATTGCCAAGAAAGGACCCTCATCATACATTTTTTTTGGGTCCCAATTACAGTTTCTTCCATATTTGACTATGGACATAAATTTATCATAATCTTTATTTGTAGGTCTCTGAGATATTTCTACATGTGACGTATCGCATCTAACATAATCTTCAAAATTATCAGGAACATTGACATTATGTAAACCTAAGTCCCAATCAGGACAATTATCCCTTCCAGACTCCCAAGGGTGAATTATGCTGATAAAACCTTCATTATTTGGATCTCTTGCTGAAAAAAACCATTCGTGATAAGCCATTAAAGAGTTAAAAAGACTTTGACCTTTCTTTAAATCATAATTATTTCCATTTTTTACCATATCCAAAATTATGCTTGCCAACACTGGTGGTTGAGAGTGACAACTAGTATTAGTATTAGTATTAGTATTAGTATTTGATTTGATTTGCCAATGATTTGGACCAGGAAAATAATTTGGATCATTTTTATGAAAAATTATATGAGGTATCATTCCATTTTTCCATTGTGCTTTAATCAACAAAATTATTTCTTGCCATGCTCTAGTTTTGTTATAAGTAGAAATACCTAAAGCTGTAAAAGCAGAGTCCCAATTCCATTGGTGTGGATAAAGTTTAGAAGTTGGGACAGTATATCCACCACGGTCATTTTTGGTAATTATTTCAACTGCATTTTGAATTCTTTCTTCAATCATTATCCTTTAACTCCACCTGCTGAAAGACCAGATATCAAAAATTTTTCTAAATAAAGAAAAATTATCATAACAGGAATTGTTGCTATTACTGCACCTGCCATTAGGTGCTGTTGTGGAATTTCTGAAGAGTTTAAAGACATGATACCTCTAGACAATGTAAATATACTGGGATCATCCAAAAACATGAATGCAATTAAGAATTCATTCCAAGCAATCATGAAAACATATAACCCAACACTAACAATAGCTGGTTTAGATAAAGGTATAGCTATTTTTAAAATTATCTGAATACGAGAAAGACCATCCATTAACGCTGCATCATCAATTTCGCTTGATAATGCGCTGAAGTAACCTCTTAGCATATAAAGCGCAACTGGAATTGTAGTTGCTGGGTAAACAAGTATAAGACCAAATAAAGAATTTCTTAAGCCTATATAAGAAAATACTGCATAGAGTGGAATAATTAATACTATAGACGGAATTAAATAAATTAAAATTACAGTACCGGAAAAAATTTTTTTGTTAGGTATCCTTAATCTAGCGAGTGCATAAGCTCCAGGAATTGAAAAAAATAGAGTTATAATAACTGTTGTGCAGGATACAATGAAAGAATTAATTAAAAACAAATGAAAATTGAAATTAGTAAACAATTCGATGTAAGAATTAAAAAGAGTTTTAAAATCGGTATTTAAATTAACAGATAAATCTAGAGGGTTTAAAATCAAACTCTGTTGATTTTTTAAACTCGTCATAATCATTATATAAAATGGAATTAAGGTAATCAAAATTAATATAATTAAACCTATTCCCCACATAAATTTTATGAAAAAACTTTCAATATCATGTTTTGACAATTTCCCAGGACTTAAATTATATAAAGAATGGTTCAAACTTACCCATATAAAAAATGAAGTTAATAAAGTTAACATAAATATTATTAGTCGATTCTCATCTTTTGCTTGATATGGGTTTCCTAAGTGAGAAATAAAAATTAGAAAAGTAATTACAATTATTGTAGTAAGATGGAATTTTATGGATAAAAATTTTTGACTTTTAATGTACAAAATCCCTGCTAATGGTCCAATAATCATAATTTGACTTAATTCTAAACTCAATGGAGTTCCAAGGGTTAAAATGCCAACTACGGTAAAAAAGATTTGCCAAAAAATACCCCATATACCTCCAGACAAAATCGAAAAAAATAAGCCATATTTCCAAAACATTTTAAAATGTTTCCTTTTTTGAATATCTCATAAAAAATAAAGAGAATGTAAGTAGAAATATAAAAATTACTACTGCCACAGCTGCTCCTGCTCCAAGATTTGAAATTGCAAATGCTTGTTCATAAACATTTACAGTAAAGGTTCTTGTTCCTGCATTACCGCCAGTGAGTAAGAAAATGTCATCAAATTTATTAAAGGTCCATATGAATCTTAGTAAGAATAAAATAGACATAATACCAATCAAAAATGGAAGTGAAATATAATAGAATTGTTGTAATGGTGACGCCCCATCTATTTTGGCGGCGTCATATACTTCCTCAGGAAATGACTGCATACGTGCAAGAATAAATAAAAAAGAAAGAGGAAAATATCTCCAAATTTCAAAAGCTATAACCATTGATAAAGCTAAAGGAAATTTAAAGACATAACCAAAAATGATTATGTCAGTATATTTTTGTCCAAAAAAATTAATTGGTTTATCAATTACATTCATTTGAATTAACATTGAATTTACAATACCTGAAAAAGGATCAAATAATATTACCCACGCAAAAGCTACTGCTATTACTGGTGAGACATAAGGGAAAAGAAGTAAACCACGAACAATAGACCTCCCCCTAAACGATTTTTGTAAAATTTGTGCTGCTAGAAGTCCAACCAACAATGCTCCAGCAGTACCAAATATAGTGTAGTAAAAAGAAACTTTTAATACTTCAAAAAATTCGGAAGCAGAAAAAACTTTTTTAAAATTTTCAGTGTTAAATTCAAAAGAAGTTAGTACATTTTTGCTTGAAAAAGTTACTAACGGTTTTGTTTTTTTGGGGTTATCTAATTCTTTTTGCCATTGATCATTCTTATGAATTTTAATAATTATCTTTCCAGAGGATCTTGACGAAACATTATTTAAATTACATGTCAACTCTTTTAATTTTATCTTACAAAATTGGGCTGGGTGCAAATCTTTAACTGTGAAACCATTCGGTATTGTGTCTTTAATTATTACATTTTCAAGATCATATTTAATCGATGAATTTCTATATCTATATTGAATTTCTGCAAGTTGATTTTTATTAGATAATTTTCCTTTAATGCGTTCTTTTACTATAAGTTTTGGTGGACGCAGATCTCCCAAGGATACTGGTTTAAAGGAAATCCAAAAATTAGCTAAGAGTGGAAATATAACTACAGAGAATACTATTAAAATAGTCGGTAGTAGGAGTATTAGTCCAAGTTTTTTTTCTTTTTCTAATAAAGTGTTCTTATTTTTTTTTTTGATATTTGTCATTCAAAAATACTTTAAATTATAATAAAAAGTTAGACGACCTTGTAAAGATCGTCTAACGAATAATTTAATTTATTTTTGAAAGTTCTTTATTTAACTTACTTACAGCAGTCTTAACATCAATTTGATCATCAATGAATTCACGAACTACTCGATTAATAATTTGTGAATTTATAATTTTTGATGCTAAAGATAGTTGACCTTCTTTTACACCCCATCTATCAGCAGTTTGAAGTCCAGAAACAATTTTATTAATTGTAAGATCTGAATATAATTCTGATAAAGGAGCCTTTCTATCAACTCCAACTGGTAACTTCGACCATGCATTTACATATTTTGCTGTATCAAAAGGCTCACCCCTACGAACTGGGAATTTGCCCTCTGGTGCAATTGAAAGTGTAGCAGTATATCCATCTTTCATTGAATATTTAACAAACTCCGCAGCAACGTCTGTATTTGCGTCTGATGTTACTCCGAAATAACGTATATCTGCCCAAGCAGCGCCTGCAGGATTAGATGGACCTCCAAACGTTGTTACAATTCCAGTCTTTTGTGCTAAAGCCTTTGAAGTTGGGTCATCATTAATTGTTGGTGGTGCTGAGTTTCTTAAACCAGCTAACTCATCTAAAATAAAAGGTGACCATATAATCATAGCAGCTTTACCAGCAAAATATATTGCTCGAGATTGTTTCCAGTATAATTCGCCAGCTGGAGAAGCTTTAGCTATCTTTTTATAAAAATTTAAAACTTCAGATGTTGCTTTTTCGTCTAGTGGGCTGAAACCATTTTTATTAACAGGCGATACCCCATTAGCTAGAAAAACATGTTCTAAAACTTGACTCATAAAATTTTCATCAACCTTAGTTGCTGCAACAAAACCATACATGTTTGGTGGGTTATGTAATTTATCAATTGCTTTTTCAATGTTTGCATAGCTATTTGGTGGAGCTAATCCAGCTGCATCAAAAATATCCTTACGATAAACTACCATTTGTGTCCAACCGTCAACTGGTACAGCAGCAGTTTTTCCGTCAAATTGCGCCATTTTAATAGCGCCTGGTGCAAAGGTTCTTTTCATTAAAGAATTAACTATGTCATCATTAGTTTCTACATCTAAAATACCAGCTTCTGACCATGGGAGAACATACTGTAATGTATGATAAATAACATCAGGTAAATCGCCTGCAGCAAATGCAGCTGTTGCTCTTTTACCTAGATCTTTTTCCGATACAGGTATAACCTCTACTTCATGACCAGTCTTTTGCCAAAAATCTGCAGCCATTGCATTTTGTTTTGCAAGACGCGCAGGTTGCTCTTCTGTAGTCCAAAATTTTATTGTGTCAGCGCTAGCTAAGTTTGAAAATAATAAAAAAAATAGACTATAAAAAATATAATTAATAAACTTATTCATTATTTCTCCTCCAATTTATTTTATCTTTAGAATGTTATTCCCCAATAACTTTCAAAAGTATCCTAGGATCGATAAAATAAAATCATGAGTCAATTAAAAGTTAGCAAGAAAAATTTTTGCTCAATAAATAGGCAATCATATATTTGTTAACTTTTTAGCCAAGACACACTTTCGTTTGCATTACAAAAGAAAACTCTATTTAAAAATTATTATTGATTAAAAGTTTTGCATATATTTTTATCGATTTATTAAAATTATTACAAAAATTTAAATTCTACACGAATCAATCTTAGGCACTCTGAAACTACAATTAATTTCGATTTTTGTGAGGGTCATCCTTTGGTAAAATATTTTTAATGTAATCTCTTTCTTTCCATTCAGGCGCAGGTGGAATTCCTGTACCTTTTCTTGGCACATAAGCTGACGATTCATCTTTTTCTAGATTCGGAATATACCTTGGACAGTTTGGATATATTTCGCAATTAATTCTCACAACAAATTTTGCACCAAAATGATCTTCTATAGATTTTTTGTCATGATGGATAGTTGCCTTACCATTAATCCTAATTCTTCGGCTTTTCCCGTCAAAGTTCAGAAAAAGTAAAGCTACATTTGGATTTTTAGAAATGTTGCCAGCAGTACGATACATTGAATTTCCGTCATATTCAGGATACTCAATAATTCCTTTTTCAACTATTTTTACAAAACCTGGGTCTCCTGATTTTATATTACAATCAATATATCCATTCCATGAACTTGCAATGAAGAAAAACTTAGAATTTTTTATTAATTCTTTTTCATCATCCCAAAATTCATAATGTTTTCTATTTTTTTCTATAGCTTCAGCTGTTCTTCGGCCATCAAAAAGATCTTGGAATTCTCTCATACCTTCATGGAAAAAATCTCTTTCTTTGAAATTGTTCATAATAAGATCCTATTTAAGTTATTGGAAAAAAATAAAAGAATTAAATATCAACCCAATACAATATCGTTGGCAAAAAAAGTATGAATAATGAAAATAAAATAAGTTCTAACCTATTCATTACCTATTTCTTCTGAAAAAGGATTTGTTTTTAGCCAATCAATCGTTTCTTTTAAAGTTGAAGAAAAATCTCTTATTTTTACGTCAAGTGTATCTCTTCTTGTGAAATCAAACGTAGTTGGTTTTACAGGTGTTTCAGAAAAACCTTGGGGCATTTTCATGTTTGGTATTAATTTTTTACATTCATTATAAATATCTTGCCAATGAAGACTTTTATAAACTCCAAAATATCTACCAGATGCACTAGGGTTTTCGTACACTGCTAAAAATATTTTTGCTAGATCCCTTAAATGTATCATTGAAGCAGAATCGTTAGGTATTTTCTCATGTCTAGGACTGCCACCATCAAGCACTCTTTTTAGCCAGATAAAGGGGTTATGCTTTAGATGCATAGGTAAAACAGGGTCACCATATAACCCTGTAGGTAAAATTATTGAAAGTCTAATATCATTTTCTTCACAATATTTAATAGCCATTTTCTCCATAACTGTTTTAGTAGCAGATGTATATTTTTTGGCTTTACATTGCTCTTTTTCATCGGACCAATGTTCTATTTCATTTTTAAATTCAATAGGTGGAACAGGGTTCGTGCTAGATGTAGAAGAACATATGATAATATTTTTTATACTTTTATTTTTAGCTGCTTTGATTATGTTCAAACATCCATTAACTGTCGGATTAATTATTTCTTGATAGCCTCTTTTATCATCCATCTCTTTGGCTGGGGTCCCGTCTTTACCCTTATATGTGGGAATTAAACATGCTATAAAAACAGCATCTGCGTTTTCCATCGGATTTATAAAATCTTTTTCGTTTTCCATTTTGGCGCTAAACAATTCTAAGTTATTAGAATTTTTGAGTTTTTTTAAATACTTGACCTTAGTTGTATCTGACTTATCTGTAAGAGTTCCATTTACAAAATAGTCTTTTTCTAGAGCATATCTGACGATACTAGATCCGACTAAGCCACTTGCGCCTACTACGCAAATCTTTTTATTATTTTTCATCATAAATTAACATTAAGTCTAAATTAAATTTAATTAAATAATTTTTTTATTTTCATACTATTATTGTGTAAATTTATATAAAATTGACAGTTATTTTTGGAGTAAGAATAATGATTGAAACCCTTGATTTTGGTCTTAAAGATAAGGTCGCCATTGTTGCTGGAGGCGGAGCAGTTGGAAAAGACATAGGAAATGGGAGAGCAGCCTCTATATTATTAGCCGAGGCAGGTGCAAAAGTACTTGTTGCTGATAAGGATGACGCATTAGCAAAAAACACTGTTCAAATGATTAAAGACAGAGGCGGAGAGGCAACAAGTATTAGTGCAGATTTAACAAAATCTGAACAATGCAAAAAAGTAGTAGATTTTGCTATAAGTAAGTGGGGAAGATTAGATATATTGGATAACAATATAGGTATTGCTAGCAAGCTATCTGTAGTTGATGAACCAGAAGAAAATTGGGATCATGTTATGGATATTAATCTTAAACCAATGTTTCTAATGTCAAAATATGCTATTCCGGAAATGATAAAGTCAGGAAATGGGGGATCAATTGTAAATATATCTTCTATTTCTGCTACTAGACCAAGGGGCTTCACTACATACTCTGCCTCTAAGGGGGCTGTTTTATCACTTAGTCAAGCTATGGCAGTAGATCATGGAGCAGATGGAATAAGAGTAAATTGTATTCTTCCTGGTCCAGTCTATACACCTATGGTTTACTCAAGTGGGATGACCAAACAACATC
This sequence comes from uncultured SAR116 cluster alpha proteobacterium, assembly GCA_902578805.1. GTDB lineage: Bacteria > Pseudomonadota > Alphaproteobacteria > Puniceispirillales > Marisalimonadaceae > Marisalimonas. The sequence goes on from CACHEH010000013.1 coordinate 22,780, forward strand.
GTTCTCAAAGGCAAAACGCTTCTCTGATACAGATGGAGGGAGATGGCTGGGATATTGGAAAAGCTGTTGTGTATTTATCTTCAAATTGGGCAAGATATGTTACAGGCCATCTAATGGTAGTTGATGGTGGATGCTCATTATCGTCAAGACCAAGGGGTTAGTTAAAAAATCATTATTTGAATTAATGACTGCTCATTATCAAAAGAATTAATTTGATTAAAGGAAAAGAATTTTAAGAAAATGCATGATACAATTTTTTTCTCAGCCTGCGATTTGATAAACCTATATAAGTCTAAAAAGCTATCACCAGTAGAAAATTTAAAAAACACGTTTGATGTAATTAAAAAGCTTAATCCGAAGCTTAATGCATTTATCTCGATAGCTGAGAAAAGGGCTATGAAACAGGCTAAATTCTCAGAGCTAAATTACCTAAATAATATCGAGAGAAAACTTGAAGGAATCCCTTTTGGAGTAAAAGATGTTATAGACGTTCAGCAAGAAAAAACTATGAATGGATCCAAGCTTTTTGAGATATCTGAAGTAAAAAAAAATAACTCAACTGTTGTAAATAAATTAATAGATGAAGGTGCAATTTATATTGGGAAATTACATACACATGAATTAGCAATAGGTGCCCCAACATTTTCAGGTGTTGATAAACCAGCAAGTAATCCATGGGATTTTAATAAAACAGCTGGTGGATCTTCAAGTGGATCTGGGTCTGCAGTTGGAGGATATCTTGTACCATTTGCGTTGGGAACTGATTCAGGTGGTTCAATAAGAAATCCTTCCTCAATGTGTGGAATAGTGGGTCTCAAACCAACCTATAATTCTATAGAAATGAGAGGTGTACAACCGTTAGCTAAGACTATCGATACAGTCGGCCCAATGGCAAGAACCGGAAAAGACATATCACTTATTTTCTCGGTACTAAAAAAAACTCTTAATACAGTAAATCACAATTTCAAAAATCTTAAGATAGGTATTATTGAACATTTTTATAATAAGGATTTTATAGCTAGTGAAGAAGTAGTTGTATCGTTTGAAAAAACTATCAAAGTATTTGAACAAAATGGATCGGTAGTTTCAAAAGTAAATCTTGATAATCTTAAAACTTACCACGAAGTAAATGGTACAATAATGGCTAAAGAAGGTTATAAACAATTTAATAAAGAATTAGAATTAAGAGAGGATCTAATAGATAAATTAACATTTGAAAGATTATATAAAGGAAAATATATCTTAGATGAAAGTTATAAAAATGCTAAAAATAAAAAAAAAGAACTAACTCAAAACATCCATGAAGTGTTGGAAAATTTTGATATTTTAATCACACCTACAAATTTTGATCTTCCTTTCAATATTGGCGATATCTCACAAATTAATAAATACTATATGAGACACGCTCGATCACCATTTAACGTTTCAGGCAATCCAGCAATATCAGTTCCATGTGGTTTGTCAAAAACAAACCTTCCAATTGGTTTCCAAATAGTTGGACGTTACAACGCAGATCAGTTCATCTCTGATATTGCCCATGATTTTCTCATAAAAACTGACTGGGAAAATATTAGAAAAAAAGAAATTATTAGAGCGGATTTTATATAGATTAAAGTATAAAATTCAAAATTTCATCTATAAGCAAGCTCCGATCTAAATTAATAATTTTAACCACCCATAGGTAATGTCATCGAAGTTGTAAGAATACTAGTTAAGGATAAAATGAGTAATGCAATGAACATTTCAATGCGAATAGATTTTTTTAGATGAAACGAGCCAACTGTAGGCTCGTTTTTTATTAATGGAACATTTTTAAATTTATTTAGAGCTCCAAATAAAAGTAATAAAGAAACTAAAGACATTTTAATTAAAAATGCGTTACCATAAGAAGTGCTGAATAATAAACCAATGTCATTCATCAAAATATATGCAAATGAACCTCCAGATATTATTAAAACAGCCAAATAAAAAACAGCTAAAATACCAAATCTGTGGGCTATTACATGAAGATTACTTGTTTTAGCAGATGAGCACATATTGTATAATGGTATAAAAGATCCAATCCAAAATGCCACACAAATGAGATGAAATAAAAGTAAAATCTGTGCCAAGATACCAGATTTTTGGGAATGACCTGTGTAAATAAATGATAAAAGAACAAAACCAATACCTAGCCACCCAAGGAACTTAATAGAGACTATTTCATGTCTTGTGCTAATTCCAATTAGTATAAAACCAATTAATGCAAAAATTGCTGCATATCCTGCCTTTGATGTTAAAGCAAGCTCTAAAATAATTGGGTCTAAAATACTCAATAATTCTCCACCTAAATTACCTGCTATGGAAAATATCATCCCAACTGATATTATAAGGCCATACAAACAACTTTTTCTAGATAAAAAGTTACAATATTCCATGTTGTCTATAGTTTGAAACTTACTAAAATGAAGATCAAATAATTTTGTTCCAACTACTGCTAATCCAGCCAAATAAAGTAGAATTTTCAAAATAGGAGTGAAAACGATCCATACATCCATCAACTATACCCTTTAACATCCTTAGATGTATTTATTAACTTTTCCTATAATTTGGTTTTACAGCTGTAAATTGAGTTGTTTTTATTTTAGGTTTTGAAGACATAAGTGGATTGCCTGTTCCATTTATTTTTGACATTTTTGGCAATTCTCCTTTATACTCATACGCCTGTTTACCTACAGGGTTTTTAAACCAGCCGGGATCAGTGTAATCACCTGGGGCTTGATCAGCTCTAACCTTAAGTATACTAAACATACCTCCCATTTCAACAGAGCCATAAGGACCATCTCCTGTCATCATTGGGATAGTATTATCTGGTAATGGCATAGTCATTTCAGTCATATCAGCCATTCCTCGTTCACCCATAACCATATAATCTGGAACTAACTTCTTAATCTTTTCTGATACTCCTCTATGGTCAACACCAATCATTGTAGGTACATTATGACCCATTGCATTCATTGAATGATGGCTTTTGTGACAGTGCATTGCCCAGTCTCCTTCTTCATCAGCAATAAACTCTATTTGCCTCATTTGGCCAACTGCTATATCACTAGTTACTTCTTTCCATCGACTCTCTGGTCGAGTTGGTCCACCATCTGTACCTGTTACCTCAAACTCTATTCCATGGACATGTATAGGATGGTTTGTCATTGTTAAGTTTCCAATTCTTACTCTAACACGGTCATTTTTTCTTGCTATAAGGGGTGAAATTCCAGGAAAAATTCTGCTGTTCCAAGCCCATAAATTGAAATCAAGCATGGTCATTATTTTTGGTGTCTCTGAGCCTGGGACAATATCAAACGCATTTAGTAAAATACAATAGTCTCTATCTACTTTGCTAATCCATGGATGTTCTTTTTTTGGATGAGTAACCCAAAATCCCATCATACCCATTGCCATTTGAGTCATTTCGTCAGCATGAGGATGGTACATAAAGGTTCCTGGTCGTTTTGCTTCAAATTCATATACGAAGGTTTTACCAGGACTTACAGCTAACTGGTTTAGCCCTGCTACTCCATCCATTCCATTAGGTAGTCTTTGGCCGTGCCAATGAATACTTGTATGTTCTGGTAATTTATTTGTAAGGAAAATTCTAACTTTATCACCCTCAACAACTTCAATTGTAGGGCCAGGACTTTGACCATTATATCCCCAAAGATTAGCATTCATTCCAGGTGCTAGTTCACGAACAACAGGTTCAGCAACTAAATGAAACTCTTTAAAGTTACCGTTCATTCTGTAAGGCAATGTCCATCCATTAAGTGTAACAACGGGATTATACTCGGATGTTTCTTTCGACTTATTTGGACTGATTGTGTCTGCAGATGTTTGTATGACCGGCTCGGGTAACCCCGCGAGTGACGAGGTAGCAACGGATGCACCTGCTATTGCTGTGCCTGCTAATGCAGACATCTTTATAAATTCGCGTCTTGTTTTCACTTAAGTCTCCATTTTTTGCTATTATCTTTTAACTAATGCCCTTTTTTAGCTTTATTAGAGGCAATTTCTGTGGTTCTTGATTTTGCCCCTAGTTTTCTACCTAGAACAACACTATTTAAGTTTAGTTCTGCAGTAAATAAGTTTTGTAATGCGTCTGTAGCTTTTATCTCAGCTGTTGATTTCTCAAGCCCACTTTGCATCAACTCAAATATTCCAATTATCATTCCATTATAATTATAAGTTGCTTCTTCTAAGAGTATTTCATGCATTGGAATAATTTGATCATAATAATGTTTTGCGATATCAAAGGCTGTCCTATAGTTTTGATAAGCCTCACGAAGTTCAGACGCTGCAGCTAATACGATATTCTCATAAATTTTTTGCTTAGCAATTAGATCTGCTTGTATTGTATCTCTTTGAAGATTACCCCAATCGAAGATTGGGATTTTAATTTCAATTTCATAGCCTTTTTTGTTTGAGATAACTCCATCATCTTTTATTCTATCATTTCTATATCCAAATTCGATATCTGTGTAAGAATTGATTTTTTCAACTCCTAACTGTTCCAACAGCAATTCATATTCAATACGAGCAGTTTTTACGTCAAATCTGTTACTAATTTTATCAGCAATTTTCTCTATTGATATTGGTGTTTTTGGTAATTCTGGTAATTTTTTAGGTATGGTTAAATTATTAGCTTCACTCTCGGTTAGACCTATTTTACGTATTAAGTTTTCCCTACTAGATATTTTTCTCATTTTTGCTTTAGCAAGTGCTACAGTGGATTCCGAATAGATTAATTGTTGACGAACTCTATCACTTGTTGTCATATTACCAGTTTTTTTCATTCGTTTAGCAAGTTCAGCATTCGCAGAAAGAGCAACAAAGGCATTATCATAAAGAGTTAGTTGTTGTTCTGAAGCAACTGCTTCAAACCAAGACATTCTTACATCACTAATTGCCCCATAAATTTCAGAAGCAAAATTTATATCATTCAAATCAACAGCAAGTTTTGAGGATTTTTGTTTAGTTGAAAGTGAAAGCAAATCAAGGAGTCCAAAACTCAGAAACCTCCCATATTCTATTTCAGAACCCTTCACCATTCGTTCAAACGAAAACACTGGATTAGAAATCCTTCCCTTTTGAGCAGCAGCAGACCCACTTCCGCGATATTTAAATAAAAGGGATTGAAAACTAGGACTTTTGGAAAGCATTAATTCTACAGCTTCCTTTTCACCAACTTCTGAATTTAGAAGCGCTTTTGAATTATTAAATAATTCATTTTGTTGTTCCTGGTTAATAGCTGCGGTTATTTTACCAGCAATAACAATATCTTTGTTGCTGTTAATATTATTTAAACTTTGATCAAATTTATAAGACGTACAACCAGATATTAAAAATATTAAGCCAAAATAAAAAATTCTCAATTTCATCGCTAACCTATTTTTTTTCCTTGCTTTTTTCACGAGAGTAATATTGCCACCCTCCAATCTCATCGACAGTTTTATTTGAAATAATCCAGTCTGATGTGTCCTCCCATTCCCATTTTTCATAAGCGTCAAAAATTGATTTATATATATTTTTATTTGTTGAATTCTCTTCACTTTTGGCAATAACTGAAAACGAAATGGACCCAACAATCATTAAGAAAACAAGAGCTTTAAAAGTGAATAAAAAATTTTGAAAATTAAAATAGTTAGCAGAGGTAAAAATAGCTTTTTTAGAATTGGTTTTTGTAGTTATTTCTTTTTTTATATACATATTTTATTAGTCTTCTAATTTAACTCAATTTTAATAAGTTCTAATTCTTTATTAACTTGAAATCTAATTTTGTCTCCCCTTTTAAAGTTTGAGATTACTTTTTTGTCTGAGACACTAAATTCCATTGTCATCGCTGGCATTAACTCTCCTAATGGTCCATGTTTTATTGTTATTTTTGTCCCTCTTACACGTTTAACTTGACCTTCACCAATTAACAATTTTACATCAGCGCCTGATACATCTGTACCTTCGGGTGACACCTCAAATATAAACTCACCCTTGATAGCGTGACCATCTTCACTAAGTGCGCGCCATGCTGTTTTATATATACCATCGTCTAATTTAGGTAGACTGATAATATGTCGTCTTGATTCATTCATAAGATGATCTTTATTTAATTTTATTGGAGTTAAAGTTTCGTTTCCAAGCAGGCCACTAATTAATGACTTTTTTTGGTTTGATGTAACTTTTGAAAACTCAACCTTAATCAGTTTTGCCGGTGCAGTAAAAACGATTTCCATTTTTTCTGGAGCCTTTTTGATTACAGACCCATCTTTTGGAACCACAAATCCTACTGGCGAGTGAGCTGTAGCAGTTGAGAAATTTAAAAATAAACTTAATACACAGATCACGAGTGTCTTCATCATGTATTTACTCCGATTTTTTAAAAAAACATATGGAAATCAAGATAATTTATTAACAATAACTTGATTTATTATAACATATAAGCTTTACCCTTAGGGGAAGGTCAATGCTATTTTATTTTTTAAATAATTTTTAAAATATTTCTTTAATTATTTTAATTTTTTTCTTTGCCTTACCCCAACAGAAAGGTTTAATCTTTATAATTATAAATGGTCTTTAATACATGATTAATTTTATTGTTAATATATTAAGCGTTCCCCCTTTAAGATATCCAGAAAAATGGAAACCTGCTTTTCTAGCAATGCAGTTAGGTTTTATAGCTGGTGGAGTAGGGCTTGTTGGAAGGGATTTTCTATTTTATTTGACCATTCAAAATTGGGAACCTTTAGTTCTTTCTGAATTGTTTTTTGCTTCATTTATAGCGTTTGGATTTATTCTACATACTTTAGGTTTTGCAAAATTTGGAGTTATATTATCTTGCATTGCTGGCGTAGGTTCAGCTACAGCATTTATTTTTTTGATTGGATGGCATTCATTTTTTCACCTTTGATACATTAACTTAGCAATATTAATCATAGCTGTACCTTTAGATATTAGGCTTAAATCCTTTTTAGCTTTGGTCTTTATTTCAATCTATTCATATATGTTTATTTCTTTTTCTGAAATGGAACCTCTTTATAAGATCAATGATTTAACAGAGTCTGTAATTAGTGTCAGCAATATAGTTGGCAGTTTACTTGTCTTGGGATTACCTATGGGGATGTATTCTATCTTTCTAGAACAAGAGCGTAACAAATCTGAAAAACTTCTTCACAATATTATGCCTAAATCAATTGCAGAAAAGCTAAAAAATAATATCTAAACCATATCTATGGATAATCCTGAAATATCTGTTTTATTTGCAGACATAGTCAGTTTTACCGAAATGTCTGAAAAAATTTCATCAGAGAAAATTGTTGGTTTTTTAAATGACATGTTTTCTCAGTTTGATGACTTAACTGAGACATATGGTGTAGAAAAAATAAAAACAATTGGTGACTCATATATGGTTGTTTCAGGCATGCCAGTCCAAAGAGAAGATCATGCTCTAACTTTATTTAATCTTGCTAAGGAAATGATAAAAATATCTGCTCAATTCAAAGATCATAATGGAAATCCCATAAAACTTAGAATAGGAATAAATTCAGGTCCAGCTATATCTGGAGTTATTGGAAAGTCAAAATTTGCTTTTGATGTATGGGGTGATACTATTAATACTGCGGCAAGATTAGAGAGTTATGGATCACCTGACTGCATTCATATGTCTAAAAACACTTTCGATTTAGTAGACTATAAAGATAGTAATCTAGAGAGAAAAACTATTCAGATCAGAGGAAAAGGCTTAATGGACACAGTTTTAGTTCATATTTAATATTAAAATTAAACCACTTCAATGTAACCTATCATACCAGAAGCTGCGTGTTCCAACATGTGACAATGAAAAAGCCATTTACCAGGATTGTCTGCTAAATATATAAATTTTGATTTCTCACCTGGTTGCATTAGATATGTATCTCTGAGGATTAGTTTATCATCGCCAGAAAATTCTTTTGATTCAACATAGAAATGATTACCATGCAGATGCATACTATGTGGCCATCTTGAGTCATTCCAAACATCTAAAATTATTATCTCGCCTTTTTTTACACTTGCGAGTGAATGTTCATACTTACCTACCTCTTTATTAAATGCCCAGAATTTTTTATCTTCCATTGTTAATGAACGAAAATTTTTTTCTACACCCTCAAAATAGGCTTTAGCAAGATTTCCCATTGCACCCCCTTGCATATGAATATTTAATATTTTGGGGTTTTTATACGGTGGTGTTTTTTTAAATGGTTGTTGTTTTATGTCTTTCTTTACAATATTTTTTACACTACTTTGATTAACATTTAGCTTGAAAGCATTTAACGGTTTTTTACCACTGACTTCAAAGAAATCAATTGTTGACATGTCAGCAGTTTTTATTAACAAATCGACCCTTTGTCCTGGCCCCAAATTAAATTTATCTTGAATGAATGGTTCAACCGACATTCCATCTATTGAGATGATCTTCATCTCATTTAAACTAGAGCCAAATGAAAGTATCCTTGCATTAGAGGCATTAATAAATCTTAATCTTGCATAGCCATTTTTATTTACAGAGTATTCAGGAAATTTTTTTCCATTAATAGTAAGCCAATTTCCAATTCTTCCTGCATGTGACC
>CACHEH010000014.1 GCA_902578805.1 uncultured SAR116 cluster alpha proteobacterium
ATATCTGAGCATGTAACTGTTTCTTCAAACTGTAAAATTGGCAAACAATGTTTTATAGGTGTCGGTGTACATATAGAATGTACAATTTTGAATAAAATGGTAACTATAGCTCATAACACTGTATTAGGAAAAACAGGTTTTGGTTTTATTCCTAATAAAAATAAAACTAGTCTAACACCTCACATTGGTGGCCTTATAATTGATGAAGGCACCTTTATTGGATCTTCTTGTACAATTGATAGAGGATTAATTGACAACACTTCAATTGGAAAATATGTTATGATTGATAATCATGTACACATTGGCCACAACTGTATCATAGATGATTTTTGTATCTTAGCTGGTAAGGTAGGCTTGTCTGGTTCTGTTTTTTTAGAAAAAAATGTGGTGTTAGGTGGAGATGTGAGTATAAAAGACAACATTAGGATTGGACAAGATACGATTGTAGCTGGAGCTTCTAAAGTTTTTAATAATTTTCCTAAGGGAAGTAGAATAGGTGGAAGTCCAGCAATTGATATTAATTCTTGGAAAAGAATAATTGCTTCACAAAGATTAAATTATATTAAAAGAAAGAATAAATGATATGGTTCTTAGAGACAATAAAGGAGAAATAGTTACACTTTTACATAATGATATAATAAAATTAATACCACACAGACACCCTTTTTTATTAATAGATAAAGTTACCAATATAATTATTAATAAATCAATCACAGGTGTGAAGGCTGTAACATTTAATGAACCTTTCTTTCCTGGACATTTTCCTGACCATCCAGTAATGCCTGGAGTTTTGATTTTAGAATCTATGGCTCAAACTGCTGCATGTCTAGTTTCTTATGAAGATCATTCTTTGTCTTTGGATAGTCTTGTTTTTTTTACAGGTGTAGAAAAGGCAAAATTTAGAAAACCTGTTACACCTGGACATGAATTATTTTTAAAAATAAATCTGATTACAAATAAACGCACTTTATATAAATTTAATGGTGAAGCTTTTGTCCAAAATCAATTAGTAGCTTCTTCAGAATTTTCTGCAATGCTTGTAAATCAGGAAAAAGCTAAATGAATTATAAAATACATCCCACATCTGTAATTCATAAAGGGTCTAAAATTGGAGAAAATGTTGCAGTTGGAGCATATTCTATTATTGGTCCAAATGTAAAAATTGGAAAAAATTCTAAAATTCATTCTCATGTTTTGATAGATGGACACACTACCATTGGAGTAAATAATGAAATATATTCGTTCTCTGTAATAGGATCTAATCCTCAGCATTTAAAATATGATGGTGAAATGACTAAACTCATAGTTGGTAATAATAATATATTCAGAGAACATGTAACAGTTCATCCAGGAACAAATTTGGGGACAAAAAAAACAATTATTGGTAATAATGGATTTTTTATGGTTGGTTCACATATTGCACATGACTGTATAGTTGGAAATAATGTTGTATTTGTAAATAATGCAGTTATAGGTGGGCACGTAGAGATATCCGATTATGTTTATCTTGGAGGTCAAAGCGCTGTTCATCAATACTGCAGAATTGGAAAGCATGCTATTATTGGAGCAGGGACTACCATTGATGGGGATGTAATTCCATTTACATCAGTTATTGGAAGTAGGGGTTATCTAAGTGGTTTAAACTTAGTGGGGCTAAAAAGAAGATTATTTAAAAAAGAAGAAATTAAGACATTAAGAAATGTCTATAGACTCTTATTTGCTCCAGAAGGAACTTTTAACGAAAGATTAATAGAAGTTAGAGAGACATATAAGGATAACGAATTAGTAAAAGAAATATTGGTCTTTCTCAATGAAAATCTTAATCGGCCATTAGTACATCCTAAAATGGACAAACACTTATGAAATTAGGTATAATAGCTGGCAGTGGTAATTTTCCTAAACAAATAGCAATAGAAAATCCAGATGCCTTTGTCTTATGTATTAAGTATCATTCAGTTCCTAGTTCATTTAAAAATCATTCTGAAACTGTGTCAATAATAGATCCACCTAGTTGGATTAAAGCATTAAAGAAAAATAAAATAACTCACTTAGTTTTAGCAGGAAAAATTAATAGAATTTCAACTAAAACTAAAACTTGTGACGAAACAACACAAACTTTGATAGATAAAATATCTGGTTTAGGAGACAATTCAGCTATAAAATTGGTAGAGAAATTTTTTAATGATAATGGTTTCAAAATACTTCCAATTAAGTCAATATTAAAAGATTGCTTTTTTAAAAAAGGTTTTTACAAAGAAGAGTTTTTTTCAACAAAACTCAAAAATTTTGTGATAGAAAATTCTAAATTTGGTGTCAATTTACTTAACACGCTATCTGATTTTGATATTGGACAATCCGTTGTTGTAAGTTATAGATTGGTTTATGCAATAGAAGCTTTGGAAGGTACAGATGCAATGCTAGTTAGAGCAGGAAGCTTATATAAAGATTATTTCAATAATAATAATTTTGGACCAGTATTAGTTAAAATACCAAAATTAAATCAAAATTTTAACATTGATTTACCAGTAATTGGTTTAGATACAATAAAAAAATGTAAAGAATTAGGTTTTAGTTCTATTGTTGTTTCTTCTCAAGGTACGCTAATTACAGAAATGCAAATGATTAAGGATTATATAAAAAAACAAAAGTTTTGTATTTTTGCAATTTAATTTTAAGTCAGTTCAAAAATTATGCAATTAATGAACAATAAAAAAATATTTATTCTGGCAGGAGAAACATCTGGAGACTTCATAGGCTCTTGTGTTATGCGTGGAATAAAACAAAATGCACGGAATATAAAGTTTTTAGGTGTTGGCGGAAACTTAATGCAAAAAGAAGGTTTAAAATCTTTATATGATATAAATGAATTTAATGTAATAGGTTTTTTAAATACTTTTATTAAACTCAAAAAGCTAAAAAATTATGTGAATGAAATTGTTAAAATTATTTTTAGAGAAAAACCTGACATAGTTATTACGATCGATACAAAAGGTTTTTCTTTTGCTTTAGCAAAATCTCTAAAATTATCTTTTGTAAAATCTGCTTTCAAATGTCCTTTAATTCATTTTGTACCTCCAACAATATGGGCTTACGGTAAATCTAGAATAAAAAAATGGAAAAATTTACATGATAAGTTGATTTGTCTTTATAAAATAGAAGAAGATATATTCAAAACATATACTAATAGATGTGTTTATTTAGGAAATCCAATTGTAGAAAAAGTTTTGAGTTATAAGGAAATTAAAAATTCTAAAGTTTCAAATTCCAAACAGATTAGATGTTTGTTATTACCAGGTAGTAGAAGCAGTGAAATAAAATATATTCTTCCTGAATTTATCCATTTAATTAAAAAATCACATAATGAAATTAAAAATATTAATTGGGTTATACCAACTACTAAGTCTCAATACTCAAGTGTTTTGTCAAAAATTAATAAAATTAAAATTGAATCAATAGAAGTAGTTGTGCTAGAGGATAATTATAAAATACTTAAGTCTGCTGATGTTGCCATTGCATGTAGCGGAACGATTACTTTAGAGTTAGTGTTGTTTAAAATTCCTACTATAGCCGTTTATAAAACAGATTTTTTAAGCGCTCTTATTGGAAGAATCATAGTAAATTTCAAAAATGTAATATTACCAAATTTTTTATTAAAAAAAAATGCAGTTCCATTTCTTTTTCAAGAAAAATGTAATTACATTCAAATGCAAAAAATTTTGTATAATTATATCAAAAACATGGACAGCAAGAACAAGATTTTTAATGAACACTCAAATAATATTCTTCATAACATGAGTTATATAAATCCTAAAACAACCAACTTTTCAAATAATTCGGGAAGAATGATAGTTAACATTATGAATGATTTTCAGAGTTAATTATCTATTTTTTAATTCCACAAAATCTCTAATGGTATTTCCTGTATAAAGTTGTCTGGGTCTTCCTATTCTCTGTACTGGGTCTGTAATCATCTCATTCCATTGAGCAACCCATCCAACTGTTCTAGCTACAGCAAATAGTACTGTAAACATATCTGTAGGGAAACCCATTGCTTTGAGAATTATCCCTGAATAAAAGTCAACATTTGGATATAGCTTTTTCTCAATAAAATATTCATCATTGAGAGCAATTTTTTCTAATTCCATTGCTATTTCTAAAAGTGGATCATCTTTTATACCTAATAAATTTAAAACTTCATGACAAGACACCCTCATTACAGCAGCTCTAGGGTCATAATTTTTATAGACTCTGTGACCAAAGCCAAACAACCTAAAAGGATCATTTCTATCTTTAGCTTTATTTACGTATTCGCTAATTCTATCAACTGTACCTATTTCAGATAACATTTTTAAAACAGCTTCATTAGCACCACCATGAGCAGGTCCCCATAAAGATGCAATTCCTGCTGCTATGCAAGCAAAAGGATTTGCACCTGAAGAACCAGCAATTCTTACAGTTGACGTCGATGCATTTTGTTCGTGATCAGCGTGTAAAATTAATATTTTATCCATAGCGTCAGATATAATTGGGTTTATCTTATACTTTTCAGCTGGAACAGAAAAACACATATGTAAAAAATTTTCTGCATAAGTTAAATTATTTTGAGGATAATTAAATGGTTGACCCAATGAATATTTGTAAGCCATTGCAGCAATGGTTGGGATTTTAGCTATCATTCTTCTGGAAGAAACAAGTCTTTCATAAGGATCATTTATATTTGTTGAATCAGGGTAAAATGATGAAAGAGCACCTACAACACCAACCATTATTGCCATTGGATGAGCGTCTCTTCTAAAGCCCCTATAAAAATTAATTAATTGTTCATGAACCATAGTATGGTAAGTAATAGCATTTTCAAATTCTTCTTTTTCAGGTACTTTTGGTAAGTCTCCGTTAAGTAACAAGTATGCTACCTCTAAAAAACTACTTTTATCAGCTAATTGATCAATAGGATAACCCCTGTGTAGCAGTATTCCTTGTTCTCCATCGATATAGGTGATGCCTGATTCGCATGAACCAGTTGACCCGTAGCCTGGATCGTAGGTAAAAATACCAAGGTTATTATATAGTGATCTAATATCTACTACAGATGGTCCAACTGTTCCTGACAATGTTTTTAATTCCATTTCTTTTCCATTAAATAAAATTTTATTTTTATTTGTGGATGAATCGTTTGACATATTTATTACCTATATTAATTATCACGTTTTATTTGGATTTTATTTTGTACTGATAATTATAATTTAATCGATTTAAAGTAATTGTACAACCTAGTTCATAAATTATTGAGACTAAGTCTGGAGAAGTGGTTTTTCCAGTTAAAGCCATTCTAAGAATTGGTCCGATGTCTTTAAATGTTAAGGAATTTTTTAAAATATACTGATTAAGGCAGTTTTTAATGTTTTCTATACTCCATTTACACTTTTTTAAATTTGTTCCTATCTCTATGAGCATTAAATTATTCTTTTGTAATTCTATCTGATTATTTTTGTCTTTACAAAAAAAGTCTTTTTGAAAAAGCCAATCAAATTCTTTTTCTAAATCTGTATAAACTTGAACACGTTTTAAGAGTTCAGGTAGTAAAGCTATAAATCTTTTTTTTTCATCATCATTTAATTGTAGCTGAAATCTATTAGCAACCAAATTATAAACATCACTTACTTTCATATTATTTAGATTTTTAGAGTTAATATTATTTAGTTTTTTTAAATCAAATTTTGCTGGAGACTTGTTTACCTTTTCTAGTGTAAACAACTTAGTTGCTCTATCAACAAAATAGTCTTCATCATTTTTAGCAGACCATCCTAATTGAAGTAAGTATGAAAACATTGCTTCACTGGTATAACCTAAATCTTTATAAGCAAAAAGACTTGTAGCATTATGTCTTTTGGATAATTTAGCTCCGTCAGTACCATGAATTAGAGGTATGTGCGCGTAATATGGTATATTCCAATTAAGATATTTAATAATTTGTATTTGCCTAAATGCATTATTAAAATGATCATCACCTCTGATTATATGTGTAATTCCCATGTTATTGTCGTCCACTACTGAAGACAACATGTATGTTGGTGTGTTATCTGATCTTAATATAACCATGTCATCTAGGATTTCATTTTTTATTGTGACTGTTCCTTGAACGATATCATCAATTGTTGTTGTGCCCTCAGATGGCATTTTTAATCGGATAACAAATTCTCTATTTTTATCTTCATTTTGATCTTTTCTGTTTCTCCATGGTGATTTAATTGGAATACCTTTTTCACGGCTTTTTAATCTTAATTCTTGTAATTCGTTAGAATTTAAAAAACATTTATATGCTAGGTTTTTTTCTAAAAGCTCATAAGCAATTTTTATGTGTGAACTAAAATTTTGAGATTGATAAATTATTTCATATTCAGAATTTATATTTAGCCAACTTAAACCTTTATGAATAGCTTCAATAGCTTTTTCAGAAGATCTTTTTTTATCGGTGTCCTCAATTCTAACTAAGTATTTACCGGAATGTTTTTTTGCAAATAGATAGTTGAATATTGCAGTTCTAGCTCCCCCAATATGTAAATATCCTGAAGGTGAGGGTGCAAATCTTGTAACTACGTTCAAATTACTTCTCTTGGATTAATTAAATCAAAATATTTGACATAATTTTATATAAATTTAAAGGATTATTGATATATTTTTAAAAATATTTTCTTATGAGCGCGCACATTTTTCCTTGTATCGTAACCCTGTCTGGTCCGTATATTTGGGTTTTATAATGTTTATTAGCAGGTTCAAGGGCGATACTATCACCTTTTTTTCTGAATTTTTTTAATGTTGCTTCTTCTTTGTCTATTAAAGCAACAACAATATCTCCATTATTAACATTTGTTATTTTACTTATTAAAACTGTATCTCCATCAAATATACCTTCCTCTATCATTGAATCTCCTTCTACAGTTAAGGCAAAGCTTTCTTCGGAAAGTAAATGATGTTTAGGTACTTCTATAAGTTTATTATAATTTGAGATTGCTTCAATTGGTGTTCCGGCTGCAATTTTCCCCAGCAATGGTATTTTTTTTATATCTTGATTAGATGTTTCTATACTGTCTCTATCTTTTGGATGTAATAACCTATTAATATCGATCACATTGCTAATATACGGTTGTCCATTTGGGTATTTAGTTGGAGCTATAGCTCTAGCTTTATTTTCTAAATGTTCAATATATCCTCTTTCTTCAAGAGCTTTTACAATTCTGTGAATGCCAGATTTAGATTTTAAATTAAGCTCTAAACAAATTTCTTCATATGAAGGCGAAACGCCATCCTGTTCTATACGTAGAATTAAGAAGTTTAACAATTGATTTTGTTTGTTTGTTAACATTATTTCCTCGTGTTCACTATTTGTTCTAAGGTATTTTTAATCAAAAAACAAGTTTTAAATATAGTTTGGGAATTTTAATACTTTTACATTTTCACCATTGCTAACTGGTTTTTCGAATGGATCTCTTACAATTAAACAGTCAGCTCTTGAAAAATTTGTAATCATTGAGCTGTCTTGAAAGTTAAATGGTGTAACATTTAACACACCATTATTGTAACTTGTTTTGGCTCTTACAAAATCTAGTCTTTTATCATTTTTAGACATATTACCATTTAAAACACCATTTTCTAAAATAGGGAAAGAGCTATTGTCGCCTAACATTTTTCTTATAGCTATATTTACAAATATTAATGAACAAACACCTGAAGACACAGGATTTCCAGGTAATCCAATTAATGGAGTATTATTTATTTTTGAAAAAAGCAAGGGTTTTCCAGGTCTCATAGCTATTTTCCAAAACTCAATCTTGTTCTTAAATTTTGATAAAGCTTTTTGTATTAAATCGTATTTCCCAACTGAAACTCCTCCAGTTGTTATAATTAAATCACTATCAAGAGCGTTCTCTAATATTTCATAAATATCTTGTAAATTATCTTTAGCAACTGGCAAAATTCTAGCAATTCCTCCAAACTCTTGAACCATAGATGCTAACATAAGGCTATTTCCACCAGGAATTTTATCCTTTGATATTTGCTCTCCTACTTTTAAAATTTCATTGCCAGTAGATAAAATAGAGACTGTTGGTTTTCTTGATACTGTTAACCAAGCTTGTCCAGTCATGGCAATAGATCCAAGGTGACGTGATTTTAGAATTGTACCTTCTTTAAAAAGTGTATTGTTTTTTTTAAAATCTAAACCTTTCTTACGTACAAACTGATTTTTTTTTGGAGTTTCTTTAATTATTATAAAGTTTGCATTGTTTAAAACTTTTACATCTTCTTGAATAATTACTGTATTGCTTCCTTTAGGTAATTTAGCTCCTGTAAAAATTCTAACTGTTTCTTTAGCATTGATTTTTTTTGAAAAAGGAACGCCTGCAGAGGACTCTCCAATAATTTTAAACTTTTTAATGCTGTCGTCTTTTAGTTTAATAAAATCTTTGTAATTTACGGCGTATCCATCCATTGAAGAAACATCATATTTAGGATTGTCTATTTCACTTATTACGGGTTTGGCGAGGCACCTTCCTAGTGCATCTTTTAGAAAAATGTCTTCATTACTAATTTTCTGAAAGCTTGATTTAATTTTATTGATTGCTTCATTTAAGGACAGCAAATCATACTGCATTGAATTCTCCAGATTTACCTCCAGATTTGTGAATGAGTTTTATATTTGTTAATGTCATTTCTCTGTCAATCGCCTTACACATGTCATAAATAGTAAGACCAGCAACTGAGACAGCAATTAAAGCCTCCATCTCAACTCCGGTTTTTCCAACAAGAGAGGCTTCAGCAGTAATATTTACAGAAGATTCGTCAATATTTGGTTCTAAATCAACATTGACATATGATAGGGGAATAGAGTGACATAAGGGAATAAGTTGGTCTGTTTTTTTTGCAGCCATTATACCTGCTATTTTTGCCACATTAAGAACATCACCTTTTTTAATTTCTAAATCTAATATTTTTTTAAGAGTATTTGCTTTCATCATAATTTTGCCAGTTGCAATAGCTACGCGAACAGAAGATTCTTTTTGGTTTATATCAACCATTGATGGGTTACCATTTTTATCAAAATGTGTAAGTTCATTTTTGCTCAATTTTTAATTCCTAATATTGTTTTTGTTGCCAAAGTTAAATTTTTTTCTCTCATAAGGCTTTCTCCAATTAAAAAATTTATTATCCCATTTTCTTTAAACAACTTAAGATCTGTGTGTTTTTTCAATCCACTTTCTGCTACGATGATTTTGTCTGGATCAATAAATTTTTTTAATTTTATAGTATTGCTAATATCTACTTTCATTGTTTTTAAATTTCGATTATTAACGCCAACTAATTTTGATTTAAGTTTATTAGCCATTTTAATTTCATCGTGAGTATGTGTTTCAACAAGCACATCCATACCTAAATCTAAAGCCTCTTTTTCTAATAAGATTGCTTCTTCTAAATTAAGTGCTGCCATTATTAATAATATACAATCAGCACCTAATGATCTAGATTCTTTTATCTGCCAAGGATCAATTATAAAATCTTTTCTCAGAATTGGTAAATCAATTTCTTTTTTTATAATATCAATGTATTTATTATTCCCTTGAAAATATTTCTCATCGGTTAAAACAGATAAACAAGAGGCACCTCCATCTTGATAACATTTTGCTAGCTCTAAAGGATTAAAATCTTTTCTTATTAATCCTTTGCTTGGGGATGCTTTTTTTATTTCTGCTATAAGGTTAAATTTGTTTGGATTATTAAGGTTTTCTAAAAATTTTCTTGGTTTAGTTTGTTTATCAATTTTTGATTGGAGATCAAAGTCATTTGTTTGATTTCTTCTAAAAGAAAACTCTTCTCTTTTATGGTTTATGATTTCTTGAAGTTTTGTTATCATTTTAATTTATAATCCTACAAGTTAGTCATTTCTATTAACATTTCTAATTTTTCCATAGCTTTACCTTTGTCTAATGATTCTATAGACTTTAACGCACCTTCTTGAAGATTGATTGCATTACCTGTTGCAACTAAAGCGGAAGCAGAATTTAAAATAACCACATCTCTAAACTTACTTTTTTTGCCATTAAATAATTCGATAATTTCTTTAGCATTTTCTTCTGGTTCTCCGCCAACAATATCAGATATTTTAGCTGTAGGAAGATCAATGTCCGATGGATTTATTGAAAACTCTTTTATTTTTCCATTTTTAAGTTCTGCACAATAAGTCTCTCCGGTTATTGTTACTTCATCTAATCCATCACTGCCATGGACTATCCATGCATGAGTGGATCCAAGAGTTTTTAATGACTCAGCAAATGGTAATATAAGAGATTTGTCATAAACACCTAATAATTGCCTC
This sequence comes from uncultured SAR116 cluster alpha proteobacterium, assembly GCA_902578805.1. Lineage (GTDB taxonomy): Bacteria > Pseudomonadota > Alphaproteobacteria > Puniceispirillales > Marisalimonadaceae > Marisalimonas. The sequence continues at coordinate 10,370 of CACHEH010000014.1, forward strand.
TTAACTAAAGCTGGGTTGGATAAAGGTCCTAATAAATTAAAAATAGTTCTTATACCCATTTCTTGTCTTATTTTGCCAACATATTTCATTGCTATATGATGTTTTGGGGCAAGAAGAAAACAAATACCAATTTCGTCCAAACATCTTTCTACAGTATCAAGCTCACAATCAATATTGACTGACAAAGATTTTAAAACATTTGCAGCTCCTGATTTAGAGGTAGCGGAATAGTTTCCGTGTTTTGCAACGGGAATATTAGTTCCTGCTATTACAAATGAAACTGCAGTTGATATATTTAATGTACCTAAATTGTCTCCTCCAGTTCCTACAACATCGATAGTATTTTCTTTAGATTTAATTTTTGAACATTTATCTCTAAGAATTTCAGCACCTGCTGCAATAACAGTTGGGTTATGGTTTTGCATTTTGATAGCTGTCAAAAAAGATGAAATTTGAGCATCAGTTGCTTTTCCAGACATAATTATCCCAAATGCTGATTTACTTAATTGAAAACTCAAATCTTTTCCATCAGTGACAATTTTTAAAATGTTTTTAAAATCCAAATCATAATTCATTTATTAGCTCATCTATAATTGTATTAACGTTATACCTATTTATACTAATATTTTTTATTGATTTAATCTATATTTCTTTATCTACTGTCATTATGTGGTATTATAATACTCAATAAATTAAGTAATTGAAATTATTGCAAAATAACAAGAATTTTTTAATTGACTGTCAAAGATAAAAAGGTTAACTAAGCATAAATTTTATTAATAAATTTTCATTAAAGGAAAATGAAATGTCCTTAAAAGTTACTTACTCAGCAAAACCAAATGATATTAATAAAGATTGGTTTGTTGTAGATGCAGAAGGGTTGGTCTTAGGACGCTTGGCTGTTATTATTGCAAATAGATTAAGAGGCAAACACAAGGTAAGATACACTCCACATATGGCTTGTGGTGATAATATAATTGTTATTAATTGTGAGAAAGTTGTTTTGACTGGAAACAAAAGAACACAAAAAACATATTATTGGCATACTGGTTATCCTGGAGGTATAAAAGAAAGAAAAGCTGATAAAATTTTAGATGGAAGATTTCCAGATAGAGTTGTTCGTAAAGCTGTAGAAAGAATGGTTCCTCGTGGTCCGCTTGGGCGTCAAGTTATGAGGCAATTATATATATATTCCGGCAATAGTCATCCTCATGAAGCTCAATCTCCAGTAGCATTAGATGTAAAATCTATGAATAGAAAAAACAGTTAAAGGTTTAAACATGGCTGAAGAAAATAAAGAAAAAAATAGTCTTGATGATTTATCTAAATTAAAAGTTGATGATAAAGATAAAGTTATTCTTAATGAACCAAAAATTGATACGCTTGGTAGGTCTTATGCTACTGGAAGAAGAAAAGAATCCACTGCTCGTGTCTGGGTAAAACGAGGTACAGGAAAGATTTCTATTAATGGTAAGGAAATGGTAAATTATTTTGCCAGGCCAGTTCTTCAAATGCAATTGAATTTCGTTTTTGACGTAACTGAAAGAAAAGATCAGTTTGACGTAATTGCAACTGTAAAAGGCGGCGGTTTATCTGGACAGGCAGGAGCTGTTAGACACGGTTTGAGCAGGGCTTTATGTCTTTTTGAGCCGGATCTTAGAAAGCCATTAAAATCTGCTGGAATGTTAACCAGAGATTCTAGAGTTGTTGAGCGTAAAAAATATGGTAGAGCTAAGGCTAGAAAAAGCTTTCAGTTTTCTAAAAGATAGAAATGAGCATGCTTATTTCATTTACAAGGTGTGCAATGCACACCTTTTTTTTATTTTAATTATAATTTATAAATATTTTGTTATTTTTAAATGAGAAGGAAATTTAATGAAACCTATAAAAATAGGAATTGCAGGTCTAGGAAATGTTGGTGAGGAGGTTGCTTATCAGTTAATAAAAGGCTTCAGAGTCCAAAAAAATTTATTCCAAATTGAACTAGTGGCTGTTTCAGCAAGATCAAAAAGCAAAAAAAGAAAAATTGATATAAATCATCTTAAATTTTTTGAAAATCCTATTGAGATGGTGTCAGACAATAAAATTGATGTAATTGTCGAATTAATTGGTGGTGATGAGGGTGTTGCAAAAGATTTATGTTTTTCTGCTTTAAAAAATAATAAGGCAGTTATTACTGCTAATAAGGCACTAATTGCAAAATATGGTAAAGAATTAGCCGAAATAGCTGAGGAAAGAAATCTATTTTTTTCTTTTGAAGCCTCTGTAGCAGGGGGTATTCCAATACTTAAACTCATTAGAGAAGGATTGATAGTAAATGAAATTACTAAACTCACAGGCATTTTAAATGGAACCGCAAATTATATTTTATCCGAGATGGAAAAAGAACAAAAAAGTTTTGATATTGTTCTCAAAGAAGCTCAAAAAAAAGGTTTTGCAGAAGCAGACCCATCTTTTGATGTAGATGGAATAGATGCAGCCCATAAAACCATAATATTATCAGCTTTAGCTTATGGGAAAATGCCAAATATTGATAATCTTACAATTAAGGGAATTAGAGATATTACATTGAATGATATTTCATACTGCAATCAATTAGGATATAAGATAAAGTTATTAGGTAATTCTTTGTTATCTAAAAATAAAAATGGTGAAGACGAGTTGTGTTGTTCTGTTGAGCCATGGCTTATATCAAAAAATTTTGGCCTTTCAAGTGTTGCTGGGGTGCTAAATGCTGTCCAAATCGAATCTAGTTTGGCTGGCTCAGTAATGATTACAGGTGCTGGGGCAGGTGGAGAACCTACAGCTTCTGCTGTCTTGGCAGATATAGTTGATTATGCTAATGAAACAAAACTATTTTCATTTGGAAGAATTTCAAATGACATTAAAAATGACTATAATACAATACCTTATACGAATAAATTTAGATATTACTTGAGGTTAAATGTAGTAGACAAATCTGGTGTATTAGCTGATGTTACATCAATTTTTAAAGATCATGGTTTATCAATTGAAAGCTTTATTCAAAAATCTAATCAAGAAAACAAAACCGCTGAATTAGTAATTATAACTCATGAGGCTGAAGGTTATGTACTAAACGACTCTTTATCCAAAATATCAATATTAGATGGGGTAATTACAAAGCCAGTTTGCATAAGTATATATTCTTAATAATTATAAGCAGTTAACTTGACAAAAACATTATTATATAACTCAAATCCATCAGTAAATAATGCGGACTGGCATTTAATTGTTTCAAATGACTTTACGAAAAGGTTTGTTGATTATTTGTATCAAAAATATAATTTGCCAAGTTTTATTACACCATATCTTATGTATAAGGGTGTTAATCTAGATGAATTTGATAACTTCTTTGCTCCTAAGCTGAAAAATTTATTACCAGAGCCTTTTAAATTTAAAGATTTAGAAAAAGGAGTGAAAAGATTAGCTTCAGAAGTAATTTCATCGCGACCTATAGGTGTATTTGGTGATTATGACGTAGATGGAGCTACGTCTGCGGCTACTATATCAAAATATTTAGAACAATGTGGCTGTAAAACATTTATACATATACCAGATAGGTTTTTAGAAGGATATGGGCCAAATGAAAAAGCTTTAAAAGGGCTTCATGAAAAAGGTTCTAAATTAATAGTTACCGTTGATTGTGGTATTTCTTCCTTTGAGCCGCTTAAGGCAATGAGTTCTGTTGATATTGATGTAATTGTTATAGATCACCATATGCCTGACAAAAAATTACCTCCAGCGTATGCGATTATTAATCCTAAAAGAGTTGATAATGAAAAAGGATATGAAGATTTATGTGCAGTTGGTGTAACTTTTATTTTCTTAATTGGTTTGAATAGAGAATTAAGAAAACAAGGTTTTTTTAAAAATAGAGCTGAACCTAATTTGTTTCAATTTCTTGATTTAGTTGCTTTAGGAACAGTTTGTGATGTGGTTCCTTTAAGCAAGCTAAATAGAGCCCTTGTAAAACAGGGGCTTAACATAATGAAAAGAAGAGAGAATGTTGGGATCAAAGTTTTATCAGATATTAGTAAAATAAATAGTGCGCCAAACACACAATCTCTAGGTTTCTCGCTGGGCCCAAGAATTAATGCAGGTGGTAGGATTGGAAATAGTGCGCTTGGTGTAAATCTTCTTAAAGAAAGCGATGAGAGTAAAGCTATTGAAAAAGCTTACAAATTAGATGAATTAAACAAAAAAAGAAGATTTTTAACAACTGAATTAGAAAGTAAAGCCATAGGATTAATAGAAAAAATTAAAAATAATAATGATAACAGAATACCTAACGCAATAGTAGTAGATGGCAATGATTTTCATCAAGGTATAACTGGCATTGTAGCTGGGAGAATGAAAGAATTGTATAACCGACCCGTATGCCTAATTTCAATTAAAGATGGAATTGGCAAGGGTTCAGGCAGGTCAATTTATGGCATTCCTTTAGGAGAAATAATTTTAGAAGCATTAAATTTAGAAATAATAAAAACTGGCGGTGGTCACGATATGGCTGCTGGATTTACAATTGATCCATCAGAGATAAATAATTTTAACATCTTTTTAAATGATAAAGTAAGTTTTTTTATGGGAAAAGGAGTTCCAAGATTTTCTCATATTGTAACTTCCGTTATTCCAATTTCGGCCTGTACTTTAGAGATAGCTGAATGGATTGAAAATTTGGGTCCGTGGGGGTCAGGAATGGAGGAGCCAAAATTTATAATACCTAATTCTAAGATATATTCTTTTAGAAGATTTGGCATTAATAACGAGCATGCTTCATTTTATATAAATGATGGTTCTTCAAAGAAACTAAGAGTTAAAAAGTTTAATTTATTAAATAGTGATTTGGATAAAGTGTTTAAAAATTATGAAAATAAAAATTTTGATTTTTTAGGTACTTTATCTATTGATACATGGAATAATTCTAAAACAATTGAGTTAATGCTTGATGATATAATTTATGCAGATGTTACTTGATTTTTAAGTAAATTATAGTTAATAACTAAATCAGTGGTCCCTTCGTCTAATGGTTAGGACTCAGCCCTTTCACGGCTGCAATAGGGGTTCGAATCCCCTAGGGATCACCATCTTTTATAATAATAAATTTATCATTATGAAAAATATCCAAGAAAAAAATAATATAACTGAATTAGAAGTTATTAAGGCTCAAGAGTTATGGGCTCAAAACGTTATTGAAATCGGAAACTTATATATTAAAAAGGAGGATTATAAATCAAGAGCGAGTATTTTTGTTAAACAATTTTATGCATTTGATGTAGGTGATGTTTTATTTAAGCCTACATTAGCGTCAGAAAAGCAATTTCGTAATTTTTATGATGATGCATTATCCTACTTCATTGGTGGTCATATCTCAGAAGATAAAGGTTTTGCATTAAAGCCGTGGAAAAAAATAATTTTTGCTGAAAGAAAAATAATTATTCTTAAGGAGATAGCTTTATCAATGGGAAATTACTTTTTTCAAAGTGTTGATAATAACGATGAAGTTAAAGTAGAATTCACTTTTGGTTATGTGAAAGGAAAAGATAATAATTTATTAATCAACCTACACCATTCATCTATTCCATATACAAATTTACAGTAAAAAATCAGCATTATTTTAAATTTTTAATCCAATCTACCATTGTTTTTTTTGCATGTTCAGTTTGATTTGGAGAGATAATATCACCAGCTAATACATGTGAATATTTATCATCGTTAATTGAAAGTTTAACGATTTTTGTAGTGCTTTTTCCTCCCCAATTAGTTATAAATTTCCTAATTTTTTTAGGATCAACCACTTTGTCATCCATTGAAAAATAAAAAAGCGCAGGTTTATCTACTTTACTGTAATCTTTGTAATTTACTTCATTTACTAGCTTTGCCATTGGAATAAGAGCAAGTGTTGGATATGACATTGTCCAATATTTTTTATTAAGATCATTTCTTGGATTGTGTTTCATTGTCTTACCAAGAATTAATTTTAACCAATATTTAGAAAACGGCCACGAAATTAAACTAGCAAATTTGTTATTTATTCCAAAATTAGGTGATATAAATATATATCCTAAAATTTTCTGTGAAAGTTTTTTATCTAGAGCAGAAGTTACACTTATCGTCCCACCAGTTGAAGAGGACATTATAATAACTTTTTCTCCAATTTTTGAACCAATTGCTATTGCCTCATGAAGGTCTTTCATCCAATTTGGAATTGAACATAATTCCATCGCCTTTGGATTTCTTCCGTGCCCTGTTAATCTTGTAAAAAAAAGATTTGCATTTAAATCACTTGCAATTTTGTCAGGAAGAGGGCGAACTTCTTCTGATGACGCTGTAAAACCATGGATATAAACTATTGCTATCGGAGTTTTTCTGTTGGTTTCATTGGCCCAAATTACTTTTTTTTCTACTCCTTCTTTAATATCTAAAAATTGTTCTTCCGTCTTTTTTAAATATTCATTTATATTAGATCCGATTAAATTTTGATTAAAATCGCTTGAAAATTTAATCTGATTTGTATTCATAAATATTATTAAAGTTAGACTAAAAAGTATTATAAATGGTATAATGTATTTTAAAAGTATTTTGAAAACTCCATGCTTCTAATATTACTATTAATCCATAATTTAATCAAAAAAACAGTAAATATTAAAATAATAAATATTAATTTTTAGCTATTTGTGCTTATATAATTTTACTATTTTAATGGTTTAATTTATGACTAATTTACCACAGATTTTCTTTAATAACTCAGAATTATATGAGAATAAAACACTATTTGGTTTTAAAAGAGATGGAAATTGGGAGCACCTTTCTTGGAAAAATACTAAAGATCTAGTCCTAAATATAAGTTCAGCATTGCATCAAATAGGTGTTAAAAAGAATGATAAAATATCCATTATTGCCGATAACAGTTATAAGTGGTGCGCTGTAGATTTGGCTACAATATCACTGGGAGCAATAACTGTTCCTGGTTATACAACAAGTAATGAAGAAGAAATTTCTTATCTTTTATCTCATTCACAAACATCAATAGTTTTTGTTAATGGAAAACTTTTATCACTAATTTTAAAAATACTACCTAGTTTGAATACAATTAAATATGTAATTTGTATTGATGATACAAATACGTCAAAGTTCAAAAAATTTAATATAGGTTTTTATACATTTAATGAGTTTTTAAATCTTGGTTCAAAAAATGATGTGAAATCTAAAATTATTGAACGTTTTGTTTCTAAAATTGATGAAAATCATATTGTTTCAATTATTTATACATCAGGAACTAGTAACAAACCTAAAGGTGTAATGTTAACTCATAAATCAATTATATCTAATATAGTTGGAGCAAGTGAGTTGGTTTCTGAAATCAAAATAAAAGATCATAAATTTCTGTCTATAATTCCATTGTCACATGCTTATGAACATACCGCTGGCTTTTTCCTACCTATATTTATTGGAGCAGAAATTTATTTTAATGAAAATCGTGATCAAATAGTAAATGATTTATTAAGTGTTAAGCCAACATTAATGACTGCTGTGCCAAGACTTTATGAAGTTTTATATAAGAAAATAAATAATCAACTATTAACCAAAAGTAAATTTTCTCAAAAACTGTTTGAAAAAACAATCATATTCGGGACTAAAAAATATAAAAAAATAAAACTAAGTTTTTTAGAAGAAGTCCAAAATATAATTTTAGATAAATTAGTAAGAAAAAACTTTCAGAAAAAGTTTGGTGGAAATTTACAAGCTTTTATTTCTGGAGGAGCTGCTCTGAATGAACAAGTTGGTTTATTTTTTCATTCCCTTGGAATTAATATTTTACAAGGATACGGTCAGACTGAATGTTCACCACTTATATCGTGTAATCCAATCAATAAAATAAAAATAGACACAGTGGGAGTTGTTATAAAGGGTCTTCAGGTAAAAATTTCTAATGAAAATGAAATTCTCGTAAAGGGAAGTTCTTTAATGCAAGGATATTGGAAGGATAAAAAAAATACAGATAAAGTTTTGGTAAATGGTTGGTTACACACAGGAGACCTGGGATCAATTGATAATGATGGATATTTAAAAATTTCTGGAAGAGTAAATGAAATGATCGTTAATTCAGGTGGTGAAAATATAGCTCCTGTTCCAATTGAAAATCTTTTACTGTCATACGATGAAATCGAGCAAGTAATGATTTATGGTCATAATAGACCATTTTTAATTGCTATAATTATTCCGAATGAAACGTTATTAAGTGATAATGATAATTTTTTGAAAGAAAATCTCCAAACTATATTAAATAATGTAAATAAAAATTTATCTCAAACCAAAAAAATTAGAAAATTTATTTCTTCAAATGAAGTTTTTAGTACTGATAATGGTCAATTAACTCCAACACTTAAAATAAGAAGGCATGTAATTGTAAATCGTTACAAAGATGAAATAGATAACTTATACAAGAAATCCTTTTTTTAATTCTACTTAGGTTTAAAAATAGTGAGATTTGATTTTTTTAGTCCACAAGTTAAAGATAATCCATTTTCTTCACTAATAATGTTAGTTTTAGGGGTAATAATTTTATCTTTGCAGGATAGTTTAATCAAACTAATGTCTAGTGAAACAAGTTTTTGGCAATTACAATTTATAAGATCAATTGGAAATATAGTTTTACTGTTTTTAATAGCTAAATTTACTAACGGTGTTCATCTACTTTTTCCACGCAACTGGAAGCCTGTATATTTTAGAGCTCTAATGATGACAACTTGTATGTTTTGCTTTTTTGCAGCATCTCCAAAATTAAGTTTTGCGCAAATGGCGGCTGGTCTTTATACATTTCCAATTTTTGTATCTTTGTTAGCAATTGTCTTTCTTAAAGAAAGGATTGGAATTTGGAGGATTTTTGCTTTGATATTAGGGAGTGTAGGAGCTTTATTGATTTTAGAGCCATGGTCTGAAAATTTTTTGCTATTACAAATATTGCCTATAATAGCTGGTTTTTTCTTTGCTTGTAATATTATTCTTATTAGAAAATATTGCAGAGAAGAATCTGTAATGTCTCTTACATTGGCAGTAGGTGTAATGTTTTTCGTTTCTGCTTCTTTGGGAATATTAATTTTTGAGAATTTATATATAGAAAACATTTATAGAGAAGCAAGTCCATTTGTTTTTATAGGATGGCCATTATTAACTTTTATCGTTTTTTCTTTTTGTTTATCATGTTCAATCTTAAATATTACAGGTAATATGCTTTTAGCTAAAGCTTATCAGACAGCTGAAAGTAGTTGGTTAGCACCAATGGATTATTCATATCTAGTTTTTGCAACTATTTGGGGAAAATTGTTATTTGGAGATTGGCCTAGTTATTCAAATATATTTGGAATTTTTTTAATTGCTTTTTCAGGTATTTTAATTGCATTTCGAGAGCAGATAAAAACAAAAAATCAATTAAAAAAATAATTTTCAATATTTTGATCAAAAACCACATCAGAAACATTTATCGCTCGAGTTAAAAAAAGACCATCTAAAGAAGTAACTCTACTTAATGCTACATAGGTTTGACCAGGAGCAAACGAGCCTTTGTCTAAATCAATAACAGCTTTTTCAAATGTTTGTCCTTGGCTTTTATGTATTGTTACAGCCCAAGCTAACTTTATGGGGTATTGAGTAAAAGTTGCTACAACTTCATGCATAACCCTACCATCTTTAATTAAATAATCAAATTTTTCCCAAGTATCTTGTGTAATTTTATAGATTTTATTTTTAATTTTTAAATGAATAGAATTTTCTGTTAACTGAGCAACTATACCTATTGAGCCATTAACCCATCTTTTTGGAGATTTTAAATCATTTTTAATGAGCATTACTTGAGCTCCAACTTTTAGCTCAAGAATTTCGTCAGCTGGTTTTTCTTTGAAGTCACCTGTTTCGTATGACTCATAAGAAAATGTTTCATTGTTTATATTTTGAAGGTTGACATTATTTATAGAATCCACTCTTTTATTTGTAGGTGACAGTATAATTGTCTCTGACGGTATATCTAAACTTTCATTAACGACCCTGTTGTTTAATACGAAAAGATCATTATCATTTATGTTCCCAGATCTAATATTGTTGAGTATATCAATAAAATTTTTATCTTTTTGTCTATAGACCTTTGTTAATTCGTAGGTTTTTATATCACTTTCCTCAAAGCAATTGGCATTAAAAAAATAATGACCAAATGGATAAAAATTATTAAAAATTTCTCTTTCATTTTCACTTATTATCGGTGGAAGTTGATACAAGTCTCCTAAAAGAATAATTTGAATACCGCCAAAGCTCTTGTCACTATTTCTATTTAATCTAAGTGATTGATCTATAGCATCGAGTACATCACATCTCATCATAGAGCATTCATCAATTAAAATAGTATCAATTTTTCGTATTACTTTGCTTCGCAATCTTTTGATTTTTTCATTTATTAATATTCTTGGCGGAAATAGAAAAAAAGAATGAATAGTTTTTCCTTTAGCTTTTATTGCAGATATTCCCGTTGAAGCTAATATTATAAAATTCTTTTTTGAATTAATTCTAAAATATTCTAATAGGGTGGTTTTTCCTGTACCAGCTTTTCCAGTAATAAAAATATTTTGCTTAGAATACTCCATTAGATTAAAAATTTTTTTAAATTCAGAATCAAATTCAATTTTTTCAATTATATTACTGTAATTATTGACTTTATTTTCCATAATCAAACTTATTTTTAATGATATAAGTTAAATGTGAAATCGTTTCTTCTGGTGTAAGATTTTCTTCTAGTGTTATGCAGACATCTGGTTCTTCCAAAATAGCAAATTGACTATCAACTAAACTGTCAGGCATGAAATGATCTTTTCTATTTTTTATCCTTCTCTTTACAGTATTTTTGGTTATTTTTAAATAAACTAAATAATCTTCTTTAACGTTTAATATTGATCTATATTTTTCTTTCAGAGCAGAGCATGCTACAACTAAATTTTGACAACTTTTTCTTTTAACTATTTCTTCTTTAATTTTAATAAGCCAATTATATCTGTCATCGTCATTAAGTGGAAATCCCGCACTCATCTTATCTATATTATTTTTTACTATGGTAATCATCTGCTTCAACTAAAAATGCATTTATTTTTTGTGATAACAACTTTGCAACCGTTGTTTTACCAGAACCAGTGACACCCATTATAAGTATAGTAACAAATTTTTTGCTCATAATTTAGTCCAATAAGGATTTATTTTATTTTTTCCTTTTTTGTCTTTAATTGGATGAAGGCCAAAAAAACTTCTTTGTAACTGTATTGTTTCACCAATTATATGATTTGAAAACATTTGGTCATAGTATGCTAGATTAGAAGATAAAACAGGGCAAGTTATTCCCATGTTTATTGCACTTGAATTGAATGTCCTAATTGATTTTAATTGATCTGAACAATTTCTTTTAATTAAATCATGTAAAAATTGTGGATTAATTTTTTTTCTTTTGGTGAATTCTTTTGAAATAATATCTAGGTATCTACCTTGTAAAATGCATCCAGCACTCCATGCTTTAAAGATATCTTCGATCTTAAAATTAAAAAAATCCCATTTATTTGATTCATTTATAAGGTTTAAACCTTGGTATATAGAGCATGCAAAATTAAAAAAAATTACTTTTTCAAAAGAAATTTCATTATATTTATCATTTGGATTATGTTTTTTATTATTAAAATTTTGTTCAAAATTATATTTAAAATTTTTTGAGTTAGTTCTTGCAGATACTGCCTCGTATATTGATGGAATTCCAACCCCTAAGTCCAGTGCGGCTTTTATAGTCCAAACACCTGTTCCATTTTGTCCAATCACAGGGTCAACCTCATCTATGAAATATTGATCATTTTCATTTTTAGCATTTATTATTTCAGAAGTTATTCTTAATAGAAATGAAGAAGAGTTAGTTTCAAGTAAATCTTTAAATTTTTTTGCTATCTCATCATTATTTAGATTATAAACTTTATCTAAGATATTAGTTAACTCAGCTATTCCTTCCATAAGTGCATATTCAATTCCATTATGGACTAATTTCACAAAATGTCCTGAGCCAGCGCTACCAAAAAAACAACAAGCACTTTGATTGTGATTTTTGGCTGCAATATCCTCAAATATGTGTTTAGTTTTTTTCCATGCTTCTTTAGAGCCTCCAACCATTATTGCTGGACCATTTTGAGCTCCTCTAGGACCACCTGAAACTCCTACGCCTAAAAAGTTTATCATATGACTATTTAATAGAGTATTTCTTTCTATAGACTTCGAATAATGTGAATTTCCAAGGTCTGCAACGATATCTCCAGGTTCTAAAAAATTAGTTAATTCATTAATTACTTCATCTACTTTATCAGCTGGTAAGCTGAGCATAATTATTCTAGGTGATATAACTTTGTTTAAGAGTTCATTTAAAGAATCTGTTAGAAATAAATATTTAACTTTATTTTTTTTGAGATCGTAATTTATTGCTGGATTTTCTTCATATGCATAAACTTTATATTTTTTTGATATGATATTCTTGGCTAAATTTAATCCCATTGAGCCAAGTCCAATTATTCCAATGTTCATGCGACTATTTACCTTTTTGATGTGAATAACATTTTATATCAAGTTGAAATATTTTTCCTATCAGATTGATTAATTTCTTTTAAATTTAAAAAATTAGAAATTGGAGAATAAAAAATTTCTAATATTAGAAATCCAGTTATTGCAAAAATTGCAATTAACTGATTTATAGTAATTTTGTCTTCAAGAATAAAAAATGCTAATCCTGAAGCAATTAAAGGTTTCAAGAAAAACAAATAATTTCCTCTTGCTACGTCAGGAATTTTAGATAGCCCCCACAACAAAAGTATGAATGCCATACAAGTATTCCAGACACCAAGAGTTATTATGGACATATACTCAACATGTGTTCTATCAAAAAAATCAAATGGATTTACCCATATATTCCAAATAACACCTATGGATGGATATAATGCTATAAAGCCTAGTACAAAAGTGTATGTAGTCATTCTAATAGGCCCATATACTTGAACATAAGGTTTAACCATAACAAGATAAATTACTCCAACTAAAGCGCACCCAATAGATAAATAAATTCCCAAGATACTATCACCAGCTCCACTGAGTTGTTCTATATAGCCGTCGGTAAGTAAAAAAACACATCCTAGAAAGGTGCCAATTCCACTTATTATTTTTTGGGGTGTTATTTTAGTTCCCTCAATTATACGAGCTACAAAAACAACTCCTATTGGCATTATTGTAACCATAGTGGCAACTTGTACAACAGTAGCAAAGTTTAAAGCCAAATGAAATAAAAACTGTCCAAATGCCATTCCAAAAACTCAAAGAATAACAATGGGGTAGGGGTCTTTCTTAAATGGTGTTAATAAGTTTCTAGATGATGGGTTAATTAAGTACAATATTAATAAAGCAATCCCTCCTAAGCCAAATCTCCAAACAGATACCACCACCCCAGGAATACCTGAAAGTTTAACAAAAATTCAGAACTGGAATGGCCACATACACATAAAAGTGCAGAAAAATAAGCAATTATTATGACAGTTTTATTATCTTGATTCATTTATCTAAATAATAAAACTGTGTTTTAGAATTAATTTCCTTCGATAATCTTCAAAACTTTAGGTGGTGACATTGGAAGACTGTACGAACGTTTACCGATTGCTTGATAAACTGCGTTTGATATAGCTGCCAAAGGTGGTACTAAAGGAACTTCACCTACACCTCTAACTCCTTGCGGATGTTTTGGGTTTGGAATTTCAATTAATACAGTGTCTAACATTGGTAAATCTGAACATACAGGCATTCTATAATCCAAAAATCCAGTATTATCCAAATGACCATCTTTATTGTAGATATACTCCTCGCTTAAAGCCCAGCCAATACCTTGAACACAACCACCATGTAGTTGGCCCTCTACATAATCAGGATGAATGGCCTTACCAACGTCTTGTATAGATGTGTATCGTTTTACCCTTACTATACCAAGATCCATATCTACTTCAACATCACAAATATGGGTTGCAAAGCCACCCTCAGCACCTTCAGTGTTTATCTGATACCCAGCGCCAATTGGCCCCCCGGTCGCGGTGGCTTTTTCTGCTAATTCTGCCAATGAAAGTGGAGCAAATTTTCCTGCATTATCACCGGCTGGTCTAGCTTCACCATTTTCCCACTCAATTGCTTCTTCATCAATACCCCAAATTTTAGCTGCTCTTTGTTTTAATTGTTTAATTACTATTTTAGCAGATTCAGTTACAACCATTGCAGATGCAAATAAAACTCTACTTCCACCAGTAAGGTTGCTGTATCCAATTGTTGCTGTGTCGCCAATTAAAACCGACACTTTATCATGATGAATACCTAATAATTCAGCAGTAATATTGGCTATAGACGCTCTGGAACCTCCAATATCTGGATGTCCTGTTGTTACAACTACATTACCGTCTTCAGTGATATTTAATTGAGCACTTGATTCTCCACCAGCATTAAACCAAAAACCACTAGCTACACCTCGACCTTGATGCTTGCCTAAAGGAGCTTTATAATGAGGATGGTTTATTGCTGCTTCAACTGTTTCCAAATAACCCATTTGGGGATAAGTAGGGCCGTGGACTGCTTGGGTTCCTTCTTTTGCAGCATTAATTTTCCTTAACTCCAAAGGACACATGTTAAGTTTTTCAGCAATTTCGTCTAAAACACATTCGACTCCGTATGCACCAATAGGAGCTCCAGGAGCTCTGTATGCAGCAACTTTACATCTATTAGATACAACGTCATAACCAAAGGTATGAGCATTAGGTATATCATATGGTGCAAGAGAACATCCTACTGCGCCTCTAATAGGTGAACCAGGAAAAGCTCCAGCTTGTAAATAATATGTACCTTGTGCTGCAACAATCTTTCCATCTTTCGTAGCACCAATTTTTATTTTACTTTTAGATCCAGATGTAGGCCCAGAAGCTCTCATTGTATCTTCTCTGTTCATAACTATTTTAACTGGACGACCTGTTTTTTGTGACAAGATAGTAGCTAATGGCTCTAAATAAACAATGGTTTTGCCTCCAAATCCTCCACCAATTTCAGCTGGTATTGCTCTGATATTACTCTGTGGTATACCAGTTAAATACGAGGTCATCGCTCTTACCATAAATTGACCTTGGCTTGAGCTCCATATAGTAGCTCTCCCATCTGCTGCAACACTTACTAAACATGAATGAGTTTCTAGGTAACCTTGATGAACTGCTTCAGTTTTAAATTCCCTTTCTATGATAACATCAGCTTGTGAAAAACCTTTATCAATATCACCCTTTTTATGCTCAAGCGTGCCAGCTATGTTAGAGGGCTTTCCTTCAAATTGAATGTGATCATGTAGAATAGGGGCGTCAGGTTTTATTGCGTCGTCAATTTCAATGGCCCATGGTAAAACTTCGTATTCTACTTCTATTAATTCACATGCTTTTTCTGCTATTTCTTCAGTTGTTGCTGCAACCGCTGCAAGGGGATGGCCATGAAAAAGAACTTTGTCTCTAGCCATGACATTTCTACACATCCATCGCATGTCTTGGATACCAAGTATAACTGGGGTTTCAATAGGAAACTCAACAACATCCTTGCATGTAATTACCGCCTTGACTCCCTCTAATTCCTCAGCTTTTTTTGTATTAATAGATAAGATTTTAGCATGTGGATGAGGACTTCTTAACACATGACCCCAAATCATACCTGGCATTGTTGTGTCTGATGAATATTGGGCTCGACCAGTAACCTTATCTGCGCCGTCTGGTCTAATAGTATTTTTGCCAATCCATTTATTGCTAATTTCATTCATTATGCACTCTCCTTCATTTCATCAGCAACTTCTAATACAGCTTTTACAATCTTGTCATATCCGGTACACCTACATAAATTGCCAGCCAGCCAATATCTTACTTCAGTTTCTGTTGGTGAAGGGTTATGGTCTAATAAAGCTTTAGAGGCCATTAAGAAACCAGGTGTACAGATACCACATTGAAGTGCAGCTTTTTCAAGAAATTTTTGTTGTAAAGCATGAAGTTTACCACCTTCTGACATACCTTCAATAGTTTCAATATTACTTCCTTCTGCTTCTGCAGCTAACATCAAACAAGAGCAGATTAATTCACCATCAAGTATAACACTGCAGGACCCACAATCACCTGAACCACAGCTTTCTTTTGATCCAGTCAAGTTTAGTTGGTTTCTTAAAACATCTAACATAGTATCATGTGGTTCACACAAATAGTCTACATTTTCGTTGTTTATTTTAGTTGAAACTTGAATTTTTGCCATACTATTTATTTCCTCCAATTCTTTCAGCTGCTAATTTTGTAGCTCTTTTAAACAAAACGCCTGCAACTTTTGTTCTATAGTCAACTGTTCCTCTTTTATCATTAATTGGGTTACAAGCATCCATACACATTTTGGAAACTCTTTCTAGAGTATTATCATCAAGCTTTGATCCAACCATAATATCTGAAGCTTCCTCAATTAATAATGGTGTTGGTGCAACAGCACCTAAAGAAACTCTTGCGTGAGTACAAATATCATTCTCCAATGAAATATTCACACCACAACCGACAACAGCAATATCCATCTCAGTTCTAGGTGTCATTCTTAAATAAGCATCTGCAGAATTTGAGACACGTTTAGGAAACTTTAAACTAACGAGCATTTCTCCATTTTCTAAAACGGTTTTTCCTGGCCCTAAATGAAAATTTTCAATTGGTACATCTTTTCTACCTTTTGGACCAGCAATAACTGCTTTACAACCAGCTGCAATTAAAGCTGGAACACTATCACCGGCTGGTGATCCATTACATAGATTTCCACCTAAGGACGCTCTTCCTTGTATCTGTTCTGATCCAATCAATCTGAATGCCTCTAATACACCTGGCCAAAGTTTAGCAAAATTAGAATTTCTATTTAAATTAGCGCCTGATACTGAGGCACCAATTTCAAATTCACCATCAGAAATTTCATTAATAGAATTTAACTCCACAATTTTTTTAATGTCTATAACTAAATTTGGCTTTCTAATACCACTTTTGATTTGAACTAACAAATCTGTCCCACCAGCTAAAAATCGTGCTG
>CACHEH010000015.1 GCA_902578805.1 uncultured SAR116 cluster alpha proteobacterium
AAAAAGCACAAGCTCTTAGGTATTTAGTTTTTTATAAAGAGAAACAAGCTATACCAACAATGTCAAAAAAAATTTTAAGATTAGATTATGATAAAGTTGATAAATTTGCTGAACATCTCATTGTGATAGACAAAAATATAAAAGGTATAAAAAATGAAATTGTAGGAACTTACAGGCTTGTTCGAGGAGATATAGCTGATCGGTTTGATGGGTTTTATACTTCTTCAGAATTCGATTTATCCAAGATAAAGAACACTTATAAGAATAATCGAATACTTGAATTAGGAAGATCATGTGTTCATGAAGACTATAGAAATGGAACCATAATGAATCTTTTGTGGAAAGCTATTGCTAAATATATAAAATTGTATGATATAAAAATCTTATTAGGGTGTGCAAGTTTTCCTGGAACTAATTTAATGAAATACACAAATGAGTTGTCTTACTTAAGAAAGAATTTTTCTTTACCAAATGAGTTATCAGTCAAAAGTTTAGATCCAAAAGTATATCCTGCTTATACTGAAGTTAGTTCAAACATTAATGATTTAAGAACTTTCGCTAAATTACCACCACTTATTAAAGGATATCTTAGAATAGGTGGAAAGGTCAGTCATGATTGTTTTGTTGACTATAAATTCAACACAATAGATCTGTGTGTAATTGTAAATATGAACAATATAGATGAAAAATATAAGAAGAAATATTTAAATTAAGTAAAATATGATAGTTAAAGAAAATTTTTATTTAAGCCCTATTAATAACTCGTCATTTATAGAAAATTCAATTTTCTATTTAAAATTTGTATTTTTTACAGCTGTTTCTGCCTTTTTAATCGCCATATCTGTATTGTCTGGAAAGTTAATATCTCCAATAGAAAAATGGTTGCCAGTTTTTTTTCATAAAATGTTATTGTGGCTTTTATCAATAGAGGTCGAAATCGTTCATGAATCAAAACGATCTAGGAATGGTAACTTATTTATAAGTAACCATTTATCCTATTTAGATATCCCTATTTTGGGATCTAATTTCCCATTGAGATTTGTTGCAAAATCTGAAGTTAAAAGTTGGCCATTATTTGGCTTTTTGGCTAAGAAAGGCAGATCAATCTTTATAAAAAGGAACAAAACAGACAGTTTTAATCAAAAAAATAAAATATTAGATATACTATCATCTGGAGAGAGGGTTTTTATTTTTCCTGAAGGAACTACTTCTGACGGAAATAGGGTTTTAGAATTTAAATCAAGTTCCTTTTCATCAGTAGAAAACCAAAATTTTACAATTCAGCCTATAGTTATTGTTTATTCAGATTTAAATGGGATCCCTATCAATAGATGGTTAAGACCTCTAATAGCCTGGTATGGAAATATGGATCTCAAGCCACATTTGTTTAAATTAGTAGGGTTAATGTCTATTAAAGCTAAACTAATTTATTTAGAACCAGTAAATGCCCAAAATTTTGAAAACAGAAAAGATTTAAGCAAGTATTTAGAAGAAAGAATTAGAAAAGTTTATTCTAGCGCTTTATCAAAAAAACTTGCAAAATAATTTTATTACTGGCAGTAGTATCATAAATTTATGATGAAATATTAATGAAAAAACTATTTATTAAAACTCACGGATGTCAGATGAATTTTTATGACTCTGAGAGAATTACAGATTTATTAAAACCTCATGGTTATAAATTAGATGATAATGAAGATGATGCTGATCTTATAGTTTTAAATACATGCCATATACGTGAAAAAGCAGTTGAAAAAACATATTCTGAGCTAGGGCGTATAAGAGATAAAATTAATACCAGAAAAGAAAAAACTGGGAAAAGATCGATAGTAGCTGTTGCTGGTTGCGTTGCCCAAGCTCAAGGTAAAGAGATTATTAAGCGGTCTCCTTGGGTTGATATAGTTGTTGGCCCTCAATCATATCAAAATCTTCCTGAACTAATTTCTAGAGTTGATCCATTTAATAAAAATAAAAACGTTAATATTGACTTCCCTACTATTCCAAAATTTGACCAATTAAACGCCAATATTGAATCAAGAGGTCCCTCTGCATTTTTAACAGTTCAAGAAGGATGCGATAAATTTTGTACTTTCTGTGTTGTTCCTTACACAAGAGGAGCTGAATATTCGAGACCATTGACGTCAATTATAGATGAAGCAAATAAATTGATAGATGTTGGTGTTAAAGAAATTACTTTATTAGGACAAAATGTGAATGCTTGGAGTACTAGAGGTTTAGATAATCAAAATTGGGGTCTTGGTAGATTAATAGATGAACTAGCGAAAATCAATGAGCTTAAATCTATTAGATATACTACTTCTCATCCTCTTGATATGGATATTGAATTAATCAAATCGCATAGGGACAACAAAAAATTAATGCCTTATCTACATCTGCCTGTTCAATCAGGTGCAGACAATGTTCTCAAAATGATGAATAGAAAACACACAGCAAAAGAATATTTAAAAATTATTGAAAAAGTTAGAGACTACAATCCCAATATTGCAATATCAGGGGATTTTATTGTTGGGTTTCCTGGAGAAACAGAAAAGGATCATATGTCAACCTTAAGTCTAATAAATCAGGTCAATTATGCGCAAGCTTACTCATTTAAATACTCTAAGAGACCTGGAACGCCAGGAAGTGTTTTCCTTAATCATGTAAATGAGGATACAAAGAAGTCTAGATTGTATGAAGTTCAAGAATTACTGAGGTCTCAACAATTATCTTTTAATAAAAAAACTGTTAACTCTACAATAAAAATATTAGTACTAAAAAAAGGAAAGAAAAAATATCAATATATTGGAAGATCACCATTTAATCAGTCTGTTTATTTTAGTTCTAAAAATGAGAATTTGATAGGATCATTTATAAATTTAAATATTACCAAAGCATTTCAAAATAGTTTAACAGGTAATATTGTATCTGATTTTAAATGTTAACTTTGAAAGTGTAAATGTTTTGAATTATAAAATAAGAGACAAAGTAGTTTCGCTTGAACTTCCTAGTAATTCGTTAATTGCGGTTTTAGTAGGTCATCATAGCATCAATCTTGTAAAATTAGAAAAATTGATAAATGTAAGCATAAACTTGTTTGGTAACCAATTCAATATTTCAGGCAATGAAGAAAATATAAATAAAGCCAAATTGATTATTTCAAATGTTTACCATAAGTTATCTATTGAAAAATCATATATTTCTGATTTTGATTTTTCAAATTTTGAAACTGAGTTAAGAATGATACAGGGTATGTCTTATAATCCAATGTCAAATCAAAAAATTGAACAAAATGAAGATTTAAAGTTTGATACCTGGAAAAAAAATATTATTCCTAAAAGTGTTGGTCAAAAAAAATATTTTGAAGCTTTGAATAATTATGAATTAGTTTTTGGTCTTGGACCTGCGGGAACTGGAAAATCCTATCTAGCTGTTGCAAAAGGTATTCACATGTTGAGAAAAGGTCTTGTTGAAAAAATAATATTAACCAGACCAGCTGTCGAGGCTGGCGAAAGGCTTGGCTTTTTGCCAGGTGATATGAAAGAAAAAATAGATCCTTATCTAAAACCAATATATGATGCATTGTATGAAATGATGCCAGCGGATAGAGTTGAAAAAAAGATACAAGCAGGTGAAATTGAAATTGCTCCTTTAGCCTTTATGAGAGGACGAACATTTACAAATTCTTTTGTTATAGTAGATGAAGCACAAAATACCACTGCAGTACAAATGAAAATGGTTCTAACTCGTATAGGTGAGGGATCTAGAATGGTAATTAATGGTGATTTGAGTCAGGTTGATCTCCCAAAAGGACAAACTTCTGGATTAAAAGAATCAAAAAAAATTCTTAGTAAAATAAAAGATATTAAGATAATATATTTAGATTCTAATGACGTAATAAGGCATTCAATTGTAGCAAAAATTATTAAAGCATATGATGAATTCAACAAAAATTAATATTATAAATAAAAATCACTATGAACATTGCTGAAGCTGATTATAGGATATTAAAGAACAATGAATTTATTATAGAGTCCTCAATAACTGCATCATTATGGGATGAAAAATTAATAAATAATTTTCATGAAAATTTAAGTAAAGTTTTAAAAGAAATTTATAAAAAATCTAATTCAACTTTTTCTGGTACAAAAAAATCAATATCACTTTGTTTTGCTGGTGATCAACAAATTATTGAACTTAATAAATCCTATAGAAATACCAATTCAGCAACAAACGTATTATCCTTTCCGTCTTATTCTACTACAAAGGACGAATTGTTTTTAGGTGATATAATTTTTTCTAGTGAAACTATTTGCAGAGAAGCAAAAAGGGATAATAAAAGTATAAATAATCATTTAATCCATCTATTTATCCATGGAGTTTTACATCTGTTAGGTTATAACCACGAAACAGAAGAAGAAGCAAAAAAAATGGAAAATTTAGAGATCAAAATATTAGAAAAACTCAAAATAGATAACCCATATTAATAAGTTAACTTTATAAGGAAATATACAAAATTAGGCTATGAAAATAAACCTTCCAAGTTTTTTTAAGAAAACTAAAGATATTACTGACAAAAATCTTGACCAGGAGTTAGAACAATTTGTTGCTAAAAGAATTAATGCAGACGATTCTAATGGTAAATCACTAAGCCATGAAAATGAATTATTAAAAAATTTAGCAGGATTAAGAGGAATTACAGCTTCAGACGTTATGGTACCAAGAGTTGATATTGTTTCAGTAGCAATGTCAGACGATTTTGATGAAATAGTCAAACAATTAATTAAAACTAATCATAGTAGGGTACCAGTAAGAAACGAGAGTCTAGATGATATAGCAGGTATATTACATATAAAAGATGTTTTAGCTAATTTATTTTTAAAGGAAAAACAAGAAATTAGAACCTTATTAAAAAAGCCTATTTTTGTCTCTCCATCGATAAGTTTATTAGATTTGCTCTATGAAATGAGAGTCAAAAAACGTCATTTAGCTCTAGTTGTAGATGAATATGGTGGTATTGACGGTTTGGTAACAATTGAAGACTTAGTGGAAGAACTTGTTGGGGAGATTGAAGATGAACACGATTTATCCTCAGAATGCAGGTTAGATAAAATGCAAGATGGATCTATAGTAGTCGAAGCAAGAATAACAGTCGATTTGCTTGATGGTTTTTTATCTTCAATAAGAAAAGAAGATTTAAATGATGAAATCGAAACATTAGGTGGTTTTATTATTAGCATAGCAGGAAGGGTTCCAGTAAAAGGTGAAGTAATAAGTTACTCTCCTTCAAATTTAAAGTTTGAAATATTAGAAGCAGATCCTAGAAAAGTTATTTTAGTTAAAATTATGGGCTTAAAAACTTAATATCTCTTAAAATATTAACACTGTAAAATTACGAATGTACAGATTTAAAAATTTCACAAAACTAAATTATATTTTAATATATATTTCTGGTGCTATTGCAACTTTTTCTATTCCTCCCGTTTCATTTTTTCCTTTCATTTTTTGTATTGGTTTTGGAATTTATTCAATAAATTATTCAAATAAATTAGCAAAGACTTTTATAGCTGGTTGGTTTTTGGGATTTGGCTGGTTTTCATTTGGTTTATACTGGATTGGTTCTGCTTTTATTGTAGCTGATAAATACCACATCTACATGATGCCAATAGCTATAATACTTTTGCCAAGTTTTTTAGCATTATTTTGGGGATGTGCTTGTGTTATTGCGAAATTACTCACAAAAGACAAAACTTTTTCGATTATTTATATAATTATTTTTTTATCACTTTTTGAATATTTAAGAGCGAAGATATTTACAGGTTTTCCTTGGCTAATGCCTTCAATTGTATTGTCATCTAACGAAAATTTAATACAAATATTTTCATTTATTGGAAGCTTTTCAGCTAATTTACTTGTTTTCACAATATGTGTTTTACCATATATTTTATTTTCAAATTTTAAAGGTAAATATTTTGTTTTTTCGTCTTTATTAGTACCTATTTTGATTTTATTTTTCTGTGGGGTATTTCGATATCAAAATAAGACTGATTTGAAAATCAAAGATCAATTTATAACTCTTGTCCAACCTAACATTGAACAGAGAAATAAGTGGAACTTAAAAAAAAGAGATCAAAATTTAAATAAACTTGTAGAGCTCTCATCTAGAAATGCAGATTTATTTAAAAATAAAAGTAGAATAATAATTTGGCCTGAAACAAGTTTTGAAGGTTCAATCCCAAGTGAAATGAAATTATTGTCTTCTATTAGTAAACAAGTTTTAAAAAGTCCTAAAACAACCCTAATCGTTGGTCTATTAAGAACAGAGAAAAGAAAAATCTATAATTCACTTGTTTTTTTGAATTTTGAAGGAAAAATTTTACATCAATATGATAAAATTAAATTAGTTCCTTTTGGAGAATATATTCCATTTCGTAAATATTTAGCTCCAATTTTTGATTTCTTAAACTCAACAGATTTTGCAAGTGGTAAAATATCATCAAACCCTAATTTAGATGGTTTTGGGAATATTATTTCATTGATATGTTACGAAATACTTTTTACGGAAGAAATAAATAAAAGAATATCTAAAAAAACAAATTTATTGATAAATATCACAAATGACGCGTGGTTTGGAAAAACAATTGGACCTTATCAGCATCTGGCCTTAGCAAAAATTAAAGCAGTTGAATTTGGTTTACCATTAGCAAGGGTGGCAAACACTGGAATATCAGTTTATATATCATCATTTGGAGAAGTGCTGAGTGAAATTCCTCTTTATACAAAAGATGTAAAGACCTTAAATGTAACCTCAAAATTAGATCACACTTTATATAAAATTTACGGAGAGTATATTTTTATTGTTTCAATTTTGATTTTATTAATTATAAACAAAATCTATAATTTTATTTATAAGGAAAATTTATAAAATGAAAAATGACTATTTGTTTACCTCTGAATCAGTTTCCGAAGGTCATCCAGACAAAATTTGTGACAGAATATCAGATGCAGTTGTAGATTTAATGTTAGAAAAGTATCAGGAAGCTAGAGTTGCTTGTGAGACCATGGTGTCAACAAATAGGACAATAATTGCTGGAGAATATAGGCTTCCTGAAGGAATAGAAATTTCTAATGATGAAATTGAGAAATTAGTGAGACAAACTGTTTATGATATAGGTTACGAACAAGATGGTTATCATTGGGAGAAAATGCATTTTGAATGTCATCTCCATGCCCAATCCTCTAATATTGCTATTGGTGTAGATAAATCTGGAAATAAAGATGAAGGTGCTGGTGATCAAGGATTAATGTTTGGTCATGCTTGCGATGAAACAAAAGACTTAATGCCTGCTCCTATATATTATGCACACAAAATTTTAAAAGAAATGTCAAGAATAAGACATAATGATAAAAATTCTTTTTTATTACCAGATAGTAAATCACAAATAACACTTCAATATAAAGATGGTAAACCTGTAAAAACGAGTTCTATTGTTGTATCTACTCAACACATACGAAACTGTTCACAAGATGATATTCGGGATATTGTTAGAGATATTGTCATTAAAACTTTGCCAGATGGCTGGATGTGTCCAGAAGATGAGTTTTATGTTAATCCAACTGGTATTTTTGAAATTGGTGGTCCTGATGGAGATGCAGGGTTAACTGGTAGAAAGATAATTGTAGACACTTATGGGGGAGCATCACCTCATGGAGGAGGTGCTTTTTCTGGAAAGGATCCTACAAAAGTAGATAGGTCAGCAGCATACTTAACAAGATACTTGGCAAAGAATGTAGTTGCTGCAAGCGTTGCTTCTAAATGTACAATACAAATTGCTTTTGCAATTGGAGTTTCCAAACCTCTCTCACTATATGTTAATACTTATGGAACAGGAATTATAGAAGATAGTAAAATTGAAAAAATTCTACTTAATTTAGTTGATATGTCACCCAGAGGTATCAGAGAACATTTAAAATTAAATAAACCAATCTATGTTCCAACATCCTCTTATGGTCATTTTGGAAGAATTCCTAATGAAGAAATTGAAGGCTCATTTACATGGGAAAGAACTGATCTAGTTGAGGATATTTTGAAGGAAATTTAAATTAGTTGAATAATTCTAATACAAATAACAATGGCATATTTTATGGTAGAAGAAAAGGTAGAAAATTATCAAAACTTAATAAGTGGGCCATAATGAATGGAAAAAAATATATAATTAAAAAAGAAGATTTAGCAGTTATTTTTAATACTAATAATAAAATAATATTAGAAATTGGTTTTGGTGATGGTGAAAATTTAATTAACTCTGCAAAAACAAATCCTAAACTTTTCTATATTGGAGCTGACCCTTTTTTGAACACAACTGCTAAATGTCTAAACAAACTTCTTATGTTTAATCTAAAAAATGTTGTAATTTGGCCAGATGATATAAGAAATATTCTAAATTATTTTCCTTATAACAGTATTTTAGATATTAAATTGTTATTTCCAGATCCTTGGCCAAAAACCAAACATCAAAGTAGAAGACTAGTACAAAACGCATTTATTGAAAAAATATATAAAATTTTAAAGCCTAGTGGATCTATTACAATTGCTACTGATCACGATATCTTAAAAAACTGGGTGTTAGAAAAATTTCAAAGATATAATGAATTTGAATGGACCGCACAAAGTTCTAAAGATTGGAAGAGTAGACCTATTGATTGTTTTAAAACTAAATATGAATCTAAATCTATATTGCAGAATAGAAAACCGAGCTGGTTTATTTTTAAAAAAAAATAAACACTATCTTATGTAAATGTTTTTACCCAAACTTATTGATTTTTTCAGAAAAAAAATTATTATAGTTTTGAAGTGAGTCTTGCGACTCACTTTTTTTATTTATGGAATTCAATATTTATGGTTAACAATAAAATTAGAGAAGAGTTATCACAAAGATTAAAAAATTTAGGATATCACCTTATTCGTGTAAAATTAAACGAACTAAATGGAAAAAAAACGTTGCAGATTATGGCAGAGAGAATTAAAGATAGGAAAATGGATATTGAGGATTGTGTTTATTTAAGTAAACATATATCCACTTTTTTAGAAGTTGAAGATCCAATAAGTTCTTCATATACATTAGAAGTATCTTCTGGTGGATTGGCAAGACCTTTGACAATTATAGAAGATTACATATCATTTAAAAATAATAGGGCAAAAATAATACTAAAAGAAGGATTTTTAGGCAAAAAAACTTACAGGGGCTTTCTTGGAGGAGTTGATGAGAATGGCAAAATACTTCTCGAAACTGATGAGCAAGAAATAAAATTCAATTTTTTTGATATTGAAAAAGCTAATATTGACCCAAATTGGGCCATTAAAAACAATTAATTTAATTAACGTACTGTTATGTGAGGATATAAGATGGAAATTAAATCCATACCTAGGTTAGAACTTATTCAAGTCGCTGAAGCTGTTTCTAGGGAAAAATCGATTGAAAAAGAAGAAGTCATTGTCGCTATGGAAGAAGCAATAGAAAAAGCAGCTAGATCAAAATATGGTCTGGAGAGAGATATAAGAGCTAACATTGATAGAAAAAATGGATCTATAAATATTGCACAATTCATCGAAGTTGTAGAAAATGTTGAAAATGAATCAACCCAAATGACACTTAAAGAATCTCTGAGAAGAAACCTAAATTTAGAAATTGGAGAATTCTATAAACAAGTACTTCCCCCCATTGATTTTGGGCGAATAGCAGCTCAAACAGCAAAACAAGTTATTTCTCACAAAGTAAGAGAAGCAGAACGCCAGAGACAATATCAAGAATATAAAGATCGTGTTGGAGAAATTGTTGTTGGAACTATCAAAAGAGTTGACAATCAATCAATAACACTCGATTTAGGTCGGGCCGAGGCAGTAATTAAAAAAGATCAAATGATACCTAGGGAGCAGCTGAGACCTGGGGACAGACTAAGAAGTTTTATAATAGATGTTAGTGAGCAGGCCAAAGGACCTCAAATATTTCTATCAAGAGCCTCAAATGAATTTTTAGCTGCATTGTTTACTCAAGAGGTCCCAGAGATTTATGATGGTATAATCGAAATTAAGGGTGTAGCAAGGGAGCCAGGCAGTAGAGCCAAGATTTCAGCTTTCTCTAATGATCCCAGTATTGATCCTGTTGGCGCGTGTGTTGGAATGAGGGGCTCAAGGGTGCAAGCAGTTGTAAGTGAATTACAAGGTGAAAAAATAGAAATAATACCATGGACAGATGATCCAGTTACTTTTGTAATTAATGCTTTAGCTCCAGCTGTGCCCTCAAAAGTTGTTATGGATGAAGATGCTTCTAGGATGGAAGTTGTTGTACCTGATGATCAATTGTCACTAGCTATTGGTAGAAGGGGACAAAATGTTAGACTGGCTTCTCAATTAACTGGATGGTTTGTTGATATTTTAACAGAAGCAGAAGAATCAGAAAAAAGACAAGAAGAATTCTCTGAAAGAAGTAAAATTTTTATCGAGGCCCTCGACATAGATGATGTTATTGCTCATTTAATGGTTAGTGAGGGTTTTGTGACTATTTCTGATATAGCAGAAGCTTCTCTTGAAGAACTTATGTCAATAGAGGGTTTTGATGAAGAAATATCCTCAGAATTAAGCCAAAGAGCAAAGAACTTTGTAAAAATAGAATCTGAAAGAATAGAGACTTCTCTAAAAAAACTAAAGGTTAAAGAAGATTTATACAATTTCAGTGACCTAAGCAAATCATCTATTTTAACACTTGCAGAAAGTAATATTAAATCTTTAGATGATCTAGCTGAATTAGACAGTGAAGAACTTTTTAATTTATTAGGAGATAAAATTTTTATTAATGAGGATGATGCTGGTACAGTTATTATGAAAGCAAGACAACATTGGTTCGCAGAAGAAAAAGTTGACGAATAATATTTAATTAAAGGAATTTTTGTTATGGAAGATAAAGTAAATGGAGAAAGAAAGAAATTAAGTCTTTCTTCGGGTGGAAAACTAAAACTAAAAAATTCTATTATTACTAATAAGTCACAGAATAGCATTACAACTAATTCAAGGAGTATTAGAGGAACTGTACAAGTTGAGGTAAAACGAACAAAAAGATTATCCAATAGACCAAATATAAATGAAAACAATTATTCAGAAAATTCTTCAGGTTTAAGTGCCCAAGAGATACAGTCACGTAGTAAAAAATTGCAAGAAGGACTTGCAAAAACAGCAGCAGATGCAGAAATAATAGCCTCAGAAAAAATAGAAAAAGCTAGATTAGAGGAAGCACGAATTGCAGCTAATGCATTAGAGGCTGTGGAAGCAGCATCCTCATTAGCACCTAAGGATAAAATATTAGCTAGAAGAAAAGCAGAAACAGAAGAAATATTTGAGATAAAAAAAATTGAAGAAGAGCAAGTCAAATTGCAAATCGACGAAAAAAAAGCTGCAGAAGCAGCCTTGCAAGCTGAAAAAGACAGACAAAAATTAGTAGATACCGAATTATTACAGAGCAATAACAAATCATGGACAGGACAGAAAGTTCAAGAAAGAGAAATTTTTAGAGAAAATGTAAAAAAACCTTCTTGGAACAGAGGTTTTGAAGAAAAAAGACAAGGGAAAATGACCATTGCACGTGCTTTAGACTCAGAAAATGTAAGAGTTAGATCATTGGCCTCAATAAAAAGAAGACGTGAAAAAGCCAGAATGCAAGCAGACCAAACACCTGCAGTTAAACAGTTTAGAGAAGTTATTATTCCAGACACAATAACAGTTTCAGAATTAGCTAACAGAATGACTGAAAAAACAGCCGACGTAGTCAGAGAGCTAATGAAAAATGGTATAATGGCAACTGCCACTGAGGTTATTGACTCTGAAACAGCTGAATTAATTACAACTGAATTTGGCCATAAACCAAAAAGAATATCAGAATCTGATGTAGAATTAGACCTTATAGAAGAGGAGGGGGATCCAAAAAACCTTGTGTCTCGTCCACCAATTGTAACAATCATGGGTCATGTAGACCATGGGAAAACCTCTTTGCTAGATGCATTAAGAGAAAGCAAGGTCGCTGATGGTGAAGCTGGAGGTATAACACAACATATTGGGGCATACCAAATTTTAACAAAAACTAAATCCAAAATTTCGTTTATTGATACACCTGGACATGAAGCTTTTACAGAAATGAGAGCAAGAGGAGCTAATGTTACAGACATTGTAATCTTAGTTGTTGCTGCTGATGATGGAATTAAACCACAAACTATTGAAGCAATCAAACATGCTAAAGCAGCTGATTGTCCAATAATTGTAGCAGTCAACAAATGTGATAAGCCTGAAGCAAATCCTCAAAAAGTTAGAACTGAATTACTTCAACATGACTTAATCCCTGAAGAAATGGGTGGTGACGTTCAATGTATTAATGTATCTGCAAAAAACAAACAAGGACTAAACGACTTGATTGATGCACTTGAATTGCAGGCAGACTTAATGGAATTAAAAAGTGACCCAAACATAAGTGCTAATGGAGTAGTTGTGGAATCTAAAGTTGAAAGAGGAAAAGGCTCAGTAATTACTTTATTGGTAAAATCTGGCACTCTAAAAGTTGGAGACATTATGGTAGTTGGAACCGAATATGGTAAAGTTAGAGCATTATTAAACGATGAAGCTAAAAGAATAATACAAGCTGGTCCATCAATGCCAGTTGAAGTCTTAGGCTTGTCAGGAACCCCAAATGCTGGTGATTTAGCTCATGTTGTGGAATCTGAATCTAGAGCTAGAGAAATTGCGGATTATAGATCAAGAAAATTAAAACAAAAAGAAGCTACATTATCTTCTAGAGGATCCGTAGAGCAAATGTTAGCTAACATTAAGACTGGTGAATCTTCTGAACTACCTGTTATTATAAAAACTGATGTACATGGATCCTTAGAGGCTATAAAAGCAGCGTTAGAAAAAATAGGTAATTCATTGGTAAAAATTAGAGTTCTTTCAGGATCAGTTGGGGCTATCAGTGAATCTGACATTACACTAGCGGCAGCATCTTCTGCGATTGTTTTTGCATTTAATGTTAGAGCAATACCACAAGCCCGAGAATTATCAAGAAGAGATAATGTGGAAATCAGATATCATTCTATTATTTATGAACTAATTGAAGATGCAAAGTTAGCTTTAACAGGTATGTTGGATCCTGATTTACAAGAAAAATTTATAGGTTACGCAGAAATTAAAAAGGTTTTCTCTGTTTCTAAAATTGGCAAAATTGCTGGTTGTATTGTTACTGAGGGTATCGTTAAAAAAGGTTGTAGTTTTCGTTTGTTAAGAGATAATACTGCAATTCATCAAGGAATGTTAAAAACTTTAAGAAGATTTAAAGATGAGGTCAAAGAAGTACGTGAAGGAACTGAATGTGGAATGGGTTTCGAAAATTATAATGATATTCAAGAAGGCGATATTATGGAATGTTTTGAAATCAAAGAAATTGCAAGAAGTTTAGAGTCAGTTGACAAAAAATTTGGATAATACTTATCATTATGGCAAATACCTTTATATTTAATCCTACAAAAAAATATAAAAACAACTCTAAGTCTCAAAGGCAACTTAAAGTTGGTGAAGAATTAAGGCATTTAATTTCTAATGCTTTAATTCGTGAAAATTTTTATGACGAATATATTAAAAACAATAATATAACCATCACAGAAGTAAATATGAGCCCTGATCTGAAGAATGCAAAAATTTACATAATGCCATTAGGTGGTAAAAATAAGATCGATGTATTAAATAGTCTCAACAAAGTTACGGGTCGTTTAAAAAAAATTATTTCTACTAATATCAGTCTCAGACAAACCCCTAAACTTTTATTCCAGATAGATGAAACTTTTGAATATGCACAAAACATTCACAATATTCTTGAGAAAATAAAAAATTAAAGTTTCTATTACACTAAATGGTTAAATTAAACATAAATAAATTTAATGGATGGTTAATATTAGACAAACAGAAAGGTATTACGTCTCGACAAGCTGTTACAAAAATCTCTAATTTTATAGGTGTAAAAAAAATTGGCCATGGAGGAACCTTAGATCCATTAGCAACAGGAGTTTTGCCAATAGCTATAGGTGAAGCCACTAAATTTATTTCTTTCATTCAGAATAAAAATAAAAAGTACTCTTTTACCATCAAATGGGGAGAGACAACTGACACAGATGATATTGAAGGTAAAGTATTAGAAAAATCGAATATTCGGCCAAATAAAGAACAAATTAAAAAAATATTGGATTCATTTATTGGTAAAATAGATCAAATTCCACCAAATTATTCAGCAATAAAAATTGATGGGCAACGCTCTTATACTCTAGCTAGAAATAACATTACGATTAAACATAAATCAAGACTTATTGAAATTTATGACCTATACTTAAAAAAAATTGTAAATCAAGATATTGCTAACTTTGAAGTGATTTGTGGAAAAGGAACATACATTAGATCTTTAGCAAGAGATATAGCAGAAAAGTTAAATACAAAAGGTCATGTCATTCAGCTTAGAAGACACTCTGTTGGTAATTTTAATGAAAAAGATACGATTTTTGTGGATTTTTGCGAAGAAATAATACATAGTCCATCGATTTTAGATAAAATCATCCCTATTGAAAAAGTGCTAGACGACATCCCGGCACTTTTTTTAACTAAAACAGAAGCAAGGAAGCTTAGGCAAGGACAAAAAATCAGGTTAAATTCACTAAAATTTTATAATGATTTCATAATAAAGTATCCAAATTATCAAAAATTTGAAAAAATCTTTACTCTTATTAACAATAAAATCATTGCAATTATTGAAATAACTAACGGATTGGTAAAGCCTAAACGTGTAATAAATTTTTAATTAGAAAGGAATATTTGATGTCGATAGAAAAAAATAAAACTATTGAGATTATTAAGAGTTTTGGAAGTAATGAAAATGATTCAGGTTCAGCAGATGTTCAGGTTGCGATATTGACTGAAAGGATTAAGAATTTAACTGAGCACTTAAAATTTCATAAAAAAGACTTTGGTTCAAGACGTGGACTTCTGAGTATGGTTGGTCAAAGAAGAAATCTGTTGCAATACATAAAAAATAAAAATGAAGACAGATATGCCAAATTAATTAAAAAATTAGGTTTAAGAAGATAATTGAAAAGATGGTTAATATTTTAAAGAATTAGTAGGTAAAGGAAATTTTATGTTTGAAGTATATAGAAAAGAAATCACATGGGGTGGTAAATCATTAATATTCGAAACTGGGAAGATAGCTCGACAAGCTGATGGGGCTGTTATGATTACATATGGAGGTACCACAGTGTTATGTACTGCAGTTGGTGCCTCATCTGCTAAGGCAGGCATAGATTTTTTTCCTTTGACAGTGAATTATCAAGAAAAAGCTTTTGCGGCTGGTAGGATACCAGGTGGTTTTTTTAAAAGAGAAGGCAGGCCTTCAGAAAAAGAAACTTTAGTGTCCAGATTAATTGACAGACCTATAAGACCTTTATTCCATAAAAATTATAAAAACGAAACCCAAATAATAGCAACAGTTCTTGCGCATGATATGGAAAATGATCCAGATGTTGCAGCCATTATTGGTGCATCAGCTGCTTTGACAATTTCAGGCTTACCTTTTATGGGACCAATTGGTGCTTGTAGAATTGGATGGGATGGAAGTGATTATATTTTGAATCCAACAATCGAACAAATGAAAGATACAAGTCTTGATTTAGTTGTTGCTGGTACAAAACATGGTGTTTTAATGGTTGAATCCGAAGCTTCAGAACTTTCTGAAGAAGTGATGCTAGGTGCTGTCGATTATGGTCATCAACAGATGGAAAAAGTCATTGATGCAATTATTGAACTAGCTGAGGTTGCTGCAAAAGAGCCTAGACCTCTGCCAGAGGAACCAACTGAAAAAAGTGAACACATAAAATTGATTAAGCCATTTAGAAAAAAGTTTGAAAAAGCATATAGAGAAATTGATAAATCAAAAAGATCTAAGCTATTAATAGATATAAGAAATGAGGTTTTGTCAAAATTTGATGAAACGACTGATGATACTAAAATATCGTCTTTAATTAAAGATTTAGAAGCTGATATTGTAAGAGGTAATATCTTAAAAACAAAAGAAAGGATAGATGGAAGAGATACTAAAACTGTTAGACCAATAATAGCGGAGGTTGGAACATTACCAAGAGCTCATGGTTCTGCATTATTTACTCGAGGAGAAACTCAGGCTCTTGTGGTGGCAACGTTAGGTACTGGTCAAGATGAACAGGTGATTGATTCATTGGAAGGGGAGTATAGGTCAAAATTTATGTTGCATTATAATTTTCCACCCTATTCTGTTGGAGAGGCTGGAAGATTTGGCTCACCCGGTAGAAGAGAGATAGGACATGGTAAATTAGCATGGCGTGCAGTTAATCCTTTATTACCGTCAGATGACGATTTTCCTTATACTATCAGGGTTGTATCTGAAATTACAGAATCAAATGGATCCTCTTCTATGGCAACTGTATGTGGAACTTCGTTAGCATTGATGGATGCAGGTGTTCCGATTAAAAAACCAGTTGCCGGTATAGCTATGGGTTTAATTAAAGAGAAAGAAGACTTTTCTGTTCTTTCAGATATTTTAGGTGATGAAGATCACTTAGGTGATATGGATTTTAAAGTTGCTGGAACAGTCGATGGCATTACCAGCCTTCAAATGGATATTAAAATTACTTCTATTACTAGAAAGATCATGGAAATTGCCTTGGAACAAGCTAGAGAAGGTAGAATTCATATATTAAATGAAATGAGTAAAGCGATTACTTCTTCTAGAGAAGTTTTAGCAGATACAGCTCCCAAGATTACAACCTTAAAAATAAAGGTAGAAAAAATTCGAGATGTTATTGGTCCAGGTGGAAAAGTTATAAGAGAAATATGTGAGACGACAGGAGCTAAAGTAGATATTGAAGATGACGGCATAATTAGAATTGCCGCATCTGATAACGAATCTTCTGAGGCAGCGTTACAGAAAATCAATGATATTGTTGCTGAAGCTGAATTAGGTGTTATATACACGGGAAAAGTTGTAAAAACAGTAGATTTTGGAGCATTTGTAAACTTTCTTGGGACCAAAGACGGGTTAGTTCATATCTCAGAACTACAAAATGCTAGAACCGAAAAAACAACGGATATATGTAAAGAGGGTGATACGGTAAAAGTAAAAGTCATAGGTTTTGACGATAGGGGAAAAGTAAAACTGTCTATGAAAAGAGTTGATCAAGAAACTGGTGAGGATATTGAGAATTTGAACCAAAATGAGTAGTAAAACATAAGGGGAATTTTATGAGTGATATAATACCAAAAACACAATGGATTAAAACTTGGTCTGAACATAGCGTAGGTTGGATTCAATTGTGTCATGATAATAAACTTAACCCTTTATCTGCTGCCTTTATTTTGGCTATTAAGAATGCTGCTCAGAAATATGACAATGATTCATCGATCGGATGTATCGTTATAATTGGTTCTGAAAAAGCGTTTGCAGCTGGTGCAGATTTGAAAGAAATGGTTAAACTAAATTATGCATCTGTATCTGAAAGTAGATATATTGAAAATGGCTGGCTGGAGATATCTAAAATTCAAACCCCTATGATTGCTGGAGTAAGAGGTTACGCATTAGGTGGAGGCTGTGAACTTGCTATGATGTGTGACTTTATAATTGCTAATGATGACGCAAAATTTGGACAACCTGAAATTAACATTGGTGCAATACCAGGCGCTGGTGGCACGCAAAGGCTAATAAGGTCTATAGGAAAATCAAAAGCTATGTTAGCTATACTTACTGGAGATATGATATCAGCAGATGAAGCTGAAAATTGTGGTTTAGTCGCTAAAGTATTTAAAAATCAAGATTTTGACTCTTCTCTTAAAAATATAGCTGTCAAGATTGCTAATCAATCAAAACCACTAGCAAAACTTGCCAAACAAGCCGTAAATGTTGCCTATGAAACAACATTGGAAGAAGGCATTAGATCTGAGAGAGCGTTATTCTACTCTACCTTTGCACTTGATGATCATGTTGAAGGAATGGAGGCTTTTTCTGAAAAGCGAAAGCCTGTCTGGAAAAATAAATAATCTAAAAGTTACACAAAATTTTCTTGCTTGGGTATTGCAACGCTGTGTAATCCACCATCCACATGATGAATATTTCCCGTAACACCAGATGATAACTCAGAAGTTAAATACAAAGCTGCACTGCCAACTTCTTTTAATTGAGGATTAAATTTCAGTGGGGCAGCATTTTCAGAATATCTAAAAACGTGTCGAGCCCCTGAAATAGCCGCTCCAGCTAGCGTCTTTACTGGGCCGGCTGACAAAGCATTGACCCTTATGTTATTCTTGCCTAAATCCATTGCTAAATATTTAATTGAGGCCTCTAATGCTGATTTTGCAACTCCCATTACGTTATAATTAGGTGTAGTTCTTTCAGCACCAAGATAAGATAGTGTCAACAAACTTCCTCCTTTTAAGGACATAAGAGGAAGAGCAGATTTTGCAATTCTTGTAAAACTGAATGCAGATATATCTAAAGAATTTAAAAAGTTTTCTCTACTACAATTAACATATTTTCCTTTTAACTCTTCTTTATCAGAATAGGCCAGAGCATGTACGACAAAATCAATTTCATTCCATTGTTTTTGAATTTTTTCGAACATATTTTCAATAGAATTCAATCCACTTGTAGCATTAGAAACATCACATTCAAAACATTTGTCTGATTTGATTGAACTCATTAATGGCATCAGTCTTTTTCTAAAACTTTCATTTTGATACGAAAAAGCTAATTCAGCACCGTTATCAGTCAGTGTCTTTGCGATGCCCCAAGCTATTGAACGTTCATTAGCAACGCCCATTATTAAACCTTTTTTACCCTTCATTATAGACATATTATCTTCTCTTAATTAAATTTAGATAGAGCAAGGCAGGCATTTGTTCCACCAAAACCAAATGAATTTGATAATGCTAAATTTATGTCAATGTCTTTAATTGTTTTTTTTGGTATTTCAATAGAACCAATTTCTGGGTCACCATTATCAATATTTGCAGAACCAGATATAAAATTGTTATTCATCATTATTAAAGTATAAATTGCCTCTTGCACACCAGTTGCTCCTAAAGAATGTCCAGTTAGAGATTTTGTACTTGTAAGTTTTGGCAGGTAATCATAGTTTTTAAACACCTCTCTTATAGCGTGAAGTTCTTGCATGTCTCCTACTGGTGTACTAGTTCCATGTGCATTAATATAATCAACTTTTTGATTAACGCCCTTTAGGGCCTCACCCATACATCTTACTGCACCTTCCCCGCTTGGCGCAACCATATCATAACCATCAGAATTAGCACAATGTCCAACTAATTCTCCATAAATTTTTGCACCTCTAGCCTTTGCATGTTGAAGTTCTTCTAAAACAAGCATCCCTCCACCACCAGCAATTACAAACCCATCTCGATTTATGTCATATGGCCGTGAAGCTTGCTCGGGTGTTTCATTAAATTTGCTAGACATCGCTCCCATAGCGTCAAACAAAACAGATAGTGTCCAATCAAGTTCTTCTCCTCCTCCAGCAAAGACTATATTTTGATTGCCATATTTAATTTGATCAGCACCTATTCCTATACAATGAGCAGATGTAGAACAGGCAGAAGTAATTGAGAAATTTACACCTTTAATTTTAAAAAAAGTTGCTATACATGCTGAAACTGTTGAACTCATACACCTTGGAACCATAAAAGGACCCACTCTTTTTGGTCCTTTTTTTCTAGCAATGTCAAATGATTGAAGCATATTTGCAGTACTAGGGCCACCTGAACCTGCAATAAGTCCAGTTTTTGGGTTAGAAACTTCTGCATCTGTTAGTCCCGCGTCTTTGATTGCTTGTTCCATTGACAGTACTGAATAAGCTGCACCAGCACCCATAAACCTTAATTGTTTCTTATCAATGTGTTCTTCTATGTTAATCTTTACTGTACCATGGATTTGACTTCTAAAACCCATTTCTTTGTAAATGTCAGATTTAACAATTCCTGATTTTTGATCAATTAATGACTCTTTCACTTCTTCGACGTTGTTTCCAATTGAACTTACAATCCCCATTCCAGTTATAACAACTCTTTTCATGTTACTCATATTTTAACCTATAAACTTTATAAGACTAATCTTGAAAAAGCCCAACTCTAATGTCAAAAGCTTCAAAAACTACTTTGTTATCGCAGAGAACTTTGCCATCAGCAATGCCAAGAATGAGTTTTCTCATTATAATTCTTTTGAAATCAAGCAAATATTCTACCTTTTTAGCTATTGGTAAAATTTGTCCAGTAAATTTCACCTCACCCACTGATATAGCTCTACCTTTTCCTCTACCACCCATATTCCCAAGAGAAAACCCTAATAGCTGCCATAGCGCGTCCATCCCTAAGCAGCCAGGCATTACAGGATCATTTTCAAAGTGACAAGGAAAAAACCATTTATCAGGTGTAATTTTAAATTGAGCATGAGCAGTACCTTTATTATAAGCACCCCCGGTTTCCTTAATGCTTGTCACTTCATCAAACATAAGCATTGGAGGTAACGGTAATTTAGGAAAATCAACACCCGCTAATCTTCCTTTTGCACAATCAATTAATTCTTTATAGTTAAACGAATCTTTAAACAAAGCCAAAATTTAATACTTTCATAACAATTAAATTAACTTACAACAATTACAAAAAACAATAAATAAAACAATTACAGAAAATCAATTTTTTGTCGAACCCCAAATGGTATCCTTTTTTACCCAACCTATAAATATTTTTCTTTTTACTATCTCAATTTTACACCAATTTTCTTGACATTTATTTATCTTAATTAATAAATTAGGCAAAAGTTTGGCTAATGTATCTCCAGAATTAGAAGGTGTCATTTTTAACAAAGTGGTTTTAGTAACCAAGCCCATCCTAACTGAAGATAATAATTGTGTATGCATCCAACCAGTAATATTATTAAATGTAGTCACTTTTCTCCAATTATTATACTCTGCAATGATTTTTAGGGGATATCCTTTTTTCTTAAATTCAAATTTCACTGGAAACTCTTTTCCTGGACCAGATCTCATAAATGTTAAAGAGTTTTTTAAAGACACGATTCTTGGTATTTTTAAACCACTACCATTGATCGAAACTCTTGATTCTTTGTTATTTGATAATGCATTCTCTATAAAAAATAACAAACTTATTATAAAAAAGATTAAAAAAGATAAAATTATCTTGCTTTTAATCATAAACATATGAATTTTAACATTTCTCAAATTGAACAAACTGGACATTGATAATTCTTAGTCAGTCTAATTTTATCTAGATTTTGAGTAATACCATCATATAAAAATAAATTCCCTGCTGTTGATTGATAGTCATCTAGTGCAATTTCTTTTATAGCTTCATTAACCTGCATACTTCCTATTAATCCCGTTACAGGTCCAATTATCCCGGCTTCTCTACAATTTGAAATTGGAGCAGTTTCACTTGTCTTTGGGAAAATGCATTCATAACAAGGGTAATCTGTATTTAACCCACTTTTCCAAATGGCTAACTGCCCCTCCATTTGAATTGCAGAACCCGAAATTAGTATTTTTTTGTTTTTATGTGATAAAAAGTTCATAATATACTTTGTTTTAGAATTATCAGAACAATCAAAAATTATATCAAAATTGTCTATATTTATAGATTCATCAAAAATCTCTTTCTTTGAATTTATTGATATATTAGGATTTAATTTCTGACATTCTTTTACTAAATTTTCAGCTTTACTATTACCGATCTCATTATTTTTATAAGCAATTTGCCTATTCAAATTACTAATTTCAATAACATCATTATCAAAAATTTCTATATGACCGAACCCTGCTGCAGAACAGTAAAGAGCTACCGGACAACCTAAACCTCCAGCACCAACAATTAAACACTTAGTTTTTAGTAATTTTTCCTGACCTTCTTCGTCAAAATTAGGAATTATTACTTGTCTTGCATATCTATTTAAATCATCATCATTAAGCATTGATGTCTCATTGATTAAAATTAGTCAATAAATCGTTAATTTTATCAGCTATATGGAAAGCTACGGATTTCTTAGTTTGTTTTTCTAATTGTTCACAATTATTTTTATCAATAAGGCATACCTTATTAAAATCCTTTCCAAAAACTCTGTTGTTACTTACATCATTGGCAATAATCAAATCAACATTTTTTGATATTAATTTAGAGTAAGCATTCTTTTTTAAACTATTTGTCTCGGCTGAAAAACCAATTACAATTTTTGGTCTAAGATTACTATTAGCAATTGTACTTAAAATATCAGGATTTTCCAAGGCTTCAAAAAATAAATTATCACTTGTTTTTTTAATTTTATTATTTATGTCGATATCTTTATTTGAGTATGTTTTTGGAATAAGTTTCCAATCTGCTACCGCTGCGCTACAAATTAAAATATCTGCGGGTAATTGTTGAGTAACTTTGTCTAGCATTTCATCTGCAGTTGTAACCTCTATTACCTTTTCGCATTTTGGAAAAGGAATATTAACAGGACCTGTAATTAGAGTCACTTTAGCACCTCTTTTTGTTAATTCAGAAGCAATCTCAAAACCTTGTTTTCCAGACGATTTATTACTAATAAACCTAATTGGATCAATATCTTCTATTGTTGGTCCAGCTGTAATTATAATTGAAATATTTTTAAATTGATTTACAAAAAGTCGATTTTCATTGATATATGATAGAATAACGTCGAATATCAACTTAGGCTCTGGAAATCTACCTGTACCACTTTCACCACAAGCCATATCTCCTGTATCTGGTTCTATGAATTTTATACCTCTATCTAATAATTTTTCATAATTCTCACGAGTTGCCAAGTTATTCCACATAACGGGGTTCATTGAAGGTGCTAAAATTATTTTGGAGAAAGATGCAAGTAAAATTGAACTTGCTAAATCATCAGCTATTCCATTCGCAAGTTTTGCGATAATATTTGCTGTTGCAGGAGCAACCAAGATAATATCTGGGTTTCTAGCAAGCTTTATGTGGTTCATTTTTGTTTCGTCCTCGACAGAAAATAGATCTGTATAGCATTTTTTTTCATTTAGACTTGTAACTAATAAAGGGGTTATAAATTTTTGTGCTGATTCAGTCATTACTACATCAAGCTCAAAATTAGATTTTTTAAACAATCTAATAATTTCAAGAGATTTATAAGATGCTATACCACCACAAATAATCAACAAAATTTTTACTTTACTAGTGTCAATATTAATAGGTTTTTTTTCTGGAAAAAATTTTTCAATGTTTATATCAAGATTTGAACTTAATTCATAAATAGCTTGATGCTTGTTATTTGGTATTTTATTTACCTTTTTCCAATTAGAAACTGCAGAGGGTTGAATTTTTAACTTTTCTGCAACCACCCCTGTGCCACCAAGAAGAGAAATAAGTTGTGAAATATTGTTCATGAGATAAAACCTGTTATTAAAACGTTAGAATAATTAAATTTTATGAAAAATAAATGAATTATTTCATTTTTTCGATAAAATTTCATCTATTTTCTCTATTATTTCAGGTATTTTTAGTAAAATAAGTTTATTTTTATGAAACCATTCCTCTAGAATTTTAAATGGATCGTGGGTGTCATTAATCCATTTATCTATTAAAGGTCTAGATAATTCCCACATATTTATATTCGGATTTATTTGTCTTGTTGTTCCTTCAGCCATCAACATTGTTTTTTGTAATAATGTAAATTGAGGTTGTACTTCAATATTAAATTTTTTAGATAAACTCAATATTTGACCTAATAATTTAGCAAAAGACACTTCACCAATAGGTTTATTTAAAATTGGTGTTGTAATTGCTCTTATTGCTTGAGCAAGATGGTCGTGAGAAATATCTTTTCCTAACATATTTGCTTCATGGTGTATTTCAACAACTTTTTTATAATTTTTATTGAGTAGATAAGTTAGTAATAATGCTAGAAATTGTCTATCTTTGTTAGATAATCTGCCCATAATACCAAAATCAATAGGGACAAGAGCACCTTTCCGATCTATCAGAATATTACCAGGATGCATGTCGCCATGAAAAAAACCATCCCGGAAAACTTGAAGGAAGAAAACTTCAGTACCTATTTCAGTTATCTTTTTGATATTATGTTTTAAGGCACTTAGCCTATCTAAATCGTCAATTCTAATGCCCTCTATAAATTCGAGAACAAGCATATTTTTAGTCGTAAACTCCCAATAAATTTTTGGTACTTTATAGTTTGGGTTATCTTTAAAATTTTCAGCCAGTTCATCTGCTGCAGAGGCTTCTAATGTTAAATCAAGCTCATTCAAAGACACTTCTGACAATATTTCCACATTTCTTGAGAGTTTTAGTCGCTTTATGTTTGGAATAAAAAACTCAAGACACCTTGTAATCCAGTAAAAAAATGTAAAGTCTTCAAATAAATTTTTATGAATATTTGGCTTCAATATTTTTATTGCTACTTTTTTTCCATTTTTAAGATAACCAGTGTATACTTGAGCAACAGATGCACTTGCTATTGGTTTTTCATCGAAAGATGATAGGTTATTTAAAAGAAAATTTTCATTCTCATTATGAATAATTTTTTTAGCAATGGAATTTGAGATAGGACTTAGATTATCTTGTAAAGCTTTTAATTCATTACAAGTTTTTTTTCCAAGCATATCAGGTCTTGTTGATAAAGCTTGACCCAACTTTATATATCCTGGACCCAAACTAATTAAACAGTTTAAAAGGTTTTTTCCAATTTTTTCTTGGTTTTTATTTGCTATAATAAGATTTAAAACTTTTAAAATTAATGATGTATACTTATCAAAATATTTATTTTCTAACAAAAGAATCAAAATTCCAGTTTTAATAATTTTAATGAATACTATTAGACTTTTAATAAATAAATATGGTATTTTCCATATAGGACACTCTAGCTTTTCTTTAATCCGCATTTAGAGTTTCCAACCACTATATAGAGTAACAATTCCATTAGATAAGTTTCTGTATTTAACTCTTGAAAATCCAGCTACAGAAAGCATTTGACTAATCTCAGCTTGTGTTGGAAATTTTCTTATGGATTCTACTAGATATATATAAGCGTCTTTGTCTCCAGTAATTTTTTGTCCCAAAAAGGGCATAATTTTGAAAGACCATATATCATAAAATTTTTTTAGAAAATCATTTTCAATATGGCTAAATTCTAGACAAATAAATCTACCACCAGGTTTAAGAATACGATAAATTTCGTGTAATGATTTATTTCTATCTGTAATATTTCTTAAACCAAAACTCATAGTCGCTCTCTCAAATGAATTGTCTGATACTGGAATATTTTCGGCGCTTGCAGTTGTCCATTCTAGTTTATTAAAATTTTTATACCTTAGTTTACCTATTTGGATCATTTCTTTATTTATATCGAAAACATGAGCAGAATTACCACCTGCCTTTATAAATCTTTGGGCTATATCGCCTGTTCCTCCTGCAATGTCTGCTAAATTTTGAGTGCTTTGAGGAGCTATCCAATTTATCAAATCATTTTTCCAACTTCTATGAACACCCAAACTTGTTATATCATTCATAAAGTCGTATTTATGAGCAACTGAATTGAATACTTTATTAACTAATTTTTGTTTATCAGCTCTTTTAACTATTTTGTTACCAAAGTCTACACTATTTTCATTTACCATTATCAACCTAAAAAATATATAATATAAATTGTTATTAATATACTTTTTAAATTTAACTAAAGATAGACTAAAAGGATAAAAATGCCTGAATTACCTGAAGTTGAGACAGTATGTTTAGCTTTGTCTCAAATCTTAATAAACTCAAAAGTTATTAATATCAATATTTTAAGAAAAGACTTAAGGTGGAAAATCAAAAAAAAGATTAAATCAGATTTAGAAGAGGACTTTTTTAAAAAGCCTTATCGAAGAGGAAAATATATTTTAATACCTACTTTAAGAGAAAATATACTACTTATTCACTTGGGAATGAGTGGACAAATAAAGATTAGAGAAAATAAAAATCATCTATCAAAGCATGATCATTTTAGAATGATCATAAAGACTAGTGAAAAAAAAATTTTTTCAGTTATTTACAATGACCCAAGGCGATTTGGATTTATAGATCTTTTTAACAAAAAAGATATTAAAAATCATTTTTTGTTAAAAAATATTGGAGTCGAACCACTAGGTGAAAATTTTACTATAGAATATATACAAAAAAGAATTTGTAAAAGATCTGCATGTATAAAAAATATTTT
The DNA here is from genome assembly GCA_902578805.1 of uncultured SAR116 cluster alpha proteobacterium. GTDB lineage: Bacteria > Pseudomonadota > Alphaproteobacteria > Puniceispirillales > Marisalimonadaceae > Marisalimonas. The sequence goes on from CACHEH010000015.1 coordinate 26,367, forward strand.
AATGGATCAATCTATTATAGCTGGAATAGGAAATATATATGCAAGTGAAATTTTATTTAAAGCAAAGATAAATCCTTTAAGAAGCGTAAATGGTTTAAATCAAAATGATTTACAACAAATTATTAATGCAACAAAATATATTTTAAAAAATTCAATAAGCGTTGGAGGAACATCAATTAGAAATCATTTGCAACCTGATGGGAAGCTAGGCTATTTTGCTCAAAAACTTCAAGTTTATGGAAAAACAAAACAAAAGTGCAGTGAATGTAATAATTTGATTACATCGATGATCATAGGTGGAAGATCAACTTTTTTTTGTAATACTTGTCAAAAATAATTCATAAATCAACTAATTTCTTTTATAAAAGCTTGACAATGCATTAAGAAAAATTTAATTCATATACCAAATTTTTAAAGGTGAGATTATGGCCAATCATGTTTCTGCAAAAAAAAGAATAAGAAGAAATGCTAGAATGGAAATTGTGAACAAAGTGAGAAAAAATAGAGTAAGATCTTTCATTAAAAAGGTTGAATTGGCTATAGAAAAAGCTGACAAGTCTGAAGCTCAAAAAGCATTTAGTGAAGCTCAGCCTGAAATGCATAAATCTGTATCAAAAGGTGTTTTTAAGAAAAACACAATTTCAAGAAAGTTATCCAGACTTTCTCTACGAATAAAAAAAATAGCATGAATGTAACTTTTCATATTAATTAAACTAAGAGGCTTTTGCCTCTTTTTTTTTATAAAAAATAATTATTTCAACGATTCGCATTAATTACTGAA
>CACHEH010000016.1 GCA_902578805.1 uncultured SAR116 cluster alpha proteobacterium
TTCTATTCCGTATGCTGAAGCAAGCCAAGCTCTGCTTATTCGAGCAGATGATGCATCAAAAATCATGTCAGTGAAGGATCTTTCAGGAAAAGTACTTGGCGTTAAACTTGGATCACCTGGTGAAATGATGAAGCCCGCACTTGAAAAAGAAATCGCAGCCGCCAAAGGAAAGGGTTTTTCTGATGTAAAAATTTATGATGATCATCCTTCTGCTTACCTTGCGCTCAGTCAAGGAACGGTTGATGGTGTGCTTAACACTCTGCCAACATTAGGAAAAGTGATGAAGGACCGTCCAGGTGCTTACGCATTGGTACGCCCAGTTGGAAAGTTGAATTGGGCAGGGATAGCGGCGCGTAAAGAAGATACAGAAATTGTCAATTGGATGGATACTGAACTCACAAGGCTGAAAGATAGCGGAGAGATTTACGCGTTGCAAGAAAAGTGGTTTGGGTTCAAAATGGAACTGTCCGACTCAATTCCGTCGTTTGCGTGATTACTAGTTTAACTTACCTTGTCCCTTTAATAGCTTAGGGGACAAGGTTAAAATGGTGGTTATATGACTATTGATTGGGGCATTATAATTAAAAGCATGCCACTCCTTGGTCATGGTGTAGTGGTAACGTTGCAAGTCTCAGCACTAGCATCTGTCTTGGGTTTGGCGCTCGGCGTAGCTTTGGGTTTGTGCTCACTTTCTCATAGCCGACCCCTTCGTTGGATTGTTGCAGGTTATGTTGATTTTATACGCGGCACACCTTTGCTGATTCAAATTTTTCTAGTTTTTTTTGCACTCCCTGCGCTTGGTATTCGATTTGACGAATTTTGGGCCGGTGTAGTTGCGCTTTCTTTGAACTCTGCAGCATTCGTAGCAGAAGTTGTGCGCGGTGGCGTTGGGTCTATTGAGCGGGGCCAGTCCGAAGCAGCCACTGCAATAGGAATGCGGCATAGGCAAATCCTTGTGTATATCTTACTTCCACAAGCTTATAGACAAATGATTCCGCCACTAACAAACGAGCTAATAAGCTTAGTTAAAAATTCATCTTTGCTCTCGGTAATATCAGTTTATGAACTAACAAGAGCAGGTCAGGCGATAATCTCAGTACACTTTGTGCCATTTGAGATTTATACTCTGCTAGCGCTGTATTATTATGTACTTATTAAAGTATTAAGCTGGTTGTCGGGTCGACTTGAGAGGAGGCTTCCAACATGGTAACTCCAGTAATCCAGGTGCAAGACCTTAGCAAAAGCTTTGGGGATAATTCTGTGTTACGTCGTGTATCTATAAATGTAGACACTGGTGAAACTGTTGTAATTATTGGAGCCTCTGGTTCAGGTAAGACCACCTTTCTACGCTGCCTGAATAGGTTGGAGGAGCCTAGCGCTGGTACTGTACGGCTAGATGGAAATCCAGTAATGAATAGTGGTTCTGAAAAACAAATCGCGGACCAACGCAGTCAATTTGGCTTTGTTTTCCAAAGGTTCAATTTATTTCCACATTTTTCTGCCCTCGATAATGTAGCTATCGGGCCTGAAAAGGTTCGTGGGATGTCTAAGTCGGATGCAAGAGCTCTCGCTGCAAATGAACTTAAACGGGTTCATATGTCTGATCACGAAATGAAGCGTCCTGTACAACTATCTGGCGGGCAACAGCAAAGAGTAGCAATAGCACGAGCACTAGCAATGAAGCCTAGAGTTATGCTATTTGATGAACCAACTTCGGCACTGGATCCTGAATTGGTTCAAGAGGTGCTAGATGTGATGAAGGAATTAGCAAACGGAGGTATGACTATGGTGGTAGTTACCCATGAAATGAATTTTGCGCGTGAAGTTGCAGACCGCGTAATTTATATGGAGAATGGTAGGATTGCTGAGGAGGGTCCACCAGAAATTCTGTTCAGAGAACCAAAATCGCCTGGTGCACAGCGGTTTCTTAGGCACTTAACCCATGAGTGAGGCTTTTGCAACACCAGATATGATCGTAGCAGGAGGCACTCTGCTTACCTCAGATCCCAACAGACCTTACATCCAAGAAGGTTGGGTAGTTATCAATAACGGCCGAATACAATCAATTCAAGACAAAAAGCCTGACAGGTTTCACCCGGCAACAAAAGTAATTGATGCGAAGGGTTTTGTCATTACACCTGGGTTCGTTAACGTCCACACCCATGCTATCCTTAGTATGGTTCGCGGAGTGGCGGAAGATATGGGGTTTGCGCCGGCTTATACCATTGGTGTGCCTCATGGACATGATCCAAGCCCAGAAGAGGCATATGCTATGGCTCAGCTGGGCGGTTTAGAAGCACTCCTCTTCGGATCAACGATAATCAACGATACCTTCACACACCAGAATATTGCACTTCCCGCGATGGCTGAAACAGGGATCAGAGCATGGGGCTGTGGAAGAATCCACGATGTCGATTTTACACGCGTACATCTCGGTGAGTGGACCTATAACACAGAAATAGGAGAGCAGACTCTCAGGGAAGCATCGGAGCTGATTGAAGAATACCACGATCCAATTAGTCTTCTCACTGGGGTGGTTCTAGCACCTCACGCGCCAGACACTTGTTCGCCAGATCTATTGCGCCAAGTCCGCAATATACGCGACGACAAAGGATTGCGGATCAACACTCATGTTTCACAAAGTCAAGTTGAAGTTGATTTCATTCGAGAACGTGACAATATGAGTCCACCTGAATTATTGGAAGATGTCGGACTGCTAGATGATCGTTTAATTGGTGCGCATTGTATACACGTCTCGAAAACAGATATTGAGCGACTTGGAAGCGCAGGTGCACATCTGGCTCATATAGCTAAGGGCAATCAAACACACGGTCAGGTGGCGCCGACCAGTGCTCTGCGTCGCGCGGGTATGAATTTGGCACTTTCAACCGACAACATGCATGCTGATATGGTGGAATTAATGAGATGGGCTTTAGCTTCGGGTCGATTGCAAGATGGTAAGATTACCAACGATTGGCAGCCTGCCAATGTATTTGAGGCTGCTACAATTGGAGGTGCGCGGGCGCTTGGTCTGGAAGCCGAGATTGGTTCTTTAACAGTTGGTAAACGCGCTGATTTAGTAATGTTTGACTTTAGGCGCCCACATTTGAGACCGCTTACAAACGTGTTGGGAACACTTGTACACACAGGACAGGGTCGAGACGTAGATACAGTCATTGTGGAAGGCGAGGTTGTTGTTTCTGGTGGAGAGCCACTACGAGTGGACAAATCAGCTGTTCTTGAAGCTGCAGAAACTGCAGCTGCTGCGCTATGGCGCCGAGCAAGATCAGAAGAGTTAGCGTTTTCAAAAAGTTAAATTTTAAGAATGTTGGTTGAATTCAAAACTACGAATAATCTTCTAAAACCCCTACCTATATTTATTTATGAAATTTGGTAGGGATACCCGGAATCGAACCAGGAAGCCTTGCGTACAAAAGGTGAAAAATCCAATACTGATTCATGTGCTTATACAGCAGAACAAGTATTTACAAGGCCTGGAAAATCTTCATTATACCCCAGGTCAAAATTATGTAATGTAGATGATGTCCGGTCAGGAACGGATTACAAGAACTTCATAGTAGATTTTTAAAAGTAATACGGTTAGTTAGATTTATTACCTTTTTGATTTGCAGACGAGCTTGCCAGACTAACGATATGGAAGTTTTCAGATTTTCGAGGAGCAAGTTGTTAAATTTGTGTAATTTTTAACAGAACGAAATTGGTAAAATGCTTTGCTCATATTAATAACTCTGTGCTAAACGCCACATCAAGTATTCTTTACTTTCAATAGGTTCATACTTATCTGGTTCGTTTGTTAAATTTTTTACTATTGTTCCGGGTGTAGGATCAACAAAATGTGGCATACTATAACGTGGGGTATGTATATGAGTATTTACCACTCTATGCTTTGTGCTTACAAAGTAATCATTTGTCCAACGTTGTAATAAATCTCCAATGTTAACTACGACACCATCTTCCTCGAAGGGTACTGGATGCCAAACACCTCCTAAATCCTGTACTTCTAATCCTGGTACATCATTGACTTGCCAAAGCAAAGTAATGGTGCCGTAGTCACTGTGTTCTCCTATCCTCATTTGTCTGTTCTCTAAGGAACCTTCATATGCTGGATAGTGAATTATTCTTGTAGTATTGTACATTTGCAGATGTGCATCAACTAGTGTAGTACCACAATTTAATATCGTATCAAACTTGTTAAGTATATTGTAAGTAAGTGTATCTGCAATACATATAGACTCTTCTGCCTTATTTTGAAAACCTGGAACCCATCCATGGGGCCATAATTCATCAGGCATTCTTAAATTATTATAATTAAAACTTTCTTTCATATCTTTAGGTGCAGTTGGGTCTACATTTTCAGCACCCATTACTGAATAACCTAAATTATTTTCTTTTCTATAAGAATATTTTTGTTTTGTTTCTAATGGTAGTTCAAAAAAATCTTTCATTGTTTTGAACCAATTATCCATAGTTTTTTTATCTTTTGATGTAAGTGTATTTGTAAAGACTGCAAAGCCTACAGTTGTATAGGCTTTGCGGATCTCGTCTAATACTGATGCACTTTTAAAATCAATAATAGGGACTGACAAAATTATTTTCCAACAGGAACTTTAGCATCAATACCTTCTACATAGTACATCATACTATTAAGATGTGCATCACTTGCTACTTCGCCATCTTTCAATTGTAATTTACCTGTATTGTCTTTTAACGGACCTGTAAATGCAAAATATTTTCCATCTCTTATGTCATTTTTAATTTTTTCTGCTTTTGCTTTAACATCTGCAGGCATATTTGTAAAAGGAGCCATTTGCACTACATCTTCGTTCATGTGTCCGAAGTAATCCATACTCTTCCAATTACCATCAATTACTGCTTGTACCTTACTAATGTAATAAGGTGACCAGTTATCGATTGTTGCTGTCAACTGTGCCTTTGGTGCAAATCTGTATTGATCACTTGCTTGACCAAATCCAAACACTCCAGACTTTTCTGCAACTTGAATTGGTGAAGGAGAATCTGTGTGTTGTGCAACCATATCACATCCTTCTGCAATCATAACTTTTGCGGCATTTGCTTCTTTTGGTGGATCATACCAAGTGTTTACCCATATAACATCGATATCAACTTTTGGGTTTACTGATTTAGCACCTAAGTAGTATGTGTTAATTTCACGTATAACTTCTGGAATAGGAAATGCGGCAACGTAACAAATTTTATTTGTTTTTGTCATCATGCCTGCAATAACACCTTGTACGTGTCTTGCTTGATATAATCTTAGTCCATAACTAGACATATTCTTAGATTGTTTATAACCAGTAGCATGTTCAAACTTTACGTTTGGAAATTCTTTAGCAACTTTTAACATTGGTTCCATGTAACCAAAACTTGTAGCAAATATGATATTTGCTCCTTCTTTTGCCATATTACGTATTGCTCTTTCAGCATCTGGTCCATATTTAACATTTTCTAAATACATAGTTTCGACTTTGTCACCAAATGCCTTCTCAACATCTAATCTTCCAATGTCATGTCTATAAGTCCATCCATGATCACCAATTGGTCCAACATAGATAAAACCGACTTTGACTTTGTCACCAGCATGAGCAATACTGATAAACATCATTGACAGTAAAACTGTCAATATTTTTAGTAGTTTCATTATTTTTCCTTTCTTTTTGAGGGTATTCTTTAACTAAAATGCTTCACCCGGGGTTAATACTCTGTGTAAATCTAGTTTAACACAATGGTGTCCTCCACCTAGTGTTCTACTATGCTTAAACTGCACAACATAAGTTTTGATGTCATGCTTGATTAATTCTTATTCAAGTCTTGGGCAGTCATCTATAACTGCTTGTTTGGAAAGATCATAAGAAAATTTAGCAAATATAATTACAAGCGAATACTTCTCCAAAAAAACTTTTTTCAATCAAATTTTATTTTCCTATCTATAAATGAAACAAATAAACAAAGAAAATCAAATGGTCTTAGTTGATTTTTTTTAATTTGCTTAAAATATTTGCATAAACATCAAAATTCCCAAAGAAAGTCCATAAGTAGAATGCATATAGTGTCATTAAATACTCTATTAAGTATCATTTTCGTACCAAGCATAGATAAAATAGAAATGATGATTGAATTGAAAATTACGAAAAATCTCTCGAAATCGTTATCTACTTCTATTTGTAAAGTTTGGTAGGGATACCCGGAATCGAACCGGGAAGCCTTTCGGCACTGGTTTTTGAGTTACTTGATGACACTTATCTATAATCAACATAGTCAAGTAATTCTAGGTATTCCCCCAATTATAGATCAATTGTTATTCTGTATTGTAAACACAGTCAAGCCAGTTTAGTAGATTTTCGTACCATTTTTCGTACCTTAAGAATTATGTTTATTCTTCCAATTTTCTAAACTTACAAAACAATTTTCTAGATCATCTCTTACTTGATAAACCCAAAACCTCGTTACATCATATCCTAACTCAAATAGTCTTTGGTTTCTTAATTGATCTTTTTTACAAAGTTCACCATTCCAGTTTTTATGATAACGCTCGCCATCAATTTCAATTACTAAGTTTTTGTCACCATTTAATAATAAAAAATCAACGGTGTATTTTTCGATTTGATATTGAGGAATTAGTTTAATTCCTTTTTCATAAGCCTTTTCATAAAAATGTCTCTCCCAACTAGAAACAATTCCTGGATTTGCTACTTTAGGATAACTTGGGCCCATTTCTTGGTAGGAGATGCTTTTTTCTTTTTGAATACCTTCTTCTAAAGAAGTATAATATTTGGCAAATCTAGATAGATAATCTACTTTAGATGACGAACTAGAGGCTAAATCTCCGACCACTATTAATTGAGCCCGGGCTCTCGTTATGGCAACATTAAATAAGTTTCCATTAGATTTTAAAAAATTCAATGCTCCTGGCGATATGTCTTTTGCAAGAACAGGAGAAAATATAATAATGTCTCTTTCATCACCCTGGAATTTATGAACAGTATCAGATAAGAATTCGCTATCAGATATTTTTTTATTTAATGATGTATCTTCAAAAACTAACTTAGTGATTAAGTTAGCTTGATTTCTAAATGGTGAGACAACACCAACACTTCCCTTATAATTTTTTTCAATGAGTAAATCTTTTAAAGCCTCTAATACTTTTCTTGCTTCTGCAACATTGACAGCACCGCCAGTTGCTGGTCTTGTGACCTGCCCTTTTACGTCTATCCATCTAACTCCTGGTTCTTCTTTTGAAAATCGAACAAGATTCTTGTAGTTAGTTGCTACCCTAAGCTCATCTTCATAGAATTCTGAATTTGAGAAATCAATAATATGCTTATGAGATCTATGATGATCTACTAATTTCACAAACATATCATTGTTTGTATAAGTAGCAGCCAAGTTAAATAAAGAATTAAAAGAGTAAGCCCAATTAATAAAATTATCTTCTAACTTATTCTTCTCCAATAATTTATAATCTTGCCCTTTTCTTAAACTTGTAATGTGGGTTAGTTGTTTTGGATCTCCAATTACAACAGCAGATTTTGCTCTATATAAAAGAGGAAGAGCAGATGCTATATCACACTGACTTGCTTCATCAAAAATAACTAAATCAAAAATCCCAGGTGCAAAAGGGATTCTTCCTTTGGCAGATAATGATGTTACGGCCCAACATGGTAATAAATGAGAAATATCAGCCAACATCTGCATGTATTTAGAATATATACTTCTATTGAATTCATTTTCATTACCAGCATCTACTATCATTTTAAGTAAACCTTGGTACTTGGATAACTTTTCTTTGTCCTGGGTAGTAATTGTTTTGGGCTGAATCTTAATCCATAATTTCCAAAGAGTTTCTGCTACCTCATTCATCTTATCTATTAACTCAAATTCTTTTCGATTATTATCTTCCAAAGAATTCTTGTTTTTTAATAAATTTAACTTTTCATCGTATGATCTAATTTTTTTTAATTCTTCTATTTTATTATTTAATTTTGGAAAATCATAATCTAATAAATTATCTTCTTTTTCATAAACCAAACCTGTTTGATTAAATAAATCTAAATGTTGCTTAATACTGTTTATATAATTTTTCTCGTAGCCATTTTTTACAAATGACCAGAATATTTTGCCAAAGAAATTTGCGTTTTCTTTTTTTGTTTGTTTAAAGATAGAATGAACCTTTAAATATGATTTTTCAATTTCTCCTAGATCTAAGTCTTTAGTACTCTCAAGTAAATCTTCTCCATAAATTATTCTCAGTGCTTCGATGGATTGTTCAAGTAAATCAACTTCATTTCTTAACTCAATTAATTGATCATTCTCTTGCTTGATTTCTTTAAAGATATCTGCAAATTCTTCATAGTTTTGTTTGCAGGTTTCGTAATCATCTAAAGCTGTTTCTGTAACTTTTGATGATATTAGATCAAGAATATATTCAGCTAACTTTAATTGGAAAGCACCTTGAGAACCTACCCTAAGAAGAATTGGTCTACTCGCTAGTGAATTCACCCTTGTTTCAACAACATCAACTGCTTTGTTGTTTTTACTAGTAAATAAAACTCTTTTTCCTTTATGAGCCGCATTAATAATTAAATTAGAAATAACTTGAGATTTTCCAGTACCAGGAGGACCAGTAATGACAGCTAATGGATTGTTAAGAGATATATTAACAGCCTCTCTTTGCTCTGAATTCATTGGAAGCGTTTCAATTATTGGATCATCTCCATACCTAACTTCGTCCTCTTCATTAGGATACATAATAGCACCCAATGCTGTACCTTTAAGCTGATCCTCAGTTATATTTTCTAATAGTTTTAGTTCTTGTTCTAGGCCTTGTGTAATCCTTGATTTTTCACCTAAAATTAAAATTGGACGATTATAAATTCCATCAACATCCATGTCGGAGAGCTTATCTTTATACTTCCCAATTTTTTCAAAATTTATTTTTTCTTTCCATGTCCATTCCTTTCTGATGTTTTGCATTCTCATCATCATTTCATCTATTTCAATTATGTCATCTTCTTCAAAGCCTAATTCTTTTTCAATTTGGACAATCTCATTCATAACTGAATTCGCATCAGCATTTGATAAACTTCTAATTGCTTTGGGATTAATTATTGGACTGTTAAATTCAATTTTTTTGTTTTCGTCTATTCCATAATAAACTAATGGTTCAAGGAAATGACCTTCCCAATTAGACTTTTGTGATTTTGCATACCTAATGAAACAAGGATATCCAAAAAATATTTCAAACCTTCCTCTATCAGAGCGTTTTTGACCAATCAAGTTTTGGTATTCTTCGGTTCCGGTTAGTTCTTCATCTACACCTGGGATTTTATCTAATTCTTCATAATTTAATGAGAATTCAGATTTTAAGAAAGTGCTTAATCCATCGTCATCATAGCCAATGCATGCCAGGTAATATCTTGATAGCTTTGCGATATCTGAATGACTAATGGCAGAAGTTATGTTTGAAGTTGGCGTCTCCTTTTTCTCTCCTTCTTCAATCAATGACCATCTATAACTATTATCCTGCTTAACCTTAGTTTTCAAAACTCCATAAAGACAACTATTAACTATAGTCCTATCTGCTCCTATAGAATTAGCAATATCCTTTGCTTTTGAATTAGGATGTTGCTGAAGGTATTCAATTGTTTTTATGCCAACTTCTTTTTTATTCATTGATACATTCTCAAGATGTCAAAATGATATAATTAAACCTTATTAAAAACATAATATTGTCTAAATAAATTATAATATAAATATCATGAGTGCAAATTCTGGTATAAATTGGATAGATCAAACATTTGATTTCTGCGTAAAACTTCTCATTGATATAGCTAATATGATGGGAATTACATATGAAGAAATTAATGTTTGGTTATTCGTTGTAATCTGGCCACTCTTAAGCTTAGTTTTGTTTGCTGAGGTAATAAGACTAAGAATAAAAAAAGACCTCTAACGAAAGAACAGAATTTAGAATGTTTTCTTTTTTGTATAACAAACTTTATAAAAAGATAATCATTGTTCTATTAGCTTTATTCATATTATTACCCTACACAGATGAAGTTCCTTATCCTCTTATATTAGATGTTCCAAAATCTGATGAGATAAAAATTACTGAAGAATGGAAGAATCTTAAATACCCATGTTTTAAAGTTGAGACTTTATCAGGTAATTGGTTATCAGATTATTCAAGATATTTCAGTATATCTGATTATGAAAACTTTAGACTTAACCCAGGTTTATATTTTGGAGAGGAAATAAAAGACTTTAAGGAAAAAAAGGTTTTGATTGGATATGGTGAAGAAATGTATTCTCTTATTCAACCTATAGATAGATGTGTTAAGCAAGAAATTCAAAGACAAGACACACATGAAAGTAAATTTTATATTTTAGGAGAAGTTAAACCGAATATATGTCAATTACATGCCCCTCATATTCAATCAAAATGCCAAAGCTCTTATGTAGTTCAATCTTGTAGTTTTTCAAAAACAGGCTCTATGACAGGGATTAACCCTTGTACTATTGGAATTTTTGGCATGTTTGATTTGAAGGAGGTGGGATTAAGTATTGTGCCCCTTAAATATTTTCAATTTTTTGAAAATGAAAACGATGCTTTCAACTATGTATGGTTTGAAGAAAAATTTAGTTAATTAAAAAAGTATAATCTTAAATTAGTAAGTTGATGAAATCCAAGTTTCATATAATTTTATTCTTTTTTCAGATGGTCGCCGTAATTTTTTGTAATTATTAAGAGCTTTTTGAAAGTACTCACGAGCTTTTAATTTATCTACTTTTAGGTTATCCCAAGTCAAATAAGCCCAACCTTTTGTTGATAAAATAGTTGGATAAAAATCACTTTTTTTAAGAACTTCTTCAGCTTCGTTAAGCCACATTAGTGCTTCTTCATAATTTACATTATTATATATTTTTTCACTATTGTAATTGATTAGCATTAAGTAACAACGAAAGGTGAACATTTTTTGAACACATGTTTCAGCTGACAATATTGCTTTTTTTATGTCAAAATAATTTGTATAATCACGTCTTTTTAACAATTCTTTAGTTGCCTCATATTCATCCTTATTAATTTGTCCCTTTTTGAATTTTAATTCATTTTCTGCAGTTCCATTTAAATATAACTCATTACTATATATTTCAGCTAATTCTCTGTCTGGAGCGTCGTTTTTAATATCCAACTTAGAAGCTTTGGCAAATAATTTTATTGCTTCTCCAATGTCCCTTTCGACATATGAGCCCCATAAATGAAGATAGGCTAGTTTAGTTATTGCTGGTGGGAAATTGTTTTTTACAGCTTTTTTTAACCACATAAACCCTATCTTTTGATCATTTTCATCATCAGTAGATCTTACATTTTCAAACAATGTCAACTGTGCGTCAGGATTATTTAGCCTAGCAGATTTTAGTAACCAGTAATTTTTATCAAGATTAGGTTTTTTAATACCAATAATTTTTGGGCAATCAGATGATGCATCACCAACTTTAATCATGTGATATAGCTTTAATGCTGCCTCAGAGTTATTCTGTTCCGCAGATTTATAATACCATTTACAAGATGAATACCTATTCCAATTAGGGATTGAACCATTATAAATAGCATCACCAAGCCATAATTGAGCTAAAGGATCACCATTTTTAGCAAAAACTATAATTTGGCTTGGGGACATTTTCAGTAAATCATCTTTAGTCAAGCCCGCCCCTAAAGAGGGTTTAAAAAAAAGTACAAAAAAAAATATAGATAAAATTAAATTTTTCATAGTTAAATAATACCATAGATTTTGTAGTAATTTATAAAAAATTCAAAGTCTGTTGAAATCGTAATCAAAAATTATTATATATATACGAGGCATTTAATTACCAACTTGTACGCCTTGGCACCCCGCCTAAAGTACTAAAGCGGAGGCTCAAATGACTTCAAATACATTTTCAAAAAAAGACCAAGACCTTGCTAATGCAATGGCTACTAAACTTCGTTTGAATAGAGAAAAACTTAAACAAACTTTAACTCCAGACGAAAAAATTAACCAACTTACTCCTGAACAAAGAGAACAGATTGGAGAATTTAGGTTATCAATTATTCGTGAAGGTCTAGAAGAATTTCCAGGTTTAGACCCAATGGATGCACTTCAAATGTTAGAAGAATTTGGAGGTTAAGAAAACTTTATAGTCAAACTAAAGGGTATTTATCAACCAACTTGTACACCCTGTCATAATGACAAAAGTACTAAAAAGGAGAAAAAAATGGCTAAAAGCAAATCTACTAATCATAACAAGTCCTTACAACATTATATTAAAGCAAGAGAAAAAGCTGAAAATAAAGAAAATCTATTTTTAGAAAAAATTGCAGATAAGGATACTACTAAAGATGAAATGATAGAGAATCTAAAAAAAGTCCTAATAGCTCATGGGTGGACTTATAAGGATGATAAGTAATGGGTAAAATAATAAAAGCAATCATAGTTACAAGACCTGAAGACTTACCAAAAGTAGAGTTAGGTCAAACATCAATAATATTAAGACCTAATCTCAACATAAAAGATATTGATAAAGGAAATAAAAATGAAAAAAAGTGAACATGAAAAATTTGCTCAACGAGTACTAGATATACTTGGCATTGAAAAAATTAATAATCTTCACAAACATCAAGGACAATCATTAGACAATCAATTACATGACCTACTTGCATCACATGATTATGTTGTTGAGACAGTCACAGATGCAGAAATAATGGGTCGTTATAAACTTGTGACTGAATATATATATCCAAGTGATTTTGTTGTAATAAGTGATATGATAAATAAAGATATTAATAATGTACCAGTGTTCACTAACCACGTATTCCCCTTTACAGATGTTGCATTAAGGCAATCATGGGAAAGGCTTCGTAATCGAGCAAAAATCGTCAACTTTACATTTCACGACTTAAGACACGAAGCAATATCTAGAATGTTTGAAAAAGGGCTAAATGTTCCAGAGGTAGCATCCATCAGTGGTCATAAGACGGTTAGTCAGTTGTTTAGGTATGTACAAATACAGATTTAATTATTATCTATACAAATTTTCTTAAATTTTGGTTGGTTTTTAACACCCTCCAATTTTCTTTTTCCCCATTTTATAAAGAAATTTGATTTATATGAATTATTTTCAATCCTTATCATAGCGTGCTGACAGGCATCACGTAAACCTGAAGAAAAATTTCCTGTTGAAAATAAAAATTGAATTGATGGATCTTTTCTAATGATTTTTTCACTATCAGCTATATCTTTTGAAGAATCATAACCTTTGCCAAATGCATATTTAAGCTTGTCTATCTCATATTGATATACACCCTCTGAATACCACGATTTTTTATTTTTATAATGTTCTTTTTTCATATAATCAAAAGTAAAATATTTATCTATTACATAAATATTTGATTTCTTATAATTATCATTTAAAATATTAAAAGTTCTCTTAAGTTCAATATCATTAATATAGACTGAAGTGTAACCTTGTCGCTTTGCATGACATTTTTTAATAAAACCTTTATACCACAAATATCCATAAGAATTTAGAGCAATTTTGCAAAGTGGTTTATCCCAATGATCATTGCTAAAACTTAAATTTGAAAAAGAAATAATAATTAGAAATGGAATTAAAAAAAATTTTGTTTTCATTTTATTATGTTAATTTATTATTAATAAATTATTAATAATAACATTTTTTTTATATGAGAATATTTTTTTTTATAATATTAATTTTAAATTTCAAATTTTATCCAAGTCAGAGTGCTAGTTTAAATTGTGATAAAGCTAAATCAGAAACTGAGAAAACGATATGTAATGATATTGAGCTATCTACATTAGATAAATTAATGAGTGAACAATATTTAAAATTGTTAAAAGACAACTCGCCAAGCAAATCATTTGATAAGCAAAAGTATAGAATTTATAGGAATTTGATAATTCAGCAAAACGCCTGGATACTTAATAAACAAAAAGCATGTAAAAGTGATAAAGTTTGTCTAAAAAAAATCACAAAAGAAAGACTAAAAAGATTAATTAAAATTGAAAGTTCTTTAGAATCGTATTTTTTAGTCAATGATCTTATTAAAGACAAGCCTTTAGAATATGACGACTTATTTCAAAACTTTACTACTCTAAATTTTGGTTTGAATAAATTAGATAATGAAATAGGCTATGCCTTAAGTAATGTTCAACATTTAAACAAATTTAAAATAAAATGTGATTTTTACTTTAGAAATAATCCTGACTTTTTGTTATTCTATAGACAACTAGATTATAAAGAAAATAATCCTGAAAACTTTAAAAATTCAGATCAAATAAATATTGAATGCTTTGCAGTAAGTAAAGATTTTTCTTATCCATTTGAAAACTATGAGTATGCTAAAAAAGTACTCTCAGACAAATGGTTAAAAATTAACTGTAAAAAATTTTTAAAAATTGAAAAATGTTTATCTTCCAAAAAAAGGATGATCTTAGATAAATATATTTATCATATTGAAAAATTACTTATTGTAAATTTATTGTCATATTTAGGAAATCTTGGTGATAGATTTGATTATGGTGTATTATTTTCTAAGCTAAATGGATATTACAATTTTAAAGATAAGTCGTCATATTCTAGTATTTTTAAAAAAATTGAAAAGCTAGAGACCTCCAGAGCACAAAAAACCTATTTTATAATCGATAAAATGAAGAAACTAATCAAAAGTTTTGGTGATGTGAATATATTTATAAAAATCACCAAAGCCTCCGGAGCCCCTGTTGAAATTCAATCTTATAATAGAATTGATGATAATATTGTTGCTTATTACATTTCAAATTCATATTCATTTAATGCAAATTATAAAACTAAGAAAAATGGATCTAATATTTTTAAAAGTTTTGATCATATAGAGATTGACTATATTGGAAAAAGAATGGGTCATCCAAAGTATAAATCTGATTTTGATTATTTTCCTAAGTTTTAATATATCCTCACCTTTATAAAGTTTTATATTAGTGTAAGTATTTTTATATTTTAAGTTCGTGTGAGATTTACAACCTATACCAAAAGTTCCATCCGCATCCATGAATCCAAATTCTTCATTCAATTCTCTACGTCTGTCATCTCTTTCATCTAGAACATCACGTCCTTTATAACAAGTTCTTGACCATTAAGAAATATATTCTCTGATCATTTTTTCACGAATATACTTATCTGTCACATGCATAGTAATTTTATTCCCTAATTGGATTTTGATTTTTATTATTTGAAAAAGAAGATTTTCTTCTTCTTTCATTATAACATTTCCAACAACCAGTTCCCTCTTTTGTTCTGTGTGCAATACTGGTTTTATATTCATGTCCTTTAGAACATTTCCACCAGATTTTTTTATGACTAAATTGTTGAACTTCATAAGGGTTAAAATCTGGGTTCTTTGTTGGGTGTAATTCTTTTAAAAGTTCTGGATGATTATCTCCAAAGTTAACACAAATTGGACAACCAGTTTTTAATCTTACTCTGTTGTAAATTGAATATTCTTTTGAATGTCCTTTTTCTTCGCATTTAAAGAATACTTTTGCATTACTCCCTGCTTTAAATTGTTCTGGTTTTAAAGGATGGTTTTTTTCATAATCCCATAAACTTGCAATTTTAGGATGTGTTTTTAATAAAGATTCTTTTAAAGGTGGATTAGGTAAATTAGAAACATAACTTCTATAATAATTATCATTCATAAATTGTTTTTCATTTAGATAATTTGTAAGTCTCCCTCCAGTTTCCATTGGAAACTTTTTCATAAGTTGAAGAATTATTTCATTCATCTGATTTTTGGAAAGTGGTCTTGTCGTAACCATTACATCCAAGTCTGACAATTTCTTGAGAGGAGTTTCTCTAACTCTCATAACTTTCATGCTCATCATATTACAAAATCTATTCTTCTTTAAATCTCTCTGCTCCCTACCCTTATGATAATATTGTCCATCATATTCAATAACCAGATTGTAAGGAGTTAGGAAAATATCAAATTCAGTTTTTCTTAACTTTCTTTTATGAATTGTATTTCCAAAAATATATTTTAATTCACTATAAACTCTTACTTCATTTTTAGAAGTTTGGTATGAACATTTAGGACAATTAGAACTCATTCTTGTTCTATTTGTTAAAACACAAAAGTATGAATGTCCTTTGGGACAATTAAACCAATATTTTTTATTAGAATTTGGGTAAACTTTGTCTGGAGTAATACCGTTTTTTTCTGAATCAAACTCCATTGCAATAATAGGAAACTTAACCAGAAGATTATTGCCTGGTTGTTTAAACCTAGTATTTACACCTTTTTCAAACATATATGTTTTTTTAAATGATGAAAATTATTTATGTTTCCATCTAACTCCATCCTCGTTAACCTTCCATTCCCCTAATTCTTTAATTAACATTTCATAATTATCTATTATTTGTTGTTTAGTGAACCATCCTTCTATTTTTAAATTTACATATCCAGGTTTTCTTTCATGAAATATTCTTTGAAAATTATTAGTTGGATTATTCAAAAAATCGTCTTCTATTTCTCTTAATATTTTGCCTTGAAAAACCTCATTTGGTTCACAGTTAAATATTTCTGATAATTTCTTTATATGTTTATTGGGATCTGAGTCACCTTTTTCAATTCTGGAATATTGAGATTGAGTAATACCAAGAAGTTTTGATATTTCTTGTTGACTATACCCAAACTGAAGTCTTCTTCTTTCAAGTGGATTGGTAATATTCTTATAATTATTCATAATTTAACATATTATGTATAAATATGTTTATGTCAAGGTGCGGAATTAATATATTTTGAAGAAGTAGCTATAAAGATAAGTCTGAACGAACGCACAGACCCTCTAGGGGTAGGACTTGTTCGTTCGCATATAAAAATCATTATCTTTCTCGATATAGCCAAAACTTTTCAGTTTATCAATTGACCTATTCTTTCTCATTCTATTAGCATCCTTAGAAAGATTATGATCAAGGGTTATCGTATCAAATTCTTCTTTAGTAATTTTTCTATCAAACAAATTTAAAATCTTAATCTGGTCGTCATTAATGTTATCACTTTTTTCATCAATAGGTTCTACGATAGTTGTTCCATAATTTCCAAAAGGTGCTTCTTTCTGAACAATCTTAAATTCTCCTTTTAATCCCCCCTCAGTAGCCCTAGATCGTTCTAACTCCCAAGTGCCAGTATCTTTACTGTTTTGTGGCTTAGTGATTCTTATATGATGATCTACTGCACCCATAACACTTGAATGACCTCTTGCTCCTTTACTTGGGTCTTTACCAATGTGATGGATGAGAAGGACAAGAGAGTTTGTTCTTTGCTGAATAGTTTTAATATTTTGTAGAAAATGACTTAGTTCATTCTCTCTTAAATTAACAGATGCAACAGTATCAAAAACAATGACCAATGGTACATCAAGCATTTGCATAAAGGCTAAAGGTTTAGCAACACAGACAATCAAAAATTGTGAAATAACTCTAAAACAGTCTTTGAGATTCGCAACAAGACAAAGAAAAATTCCTTTTTATCCTTTAGAGGGTTTTGATCTTATCAAAGTTAATGATGCTAAGAAAGTCGATGCATTATCTGACAGTGATCAAGAAAAACTCCTAGAAGTTTCTCGGGAATATTCTGATAGAGTTAATGATCAAAGACGGTTTATCTTTTTTTATACTCTTCTTAATACTGGTATGAGATATGGCGAACTTATTGGTCTTAAATGGAAGGATATAAATTTTGATAAGAAGACATTGAAAATAGAAAGACAATGTATTTTTATTGAGAGTGATACAATGCCAAAGTTATCTAAATTAAAGACTAAAGGCAGTGAAAGAATCATCGCTCTTACAGAAGAAAATATCGATACTTTCAAAAAGTATAGAGCTTGGATATCAGAAATGATGTTACCTAAATCAGATATACCATTTATTCCAAAACTAGATGGAAGCCATTTAAATAAAAACTTTGGTAGAACAACCATGACAATTTTAACCAGAGAAGCTGAACTACCTTATTATGCTCCTCATGGTTTAAGACATACTCATGCTACTAATTTAGCAAATACAGAAATACCTATGAAATTACTGTCAGCTCGATTAGGTCACTCTACTGTAACGACAACTATGGACAGATACTCAAAACCAAAGATTGAAAAATCAATTAAGTATCTAGAAATGGTACAAAAATAAAATGCATATAGTGTCATCAAATACTCAATTTCGTACACTTTTTAGTACACTTTTCGTACATCATTGCCAAAAAATAACACTTAGGAAAGTGTCTAATTACACGATAAACCCTCTAAAACCGTTATCTACCTTTATTTGTGAAGTTTGGTAGGGATACCCGGAATCGAACCGGGAAGCCTTGCGGCACTGGTTTTTGAGACCAGCGTGTTTACCTATTTCACCATATCCCCAAATAATTATTTCAATTACCTATTTAATACTTATAACAATGTTAATAAATTTAAAATATTAATTTAATATTTTTCATGTATAAAAAGCAGCATGAATTTCTTAAATATAAAAACTAAAATCAATCTTTTAATTGAAAAAGCAAACTATAATGCCACAAAACCCTTGGCCGAAAAAATTCTTGGCTTTGTTTCTCTAATAGAATCAATAATTTTTCCTATTCCAGTTGATCCATTCCTTGCAGGTTTGACGTTGGTAACCCCCAGTAAAGCATTCAAATTTGCATTATTTTGTACAATTGGCTCTGTAATCGGAGGTGTTATTGGATGGTTGCTGGGTTATTTTATTGGACCTTCAATTGAAAATATATTATTGAACATACCTTGGTTTACTAAAGAAAAATTTATGGCAGTAAAGTCAGCTTATAATGAAAATGGTATGATTATAATTTTTTTAGGAGCATTTACACCTTTACCTTACAAAATTATAACCATTACAAGTGGTATGGCTGGAACAAATGTAATTGGATTTGTTGTAATGTCTCTTATAGGTAGGGGTATACGATTTTTTATAGTTGCATATTTAACAAAATTTTTTGGAAAGCCTGCTTTATTATTTTTACAGAGACATCTTCTTATAGCCTCTAGTATATTAGGAATAGCAATTATATTATTTTCGATTTATATTTTTTAAATGCCAATTAGTAGTGTTTTTAAAATTTCATTTATTATATCCTCATTGATGCTAATCTCAGCCCTTTATTTAGAATATTTTCATGGAGCTCTGCCATGCGATCTTTGTATTACACAAAGATGGTTTCATGGTGTAATAATTACCTACAGTTTAATTATTATTTTTATAATTAATAAAATTTCAATTTCTAAAAAACTTTTACTGTTTGGGGGAGGTTTACTATGGCTCTTAAGCTCTGTAGCAGGATTGTACCATTTTGGCATAGAGATGAGTTTTTGGACTGGTCCGGATGGGTGTTCATCAAATATTGATTTTTCAAAAGATACACTTACATATCTACTAAATAAATCTCCTATCAAGTGTGACGAAGTAATGTTTGAAATATTTGGATTATCTCTTGCTGGTTGGAACGCGCTAGCTTCACTCTTTATCTTCTTACTAACCATTATTTTATTATTTAACAAAAGGCTAATGAAAATATGAATAAGAAATCAAACAAAAATCATATCGATTCAATATTAAGAGTAGATCATGCTGGAGAAACCGCAGCTGCAAAAATATATGATGGTCAATTGGCAGTACTAAAAAACACACCAGTTGGCCCAACAATTCAGCATATGAAAGACCAAGAACAAGAACACCTAGATACATTCAATAAACTTTTATATGAAAATGATACCAGACCCACAGCATTACTTCCACTTTGGAATGTCATGGGCTTTGGCCTTGGCGTTGCTAGTGCTGTGATGGGTGAAAAGGCGGCTATGGCTTGTACTATTGCAGTGGAAGAAGTAATCGGAGAGCATTATGCAAAGCAAGCGGAGTCCCTGAATGATGATAATAAAGAACTTAAATCAACTTTAATGAAGTTCAGAGATGATGAGTTAGATCATCTTGAAACAGGTGTTGAACATGACGGAGAAAACGTGCCTGGTTATGAAATAATGAAAGCTATTGTACAACTTGGTTGCAGAACAGCTATTAAAATTTCAGAAAAAATTTAATTAATTTTAACTTTCTAGTTCTGTATCCCAATACAAAAAATCCCGCCAAGATTCATGTAAATAATTTGGAGGGAAATGTCTTCCATTTCTTTTTAGCAAATTTGCAGTTGGAGCCTCGGGTTTAATTATTGGAAACATATTTATTTCCTTGGCATTTTTACTTCCCTTTTTGAAGTTACAAGGTCTACATGCAGCTACCACATTTGTCCAATTAGTCTTTCCACCCTTAGATCTAGGTATTACATGATCAAAAGTTAGATCGTGCGATTGTTTAATCACACCACAATACTGACAGGAGAATTTATCTCTTAAAAAAACATTAAATCTTGTAAACACCGGTGACTTTTGATTTTTTACATACTCTTTTAAAGAAATTACACTAGGTACTTTCATAGAAAGACCAGGTGACCTAACAATCTCATCGTATTCTGATACAATATTTACCCTACCAAGGAAAACGGCCTTTACTGTGTCTTGCCATGACCACAAGGATAATGGGAAATAACTTAAAGGTTGATAATCAGCATTTAAAACTAAAGTTGGAGAAAAAGAGTAAGTAGACATATAATATATTTTTGAATTATAAATGGATATTTTATTACACTAACAATATTAGAATTTAATTAAACAAAAAAATTCAATTTGATGAATTATTTTATTGATTTTAAAAAATCCATTCCTTTGCTGATCCCTTCAGGATCAATTCCATGAGCAAGATTTTGTCGAGATAAAGTCTGAACATTAAACCCGATATTATTTAGAAGATTTTTTGATCTTTCTAGCGATTCAAAAGGAACCACTTCGTCTAGTTCTCCGTGAACAAGTAATATTGGAGTATCTGAAAATTTGTGTTTACCATTTAAAATTTGGTCATTTGCAGCATCTATATTTTCTTCCCTCAATGCACCAGAATATCCTATTATTGCATGCAGTTGTTCTTGATTAATTAACAAACACTGCATGCTCATCATAGCACCTTGTGAAAAACCAATAAGTATTACATCTTTAAATGTAAGATTTAATTTTTTGGCTTCATTTTCAATTAAATCAAGCAAACCTAATGAGGCTCTAATAGCACCCTTTGGAATTTCTTCTATTGGGAACCACTGCCTTCCTTGAGGAGACATTTCACATGGATGAGGAGCATCAGGGGAAATAAAGCTAGCGTTTGGAAGAGCCATTCCAAAAGGATTGGATAAATCAATTAAATCTTTTCCATCTGCACCATATCCGTGAAGAAAAACGACTAACTTATTTGGATTTCCTCCAGCAGCTGGATTTTGTCTGTAAATTTTATAATTATCCATTTTTACCTAAGATCATTTTTATTTAAGGACATTATATAGGCTTCAAAAAAAATTGTTACTTAAATTTAAAAAATTAGAGTATAATGTTATTCCTTGTGAGATATATTAAATACATTAATATGAATAAAATAATTAAAAATACACATAAATTAATTGATCCTTTTGGAAGAACAGTTGATTATTTAAGAGTGTCTGTTACGGATAGGTGTGATTTCAGATGCACCTATTGCATGGCAGAAGATATGCAATTTCTTCCTAAAAAAGATATTTTAAGCCTTGAGGAATTAGAGGCTGTCTGCAGAGTTTTTATGAAACTTGGAACAAGAAAAATTAGATTAACAGGTGGTGAACCTTTAGTAAGAAAAGGTATAATGCAAGTTATAAATAACTTAGGAAAAGAAGTTGGAAATTCTCTTGATGAATTAACAATTACTACAAATGGTAGTCAATTAGAAACAAAAGCAGAAAAGCTATTTAATGCAGGAGTTAGACGAATTAACGTATCATTAGATCATCTTGATCCTGATAAGTTTAGAGAAATAACAAGATGGGGAGACCTAGAAAAAGTAAAGAGAGGTCTTAAAAAAGCTCGCGATATAGGGCTTAAAATTAAAATCAATACAGTTGCGATAAGTAATTTCAATCAGCATCATTTATCAGAAATTTTAAAATGGTGTGGAAAAGAAAATTTTGACATGACAATAATTGAAGTAATGCCAATGGGGGATATAGGTGGAGATAAAAGATTTGGCCAATATCTTCCTTTATCACAAGTAAGAAAGGAACTTGAAAAAAAATTTACTCTTACTGATCTTCCAGAAAAAACTAGCGGTCCTGCTAGATACGTTTCTGTTAAAGAGACTAACAACAAACTTGGTTTTATTACCCCTTTAACTCATAACTTTTGTGAAAGTTGTAATAGAGTAAGACTTACCTGCACTGGAATTCTTTATATGTGCCTAGGTCAAGATGATAATGCTGATTTAAAAACAGTATTACGAGACAAAGGTTTAAATGCACTTGAAGATGCCATTAGAAAAGCAATAGAGAGAAAACCAAAAGGACATGATTTTGAAATTTCACGTCAATCTCCAAATGTATCAGTAAATAGACATATGTCTCTGACGGGGGGATAACCCCTATATTGCCCTTATTTCTCTTGGATTAATAAAGACTATACTTATAAATAAAATAAATATGGGTATTGATGTATAAAGCATCATTATTTCCCACCCTAAATTATTGTGTAAACTTCCTGCTAAAAAAGACCCTGATGCAACAAAAATAAAAATAATAAAGTCTGTGACACCTTGTACTTTAGCTCTTTCTTCTGGAAAAGCAGATTTGGCTATTATGTCGCTTCCTCCTACATAAAGAAAATTCCATCCTAAACCACATAAAAATAATGATATCCAAAAGTGTTCAATAGTTTGACCTATAACACCAAAACAAATTGAAATTACGTATATCAAAACACCCATCATCATAACTTTACGATTACCAAGAAAATTTATAATTGATCCTGTAAAAAATGAAGGTGCAAACATAGCAATTACATGCCACTGAATAACAGTTGCGCTTGCACTATCTCCCAATTTACATACATTTACAATCTGCAAAGGAGTCGCCGTCATGATAAAACTCATTAAAGAATATCCAATTGAAGCAGCTAAAATCGCTATAATAATCGTTTTACGAATTAAAATTTTGCTTAATGACCTAATAGAATTTTTTGTTGGCTTTGGTTTTTTTATTTTAACAAAAATTAAAACACTAAAATTAAATATTTGTATTAAAGCAGCACATAAATAAGTTGCTAAATATATATATTCTGTGAAAAAATTAAAGGAGTATCTAGAAATCTCTGGCCCTACTATTGCAGCGATTAACCCTCCAGCTAAAACTAGTGAAATAGCTTTACTTTTTAGTTTTATTGAAACGTTATCTGCTGCGGCATAACGATAAAACTGTTGATTAGCTTGAGAAAAACCTAACAAAATTGATCCAACTATAAATAAAAAAAAGACCTTAGTAAAAATTGAGTAGGCTATTATTAAGCATCCGATAAAGGCTGCCATTGCCCCAATCAAAAACATCGGCCTTCTTCCTATTTTGCCCATTAATAAGGAAACAGGTATTAGAGTTATGGCTATTGTCAGAAATTGCAGGGACAATGGAAGGGTAGCATAAGATGGATCTGTAGTTAGAATAGATCCAACTAAACCAGTATTAATCATATTAATATTTGTGGTAGTAACAGATAAGCCTTGTGCAACCGAAAGAACTAAAATATTTTTCTTTTCTTGTTCCAACTACTTGTTGTCTTTATTGGGAGATAATATTAACGTCATTTAAAAATCATTATAAATAAACAATGATGGAGAAAGATCAGTAATGGATCCTGCCCCCGGAAACAAAAACCTTATTACAGATATACCTGGAATTCAAGTTGGTCATGCCGAAGATAATAAAATTGGCACTGGAGTCACGGTTATAACTAGCGACAACCCCTTTTCAACAGCTGTGGATGTAAGAGGAGGAGGCCCAGGCACCAGAGAAACAGATATGTTAAATTTAGAAAACTCTATAGGACGTGCAGATGCGATTGTACTATCTGGTGGTTCTGCATTTGGCCTAGACGCTTGTTCGGAAGTTCAAGATTTATTAAGACAAGATAATAAAGGATATAAAGTAGGTAAAGCAATTGTTCCACTAGTACCTGGAGCAGTGATTTTTGATCTAAATATAAATGATAAACCTTATGTGAACACTATTGGAGAATATTCTCCTTGGAGAATACTTGCAAACAAAGCCTATAAAGCTGCTAACACAGATTTTCTTCTAGGTTCTTTTGGTGCAGGATGTGGTGCGACCACAGCCACTCTTAAAGGGGGACAAGGTTCTTCATCATGGTCACAAACTTTTTCAAATGGTAAAAAATATACGGTTGGAGCAATTGTTATCAACAATGCTGTAGGAAACCCTTTACTTAATGAAGGACCACATTTCTTATCTGCTCACTTGGAATTTGATAACGAATTCGGTGGATATGGAGTTTGTAATGATCTGTATGATAATATTTTAAGAGCAAAACGGATACCACAATCAATTAGTAAAACAGAAATTTTTGATGACATTCCCAGTAACACAGTTATTGGGGTGGTAGCTACAGATGCACCTTTAACTCGCGCAAACCTCAAAAGATTAGCTATTATGGCACATGATGGTATAGCAAGATCTCTAAGTCCTGCACATACACCTATGGATGGAGACACAATATTTTCAATAACAACAAGTCAAGATATCAAAAAACAAGTATTAGATAATGTAGATATATTAGCTCTAGGATCAAGGGCAAGCGATTGCATTGCTAGAGCTTGCAATAGAGCCATATATGAGGCTGAGGCGGTTGGAAATTCTAAACCTGGATGGAAAAACTTTTTTCAATCAAAGTGATTTTTTATTAATTTTTAATGTTTAGAGCCTCAGCTTTCTTTTTCAAACGTAAATAAAAAATTGAAGCAAATGGAATACTTATTAAGTATACACATACTAAAATTATAAACCCTTTTATTGGATTACTTATAATTGCATTACTAAGTATAGCTAAAATTATTAATAAAGGTATCACAAAAGATTTAGGTATTTGAAAAACTTTACCAGAAAAAGTGGGTAAATTACTTACCATTGCAATTGATATAAAACCAATCCATAGTGCAATTATGTCAAAAGACTTTAAATTGTTTGACATTAAAAACTCATCAATAGCAATAGGAAACAACATTAAAAAAGCTGCAGCAGGGGTAGGAACACCGGTAAAATAATTCTTTGCATAATTAGGTCTTTCAGATAACTCTGAATTAAACCTTGCTAATCTTAATGCAGAACAAATGACATACAAAACTATTACAATCCAAAAAAAATGACCTTGAGGTTTATCCATCCATAAATAAATAGAAAATGCTGGCACAGCTCCAAAAACTACAAAATCAGAAAGGGAGTCAAGGTGCATGCCAAATTCACTTGTTGATTTTAACAGTCTAGCCACTCTTCCATCTAACATATCAAAAACAGAAGCAATTATTATCATTATTATAACATTGTCCCAATTATTGAATATTGCCTGATACATTGCTTGCAAACCAAAGATTAAAGCACATATCGTTAGAAAATTTGGTAGCATCCAAATTACAGAAAAACGTCTTGGTCTAGATTGAAAGGCTTTTTTGGCGAGTTTAATGCCTTTATGTTTCATCTGTAATTTCCTTTACAGGTTTGGCATTTTTACTAAAATCTCCAATAATTGTCTCACCTGCAACCATTTTTTGTCCTTTTAAGACCATGACAGAAACTTCTGAAGGGAAATAAATATCAACTCTACTTCCAAATCTAATTAAACCAAAAATTTCTCCAGCCTTAAGTGAATGACCAATATCAACATCACATATAATTCTTCTGGCTACCAAACCTGCAATTTGAACAAATGCAATTTTTTTTCCATTTTCAGTATCCATATTTAATATAAGTCTTTCATTTTCTTCACATGCTTTGTCTAAACTTGCATTAAAAAAAGACCCTGGAATATATTTTTTATAGGTAATTAGACCTGACATCGGCGATCTATTTACATGAACGTCAAAAACATTCATGAAAATACAAACTCTTTTCCATGCTCCTTCAGACAGACCTATTTCTTCATTTGGAGTTATTTCTGAAATATCTATAACTTTTCCATCAGCAGGAGAAATTATTAGATTATTTGTATTTGAACCTGATAACATT
>CACHEH010000017.1 GCA_902578805.1 uncultured SAR116 cluster alpha proteobacterium
ATACCTTCACCATACATAATATCAAACTCAACTGTTCTAAATGGAGGTGCTACTTTATTTTTTACAACTTTAACTCTGGTTTGATTCCCTATTATATCATCTTTGTCTTTAATTGCTCCTATTCTTCTTATATCCAATCTAACAGATGCATAAAACTTAAGAGCATTTCCACCTGAAGTTGTTTCTGGGTTACCAAACATAATTCCAATTTTTTGTCTAATCTGATTAATAAATATTACTAAACAATTGGACTTAGAAATTGATGAAGTTAACTTTCTTAAAGCTTGACTCATCAATCTAGCTTGTAAACCCATATGACTATCACCCATGTCCCCTTCAAGTTCAGCTCTAGGAACTAATGCTGCTACAGAATCAACTACTAAAACAGATATAGCCCCTGATCTAACTAATGTATCAGCAATTTCCAATGCCTGTTCTCCTGCATCAGGTTGAGAAATTAATAGATCATCAATATTTACTCCTAATTTTTTTGCATATACTGGATCAAGAGCATGTTCTGCATCTACAAATGCACAAGTTCCTCCTGTTTTTTGCGCTTCTGCTACAACATGCAGTGCTAGCGTTGTTTTACCTGAGCTTTCAGGTCCATAAATTTCTACAATTCTTCCTTTAGGTAAACCGCCTATACCAAGAGCGATATCTAGACCTAGCGAACCGGTTGATATAGCTTGTACATCTAAATTCTCTCCAGATGTGCCTAACTTCATAACAGAACCTTTGCCAAAAGCTTTTTCTATCTGTCCTATTGCAGACTCTAAAGCTATGTTTCTATCTTTATCTTGATTTGACATTTTAATAACCTCAGCACTCATTCTCTATCTCCTTACTGACATACGATTACAATTCTTTCAACTAATAAATATTACATAACAATATTCACTTTTTGTTCTTTTGTCAATAAATGTTCTTATTTTGTTCTTACAAGCACAAAATCTGGGATTAAGACAAATTATTCGTCTTTATGGATTTTTTCCATTTTTTCATGTCGTTCCTGTGCATCAACACTTAGTGATGCAATTGGCCTTGCTTTCAAACGACCTAATCCAATCGGTTCACCTGTATCTTCACAATAACCGTATGTTTTTAAATCTATCCTTCTTAATGCAGCGTCGATTTTACTAATAAGTTTTCTTTCTCTATCTCTCGTTCGTAACTGAATAGAAGCATCTGACTCTACCTGGGCTCTATCAGCCATATCAGGTCTTTGCAAACCTTCAGCCGATAAAGTACCCTTGGTATCAGTTGCCTCATTGAGTAACTCTGATTTCCAATTAATTAATTTTTGTCTAAAATACTCTAATTGGTTATCATTCATAAATTCTTCATCAACAGACGGCATATAATCTTCAGGTAGTATAATTCTATTTCCGAGCAAACCACCTCTATCAGCGCCATTTTCAAAATTTTCTTCTGTTATTACTTTTATTTTTTTTGACGAGTTCACTTTTACACTCTCCAATATTTAAATAATGTTTGTTATATAAAAACTTTAAAAAAGTTCAAGTGCGAAAATAAAAATTTAAATTTTGCTTAAAATCTGTGCTAATAATTTGATATATAGTATGTTGAAAATTTCAAATATAGTATTATTTGTTTATATATACGTAGGAAAACCATTGAATTATTCTGATATTTTTAAATCATCCCTAAATAAACTTAAAATTGAGGGTAATTACAGGCATTTCAAAGAGATTGAGAGAAAAGCAGGTAAACATCCCAATGCTTTTTTGATATCAGACTCAAAAAAAAATGATGTAATAGTTTGGTGTTCAAACGATTATTTAGGAATGAGTCAAAATAAACTTGTCATAAATTCAATGATAAATTCAGTTAAAAGGATGGGAACAGGTTCAGGCGGAACACGCAATATATCTGGAAACAGTAATGCTATTGTAAAATTAGAAAGTGAACTGGCTGATCTTCATTCGAAAGAAAAAGCTGTAGTATTTTCATCTGGATATGTTGCTAATGAGTCAACAATAAGTACTCTTCTTAATTTACTAGATGACGTAGTTGTATTTTCTGACGAGAAAAATCATGCATCAATTATTTCAGGTATAAAAAAATCAAGAGCTGTAAAAGAAATTTTCAAACATAATGATTTAATTCATTTAGAGGCTCTAATCAAAAAATATCCGGAAAAAAAACCTAAAGTTATAATTTTTGAATCCATTTACTCTATGGATGGTGATTTTGGAGATATCCGTGGTATATCTAAAATAGCAAAAAAATATAATGCTTTGACTTATTTAGACGAAGTTCACGCTGTTGGTATGTATGGAAAAAAAGGATCGGGTGTAACTGAAGAATTAGGATTGCAAAATTCTATTGATATAATTCAAGGAACATTAGGAAAAGCATTTGGAACAATGGGTGGATATATTGCTTCTTCAAATATTATCTGTGATGCTATAAGAAGTTATGCCAGTGGATACATATTTACAACAGCCTTACCTCCTGCTCTAGTAAGTGCTGCATGTACCTCTTTATGTTACTTAAAAAAATCTGATAAAGAAAGAAAACTACAACAAAAAAATACAATTTTACTCAAAAAATATCTATTAAAAGAAAACATAAATTTTATGGATAACAATAGCCACATAATACCAATAATGGTAAATAACCCCATAAGATGTAAAGAAATTAGTAATATTCTGTTAAACAAATTTAAACATTACATACAACCAATTAATTATCCAACCGTTCCAGTTGGTACAGAAAGATTAAGGGTTACACCAGGCCCTTTACATACAGAAAAAATGATTTCTGATTTAACGATTGCACTTAAATACGCTTTCAAAATAACTGAAAAAAATAATTACTAGAAAATCGCTTAATAATTTAAAAGATGTTAAATTGACTATTATAAAAAAACCTAATGATCACCCCGTTTTTTCCGATAAAAATAAGATTGGTGTATTACTTGTCAATTTAGGCACGCCTGACGGCACTGATTATTGGTCTATGAGAAGATATTTAAAACAATTTCTTATGGACAAAAGAGTCGTAGATCTTTTTAGACCTTTATGGTGGTTAATATTAAATGGTCCTATACTCACATTCAGGCCTTCGAAATCTGGAAAAGCCTACAAAAAAATTTGGGATACAAAAAATCATGGATCACCATTAAGAGGGTTTACAATTAAACAAACATACAAAATACAGAATTCTTTTAAAAACAATCCCAATATTTTTATAGACTATGCAATGAGATATGGAAACCCAGGAATAGACAAAGTTTTAAATCAAATGACAAAAAATGGATGTTCAAAAATTCTTTTGGTTCCACTTTATCCTCAGTATGCAGCTAGCACTACTGCAACTGTTAAAGACGAAGTATTTAAATGGTTGTTAAAACAAAGATGGCAACCAGATATCCGAACAGTGCCTCCTTGGTTTGATAATAAAAATTATATAAAAGCTTTGGCTTTAACAGTTAAAAAACATTTAAAAGATAGAGATGATATAGACAAGTTAGTTATATCTTTTCATGGTATACCCAAGAGATATTTCATGGCTGGTGATCCGTATCATTGTCATTGTATTAAAACTGCCAGATTACTTAAAGAAGAATTAAAATGGACACAAAATAAAGTTTTAGTTACTTTTCAATCTAGATTTGGCCCTGAACCTTGGCTTCAACCTTATACCGATGAAACAGTTATAGAATTAGCAAAACAAGGTTCTAAAAATATTGCTTTGATTGCTCCAGGTTTCATTTCTGATTGTTTAGAAACACTAGAAGAATTAAATGTTGAGGCAAGAGAATTATTTTTTGAGAATGGTGGAAAAACTTTTCAATATATACCTTGTTTAAATGATAATGAATATTCAATTAAATTCTTAAATGATATAATTAAACAAAATCTATTAGGTTGGAACAATTAAATCTTAAAAATTAAAACAAATTTAGAATTGATAAAGTTAGTATTTACATTTCAAATATTACCGCTTATAAAATATATCAATGCGGGTATTGTGTAGTGGTAAGACCTTAGCCTTCCAAGCTAATGACGCGAGTTCGATTCTCGCTACCCGCTCCATCTAATTTAATTCAGCCGACCTAAGAATTTAAATGTAGGTATACTTTTTAATGCGTGCTTGAATAAATATACCAAATGGTTGACAATTTATATGTTTTAGCTTGTGTAAATGTTTTGTATATATCTATAAAATAATTTTGTTTCGTGTTATTTTAAGTTATATTGTAGGAGGAAATTTTTGCTTGCTAATTTAATAACCAAGCCAAATTATAATACAAGTTTTTTTTTGTGATTTGATAGCATTTAAATAACAAACTAATATTAATAATATAAAAAAAGATATTCATTATAATTAACACAAAAATAATTTAATTAAATTAGATAAATACATTTAATGTCATTATTTATGAATTAGTAATTTGTTGATATGGGTAATAATTTTATTAATTTTTACTAAATATTGATAATTTTAGTAGAATTTCCTGTGACAAAATTATGGTATACTGCACTAAATGCGCTCTCAAGATTCTTAGTGTAAAGTTTAGTGTCAAATAATGGTGCAGATTTTCTATTTTTGTAAATTTTTTCCCTTATTTTTTTAAGTTTAATCGGATTTTTAACTAATTCTAAAATTAATTCCTCATATTCCTCTTTCGTTTTAGTTATCAATTCAGGACAATTAATTGCGTAAAGTAAACTTGAAGCTACTCTGGCTGGAAAGCCTCTTCCAATTTTAGTTACAACTGGTAATCCCACCCATAATGCCTCTGTTGCCGTTGTGTGTGCATTAAAATTAAATGTATCCAAAAAAAGATCTGCAAGTTTGTATCTTGAAAGATGTTCTTGTATATCGATTTGTTCTACAAATATAATTCTAGAGGGATCTATATTTCTTTTAATAGCTTCTTTTTTAAAATTCTCCTGTGACCATTCATTAGATTTTCGTAACCACAACACACCATTTTTAACTTTACCAAGCAGACCATCCAAATATCAAATTCTTCACACGTTATTTTGAAATTATTATTAAAACAACAAAAAACAAAACTATCTTCAGGCAAACCCATTTCACTTTTTGTAATAAATTTATTTGAAACTTTCCTTTTGTTATCTGTTGGCATATGAGTATTTGGCAAATAAATTGGTTTTTCTGAATAAAATTTTTGTGATTTTTTTGGTATTAAGTTTTTGTCAGCAACAATGTAATCTATAAATTCAGCTCCTAGTGTTCCAGGATAACCAAGATAATTTATTTGTATTGGAGCAGCACGATATGCAAAGATCTCAGTTCTTGAATATTGTGTGTAACCATTCAAATCTATAGCTATATCTATTTCATCACTTCTAGCAAGCATAGTTATTTCTTTATTACTCATATTTTTGACGTTATGAAATACGTCAAATAAATTTATTATTTTTTTGCTAAACTCGTCTTCACTAACTTTATCAATAGAATAACCGTATACCTTAAAATTTTTGCGATTATGTTTTTGCAGTACGCCAACTAGTAAGTGTGCTACAGGATGCTCCCTAAAATCTGAAGAAAAATAACCTATATGAATTATTTCGTTATTTTTTTTGATTTTTTTTCTAACCAAAGTGGTACATTTGGAAAATTATGTTTTCTAAAAATCTCTGAACGTTTTTTATGCCTTTCTGGTGCGTCCTCTATTGATAATAATGAAAAAGGGGATATAGATTGATCAGTAGTACCAATTTTACAAAATAAAGAATGATTATTTTTTATTGGATCCCAATCACAAATTATTGCGTGTTGATGTGTCTTCTTTGCAAAAATTTCTTCAGAATCAGGTTTTAAATTTAAAGCCTCATCAAAAAATTTTATAGCCTTATTTGGACTTCCATTTTCCTTGTAAATATTTCCAATATTATCATATGGTTGATATAAATTAGGATTGATAGTTAGGGATTTATTATAAAAATTAATAGCCTTATTAAATTCGTCTTTTTGATAATATGCTCCTCCTAAATTATTAAAAGCCTCATAAGAACTAGGATTGATAGAAAGAGTTTTTTTTAGATAGTCTATAGCTTTTTTAAAATCACCTTTAGACAGATATAATATACCTAAATTTAAAAAAGCTTCATAATAGTTTGATTTTAAAGTAATGGCTGTTAAAAATGCTTACGAAGCTTTATCAAACATTTTTTCTTCCCTATAAATTACTCCTAAATTATTATGTGCTTTTTCATTATTAGGTCTGAAGGCAAGTAGTTTTTTGTAATTTTGGATTGCAACTTCATTTTCACCTTTTTCTTTGTAGGCAATACTTAAATTTATGTAAGCTTCATCATATTCATTGTTAATAGAGATAGCTTTATAAAAATTTTCAATAGCTTTTTCCATTTTACCTAGTTTTAGAAATGTGTAACCGTAGTTATTATACCCACTCGGTGATTTGGGATTAAGAGTGATGACTTTATAAAATGCTTCTGATGCTTCCTCATGCATACCTAAATTAAAATTAGCTGCTCCTATGAAACTCCAAAAAATAAAAGAATCTCCATGTTCTTTCATTATTTGTTGGGCTCTTTGAATAACTAAAGTGTAATGTTTTGTGTTATAAAGATTTCTAATGTCATCAATTATTGTTTCATTAATTTTATTTTTAGAATTATTGTTCATTACTATAAACTATATAAACAGAGACTTTTACAACATTTTGCAAGAAACTAAACTGTATATGAAATAATAAAATTGTCTTAAAGTAATAAAGTAAGATCGTTTGTACAGTTCATCTATGACTATAATTTCTTAATTATACAGCCTCATTGGGTTACTTTTACTATATCTGAAGTACATAAACACTCTGATTGCACTTACTTTCTGGAAGATTCTGTTTGTCTCATTAAAATAGTTAACTTCATATAAATATACCTTTGGAAGATCATATGCATATACCTATACTCCACAGGTTGGCTCATGAATTTGGTTTATTTAGATATACATATATATATCAATGTCTTTATACAATAATCATTTACGTAATAATATTTCAATACAGGAACATTTTTGGTAAATGTAGACAAAACGGCAGACCATTTTGTGCCTGTTGACACGGATTCAATAATACATAAACTGAAAGTAGAGCTTGTATTCAACTACAAGTGTTGTACTGTAGATGAGCATAACTTCTCGCTACCAGCTCCAATCAAGATTTTTGCATCTTGTTTTTATTTTGTTGAAAAAAAAGAGTAAAAAAAACACTTAATAATACAATAAAACCGCCAATTATGGTAACTAAAGAAGGATTTTTTCCATACCATAAAAAATTCAAAATAATTGAAATTGGTGGAATTAAATAAAGAAACAAAGAAGCTTTATTAGCTCCATAATAACCTACTGAATAAGTCCAAGTTAAGTAACCTAATGCAGTTGGAAATAAGGCCAACCAAAAATACGTTAATTTAACTTCATTAGAAGATTGAGAAATAAAATTATAAGTTTCTGGGAACCAAAATAACATGGGTATGGTTCCAAAAATTATTGTATATGCAGTGGAAGTTACTGCACCATATATCACTACTAAAGGTTTTACTATATGAAAATAGGTTGCGGTCAAGATAGCAGCAAATAATATCAAGCTTGATCCACTTCCTAAATTTAAGCCACCTTCTTGATCAAAAGATATTAAACCAACTCCAAACATACACATAATTATTCCTAGCCAATGTATATATGAAACCTTTTGTTTCAAAATAAAAAAGCCAATTAAAGCAGTAAATAATGGGTTACAATTGACAATGAAGCTGCTTGCCCCTGCTGAAACAATTTGTTGTCCATGGTTAAGAAATAAATTATATAAAAAAATTCCAATAAACCCTGCAAAAATATAACGTAATAAGTGATTTAATTTTACCTTTTGTTTATAACTATATATGCACCAAATTACAGCTAGAAAAGCCGCTAAAGAAAATCTTCCTGCTGCCAAGATGAAAGGACTTGATGTTTCTAAAAGAAACGACATTGCTGGAAATGAAGATCCCCAGAAAAAAACAGTACAAAATATAGCTATCATTGGAACTATTTTTTTCATTAATTGTACAATAATAAATCTTCTAGTTTTTAGGGCAGGATAATTTGCCTAAGACATTATACTTAGATAAGAGGTTTTTAACAAAACCATTTTCTATATTTTTTTTTACAAAATTATTTATAAAATTTTCAGCTTCTAAATTTCCAGGTTTGCTTCCAATACACTGATTTATATAGGTAAATGGCTCATTTAATATAAAGCAGTCAGTAGTTTTTTTTATATCATCAACTAATTTAGGTCTTAATCCAGCCAATACTTCGTATTTATTTTCTTGAAAAATTGCAAAAGATTCATCTATCGATTTTGCTCTTATTAAATCTGCATTTTTTATATTGTCAGTTAACCAAAGATCATATGCACTTCTTTCAGCAACTGCAATTTTAATTCCTTTTTTATCAACATCTTTTAATGTTTTGATATTTAGTCCATTCCTAATCAGGAAAGTTGATTCAATAGTAGTGTATGGCAGACTAAATGTAATTGATTTGGCTCTTTCTGGTTCATTTGCAATATTTCCAATATCCCAGACATCCTGTGAAATTGCATCTGCAAGTTCCCCAGGTCTATTAAAAGTAATTAATTTAATATCCACATTCAATTCTTTAGCAAGCGCTTTTGCCATGTCTGGAGAAACTCCTTGCGGATCGCCATTACTCTCTTTACCAGTAACTAATAAAAAGTTACTTAAATTTATAGCAGCTCTAAGGTATCCTTTTGGAGCTAGCTGTTTAATGACATTTTCTATCAAACAAACCTCTTAAAATAATTATTTATCGTTGTTTTATACACTCAAAAAATTGGATTATAAACTGAAATATAATTTTTTCATCATATATAACAAAAGCAAAATATTTAAAAATTAAGCAAGTTGTGTTTTTTTTGAACATTTTTCATACATTTTTTTGTATTTTTATAAAAAATTACTACGTTAGCTTGTATTTATAGGGGAACGATACGGATTTTTTTACTTCCAAAAATAAGATTAAGTTTTTTAGTGTATTTTCAACTTTACTCTTGACGATGATTTCGTTTCCAGCTTTTGCTGAAATTAATAATAGTGATACAGTCTGGATTTTGACATCAACTGCTTTGGTGTTATTTATGACTTTACCTGGTTTAGCTCTATTCTATGCAGGACTTGTAAATTCAAAAAATGTTGTATCAGTATTAATGCAACACTTCTCCCTTGCCTGTGTAGTATCTATTATTTGGGTGATTGTGGGTTATAGTTTAGCGTTTTCTGAGGGAATGCATGGATTGGTGGGTTTAGTAACATGTTTATGAATTCAATTAAATTAGAAACACCATCTGGGAGTATACCTGAAAGCCTTTTTGCAACATTCCAAATGACTTTTGCAATTATCACTCCTGCTTTAATGATAGGAGCGCTTGTAGAGAGAATTAAGTTTTCAGCAATGTTAATTTTTTTAAGTCTTTGGATATTAATGGTATATGTTCCCGTAACGCATTGGGTTTGGGGTGGTGGTATTTTGTCATCTTGGGGAACAATGGATTTTGCTGGGGGCATAGTTGTACATGCTACAGCTGGAACCGCTGCTTTAATTGCTGCTTTAACACTTGGTAAGAGAAGAGGTTTTCCAAAATCTATCAACCCACCACATAGCCCTATATTGACTATGATAGGAGCTTCAATGTTATGGATTGGATGGTTTGGATTTAACGCTGGTTCAGCTTTAGGTGCTAATGGAGGTGCTGGTATGGATATGTTAGTTACACATATATCTGCTGCAACTGCATCATTAGTATGGATGTTTATTGAATGGATAAGATTTGGCAAACCATCTTTAATTGGCATTGTTACTGGGATGGTGGCTGGATTGGCCACAGTTATACCAGCTTCAGGTTATATAGGCGTTCCTGGAGGATTGATTTTAGGTTTCTTTGGGGGTCTATTATGTTACCTCGCTGTTGATTATATAAGAGGCAAACTTCAAATAGACGATAGCCTTGATGTTTTTGCGGTTCTCGGTGTTGGTGGTATCTTAGGCATTTTACTAGTTGCATTTTTAGCAACCTCTACATTTTCTGGATTAGGTCTTGCTGAAGGACAAACAGGAGTGTCACAATTTATAGTACAGCTTAAGGCAGTTGTACTTACTGTCATCTGGACTTCTTTTTTTACATATTTAATATTAAAACTGACTTCTTTGGTTGTTTCATTGAGAGTTGATGAACAAGAAGAAATAGAAGGTTTAGACTTGCGTTCTCACGGAGAAAAAGGATATCATTCAGATTAGGAGTTTCCATTATGAAATACTTCATTGCGATTATAAAACCTTTTAAACTTGATGACGTCAGGAATGCCTTAACTGAGATTGGAGTTGAAGGTTTGACTGCATCAGAGGTTCGTGGGTTTGGAAGACAAAGAGGACAAACTGAAATTTATAGAGGAGCAGAATATAGTGTGTCATTTGTTCCCAAGCTTAAAATCGAAATAGCTGTTACTGATGATATGGAAGATGCTGTTCATGAGGCTATACTTCAAAGTGCTTGCACAGGACAAATTGGAGATGGTAAAATATTTGTCTTTGACCTTCATAGTGCAACTAGAATAAGAACAGGTGAAATTGAAAATAACGCACTTTAATTTAGTTATACATACCATTCAGCTATCACATCTTTGTTTTTTTCAAAACTTAAGTGCCATCTTTTTATATTTTTAAGGTTGTTTTTATTATCTAATTGTTGAAGTGCCCATATAGCTGCACCCCTTACCAAAAATGATTGATCTTTTGTTATTAAATTCACTAATATTGATATTAATTCTTTATTTTTACTGTTACCTGCAGCAATGCAACAATTTCTTATGAACCTTTCCCTTCCAATCCTTTTTATAGGTGACCCAGTAAATTTTTTTCTAAATTCTTGATCAGAAAGATTCAATAATTCATTCAAATTAAAATTATATTTATTTTCGTTAAAATGATTTTCTTTTGTAATCTTTGCATATTTATTCCAAGGGCAAATCGCTAAACAATCATCACACCCAAATATTCTATTTCCAATGGCTGTTCTAAATTTTTTTGGAATAGCATTTTTGTGCTCAATGGTTAAATATGAAATACACTTTGAAGCGTCTAACTTATTTTCTTCATAAAATGCATCTGTTGGACAAATATCAAGACATTTCGTACAAGAACCACAATAATTTTTTTCTTGTGAGTCATATTCAAAAGAATGATTTACAAGAATGATCCCTAAAAATAGCCATGATCCAAAATCTCTTGAAACTAAATTTGTATGCTTGCCTTGCCATCCTAAACCAGACTTTTCTGCTAGAGGTTTTTCCATTAAAGGAGCAGTGTCAACAAAAACTTTGATTTTTGTTTTTTTTGCTTTAGGTAATTTAGAAATTAATTTACTTGAAAATAACTTAAGTCTTCCTTTGATTATTTTGTGATAATCTTTTCCCTGAGCATAAACAGAGATATTTCCTAAGTTCTTTTTATTTATTTTTTTTAAAGGATTGTCTTTAGGTCCATAATTTAAACCAAGTATAATTGCAGATTTTGCCTCTTCCCATAAATTTAACGGTGATTTTCGTCTTTCGTAACTATCTGCAAGCCAGTTCATTTCTCCATGAAAGCCTAACTCAATAAATTCTTTTAGCCTTATGTCAGTATTTATTGGTAAATTAGTATCTGTAATCTTACAAACATCAAAATTAAATTCTTTGGCTAAATCTTGGATTATTTTTTTTTCATCAAATTTATACATATTATAAATAATAATTATTATTTAGGTTAATCATCACCCGAGTAATATTTATTTAAAAAAGTTTTTTCAAATTTTTCAAATTCTTTAATTTCTATGGCATTCCTAATATTTTTCATAATATTTAAGTAAAAATGGATATTATGCCAGCTTAAAAGCATAAGGCCTAAAATTTCTTTTCCTCTAAAAAGATGATGAAGATACGCTCTGGAGAAATTTTGACAAGTATAACAATTACATTCTACATCTAATGGCATTTTATCTAAAATATGTTTAGAATTTTTTATGTTGACTTGACCTTTTGATGTGAAAGCTTGACCAGTTCTTCCTGAGCGAGTAGGCAAAACACAATCAAACATATCAACCCCTCTTTTCACTGCCCCAATTAAATCATCTGGTTTTCCCACACCCATTAAATATCGAGGTTTATTTTGGACCATATATTTTGTAGTATTGTCTAAAGTTTTAAACATTAGATCTTGGCCTTCACCGACAGCCAACCCTCCTATTGCATATCCATCAAAATCTATTTCGATGAGACCTTTTGCTGACTCCTCTCTTAAATCTGAAAAAATAGATCCTTGGACTATTCCAAATTGACCATAACCAATTCTATGTTCAAATGCTTCTTTACTCATAGCAGCCCATTCAAGAGATAATTTCATTGCTCGTTTTGACTCTTCATATGTTGCTGGAAAAGAAATACATTCATCTAGTTGCATTGTAATAGTTGCGTCTAAAGCATTTTGAATATCTGTACTTATTTTGGGAGATAAAAAATATTTTGTACCATCGAGATGTGACTTAAAAGTTACTCCGTCATTTTTAACCTGTCTTAAATTACCTAAGCTCATAATTTGAAAACCACCTGAGTCTGTAAGAAGTGGTTTATCCCAGCCCATAAACTTTCTAACACCACCCATTTTTCTAATATTTTCTTGACCAGGTCTTAACATCAAATGATAAGTGTTAGCTAAAATAATTTCAGCACCAGCAGCTTCTACATCCTTCAAATGCATTGCCTTAACAGTAGCTGCAGTACCAACTGGCATAAATATAGGTGTATTAATTTCCCCGTGTGCAGTAGATATTTTACCCAGACGAGCATTCTTATCTTTTGAAATTAATTCAAAATTAAAAAAATTCATAATAATTTATTTTCTTTTGAAAAAATACAACTATCTCCATAAGAAAAAAATCTGTATTTCTTTTTAATAGCATATTGATATCTTTCAAATGTTTTTTCTTTCCCATGAAAAGCTGCAACTAGCATCAGTAAAGTTGATTTTGGTAAGTGAAAATTTGTTATGAGTAAATCTACTATCTTAAATTGAAAGCCTGGAGTTATAAATAGATCCGTAACACCAGACCAAGGTTCAATTAACCCATTTCTTAATCTTGCTACAGTTTCTAATATTCGTAAAGAAGTAGTTCCGACAGAAATAATGCGTTTATTATTTTGGATAGCATTATTTATTATATTAGAGGTGTTTTCACTTAAAATTCCCCATTCTTTATGCATTTTATGATCATAAATATTAGTAACTTTGACTGGTAAAAAAGTGCCTGCGCCTACATGAAGAGTAATGGGAGCAAATAATACTCCTTTAGATTTTAATGTATTAATTAACTCATCAGTAAAGTGCAACCCAGCAGTTGGAGCAGCAACAGCTCCATCTTCTTCAGCAAAAATTGTTTGATAATCTTTATCATCTCTCTCATTTTTTTCATTTCTTTTTATATATGGAGGAAGAGGCATTTGACCCTGATAATTTACATCCTTAAGGACATTTTGATCATTTTTATTGAAATGTAATAGCACATCACCTTCAATATATTTTTTAATAACTTTAGCTTTTAAGTCATTTTGAAAAATTATGGTGTCATTAATTTTGCACTTGCGACCAGGTTTCAGAAATGCTTTCCAAGTATTTTTCTTAATGTTCATATGTAATGTCACTTCGACATTAACTTGATCTCTTTTCCCAAATAAACGAGATGGTATAACTTTAGTATTATTAACAACCAAAACGTCATCACAATTTAAAATTGAAGGTAAGTCTATAAATCGAAGGTCTTCAGCAACATCTTTTGTACAGTTCAATAAACGTGAATGATCTCTAGGCACACATGGCTTTTGTGCTATTAAATTTGGATTTAGTTCATAATCAAATAAAGAAATATCCATTTTTGGTAACATGCTTTTATTCAAAAATCTGAATAACACCCACTACTTCATTTATTGAATTTTTTACTATTAAACACTGCACTTTTGCTTCTCTCATTCTTATTTCTGCAACTTGTAAATTGTCACTTTCAAGTGCTGTTAATGGATTTGAATTCATTAAATCCTTGGCCTTCAATTCAGAAAAATTTTTATTATCAATTAAAGCTCTTCTAATATCTCCATCTGTAATCACACCCTTTAATTCCTCTTTTGTCCCAACCAGGGCAAGGCCAAGGCGACCTTCTGTCATTTTAACTAAAACGTCTTGAACTATAGAGTTTTGATTAATAAATGGTAAATTATTTTGTTTCATCTCATCTTTAACACTTGATAACAATCTTCTACCAAGAGATCCTCCAGGATGAGTTAAAGCAAAATCTTCTTGTTTAAAGTTTTTTAATTCCATTAATGAGACAGCTAGGGCATCCCCTAGAACCATCGTTATCATCGTTGAAGTTGTAGGCGCTAAATTTAAGGGACATGCCTCTCTATCAACCGAGGTATCCAAAACTATGTTGGATTTGGAAGCTAAAGTTGAATTTTTTACACCTGTCAAAGCTATTATGTTTACATCAAGCCTTTTCAATGCTGGAATTAAGGCAATTATTTCACCTGTTTCTCCTGAATATGAGATTAGGAGAACAACAGATTTTTTTTGAACCTTTCCTAGATCTCCGTGAATAGCTTCGGTCGGATGAAGAAAAATGCTAGGGGTACCTGTAGATGCCAGTGTTGATGAAATTTTTCTTCCAACAAGCCCTGATTTTCCCATGCCACAAACAATAATATGTGTAGAAGTTTTTTTCATGGATTCTACAGCTTTTGCAAATTCATTTCCTAGCATTTTTTCAAATCTCTCAATACCAAGCTTATAGGCTTGAGTTAAACTTAATGCTGTTTCTATTGCTTTCATATAAATCACCATTTAATATGATTATGTTTTAACTTGAATTTATTATAAATTCCACAAAAAGGGCAAAAAATTTTGAAGATTCACTTTAGTATTGCTAAAAACAAAAAAGCTAAAATAGTTTCTAATGAATTGTTTAAGTTATATGGACAAGCAGAAGTTTCTGAAGCTGAGGTTATTGTAGCTGTTGGTGGAGATGGAGCTATGTTAGCTGCGATGCGTGAAAGTATCTTTTATGATATTCCAGTTTTTGGATTAAATAGAGGTAATATAGGGTTCTTGATGAACGAATATAACAATTCAAACCTAATTGATAGATTGAAAGAGGCTAATCAAATTATTGTTCACCCTCTTGAAATGATAGCTTTAGATACAAAAAATCACAAACATACCGAGCTCGCTATTAATGAAGTTGCTTTATTTAGAAGAACCCACCAAAGTGCTATAATTTCAATAAAAATTGACGATACAGAAAGATTAAATGAGTTAACATGTGATGGAATTATGGTTGCAACACCAGTTGGTTCGACTGCATATAATCTGTCTGCCCATGGTCCAATATTACCTATTGGTTCAGAAATTTTAGCTCTGACCCCAATAAGCCCTTTCAGACCACGAAGATGGAAGGGAGCATTGATCAAAAACAATTCGATAATAGAGTTTAATATTATTAATCCTAAAATGAGACCAGTAAGTGCGAGTGCTGATGCCTTTGATGTAAAAAATATATCAAAGGTTTCCATTTCTCAAAAAAATGATATAAATCTTCGAATTCTCTATGACAAGACAAACAGCATGGAGGATAAATATCTTAAAGAGCAATTTTCTATTGGCTGATTTTAGTTAAGATTTTCTTGCTGTCTAATCCACATTTCTGCGTACAAACCGTTCTTTTTTATAAGTTCTTGATGACTACCTACTTCAATAATTGCCCCATTATCTAGTACAATAATTTTGTCTGCATCAATAATTGTTGATAATCTATGGGCTATTATGAGTGTTGTATTTTTACTAGATAATTTTTTAAGAGATTTTTCAATTGATTTTTCAGTTTTTGTATCTAGTGCAGATGTTGCTTCATCAAACACAAATATCTGAGGATTTTTTAAAAGAGCTCTTGCAATAGCAACTCTTTGTTTTTCACCTCCTGATAGTTTTAATCCTCTTTCTCCTACTAAAGTTTCATATCCCGCTTCAAGATTTGAAATAAACTTATCTATAGAAGATAACTTGGCTGCATTTACAATTTCTTTCATAGAAGAATTAGGTTTTGAATAAGCAATATTATATTTAATTGTATCATTAAATAGGATTGTATCTTGGGGAACTACTCCAATATTTGATCTTAAAGAATTTTGAGTTACCTCAGCTATACATTGACCATCAATATAAATTTTACCTGAAGATGGATCATAAAATCTAAATAGAAGCTTTGAAATAGTAGATTTACCAGCACCGGTTGGCCCTACAATAGCAACTTTTTCTCCTGACTCTATAGTAAACGTTAAG
Source organism: uncultured SAR116 cluster alpha proteobacterium (assembly GCA_902578805.1). Lineage (GTDB taxonomy): Bacteria > Pseudomonadota > Alphaproteobacteria > Puniceispirillales > Marisalimonadaceae > Marisalimonas. The sequence continues at coordinate 16,444 of CACHEH010000017.1, forward strand.
TTGTTTAAAATTTTGCGTTTGCCAAATGAGAAATTTACATTGATAAATTCAATTTTTCCCTTTTTAACTCTTAATTTATAAGCGTTTTCTAAATCAATTATATCAGGTTTTTCATCTACAAGAGCAAACATTCTGCCCATATCTAATAATGACTGTCTAATTTCTCTATAAACGAAACCTAAAAAGTTTAATGGTAAATACAATTGTAACAAAAAAGTATTAACGACCACAAAATCTCCAACAGACATATTCCCTTTTGCTATATCTTCTCCAGCCATACCCATAACTAAAAAAAGTCCTAATGCAATAATTCCCCCTTGACCAATATTTACTATTGATAGAGATGCCCTAGCTTTTACAGCAGAATCTTCATAAGTTCTCATAGCTTTGTTAAATCTATCTGCTTCCATTATTTCAGCATTAAAGTATTTTACAGTCTCATAATTTAATAAGCTATCTACTGCTTTAGTGGACGCGTTTTCATCGGCTATATTCATTTTTTTTCTGATAGCGATTCTCCATTCAGTCACTTTAATCGTGAAAACTATATAAATTATAACTGTTAATACTGTGATAGCCGAGTATCTTAATCCAAAAGTTACCCATAAGACTATTCCGACTGTAATTAACTCAACTAAAACTGGTACTATTTCAAAAACTGTAAATCTTAATAAAAATTCAATACCTTTTGCGCCTCTATCAATAGCTCTGGTTAACCCACCAGTTTGTCTATTTAAGTGGAAAGTTAGAGATAAATTATGCATGTGTTTAAAAGCTTTTAAAGCAGCGCCTCTCACAGCTCTTTGTGCAACTCTTGCAAAAACAAACTCTTTTGCTTCATTAAAAAAAACTTGTCCTAACCTAGCTAAAGCATATGATCCTATAACAAACCAAAGTAGACCTAGATTCATAGAGTTTTTGTCAGAAACCAAATCAACAGCTTTACCATATAAGAATGGTGTATATACACTGACAAGTGTTGCGAGAATCAAAAATATTAGAGCTAAAGTTATTCTAATAGGCATTTCTTTATTACCTTTTGGAATAACAAATCTTAATAATTCATTTAATGTTCTAAGTGGTGTTAAAATTTTATCATTTGAAGAAAATGCTACTGCATTTTTCATAGTTTATTCCCAATACATTAGAATTTTTATGCTACAGTAAAACTTTCACCACATCCACAGCGTGCAATTTCATTTGGATTATTAAACTCAAAGCCTGAGCTAAATTTGTGTTCTTTATAGTCCATCTCAGATCCAATCAAGAACATTATTGCAGCTGGATCAATACAAATCATTATATCTTTTGATATAATCTTCTCTTCAAATGGTTTAATTTCTTTTGCATATTCTACATTATATTTCATCCCAGAACAACCAGCTGTTTTAATTCCAATTCTAAGTCCAATAACTCCTGAGTCAGCTTTGCTCATTAAGTCTTTAACTCTATTAGCTGCTGCATCTGTTAACGTTAATAAAGGTTTTTTTTTGTTATTCATTTAAGGCTCCATGGAAATTAATAAATATCAAGTGCTAACTTTGCATCTTCACTCATTCTATCCTTAGTCCATACAGGTTCCCAAACAAGCTCCACCTCAATTAAGCCAACATTTGGTATTTTTGCAAGTGTATTAGCAACTTGTCCTGGCATTTCTCCAGCTACAGGACAACCTGGAGCTGTAAGAGACATTTTAATTTCTAAATCATTTTTATTAATTATTCTAATGTCATATATAAGTCCTAAATCATAAATATTTACTGGTAATTCAGGATCATAAATAGTTTTGAGTCTCTCGACTATCTCACTTTTATCAAGTAATCGAGTGCGTATAGTGTTTTTTTTACCCGCTTTTGCAATAAAAGGTTTATGAGGATCAGAGGAAGGGTGATGAGGCATAAAAGCTGATAATGGAAGTTTGTCATCGATACTCATATTAAACACCAAATATTTTTTTTACTTTTGTAAGTGCATTTGCTAAATGATCAAAATCTTCTTTAGATGAATAAGCTCCTACCGATGCTCTTGTAGTTGAAACTAATTTAAAAGCATCCATTAGAGGCTGTGCGCAATGATGCCCTGCTCTGACTGCAATCCCTTCTCTGTCAATAATTGTAGCTATATCATGTGGATGGGCACAATCCATTGTAAAAGATAAAACACCTGTCTTATTAGGAGCTTTGCCAAATACATTTACGCCATCAATTGATTCTAGTAAAGAAGTACCATAATCAATAACATTTTTTTCATGACGGCCTATTTCTTCAATTCCAATGTCGTTAACCCAATCAATTGCTTCTCCCAAAGCAATTGCTTCAACAATAGGTGGTGTTCCTGCTTCAAATCTTAAAGGAGGATCAGCATATGTAGATTTTTGGATTTTTACAATATCTATCATGTCACCACCACCTAAGAACGGTGGCATCTTATCCAACAAGTCATACCTTCCGAATAAAATTCCTATACCAGTAGGACCATATAATTTATGTCCTGAAAAACAGTAAAAATCACAATCCAAATCAATTACGTCAACTTTTTCATGTATAACACCCTGGCACCCATCTACTACACTTATTGCACCACATTCTTTAGCAATTTTGCAGATTTTTTTAACAGGGAAAGTAGTCCCTAAAACATTAGAAACATGTGGAAAAGCAATAATTTTAGTTTTATCAGTGACTAAATCTCTAATTATATCTGGATCAAAGTTGGAGTTTGGATCGACATGTGCAGCTATTATCTTAACATTTTTTTGTTCTGCAATAATTTGCCACGGGACTATATTGGCATGATGTTCTGCAATTGTAATAATTATTTCGTCGCCTGGAGACAAATTCTTCATCCCCCAACTATATGCTACAAGATTTAATGCAGCAGTAGCGCCTGAGGTAAAAATTACTTCATTTTCAGAACAATTTATGAATTTAGCTACTTTTATTCTTGAATCTTCGTAGTTGGCTGTTGCTTCTTCAGACAACTTATGAAGACCTCTATGAACATTTGAATAATTAAAGGAATAACTTTTGCTTATAGCATCTAAAACTCTTTTAGGTTTTTGCATAGAAGCGGCAGAGTCAAGATATACTAGTTTTTTATCCCAAACTTTCCTTTGAAGAGCTGGAAATTGATCTTTAATAAAATTTTTATCATATGGTTTCATGTAATTATATTTCTTTACTAATAATTTCTGACAATGCTTGCTCGGCTTCTTCAAAAACAAAATTTTGTATAGATTCTTCAACTGTGTCATTAATAATATCTTTAAGAAAAGCTGTTATAAGTATTAGTTTTGCTTTTTTTTCTGAAACACCTCTACTTTTGATATAAAACAGTTGCTCATCGTCTATTTCTCCAACAGTTGCACCATGTGCACAAATCACATCATCTGCATAAATTTCAAGCTCAGGTTTTGCATTAGCGGTTGCATTTTCTGATAATAGAATAGCTCTACTCATTTGTTGTCCGTCAGTTTTCTGTGCATCTGGCGCCACCCTAACTTTACCTTGAAAAACACCTGTAGATTCTCCACCCAACACACCTCTAACAATTTGTTTTGAAGTACATTTGGGTACATCATGATAGATAGCTGTTGTTAGATCATGGTGTTGATTTTTAGAAGATAAATATACCCCATTAAGATTTAGATTGCAGTTTTTCCCTTTTAGATAAGCATGTGTTTCTGAACGTGTAAATAAGCCACCTTTAATCAGGGAAAAAGAGTTATAATTAGATTTTTCTGATAAAAAAGTACAATTAGCTGACAAATTGTAAGATTGTTGACTATCATTAAAAATCTTCAATGAATTCATCGACGCATTTTTTTTTAGTTCAACCAATTGCAAAGGCATAATAAGAGAACTTAAATGATTGAAACGTTCAATTATTGTTATGCTACTGTTGTCTTTTAACTCTATATGCAAAGCAGGATGAACAGATAAATTGTCATCGCCACCTTCATAAATTATTTCAAAAAAATCTCTTATCTTTACATCTTTTTCAATTGTTAATTTTACTATTGAAGGGGTACATGAAAATGAAACATTCGTAGAAGGATGATCTTTTAAATTACTATCTTTAAATTTATGAAAGCATCTAAGGGAATCTTCTTCTCCTAGGATATTCAAAGACAAACCTGGTGGTAAATTTGATGATAAATCTTCTCGAAGTGCACCATCGACAAATCTTATTATTTTAGAACCGTTAAACTTTGAAAAAGACGAAAAATTTTTTTTATAATCAGGTATTATTGGAGTTATCTCTTTCCTAGATAAAACACCTAATCTACTTAATCTCCAAGTTTCTTCTCGAGGATTGGGCCAACTTTTAAAATTATTCGATGCTAATTTTCTGAAACTTTTTTCATTATATTGCCTAACGTGATCTTTTACAGAAGTAATATAATTACCTTTAATATTATGCAGCATTAATCAAACCTGCATAACCATTCTTTTCGACTTCCAATGCCAGTTCAGGGCCTCCAGATTTTATAATTCTACCATCAGATAGTATATGAACAAAATCTGGAACTATATAATCTAACAACCTTTGATAATGCGTTATAACAACTATTGCGTTATCGTCATTTCGTTGTGCATTTACACCATCAGAAACTATTTTCAAAGCATCAACATCTAAACCTGAGTCGGTTTCGTCTAAAATTGAAACTTTAGGTTTAAGCATTGCCATTTGTAATATTTCAAAGCGTTTTTTTTCTCCCCCAGAGAAACCTACATTTACAGCTCTTTTTAACATATCATCTTTAACGGACATTTTTGAAGCAACTTTTCTAGCTTCTTTAACAAATGCTAAATGATCTAGTTCATCCTCACCTAAAAACTTTCTTCTGGAGTTAACAGCTTCTCTTAAAAAACTCATCCCACCTACACCTGGTAATTCAACAGGATATTGAAAAGCTAAAAACAAACCAGACCTTGCTCTCTCGTCAGCTTCCATCTCCGATAAAGACTGTCCATCTAAATAAATATCTCCGCTTTCTAATTCATAGCCATCTCTACCAGCTAACATGTATGATAAAGTACTTTTACCTGAACCATTAGGCCCCATTATAGCATGAACCTCACCCCTATTTACTGAGAAAGACAAATCTTTTAGAATATTTTTATCATCAAGATTCAATTTAGCATTTTTAATTTCAAGCAGTGACATACATCTTCCAAAAAATAATTAACTATTTTAAATTATCCAACCGAGCCTTCCAAACTGATTCCTATAAGTTTTTGTGCTTCAACTGCAAACTCCATGGGTAACTCTTTCATAACTTCTTTACAAAAACCATTGACTATTAATGATGTAGCCTGTTCTGTATCAAGACCTCTTTGCAAACAATAGAAAAGCTGATCTTCAGATATTTTTGAAGTTGTTGCTTCATGTTCAACCCGAGCATAAGGTGTGAACTGATTAATATATGGAACAGTGTGCGCTCCACATTTGTCACCAATTAGTAAGGAGTCGCATTGAGTAAAATTTCTAGAACCTTTAGCCTTTTTTTGGATTTGAACTTGTCCTCTATATGTGTTTTGGGCTTTACCAGCTGAAATTCCTTTAGAAATAATGGTTGATTTTGTGTTTTTTCCAATGTGGATCATTTTTGTACCAGTATCAGCCTGTTGTGCGTTATTCGCAACAGCTACTGAATAGAATTCACCAACAGATTCATCACCTTTAAGTACGCATGAAGGGTATTTCCAAGTAATAGCAGAACCGGTTTCTACTTGTGTCCAAGAAATTTTAGATTTTTTTCCAATACAATTTCCTCTTTTAGTTACAAAATTGTAAATACCACCTTTACCATCTTTATCACCAGGGTACCAGTTCTGCACTGTTGAATATTTTATCTCTGCGTTATCCATAGCAACTAATTCTACCACTGCCGCGTGAAGTTGGTTTTCATCTCTTTGAGGAGCAGTACATCCTTCTAAATAAGATACATAAGTATTATCTTCTGCAATAATGAGTGTCCTTTCGAACTGTCCAGAATTTTGTTCATTAATTCGGAAGTAAGTTGATAACTCCATAGGGCATTTAACGCCTTTTGGTATATAAACAAAAGACCCATCTGTAAAAACAGCAGAATTTAAAGCAGCATAATAATTGTCACTAATTGGTATAACTGATCCAATATATTTTTTTACAAGATCAGGATGTGTTTGAACTGCTTCCGAAATAGGACAGAAAATTATACCTTCTTTAGCTAATTGTTCTCTAAATGTGGTTACAACTGAGACAGAGTCAAATACATAATCTACAGCAACACCAGCTAAAACTTCTTGTTCTTTAATTGGTATACCTAATTTTTCATAAGTTCTTAATAATTCTGGATCAACTTCATCAAGACTATTTAATTTTGGTTTGGCTTTAGGGGCTGAATAGTAATAAATATCTTGAAAATTAATTTTAGGAAAATCAACCATAGCCCAATTCGGTGCTTCCATTGAAAGCCATTTTTTGTAAGCCTTAAGCCTCCATTCTAATAACCATTTAGGTTCTTTTTTCTTATGTGAAATAAACTTAACAATATCTTCGCTAAGACCAAGAGGAGCTTTTTCAGCTTCAAGGTCAGTAACAAAACCATATTTATAAGTACCAGAAACTTCTTTTATTTTATCAATTGTTTCTTTAGTAGCAACCATCTAATTTCCTTTTAATTAATTTTATCAATCAGAACATCTTTATTATCATCTATTAAAAATGGATTTTCATAACTTAAAAGATCTTTTAAAGAAATATCATTTAGGGATTTTCTAATAATTTCATTGATTTTATTCCATTTTCCGCCTAAAAAACAAGTATCACTCGCTTCACACAAACTTTCAGAATTATCAACGCACGAAGTTAAAGTTATAGGTCCATCCAATGCTTCTATAATTTCTACAACTGAAATTTCTGAAGAATTTCTGTTTAATATATAACCACCTAGCACTCCACGATTTGCCTTTATAAAATCACTTTTTGAAACCAACAATTTTAATAATTTTTGAACTGTATACAATGTTAATCCAGTTTCTTTTGACAATTCATTCGCTGACATTGAATACCCAGGTTTTCGGGCTAAAGTGCCAAGGCAAACCACAGCATAATCAGTCATTTTACTTAATTTAATCATAGTAATTATATAGTACAGTTTCAGTACTAATTAAAGATTAAAGTTAAAATTAGTTTCTTACTTCATTTCTTAAATGATACTTTCCCTTTTTCATGCCGCTGAAAATTTCATCCAAATCTGGATGTTCAAGGGGGCCATTTTCTCCATCATCAACTAAATTTTGTTGAGAAACATAAGCTGTGTAAAAGGTTTCTGTATTTTCAGCCATCAGATGATAATAAGGTTGATTACGAGAGGGTCTAATTTCTGCTGGTATAGATTGATACCACTCTTCAGTATTAGAAAATTCAGGATCAACATCAACAATAACCCCTCTGAAAGGATAAATACGATGTTTTACAATATCACCTATATTAAATAAGGGTTTCTTGTAAACCTTAATATTATTTGAATTTTTTGACTCAGTAATAGAATTATCTATTTTGTCTTCATCTTTTTTTTTGCTAGACATTTTTTACCTTAATTGATTTGACAAAATAATATAAAATTAAGTCTTTGACTTGACATTTATAACTTGTCTACCTTTATACATTCCCGTTTTAAGGTCAATATGATGAGGTCTATGTAATTCACCAGTGTCTTTGCTTTCAACATACGCATCAGGACTTAAGGTATCATGAGATCTTCTCATGCCCCTTCTTGATCTAGTAATTTTACTTTTTGGTACAGCCATAATTCGTTCTCACCTTAAAAAATATAAATATGGTGGAGCTGGACGGGATCGAACCGACGACCTCCTGCTTGCAAAGCAGGCGCTCTCCCAATTGAGCTACAGCCCCATAAGTTTATATTTGTCTAGATATCTCTTGAAAACCACATCGTCAAGATTTTTTATATATATAATTCAATTTAATTAACATTTTTTGATTTATATTATATGTTGCTTATTTATATAACAATCAATAAGGAATAAAATGTTTTTTGGTGTAGTGAAAACTGAATCATCTTTAGGTGGTATTCTATCATCATCAATAGAAATTTATAAAAATAAAAATAAAATAAAAATTTCAAAAGGAACAGTTATTAACAAAAACTTAGTTGAGCTTTTTTTGTTAAATAACATTAAATATATTAAATGTGCTAAGTTGGACGACGATGAAATTGATGAAAACTCAGCGGTTCACGAGATATCAAAAAAGATTATTATTTCAAAAAAATCAAATATTAAAATTCAAGATCCCAAGAATGGTAGATGTAACTTAATATCCAGTGTTGATGGAATAATAGTATTTGAACCAAATCAATTGTTTTCAATAAATTCGGTTACTAATGATATCGGTATAGCCTCTGTAAAAGGTTTCTCAAAGGTCAAAAAAAGCCAAGTAGTTGTATCAATTAAAGCTGTTCCTTTTGGCATTAAACAAAATTACCTTCGAAATATAATTAATATTTCTAAGGATTGTTTTAAAATTTTGCCTTTTCAAAAAAAAAATATTCACCTTATTCAAACAACAAATCAAAATACTCGTGCAAAAATATTAGAAAAAACTTTAGAAGTTACAAAGGATAGGTTGTTTTCTTGTGGAATTAATAAAATTGTAGAAAAAAAATGTTTCCATGAAATTAATTCTGTAAGTGAACAATTAAAAATAAGTGTTAATGAAGATGCAGATATAATTTTAATATTCGGAACATCTGCTATATCTGACATTAATGATGTAATACCTCAGTCAATAATTAAGATTAATGGTACAATTTTACGTTTGGGAATGCCAGTTGAACCTGGAAATTTGATTCTGCTAGCTGAATTTGAAAATTCAAGAAAAAATATTTCAATAATTGGAATGCCTGGATGTGCTAGATCAAAAAGAGAAAATGGAGTTGATTGGATTTTATGGAGGAAATTATGTGACTTAAAAATTTCTTCAGATGAAATAAATCATATGGGTAATGGGGGGTTATTATGACAGAGATTAGTTTTAATTTTTATCACAACCCAAGATGTTCAAAATCCTAAAAAGCATTA
>CACHEH010000018.1 GCA_902578805.1 uncultured SAR116 cluster alpha proteobacterium
GGAAATTCATATATATAAGTTTCTCCAGGCTGAACTGGGTCCTGAGTTAAATATGGAACACCATCCATCTTATTAATATTTTTTATACCATGCCAGTGGATAGTACTGGCTTCGTCTAAATTGTTAACAAACTCAATTCTAATGATATCATTTTCTTTTGCCTCAATGACTGGCCCAGGTGATTGTTTGTTATACAACCACAAGCTATCCAAGACACCTTTCTTATCGAATAAATGTGGGGTAATCTCAGCTGTTAGCTTATAATTACGAATTAATTGGTTAGATTGAATTTGATTAGGTAAAGATGTTAAAGCAATTGTCGCTGCTGAAAAATTTATAAATTCACGTCGAGATAGCATATTTATTTCCATTAATATTTTAATTAAATGTTACTTTGATTTCTCACGATTATTGATTTGGTCGTGAATTTTTTTAACTTTGTTAGGCCAAGTACTTTTTATGTAAGATAATACTGAAATAATTTCTTTATCTGAGAGGATATCTTTATAAGCGGGCATATTGTTAGGATATTTTTGACCTATAATATCCTCAATACCGTATTTAGTAATCATGAATAAATATTTATCACTATGATGCCAAGTGTGACCTGTCTCGTCATGAGGAGGGGCAGGCATTAATCCATCTGGGAGTCTGGACATCCAATCTTTTTGACCTTCTAATTTTGCACCATGGCATGATGCACAATTTTGAACATATACAGATTTTCCTAATGATATAGTTTCTTTATTATCAGGATTTAAAGTAATAGCTGCTTCAGCAACTTTTTCTTCAGCCAAGTAGATAATCATTCCTAAAATTAAAATTATTGAAGGAACAATTATTAGAAATAAAGATTTATTTTTAATAAAACTTTTAAAATTTAATGACATGCTTTACCTAAAGCTTTTAATCGCCAATAATTATATGGTAGAGGTGTCACAAATCCTGCTATAAGCATAAAAGGAATAACCCACCATGTTAAAATAGCACCACCGGTAAGTACAACGTCAGTTAAATTCATAGCTAATTCCATAGAAACCATAGAAACTAAAGACATCCCAATTGCTGTTTTAAAGGCTAATTTCATAGACATTTGCTTTGACAGTATAAAAGTTTCAAGTGCAACAGATGTCAATATTCCATTAACAATGGCCAGTGACATTATTAATATAACGGGCCATTCAATTTCCATGAATTGAAAATATGCAATTGTACCAAAATCTCCAATACAACATCCAAGTAAACACCACAATGTATTTTTAGATGACTGTAACCAAGTATGTTGGCAGATCCAGTTTATCTGTATGACATCTTGAATAATCATTTTAACCCCAGCTTGAACTTTAAACCCTTCCCTCAGAGGAAGGTAAAGAAAAAAATTAATAATTTTAATTATAATGTATCATTCAACTACTAATTAATTACTTAATTGAATAATTTAAATACTATTAAAATAGATTAATTAATTAATTTAATTAAAATAAGATTTTGAAGTTATAAAAAAATAATCATAATTAAGTATAAATTGTAGGAGATAATTAATGAAAGATTACATGGTAGAACATAAATTCAAATCTGAAGAATTGAGAGATCAGTATTTTGAAGCAATGAAAGACATGACTCCAGATGATGTACGTAAAAATATGAAAAATGAAAACGCAAATTTTCAAATGAATTGGAATAATGAAAAGAATGATATGGTTATGTATTGCTGGTGGAAAGCGAACTCTCCTCAAGCTATTTTAGACACCTTAGGTGATATGGCAGGCATGTTTCATAATGACATCAAGGAAATGTCAAATGTAATGGACGTGACAGATTAAGAATATAAAATCAAAGGATTGATATATGAATACTCTCATAATTGTAAAGATTAAAAATACAACTTACGATGAATGGAAAAAAAAGTTTGATTCAGATGGAGAAGTACAGTCTCGAATGATGAGAAATACAATTGTTGGTAAGGTAGATGATGAAACAGCAATGATTAGTACAGAAGTTTTTAACCCTGATATGGTTGGACAGTTTATGTCGTCAGATGAATTTAAACAAATGGAAAAAGAACTTGGCTTATCACACGAAGTATATCAACTAACTAAAAATTGAAATACTTTGTAATTTAAGTCTTGTTAGTTATATGATTACAATCTTTACATTGTTATATAATTCAAACTTATAATTTTATCATAGCTATTATAATTAGGTTTAAAAGTGGTTCTTTCTTCAAACAATATTCCAGATAGTAAAGGAATAAACGCTTATTTAAGGGATAAGTCGTTTTCAAAATTATTAGAATATTACTGTGGAAAGGAATTATTTGAACAAGTTGAGAACAAGTTTATTGAGTTAGGAGAGGTTGTAGGTTCTGAATTAGAAGAATTATCCTTGTCAGCTGATAAGAATCCTCCAAAATTGAAAAAAAGATCTAGAGTTGGTGAATTATCAAATGATATTGAAAAACACCCTGACTTTATAAAAATTGAAAAGTTTGCTTTTGAAAAATTTGGTTTAGCAGCGATGTCTCACAGGCATGGTGTTTTTGGAATGCAACAAACACTTCCTCCCATAGTAAAATATGGACTTACATTTTTATTTGTTCAAAGTGAATTTGGTCTTTGTTGTCCATTAAGTATGACAGATTCTTTAACACGAACTCTTACAAAATTTGGAGACAAAAAATTAATTGATAAATTCTTTGATCAATTAACTTCACAAGATCTGGATCATCTATTTCAAGGTGCCATGTTTATGACAGAACAACATGCAGGATCCGACGTAGGGTCTATAGATACATATGCTGAATATGAGGATGGAAATTGGTTTTTAACAGGAGATAAGTGGTTTTGCTCTAATCCAGATGCAGATCTTGCTATGGTTCTTGCTAGACATAATAAAAACATCAGTGGTACAAAAGGGCTTGCATTATTTCTTCTGCCCAAAAAACTAGAAAATGGAGATCCAAATAATTATGAAATTATAAGATTAAAAGATAAATTAGGAGGAAGATCTTTTGCGAGTGGAGAGATAAAATTAAATAGAGCATTTGCTTATCTTATAGGTAATCCTGATGAGGGTTTTAAACAAATGACCGACATGATAAATATGTCGAGGTTGTCCAATGGAGTTAGAGCGTCTGGTATGATGCAAAGGTGTCTTCAAGAAAGCTTGTTTATTGCAAATAATCGTAATGCATTTAATAAAAAATTAATTGATCTTCCTTTAATGCAAAAACAACTTTTAAAGATTCTGATAATTACAGAAGCTTCTAGATCTATCGTATTTAAAGCAGCAAATCTCTTAAATAAAGCAGATAAAGGAGATATTGTTTCCCAGAAAATTTTTAGGATAATAACACCCCTTATTAAATTTAGAGCATGTAGAGATGTCAGAAAAGTTGCTGGAGATGCAATGGAGATTAGAGGAGGTTTAGGCTATATAGAAGATTGGCTTGATCCAAAAATTTTGAGAGACTCACATCTTGGTTCTATTTGGGAAGGCACTAGTAATATTATATCTTTAGATACAATTAGAGCTCTTAAAAAAGACAATAATTTACAAATATTTAAAAATTTTCTCATAGATTCCGTCAAAATTAATTCTGAAAAAAAACACGAAAAACATTTATTATCTGTCATAGATGATGTTTTTTATTTTGTTGAAAATGAAGTAAAAGAAGATTTTACTTCTTCATCAAGGCAAATAACTACATCTTTATATTACTTAAGCTCAGCTATTTTCCTCATTGAAGAGGGAAACTATTGTAATGATTTAGCCTATAGATCTAAAATTAGTGAATTAATTATTAAATATAAAATTGATAAAAATAGTCCTATCACAAGGGATGATATCGATTTTGATCTCATAAATAATTTAATTTAAATAAATTAAATTTTTATAGCTGTTTGCAATGCAGGCCTAGACAATAAACGATCAATATAATTTTCTACATTAGTCAAATCTGAAATGTCTGCACCTACTCTTTTTGCCCCTATACATGCGTGTCCTGTCATTATGTCAGCTCCAGAAAATGTACCAGTTAAAAAGTCTTTATTTTCTAAGTTATTATTTACGTTTAATAGTGCAATATTTAAAAGTTTAAATGCTCTTGCAACGTTAACTTCGTTCTTTCGTTCTGGAGGTAGTAAGATAGTCTCTACAACAATTGTATTAACTTGTGGCATAATTGAGCCTTCAGCATAATGAAGCCATTGTAGATAATAAGGAAAAGTTGGGTCTGTTTTGTCAGGACAAAATTTTCCTTTATCATATTTAGATAGTAGGTATTCCACAATTGCACCAGACTCATAAATTTTGATACTCTTATCCTCCAGTACAGGAACTCTTCCCATGGGATGTAATTTATAATATTCCGGAGTTCTAAGAGCTTTATCGCCTACTGAATATTTTTCTATCTCATAGTCCATACCTAATTCTTCAAGAAGCCATGCTATTCTAACAGCGCGTGAATTAGGGGCAAAATACAATTTCATTTAAACCTCCTTCAAAAAAGATTAGTTATTTAATTTTATCAATAAGCTTGTTAAGTTTTCAATAATAAAATTATGAGAGATAATTCAAAAAATGTAGAGAGAAAATATGAATTTAGAAAACATCCTTATTACAGGTTCATCTGGTTTAGTTGGTGCTCCCTTAGTTACAAAACTTTTAAACAAGAGTAATCTAATTGTTGGTATTGACCCAGTTATTAATGACGAATGCAACGAAAACTATAAGCATATTTCAATTCCTTTAAATAGTGTAGAGGATGTTACAAACTTATTAGAAAAGTACGATATAACAAAAATTATTCATACTGGTGGGATTTCTGGTCCAATGTTGGCAAATGAAAATCCAAATATAATCATCGAAAATAATATTTTCTTTACTATGTATTTAATTGAAGCTGCTAGAATTTATAAAAAAATTAATAGATTTATCTTCTGCTCTTCTATTTCAGCATACGGAGAGCTTGCAGAAAGTGATACAACAGAAGATTATAGATTTGCTCCAGAAAATTTATATGGGGCAACAAAGGCTTCATGTGATTTATTATTAAAGAAGTATTATGAAAATTATAAATTAGATATAATATCTCTAAGGTTATCGACTATCTATGGACATCGAAGATCAACAAGCTGTTTTATTAATGATATAATAAATTCAGGAATTAAAAATAACCAAATTACATTACCATTTAAAAGTGATTTTTGTTGGCCATATGTATATGTAAATGACGTAGTTTCGTGTATAGAAAAATGTATATTTCATAAGAAAGAACATTTCTATGATTATAATATCTCAGGACCTGATTTTCCATCATACCTAACAATTTTTAACGAAATAAGTCGGTATATAGACAATTTACAAGTGAATTTTTCGAATCATAATTCAATAAGTGATAGAAAACTTTTTAGTTTAAAAAAAGTAAAGAAAGATATTCAATGGGAACCTAAATATTCCATAGAAAAAGGTATCAAAGATTACATTAACAATTTATCTTAAAAATTACCTTTTACCTTTGGGTTTTTTGTTGTAATTTTCAAATATTAATCAATACTTTTGGGAGATTAATTATGGAAGGATTATGTTGTGGTCCAGGGTACGCAAGTCCTTCAGAGGCAATCAGAGCGCCAAGTGAAAAATTACTTTACACCATAGCTATTTATACTGGAACTGGTATTCAAAAACCTGATTATTTAGCTACAGTTGATGTTGACCCAAATAGTGAAACTTACTCAAAAGTAATACATAGACTAGAAATGCCGGGAATAGGAGATGAGCTACATCATATGGGGTGGAACGCGTGTTCATCTTGTCATGAAGATAATAGTATGAGTAGAAAATACTTACTTGTTCCTGGAGTTAGATCCAACAATATTTATGTTGTCGATACTGCAACAAATCCAAAAGCGCCCAATTTATATAAAGTTATTCAAGGTTCAGAGATTAAGTCCAAAACCAATTTATCAGGACCTCATACAGTTCATTGTTTAGGTTCAGAAATAATCATTTCTTTTCTAGGAGATGCTAAAGGTGAAGCCCCAGGAGGTTATTTACATTTAAACAAAGATTTTGAAATTATAGGACGTTGGGAAAATTCAATGGAAGATATACCATTTAGTTATGATTTTTGGTATCAGCCACGCCATAATGTAATGGTTAGTTCAGAATGGGCGGCTCCAAACACATTTATGCCAGGTTTTGATCTTGAAGAAGTTGGCCATCTTAAATATGGAAGAAGATTACATATTTGGGATTTTAAGAAAAAAAAGCCAGTTCAAACAATGTATTTAGGAGAAGATGGCCTAATACCTTTAGAAGTAAAATTTTTACATAACCCAAATAGTAGTCATGGATTTTGTGGTGCAGCCTTAAGCGCAAATGTTATACATTTTTGGAAGTCTGAAAATGGAAATTGGGAATGGGAAAAGATTATAGACATTGACAATGAGCCTCACTCAGATTGGCCCATTCCAATACCAGGAGTAATGTCAGCTCTTTTGATCTCTATGGATGATAAATACCTTTATATAAATAATTGGCTTCATGGTGATATGAGACAATATAATATTACAGACCCACATAACCCAGTTTTAACTGGTCAAGTTTGGATGGGTGGTCTGTTGGGTAAAGCGCCAGTAGTAAATGGTGTTGAAGTTGCTGGGGGGCCACAGATGTATCAATTATCTTTAGATGGGAAAAGGATGTATGTAACTACATCACTTTTTTCAACTTGGGATAATCAATTTTATCCAGAAATCAGAACCAAAGGTGGTGTAATGCTCATGATCGACTGTGATGTGGAAAATGGTGGTATGAAAATTAATAAAGATTTTGTTGTAAACTTTGGTGATGAACCAAATGGTCCAAGTCGTTGTCACGAAAGTCGTTACCCTGGGGGTGACTGTACTAGTGATATTTGGCTATGAAGAAAATTACAATAGCAAATCGTAATAACAGCACATATGAGGTTAAAGGTAATAGACCCTTATTGTCAGAATTACGCGAGCTTGGTCTTGACTTACCATATGGTTGTCAATATGGGGGATGTATTACGTGTGCTGCCAAATTAATTAAAGGTAAAGTTGACCAAAAATCTCAATTAGCACTTAATAATAGGCAAATTAACGATGGTTATGTAATATTATGTGTAGCAAGAGCTAAATCAAATTGTACTTTTGACATTGGAGTAGAAAGTCATGATAAATTATATCGTAATCCATTTATTGATCCTCTCGCGCCACACGAATTAAAATCTGATATTGCAACTATCAGGGAAATTAAAGATGACTAATATGAACCATGATGAACCTTATAAAGATAATTATCTTCAAGATATTCTAAGTTCTGTAAAGACTATAGCAATGGTTGGAGCAAGTCCTGATAAAACAAAGTTTAGCTATGGAGTTTTAAGAGTGTTACATGAAACAGGCTATGATATGATACCAGTAAACCCAAAACCTGGATTAAAAGAAATAAGAGGTTTAAAGGTTTTCCCAAATTTAAAAAAAATTAATCGGTCAGTAGATATGGTTGAAGTATTTAGAAGATCAGAAGATCTACTTGGTATAGCAGAAGAAGCAATAGAAATTGGTGCAAAAGTTTTATGGGGTCAAATTGGTGTTGTTAATTATGAAGCTGCTCGTCTCGCAGAAAATGCAGGTTTAAAAGTTGTTATGAATCGTTGTCCTAAAATTGAACTTTTTCGACCATTTTGGAAACCCCAATTAGATTTGAAAATTTAAAATAAAAATTCAAACAATTTTAAAATAACTTAATATAGTAACAATTAATTTAAGAGTAAATATTAGAAGTGCCCCTCCAATAAAATTGCTTATGAAGTAGAATAAAACTTTATAACTTAATTCGTTAAAAAAAGAATAACACAGAATTAAAATTAAGAAAGAAATTGAAGAGTATAAAGTAATTAACAACATATGTTTAATATTTGTCTTGTCAAGTTTGTAACTGTTACCAACTCCTATCTCAATATTTAATTTATTTAAAATAAATATCGTTTTAGGTACACAGATTATATAGAATATAGATGTAATGAAGTAGTTATAAATATTTAAACTTAAGTCAAAGCGAATCGATAGCGTATAATAGATAATATGCCCAAGTATGAAAGCAAAAATAACTTTATAACCAAAAAATACGTATCCTAAAACTATAACTCCAAAGGGGAAGTATATATAGATCATATACTTTTCATTTAAAAAAATTAAATTAGATAAAAGTAATGTTAATAGATACGATATCAAAACTATCGCATTAGAGGCTATTATATCATAAAATCTACTCAACACTTCATTTCCTAACTACAGACTTACTCAGCACCATAAATCTCTAATTGTCTTCATTTTTTTTTTTTAGGTAATGTTTAAAGAAAAATTAGCAATAAATTGTTGCATTTTATTAAAAAAGGCGACCTTGAGGTCGCCCTTTTAAAGTATTTAATAAAACGATTAGAATGTAGCCTTAATAGTAAGTTTTGAAGCTGTACCTGAATCGTTTATGTGAGAAGCAGTTGTACCATCAGATGTACCTTCTTTATAATCGTAGTCATCTACGTTTATATATGCTGTCAGACCTGATGCAATTGTGTATTGTACTTCAACACCACTTCTGCTGTATTCCTCACCAGGATCTAGGTCATCTTCTGATTTAAATGTGTAGGCTCCCAACTTCATACCGTTTGGTAATGCATAGGATATAGACGCTCCCATATTATCTCTGTCTTCGTCACTGGCCTCATAGCCGCTTTGAGATAAGATAAAAGAAACATCACCAGAGACTACTTTTATACCCATCTGTTCTGAGTCAATATCCTGAGTAGTATTTTCAGTAGTTGCAGCTGTGTATCCTAATGTGATAGCTGCGCCACCTGCGTCAAGTGCGTAATTAGCACCGTATGAAATTGTGTCACTTGATGTTGTAGCTTTTCCACCATCTGCTTGTGAGATACCAAATGTTAGACCGCCCATTGCTGGAAGATGATAAGAAATTTTATTTGAATCAGAACTTTCCATTGTCAATTCTGTGCTTGTACTGATTGTCATAGAAGAAACACCAGGAGCTTGATCTTCTGCAATTAGGTCACTTTCATCCATTATATATGCGTCTGCAGCATCATCATCTTTACCTAAGACGATTTTACCAAATCCACCTGAAATTGATAATGAAGTTTCATCATTAAGTGGAGCAGCATTATCAGCTTGATCTGTATCAATGTCAACTAACATATCAACTGTTAAACCAGAATCTGTTTTGTTGCTAAATTTGACTTGCAAGTCTGAGTCTTGACCAAATGAAGTACCATTATTAGCAGACACATTTGAACTTCTTGAGTCGTATGACCATTCAAGCATACCGCTGATTGAAACATCTGCTAAAGCAGCATTTGCTGAAAGTGTAGCAGCTGCAGCTAAAGCTGTAGTTCCTAAAAGTAATTTTCTCATAATAATCTCCTTAAAGATCGTTTAGGTTTAAAAAAATCGGCGCCTAACTGGTTAGGAAAGGCGCCTACCATACTAACTGCGGGGATACGCAATATAATTAGGTATCAAATTGATACTACAAAAAAAACATTTTAAAAAGAAAAATAAGTATCAAAATGATATTTTTATCATAATACGTGATATTTTTGCAACAGTAATTACGGCAATAATGAAATTTATGTTGGCACAAGTCTTATTAATAACGTAAATTATTATCTATATTTTGGTAGAACAGTTACAAAAGATTTTCTTGAATCTTGTGAACACTTTGTGACTTCAATAAAATTGTTAGTACGTAGTTTTTTTAAGCTTCTAAAAAAAGTTGCTCGCGGATGTGGAGAACTATTTAAAATTTTTCCAAGACTAATATGTGTATCTTTTCCTTGAAAATGTAAAATTTCTTGAAAAATATCACGTTCTGTTAAAGATAATTCATCTAATCCTAAATTTTTCTCCTTATATCTCAGAAGAGCCCATAACTCAGATAAAGACTGTTTTGTCTCTTTCATAAAATATCCCCCCAGGATGATAAAATGATACATTTTCAGGCAAGTTTTACAAGTTCAATTAATTATCATGTTAACAATTAAACTTGTATTAAATTATCGATATCATAAAATAAGAATTTATGTGTTTAAATTTTAAAAATTCAATTGGATTAAAAATTTAATTTTATTATAAATAATGATTAATTTTTTTTAAATTTAAACTTAAACTCTGAAAGAATAATATATGAAGGGTAAAGATAAAACAAATCATTCAATTGGTTTCATTGGTGCGGGAAATATGGGTTTGCCAATGCTAAAAAATTTAGTAAAGCAGGGTTATGATGTTAAGGTATATGATATTAATCCTAAGATTACAAAAAGATTAGAAAAAGAAAAAATTAAAACTGTTAACAATTTAAGAGCTATAGCAAATAATAATTTTATAATATCTATACTGCCAGACACAAATGATGTTGAAAGTGTTTTTAACGATCGTACAGGAATAAATTCTTACTTAAAGCCTGGCACAACTGTAATAGATATGAGTACGATTTCATCATCATCTGCAATAGAAATAGGTAAACTTCTACAAAAACTACAAGTTGAGTTTTTAGATGCCCCAGTAAGTGGGGGTGTCAAAGGAGCCCAGAATGCAAACTTGTCAATTATGGTAGGGGGCAAGAAAGATACTTTCAAAAAATCTCTCAATATACTCAGTTGTTTCGGGAAGAATGTAATTTATGCTGGAAAATCTGGTATGGGTCAAATTTTTAAAATGTGTAATCAAATTATGGTTGGCTCACATATTCAAGCTATGTGTGAAGCATTTGCTCTATGTAAATCTAAGGGTGGTAATTTAAACCTTTTAAGAGAAACTCTTATGGGTGGATCAGCTAATTCGTGGATGTTAGAGAATTTAGGTAATCAAGTAATTGATAAAAATGACCAAGCAGGGTTCAGAATAGATTTACAATTAAAAGATTTAAGATTAGCAAGTGAAGCTGCCTTTGAGAGTGGTGTGCCATTACCAGGTTTATCCCTGGTTCAAACTCTTTATTTAGGATCACGAGCGCATAATGAAGGAAAAAATGGAAACCAATCTTTGTTTAAAACTTATGACAGAATGACAAACCAAAAGTAATTATTTTTTTTTTAAAATTATTTGCCTTCAAAAATTCTAATATCTCTGTCTGCACCACCATCAAGTGCTTTTAACGCTAGTTGATAGTCAGAACCATAATAAAAATCTTTTGCTTTTTCCAAACTCTCAAATTCAACTAGTACAGTTTGTTCAGACACCCCATTTTCGTGAGCATCTACATCATTAGTGCTAGCTAAAATTTTACCATTACTTTTTAAAATGGCAGGTCCAGCAAGATTAAGATATGCTTGTCTCTTTTCAGGATCCGCTGGTGAGCGGTGGGCACTTAAAAAATAACCTTTAGGCATAAATCCTCCTTTAAAGCTTATTGTTACAATATCTACTTTTTTTAAAATAATTAAACATTATAATAAATTTATAAAAAAGGTAATTAAAGTGAAAGATAAAAGTTTAGAAAAATCACTACAAAGAGCTAATTCAGGTGGAACTCATAAATTTTTAAATACGAAATTTTTGAATTTAGAAGATGGCTTTTATAAATATGAACTTGAATTTTCAAAACAATGTTTAAATCCATTTAAGTCTGTTCAAGGTGGAATGATTGCAAGTGCAATAGATGAAATTACATCCATAAGTGTAAATATTTTAACACAAGACGAATATTTACCTAGCACAACAGATATTCATATAACTTTTCATAGACCATTATTTGAAGGGAAAGTATTTGGTAGTGCTAATATTATTAAATTAGGTAAACAGATAGTTTCTATTGAAGGTAGATTATATTCTTCTTCAGGTAAGATTGCTGCTACAGGTCTACATACAGCTTTTTTAGTTAAGACAACAGATATTGATAATAACTAAAAGAGGACTTATATGATCAAAAAAGAGAATTTACCCACCAAAATTTGCCTTGTTTGCAAAAAACCATTCGCATGGAGAAAAAAATGGCAAAGAGTTTGGGACGATGTTAAGTATTGTAGTGAAAAATGCAAAAGAAATAGGATCAAGTTGAAATGAAAACAAATGATAATGGTTATGATGTCAATAGTATTATTGAAATGGCATGGTGCGATAAAACAAGTTTTGACTCCATTAAGCTACAAACTAATTTAAGTGAAAAAAACGTTATAAAAATAATGAGGTCAAATTTAAAAAAGACGAGTTTTCAAGTTTGGAGAGAAAGAGTCTACGGCCGTAAAGCTAAACATGCAAAGATCTGAAGTACTAATAGTATGGTTCAAGAGAGACTTGCGAATTACGGACCACAAACCATTATTTGAGGCTTCAAAAACCTTAAAACCTATTTTACCAATTTATATAGTAGAAGATGAATATTGGAAACAACCTTTTTCTAACAGAAGACATTGGTGTTTTATTCATGACAGTTTGATAGCGCTAAGAAACGAACTAAAAAAAATTGGCCAATCATTAATTCTACGCACAGGATCTGTTGTAGATGTTTTTAATGAATTATTAACCCAATTTAATATTAGTTCTATATATGCTCATGAAGAAACAGGAAACAAATGGACTTATGATAGGGATATAAATGTAAAAACTTGGTGTAAAGAAAATAATATTTCGTTATTAGAACATCCCACTAACGGTATAGTTAGAAACCTAAAAAATCGGGATGATTGGTCAAAAATTAGAAATCTCAGAATTAAAGAAAATTTGATTCCTAAACCTATTTCTTTAGTTCCTATTAAAGAAATTAAAGTTGGATCCATACCAAAAAAAAATAGTCCTATTTTTAAAAATGATTTTATAGGTAAAGTTCAAAAAGGTGGTAGAGATGAAGCTCTCAAAATAATAAAAAGTTTTATTAATGATAGAAGTAAAAATTATTTATTTAATATTTCCAAACCAGGAATATCTGAAAAAACTTGCTCTCGCATTTCGCCTCATTTGACTTGGGGAACTATCTCTTCAAAAGAAATAATAAAACTATTGAATATCAAAAAAAATAACTCTCTACAAAATAACAAAAAAATTTATAATAAAAATTTAAATGCAATTAAATCTCGACTCTCGTGGAGATGCCATTTCATTCAAAAATTAGAAACTCAACCTTCAATAGAATTTTCTTGTATGCATCCTTTTTATGATGAATTGAGAAAGGATGATTTGAATTTAGAATATTATAAAGCATGGAAAGAGGGGCTGACGGGCTATCCTTTTGTAGATGCTTGCATGAGAAGTTTAAATTACAATGGATGGATTACCTTCAGAATGAGGGCAATGTTGGTAAGTTTTGCAAGTTATGATCTTTGGCTTGATTGGAGAAAAACAGGACACCATTTAGCTCAGACCTTTACTGATTACGAGCCAGGAATTCATTATAGCCAATTGCAAATGCAATCTGGAGTAACTGGTATAAATACATTAAGGATATATAACCCAATAAAGCAATCAATAGATCATGACTTTAAAGGGGAATTTATAAAAAAATGGGTTTGTGAACTTAAAAATGTTCCAGAAATGTGGGTTCATGAGCCCTGGAAAATGGATCTGAAGACACAAGAAAATGTTAATTGTTTAATTGGAAAAGATTATCCTAAACCAATTGTTGATCATGCTACTGCAATAAGAGATGCAAAAATAAAACTATCATCTATATTTAAAAAAGAGGGATATAGAAAAAATTCAAACATAGTTTTTAAAAATTTAGGAAGTAGAACAAGAAAAAAGTCAACAAAAAGAAACAATCAACTTCAACTTATATAGTTTTAACTTTTCTTAGTTTTGACAGGCTTCTTTCTTTTTGGGTAACAAGTTGTGCATATTCTACAAATTGTCCCGTCACAACCCCATGCAGAACAAAATTCACGCCCATAAAATATTATTTGTAAATGAAGCTTATTCCATTTTTCTTTTGGAAATAATCGTTTTAAATCATTCTCGGTTGTTTTAACATTTTTTCCGTTAGTTAAACCCCATCTCTGAGCAAGTCTGTGAATGTGTGTATCTACTGGAAAAGCTGGTATGCCAAATCCTTGAGATACTACTACACTTGCCGTTTTGTGCCCAACACCTGGCAATTTCTCCAATTCAACCAAATCTTTGGGAACAATACCATCAAATTTGCTAACAAGAATTTTAGAAAGATTTGAAATAGCTTTGGATTTTTGCGGAGCAAGACCACATGGCCTTATAATTTTATAAATTTTTTCAACAGGGATTTTTTCCATATCAAAAGGATTGTTGGCAATTTTGAATAATGAGGGAGTTACTTTATTTACACGTTCATCTGTACATTGTGCACTAAGCAATACGGCAACTAAAAGCTCAAAAACATTTTTATTGTTAAGTGGAACTGGTGTGCTTGGATATGTTTGTTCCAAAAACTCTACTATAAATTTTGCTCGTTCAGATTTTAACAAATTTTAATTCTCAAAATTTTGGGTTTATAATTTTTAAAATTATAATTATATATCAGTTTTATTAATCATAAATAGTTTATAATAAATGTTATGAAAAAATGGCAAATATTTAAACAAGGTGTTTTTGAAGAGCTACCAATACAATTAGGTGTTTTCCCCTTTGGAATTATATATGGAGTTATGGCTATTGAAAGTGGTCTAACTTTCTTTCAAGCTTTGCTTATGTCCTCAATTATTTTTGGAGGAGCTAGTCAGATAGCATTTGTTCAACTTCTATCAAATTCCACACCACTTGGAGTTATAGTCACAACTGTGGGAGCAATAAATTCAAGGCATCTATTGTATAGCATTTCAATGGTAGAATATTTAAATAAATTATCTGTAAGTTGGCGAGTGATGCTTGCTTATTTACTAACTGACGAAGCTTATGCTGTTTCAATTAGAAAATTTATAAACCACTCAGAAAACCCTATACTTCATTATCATCTCTTAGGTTCTGGGATCACGTTATTTGTATCTTGGCAAATTTCTACATTATTTGGTGTTTTAATAGGTAATGATTTACCAGAATTTTTGGATTTACAATTCATTATTCCACTAACCTTTATTGCCATAATTGTTCCAATGATTGTATCCAAATCAACTCTTATTACAGTAATTACGGCAGGAATTTCAGCGCTTATTTTTAAAAATTTAGATATAAATTTCTGGATAATTTTATCAGGACTTTTTGGTATTTTAGCAGGAATATTTATAAGTAAATTGGATAAAAAATTATGACTTGGTTATTAATTATTTTATGTGGTGTAATAACTTTTTTGATAAGATTTATTCCTCTTTCAGGTATAATTTCGAGTGATTTACCACTATTTGTGAAAGAGTCATTCAAATATATTCCTTTAGCAGTTTTAACTCCTATTATAATCAGTGACTTATCAATTATTGAAAATAAGAATTTATTTTTAATTGACAATTTTAAATTATATGCTGCTTTTATAGCAATATTAGTTGCATTAATTTGGAATAATGTTCTTGTCACAATATCTATAGGTATGGCAAGTTTTTTAATAATGTCTAATTTTTAGAACCTAATTACTTGAAGGATTAATTTATGAATAAAAATATCTTGGGGGTAAATGGCTGTGCAAAAGATTGCCATAAAGCGGCTGTTAAGGGCGGTTGGTGGCATGATGCTGAAGGTAGAAAAAAAGATAGAAATATCGGAGAATTATTATGTTTAATACATTCAGAAATTAGCGAGGCTATGGAAGGTGCAAGAAAAGGATTAATGGATAATCATTTAAAACACAAATCAATGATGGAGGTTGAACTCGCTGACGCTGTAATTAGAATATTAGACCTGGCTGAATCGAGGAATTTTAATTTAGGTGAAACAATTTACGAAAAGTTAGAGTACAATAAAACACGAGCGGATCATAAACTTGCTAACCGACTTCAAAAAGGTGGTAAAAAATTTTAGTAAATATTCATTCAACTCTAGACTAATATAAAATTAAAAATGAACACAAAAATTTCAAATATAATGTCACTTGATGATCATGTAATAAAAATTAATTTAGCCAAAAATAAAGTCAAAAATAGCATATTTGAGATGGCAGAAGCAATTACGAATGCATTGAATCAGTTAGAAAATAGTCAGGTTGAACTAGCTCAAAAACTTGGGATGTCAAGAGGGACTCTTTCAAAATGGTACTCAATTGGTTCTAACAATAATATTATGGAAATAAGAGAATTTGCTCCACCATCTTTTGACTCATTATATCAATTAAGTGTTTTAGACAATCAATATTATAAATACTACGGAGAAGAAGAAGGAGGTAAAAAGTTTGTTAAACTTTTTAAAAAGAAAATTGTAACACCGTTATCGCAAAGAAATGATATAAATAAAATTATAAAATTACATAAACAAAAACTTAATTCTCAAAATATTAAGACTAAAGTTTTAGATCATCCAAAATTTAATTCAGAAATAAAGCTAGAAATTTTAGTAAAATCAAAATTATATTTTAATACAATTATTATTTTTCCATCAGATAATCAGATTAACAAATGGAAAAATCTTTCCTGTAAAGAGGATATCAATCTTGACTATCCTATACGTAGTTTAGAGGGGATAAATAAAAATATTTTTCAACAATGCTTAATTAAAGTTAAGGCCAAATATATTGATATTTCAATTAATTGCTTAAATTCATGGGGATACAAATACGGGAAGATAATGGTTCCGAAACAACCGAGAAGTGGTCTAGTAGATTTGTCATCTGAATTTATAGTGCTGACTGGATCAAAAGGATTGGTCAAAAATAATAGATTAACTATAAAATCAGATAAAAGTGCAGATTTGATAGATTATGCTAAAAAAACTGGAAATGAGCCATTTTTATTTGTAGGCGAAGTTATAAACGAAAAAAATTGGATGTATTGTATCAATTAGAGCTATTATATTAATTATAGAAAAATGTAAGTTCCAAAATTAATAAAATATATCTATAATTATGCAATGTTACCTATTAAAGTTTTAGTTCCTTCAGGAGTTCTGGGTTTAGGTTTTGATTTAGAAGCTCTCAATAATGGCATTAAAAATAATCCCGATATAATTAGTATTGATGGAGGCTCTACTGATAGTGGTCCATTTTCTCTAGGTTCAGGGACATCAAAGTACTCACGTGCTGCTATAAAAGCAGAATGGAAAAGTCTTATGATAGCTAGAAAAAAAGCTAATGTCCCACTGGTTATTGGTTCTTGTGGTACTTGTGGAACAAACGGAATGGTTGATTGGATGGAGAACATTACAATTGAATTAGCTAAAGAGTTAAATCAACATTTAAAAATTGCAAAATTATATTGTGATCAACAAAAAGACTATATCAAAGAAAGTTATAAATTAAATAAAATTCTTTCTTTAAATCCTGCCCCTAAGCTAAATAATAAAGTAATTGACGAAATGACAAATATAGTTGCGCTTGCAGGAGCTGAACAAATACAAGAATGCATCAATACAGGGGCTGATATTATTCTTGCTGGTAGGACAACTGATACTGCAATTATCTCTGCTTTACCTCTAATGAAAGGTGCTAATCCTGGTTCTTCTTGGCATGGAGCTAAAGTTGCTGAGTGTGGTGCGCTATGTTCAACAAATCCTACATCTGGCGTTGTGATGGTAGAATTTGACAAAACTGGATTTACTGTCGAGCCAATGTCTAAAAATGCATTCTGTACTTCTCAAACAGTTGCTGCTCACATGCTTTATGAAAATGCTGATCCTTATATTTTACATGAACCAGGAGGACATATGGATGTAACCTACTCTAATTATTATAATATTGACAGAAAAAAGGTCAGAGTTGAGGGTGCAATCTGGAATTCGTCAATAAATTACAATGTTAAGTTAGAGGGAGCTAAGATTGCAGGATATCAAACTTCTTTATTAGTATTATTAAGAGATCATAATTATGTGAAAAATATAAAAAAATGGACAGATAAACTATCAATCTTCTTAAAAAAAGAAATTAATGAAAGAATGGATATAAACTCTTCAGAATATTCAATTGAATTCAGACATATAGGCCTTGATTCAATCTTGGGGGAATTAGAAAAAAATTTAGGAAATCCCGTTGAAGTAGGTGTTTTGTGTTTGATTACGTCAAAAAATGAAATATCAATCGAAATAGCAAAATTAATAAATCCATTTTTATTACATTTTCCACTTTCTTTTAATGAAGAACTCCCTACCTTTGCGTTTCCATTTTCTCCAGTTCATTCAGATAGGGGGTGTGTTTATGAATTTGCATTGAACCATATATTAGAATTGGATGATCCAATGGATGCCTTTCAAATTCAAATTTCAGAGGTATAATTTGTCAACTTTAGGTGTAAAAGTAAAAAAAATAAGATCCAAAAATGCAGGACCTTTTTGGATTACTATCGATGTATTTTGTGGAGATAAAAAGATATATAAAGATGTTTGTAATAAATTGAGAAATGCAAAAATTTCAAGTTTGCTTATGATAAGTGAACAAGATTTGAAGAGATTTGAGATTGATAATTTAAATGTAATTAAATTTTCTTTTCCTAGGAAGATAATACAAGGAGATGTTTTTGATAGAGACATGCATGGTGCCCAACTAGCTGTTCTGCTCTCTGAAATGAAGTTCTGATTTTATTAACCTATTGAGTTTTTTTACTGACATATAATAAACATTATTTTCTAATAAGAACTAATTCATATACGAAGCAATTAGTAAGAGACAAACAATTTTTAGAATTAATTCTCTTTATGAATTTAATTTTATCCATATTTTTTTTACAAATTGTATATTGAAATTTTATACGATATTATCTTATTCAATTTTTAGAATATGGGTTTAAAATTAAGATCCAAATACTTACATAAATATGTGAATTATCGAGAGGAAAAAAATGTTTAAAACTAAATCAGTATCTATTCTAACAGTGTTCTTATATTTATTAATTTCAAGTTTTTCTCATGCAGAAAATCATACTATTGATATGCTAAATAAACTTGGGAAAGAAAAAATGGTTTATTCTGAAAAAGTTATATCTATTAAAGTTAATGACGAAGTAACTTGGAAGTCAGTAGATAAAGGTCACAATGTAGAATTTATTGGTATGCCAAAAGGAGTGTCTAAATTCAAATCAAAAATTAGTAAAGATGCAAATTTTAAATTTACTAAACCTGGCATATATTTATATCAATGTACTCCCCATAAAGCTATGGGAATGATTGGATTAGTTGTTGTTGGGGAAGATAAAACTAACTTAGATAAAATTAAAAAAGTAAAAGTTTATGGTAAATCAAAAAAATTATTAAAAAAACTATTGAAGTCTATAAGCTAATTTTGACTTATTTATATGTATAAAATATTATAACTACTAACTAAAGAAATTGCTTACATAATTGTGATACTGGAATCTGGTTAACTAAATTTTATATTAGGAGATAAACAATGACTAACTGTTTTCATCTAGCAATACCTGCTGGGAATATTAAAACTGCTTTAAAATTCTATTGTGATATATTAGGTTGTCAAACTGGAAATCAGGAAGAAGGTCGTTGGATTGACATTAATTTTTGGGGAAATGAATTAACATTACACGAAACCAAGTCAAAACAATTTAGAGAAAGACATGATGTTGA
>CACHEH010000019.1 GCA_902578805.1 uncultured SAR116 cluster alpha proteobacterium
AATAAATATTTCCCTAATGCTGTTTCTTCAATTGTAAGTCTTTCAAAAAAAAATAAAATTTTTTATATCATTATAGTACTTCATATTTCAAAAAAAATGGAATTTACAGCGCAATCAAGTGGTGAAACTGCAAAATTAGCATTCGATTCCACTTTAGAAAAACTCTCAAAACAACTAAGGCGTTATAAAAGAAAAATTAAAAATTATAAACACAACGAAAATTCACATAAATCAAATGTGTTAGATGCTCACTTTCAAATTATAAATGAACCTTCATCAAGTAATTTTAAAAAAGAACAAGATAATGACGATGAACCACTTATTTTTGCAGAACTAAATACAGAAATCGAAGAATTAACAGTTGTTGATGCGCTCGAAAAAATGAAACTTGGAAACATATCAGCACTAATGTTCAGAAATAAAAAGCATAGTGGGCTTAATATGATTTATAAAAGAGAAGATGGCTTAATTGGTTGGGTGGATCCAAGAGGGAATAGAAATTTAGCTAAAGTTTAATTATTATTTAACTGTTTTAAACGACTATCTCTTCTGCACATAAATCTGTAATATTCATACTTGTAAGTTTGCTTTTTATAATAATTTTGATGTTCTTCTCTTACTGGATAAAATCTGCTTTCTTTTTCAACAGGAACAATTGATGATTTTGGAGCTAGAGATAAAATAATTTTTTTTTCTTCGTCATTTTTATAATAAATCGCTGGTGTGTAAGATCTTCCCCTGTCACAAAATTGCCCATTATTGTCTTCATAATCTATTGTTGCAAATACATGAGTTACGAGTTTTTTAAATGTAATTTTCTTGGGATCATATATTACTAATGCAGCTTCTCGATGGTCTCCCCACTGTCCGGGTATATATTTTGGATCTTTTGTTGTACCTGCAGTAAACCCACTTACAACATCAGACACACCATCAAGCTTTTCTGTGTCAGCTTCAGTACACCAGAAGCAACCACCAGAATAAACGAAAGTATCTGCATTAGAAGAATAAATGAAGTGAGTAAAAATATTTAGAATAAGGAATAAGGTGATAAGAATTTTTTTAAATAAGTTTAGCATTTTTGTATTTTGAATGTGACATATTTATATTTGGTTCTTTTTTTTTGAAAAACAATAACTACGATATAAATATTTTAAATAGGTTAAGGGTAATCATCAATTATGGAAAAATTTGTTTCAGTTACAAATCCAACAGTAATAGAAAACCTAAAATTACAAATCTCTAGTAGTAGAATTATAGATTGGGCAACGGATTTCAATAAAGATGCAGGTATAAGTTATAATAGACTAGCTCATATTTTAGATTATTGGAAAAATAAATTTTCATGGGAAAAATCAGAGAGGGAACTAAATTCTTTTAATCAATTTTATTTTATTGATAAGGGTACAAAAACTCATTTTTTACATTTAAAATCTCCTGAGGAAAATGCATTACCAATGTTACTTATACATGGTTGGCCTGGATCAATATTTGAATTTTTTGATCTTATACCTTTATTGACAAATCCAAACAAAAATAATTTGTTAGGAAGTCAACCCTTTGATCTTGTCATTCCGTCATTACCAAATGTTGGATTTTCTTTTTCTAAAAACCAAAAACCGATGGATCTTGTCGAAATCTCTAATCATTTCGTGAAACTTATGAATTGTTTAGGTTATAAAAATTATTTTATTCAAGGTGGAGATTTAGGATCCTTTATTGCATCAATTATGTCTAATAAGGATCCAGATTGTATAAGAGGCATACACTTAAATATGTTACCCCTCCCAAGAGCGTTGGACAAGTCACCCAAAAACAAAGCAGAAGAAATATATTATCTTAAGCTTAAAAAATTTATTTTATACGAGACTGGATATCAACAACTACAAGGTACTAAGCCATTTACTCTTGCCCATGCACTAAATGCATCACCAGTATCATTATGTGCATATATCAGTGAAAAATTCTATACTTGGACAGATCATGATGGTAATTTATTTTCTAAAATTAGTATAGATAAGTTGTTAGCTAATATAACGTTATATTGGATAACAGGATGTATAGGCGCTTCATTCTGGCCATATTATGCTAGACATAGATCAGATTGGCCCATTAGTAAAAAAGAGCCAATTAAAACTCCCATGGGTTATAGTGAGTTTCCAAAAGAATTATTTTCGCCACCAATCAGCTTGGCGTCTCAATTTTATAAAAATATCAAACATTGGTCTTCTTATAATTCTGGAGGGCATTTTGCTGCAATGGAAAAACCAATAACACTAGCAAAAGACATAAATAAATTTGTTAAAGAGATTTTGTAATTTTTTTGCTTTACTTGTAGTCTATATCGTATTTACATCAATCATAATTGGTAATTCAAAATGCATTTAGAGTTTCTTACAGAAAAATTTCTTTTAAAAGAGCATAATTTCAAATCACCAGTAATTGTAACTGGTTCAGGTGGTTGTATAGGCAGTTGGATATTATCTATTCTTTACAGATCTGGTATACCATGTGTGGGCATAGATTTATCCAACAAAAAGGATCGTTTAGAGCTTATACTTGGAAAAGAGGCTGCTAAAATTAAATGGGAAAAATGTGATATTACAAATTTTACTATGTTAAAAGATATTATTCTTAATTACAAACCCAGTGCAATTATTCATCTCGCAGGACTACAAGTCCCATTCTGTGCTGCTGACCCTGCTCTAGGTGCACGTGTAAACGTTGAGGGAACAATTAATATTTTTCAAATTGCAAAAGAAATAAAATTAAAAAGAATAGTTTATGCTTCCTCGGTTGCTGCACTGGCTATGCCACCAAAAGGGCCATGGAAAGAAACTCTGTATGGTGTATATAAGTTAGCTAATGAGCACACTGCTTATGTTTACTGGGCTGATTGGGATGTGCCTTCAATTGGTATTAGGCCCAATATTGTTTATGGTCTGGCAAGAGATCAGGGTATGAGTTCCAAAAATACTTTGGCAATACAAGCAGCTGTTTTAAATAAAGAATATGAAATACCTTTTAATGGTAAATATAGTTGGTTATACGTTGGAGAAGCAGCTTCAGCGTTTATTAGCGCAATAAGTGAGGATATATCAGATGCAACAGTTTTTAATCTTAATGGTAGCTGTGAAACTATAGAATATGGGATATCCCTATTAAAACAACTTAAACCGAGTGCTAATGTAAGTTATATTGATAACCCATTTCCGTTTCCGCCTGACTTGGATGACAGTCCATTAAGAACTTATGTAGGAGATTATCCATCTATAACAGTAAAAGAAGGTGTTGAAAATACTTTCAAAGCATTTGATATTCTAAAATCAAAGGGGCTTTGCCCACCTCTTCCTTTGTAATATAAATTTAAAACTGAGCTTATGAAAAATAACATAGATATTATATTAAAAGGCTCTGTCTTTAAAATGGTTTGTAAGCTGTCGTTACCTAATTTTTTAGGTGTTTCTTCAATGCCAATAATTATTTTTATGGATGCTTTTTTTATATCTAAGTTAGGAAACATAGAATTAGCAAGTTTAGCATTAGTTTTTCCGTTTCTATCTGTAATGCAAATGATGTCAGCTGGGGCCATAGGTGGGGCTACCACTTCATCAATATCGAGACATTTGGGTAATAGTAATATTCCAGGGGCTAATTCAGCTGCATGGCATGCAATCATAATTGCAATCGTTCTTTCTCTAATTTACTCGATATTTTTTTTATTTTTTCCAGATTATATTTTTATAAAGATGGGAGCTAAAGGGAATGTTTTAGAGTATGCTATATTATACTCTCAGGTAAGTTTTGGAGGTGCTATTTTTATATGGTTGGTTTATATTCTTTCAGCAATCTTTAGAGCAATTGGTGATGTTATTACACCTGCAATTGTTCAAATCATAGGTTGTTTTTTTCAAATCATTCTTGCGGGAACATTGACCTTAGGTTGGTTTGGTTTTTCAAGTATTGGAATTATAGGGCCTGCAGTAGCTATGGTGATTAGCCATTTTATAATGGCGTTATATTTAGTATTTAATTTACAACTTAAACAAAAAATCATCAAACTAACTCCAGGTTCAATTAGTTTAAGTTCTTTTAAAGATATTATGAAAGTTGGTGGTGGAGGATTAATTAATAGTATAACGATTGCTGGGACTGTTGCAGTTGTTACTGCCGCTGTAAGCAAACATGGTGTTGAGGCGCTTGCAGGATACGGTTTAGGAAGTAGATTAGAAATAATTATAACACCACTTGTATTTGGAATTGGTTCAGTCCTAACAGCATCAGTTGGGATAAATGTAGGTGCACAACAATTACCTAGAGCAAAATTGATAGCATGGACAGGTGCATTTATCTCCTTTTGTATCGTTGGGCTATTAGGTGCAACTGTAACCATTTTTCCAGATATTTGGTTAAGTAATTTTGAATCAAGCACCTTAATTCGAGATTATGCATCCTCATATTTGATAATTGTTGCGCCTTTTTATTGTTTTTTTGCCGCAGGGCAAACTTTGTATTTTGCAAGTCAAGGTCTAGGAAAGATATTTTATCCTGTGATTGTGGGTATCATAAGATTATTATCAGTTTCAATTATATGTTATTATGTAACTTTTAATGACTTATCATTAAATTTTGTTTTTTATGGTGTTAGCTTTGGTCTTTTAGCTACGGGGTTAGGTTTATGGATGTGCATGTTAGGTCCAGATTGGAAAAAACAAATTTGACATATTTGATGATTTTTAGACTATCCAAAAAAAGAAATAGAATACATTGCTATATTCAGTACACAAAAGAATAGAAAAATACCAACAACAATCTTCATTTGTATTTATTAACACAAAATAAAAATTAAGTGAAATGATGAGTTGAAAGAATACAATAAATAGTAAGGTTTTTTTTTAAACGTGATACTTTAAAATAATACTTTTCTTGACTAACAATGGTTAAAATATGAAATTAACCTAATTAAAAAATTTTAAGAGTTTATTAATGGAAAATCCATCAGCTATTTTATATTTAATAATAGGTATAGGTTGCTTATATCTATATAGAATATTAAAAAAAAAATGGAATATCCAAAGTAGCTCAAAATCAAGTTTGTTTAAAATGCTTTTTAAAAATCTTAATAACAAAAACAAATAAAAATTAATATTTTTTATGGAGTTATTCTTAAATGGAAGCCGCAAAATTAATTTGGAATAATTGGGAAAATGGTAAAAAAATAGAAACTTTACCAGACAACATTATGCCTTATTCTCGAAATGAAGCTTATAAAATTCAAGAACAGATTGAAGTTTTTAGTAAAAACACAATTTTAGGTTGGAAGATAGCAGCTACTAGTAAAGATGGTCAAAATCATATAGGGGTCTCAGGTCCTTTAGCAGGACGAATATTTAAAGAAAAAGTAACTAATCCAAATAGTACAATAGCATTAGGATATAATAAGATGGGAGTTGCTGAACCAGAATTCGCATTTAAGATTGGTTCATTAATTAAACCTAGTAAAACTCTATTTAGTTTAGAAGAGGTAATGGAATTAGTTGATACTTTATATATAGCTATTGAATTTCCTGATTCTAGATTCAATAACTTCTCATCAGTTGGCGAACTTAATCTCATAGCTGATAATGCATGTGCTGACAAATTTGTTATTTCTCCACCAATTGAAATAGATTGGGAAAATATAGATTTTTCTAATTTTAAACTTTCAATATCAAATTCAAAATACTCATATCAGGGTATTGGATCAAATGTTTTAGGTGATCCAAGAATTGCATTAACCTGGTTGGTAAATGAATTATCTCAAAATAATATTGTTCTTAAAAAGGATATGATAATATCCACAGGAACATGTTCTAAACCTATACCAGTTGAATCAGGAGATATTGTTATTGCTAATTTTGGTGAATTAGGTGAAATCAGTGTTAATTTAATATGATAAAAACGATAATAATTTTTTTTATATTATTTATAATATTATGGTCATTAAAAATTAAATTACCACACATCAAAAACAAGTTAAAAACTTTACTAAGCAATCCATTTTTTAGATCGATAGCTTTACGAGGATTATTTCGAATAGTAAGATATTTGATTTTTAGAAGATGATTATTTTAAATTCTTATAAAACTTTAAAAAGTACGGGAAAAAATTGTTTACAATTATGCTTACGCCTTTTTTGTTGGGATGTATCATATCCTTCTGATTTAATTCAGGTTTTAGAACTACATCTTTTAAAAAAAATGGGTAAAAAGCTGTATCATATTTTTTTGACAGCTTAGGATAAATTGCATTAAACTCATTTACATATATTTCTCCTAAATTATTGGGTGCTTTCATACCAATTAACATAGTTGGGATTTGTTCTTTTTTTAAATAACTTAATATTTTTTCAATATTTTGACGTGTATAACTTGGATCAATCCCTCTTAATGCGTCATTAGCCCCAATCAAAATGATTACACCATCATAATTATCTTCAAGAACCCATTTAAATCTATTCAATAAACCTGAAGATGTTTCTCCTGAAACACCACTGTTGAACAAAGTTACATTGTTCATTTTGTTTTTTTTGGTTTTTTGTTTTAATTGACTGACAAAATTATCTTCATTAATTAATCCATAACCTGCAATTAAACTATCTCCAAAAAAAATAATTTTTGTTGTTTTTGGATATGCAAGTTCTATAAAAGAAAATACAAATATTAATGTATAAAATAATCTTAAAATAAATTTCATCATTTTATTTAACTTGATTAATTTTTTTAATAAAGATTATTTTTTAAAATCAAAAGACTTTTTAAATGACATCTAAATTGAAAAATGAAAATAAAAAAAAACTTATTGAATTAGAAAATGTTCATGTAGATCTGAAAAGCTCATTTGAAATAATAAATGTTCTAAAAGGAATTAATCTTAAAATTTTTAAAAATGAAAGTGTCGGTATAATTGGGGAAAGTGGAGCAGGAAAATCTACCTTAATTATGTGTATTGCTGGTTTGGAATTGATATCTAAAGGAAAAATTTTTTTTAACAATTTGCCTATACATAATCTTAAAGAAGATGGTTTGGCTTTATATAGATCCGAGAATATTGGTATAATTTTTCAATCATTCAATCTCTTACCTTCAATGACGGCTCTTGAAAATGTCAATTTACCAATTGAAATATCAGGTGATTTTAAAAATAATAAAATGGCAATGGAGTTATTAACTGCAGTGGGGTTAAAAAACAGAATATTTCATTATCCTCATCAACTATCTGGTGGAGAACAGCAAAGGGTCGCTATAGCAAGATCGTTAATATCAAATCCTGAAATTTTAATTGCTGATGAACCAACTGGGAATTTAGATAAAAAAAATAGTGAAGATGTGATTAAGTTACTTTTCAAATTAAAAAAAGATTTTGGGTCTACTTTAATTTTAGTCACTCATGATACGTCCGTGGCGAAATTGTGCGATAGAATTATAAAAATAGATAATGGCCTAATAGTGAAATAAATAACCACCATGTTTATAGAAACTTTTAAAAACTTAACTTTATCTTTTAGAGAATTACGTGGATCATTCAATGAATTTAAAATTGTTGTTGCTTCGATATTTTTAGGCATATTTATTATTTCAGCTGTAGGCAGTATTTCTGAAAATCTTAAATCTGAAATCAAGAATAAAAGAGAAGAGATTTTGGGTGGTAAATTTGAATTATCAACTACTTATCAAGAATTTCCAAAAAATATCAAAAGTTGGTTAGAAGAAAATGGGAGGACTACCCATATAATTGAGTTAAGAACTATGCTATCTTATGACTCTCAATCTTTACCAAAGCGTCGTATTGTAGAATTAAAAGCCGTAGACAATTACTATCCATTGGTTGGAAAAGTTCTAATATCTCCTTATCAGAAAGTTAAATTATCTTTTAGAACTAAAAAGAATGAAAAACAAATCTTAATCGATAAATCTTTAAAAGATCAACTTGGCATTCGTGTTGGTGATTTTGTCTATTTAGGTAAATCAAAATTTAAAATTAATGGGATAATAGAAAAAGAACCGGATCGAATGTTTTCTTTTGCTACGTTTGGACCAAGAGTGTTACTTTCTATAGATGCCCTAAAAGAGACAGGTCTAATAAAAGCTGGATCACTAATTAAATACAAAATAAAATTTATCCCAAATAATGAAGATAAAATTAATTTAGCATTTTTAAATGATTTAGTAAAAGGGACGAATGTTTCTATAAGGAGTATTGAAAACACTACAAATAATTTTAATAATTTTGTTGATAGAACCTCAATTTTCATTTCCTTAGTTGGCTTGATAACTCTTTTGATTTCTGGTGTGGGAATTTCGAACGGAGTAAAAGGCTACATAATTAAGAAAACTAAAAATATAGCTATAATGAAATCATTAGGAGCAAAAAATTCAAAAGTATTAAATATATATCTTAATCAAATTCTAATGATTTTTTTAATAAGTATTATTCCTGCCATAATGCTAGGAGCATCAATTCCATATTTTTTTTCACCAATTATAAGTCAGGAACTTTTTAAAACATTTAAACCATCAATTTTTTTGCACCCAATTTTAATTAGTTTTTTATACGGATTAATTACATGTATTTTATTTACTATTTTACCTCTTTTAAAGACTTATAAGATTAAACCAATCGAGTTAATACGAAATTCATCTGAAAACTCATTGAATGAAACAACTTATAAAATAAAAAGTATAATTTTTATATTGATATCTATTTTGTGTATTTTAACAATGAATTTAATAAATGATAAAAAATTATCATTTTATATTTTGATATCAATGACAGTATCTTTTGTTCTCATTTATGGACTAACAAATTTAAAATTTTATATTTTGTCAAAAATTAAATTTAAATTAGGAACAACATTTGAATACATTAGAAAAGCAATTACTAAAAGTAATTCATTTGCAAGATCAATAGTAATTTCTTTTAGCATAGGATTATCACTTTTAATTACATTAAATATAATTGAATCAAGTCTTGATAAAAGAATTACTGCTGCAATAAATCAACAAGCCCCTAGCCACTTTTTAATTGACATACAGCCTCAGCAAATCGAAAAAATTAGAACCATAGCATTGTCATTTTTAGGGGATAATAATTTCAATTCACAACCTATGTTAAGAGGGCGCATTACTGACATAAATAACCAATCAGTTCAAGGTCTAAAAGTAGATAAAGAAGTTGAATGGGTCTTAAGAAGAGATAGAGCATTTTCTTGGAGTAATAAAATACCTAATAATACTAAATTAATTTCTGGTAAGTGGTGGCATGAAAACTATGATGGTCCTCTTTTAGTTTCAATTGGTGATAAAATTGCAAAAGGTTTGAATTTAAAGATTGGAGATAAAATTAAATTTAATATTCTTGGGAGAAGCTTTGAGGCCCAAATTTTCAATACAAGGGAAATTATTTGGGAGAATATGGATATAAATTTTATATTTATATTAAGTAATAGTAATATTGAAAACGCTCCTCATTCATGGATTGCAACCACAAAAAATATTGGACAAAATTTGAATAATGGTTTTGTTGAAAAAATAGTTTCTAAATTTTCAAATATTTCCTCTATTTCTATTGAAGAAAGTTATAAATCAATAAAGTCTATTTTAAATCTATTAATAATTATTATCAATTCTATAGCTTTAGTAACTCTTTTCTCTGGTATCATAGTTTTAGCAGGTATAATTGATGTAGGTAAAAAAGATAAATTATATGAAGTTGCCATTTTAAAAATACTAGGTGCCACTCCAAAAAGAATTTCGTATCTTTGGTTCAAAGAATACTTCATAGTAGGATTAATTTCGTCAGTTGTTTCTCTAATTATTGGATTTATAGTGAGTTATGTATTGCTAATTTTTATATTTAATATTGAAGTATATTTTGATTTTAAAATGATTTTTGTTTTGTCTTTATTAGTCCCATTTTTAATTACTACATTTAGTTTATTAAGAATGATTGGTTTGATTATGTCAAAGCCTTTGGTTGTTTTGAGGTCTTTTTTTTAAACCCTTTTATATTCTTTTGTTAATTAGATTCTTGTAATTTTTTTTTTATTTATTAGCATTATCAAATAAATCTTTTATGACTGGGGAGTGTCATGGCAGAGTTTAAAATCAAATCACTTTCAAATGTGATGGGAGCTGAAATAACGGGCTTAGATTTAAATAATAAAATAAGTAAAGATGACAAAAAAAAATTAATTAAAGCGATTACAGATCATTTAGTTATATGCATTAAAGATCAAAATCTTAGTCCGACCAAATTAGTTGAGATTTCAAAGATATTTGGAATACCAAAAAAATATTTTGTTAAAGATGAGACTATTGAAAATATTCCAGAGGTAATAGTTGTTACAAATAGAACTAAAGATAATAAACCTGCAGTATATGCAAGTCATTGGCATACTGATGATTCTTATAGAGATAAACCAGCAACTTTAACTTTTATATATCCAGATATACTTCCAGAAAATGGAGGTGGAACAGATTTTATAAATTGTTACTTAGTTTATAATGATCTTCCTTCTAGTATAAAAAATAAAATATCAAATTCCCGAGCAATCCATAAATGGCAAAGCAGACGAAATGTTTCAAAAGTTGCAAAACTTTCAAAAGAACAAGAACTAGAAACTCCTCCTGTTGATCATCCCTTAATTAGAACACATCCTATGTCTAACAAAAAATCAGTTTATATTAATCCCAATAGAATAGATTATATTGACGGATTAAATGAAATAGAAAGTGACGTTTTGTTAGATGAATTATATAATTTTTCATTTCAAGAAAAATATCAATATAGTCATAATTATGAAAAAGGTGATTTAGTAATTTGGGACAACCGTTGCACTATGCATAGAGCAAACTCAGATTATGATACAAGTCAGTTGAGAGTTATGCATAGAGTTATGCTAGAGGGTGAAAGAGTTTTTTAAGTGAGTTTGTTACATTGAAAAAATAAAACCAAATATAAGGGGATAATTTTGTTATCAGAATTACAACTAAAGCAATATGAAGATGATGGTTATGTTATACCTGACTTTAAGATGCCTGAAAATTTATTAAAAAAAATTGAAAAAAGACATTATGAATTATTAGAAAAATACCCACAATTTAAAAATTATTGTCCTGCAATCTTACATTATGATGAAAGTTTTCTAGAATTTTGTAAAAATGAAATAATTTTGAATTTTGTTGAACAAATTTTAGGTTCTGATTTTGCTTTATGGAATTCAAGTTTTTTTGCCAAACCTGCTATCAATGGCCATGCAACTCCATGGCATCAAGATGGACAATATTGGCCAATTAGACCATTAGCAACATGTACAGTTTGGTTAGCAATAGACGACGCTAATGTTGAAAATGGATGTTTGCGTTTTATTAAAGGTTCACATAAAGAAAAAAAACTTAAAAATCATAATATTAATGATAATAAAAATTTAACATTAAATCAGGAACTTGATGAAAGTGAATATAACGAAAAAGATGCAGTTAATTTGATACTTAAAAGAGGACAGATTTCATTACATGATGTTTATTTAGTACATGGTTCCGAAGCAAACAATTCCTCAATGGCTAGAAGAGCTATTACAATGCGCTTTATGCCAACATCAAGTGTTTTTGACCATCAAATGGTAAAAGATAAAAACTTATTTTCAAAATTAAATGCGAACAAATATCAAGATAGAAAAATATATCACATGAGAGGCGAAGATATTTCAGGAAAAAATAATCTAACATATATTTAAGAGATAACAAAAAGAGGATTTTATGGATCAAGCTGTAATTTTATCAACTGCAAGAACACCTATTGGAAAAGCTTATAGGGGTACATTTAATGACACAGATGCTCCTACACTAGCTAGTTTTTCTATAAAAGCGTCAATAGAAAAAGCTGGGTTAGATCCATCTGAAATAGAAGATGTGATTTTAGGAGCTGCTGTTCAGCAAGGAAGTCAAGGATATAATATTGGAAGGTTGTCTGCTGTATCATCTGGTTTGCCAGTTCATGTTCCAGGCATGAGTGTTGATAGACAATGTGCATCGGGACTTATGGCTATTGCAATTGGTGCAAAAAAGATAGCTTGCAAAGAAATGGATATCGCTGTCGGTGGAGGAGTTGAATCAATCTCATTGGTTCAAAATGAATTTTCTAATAAATATAAATCTCAAGATAAATTACTAATGAAAAATAAGCCTGATATATATATGAATATGATTGATACAGCTGAAGTTGTAGCAAAACGTTATAATATTAGTAGAGATAAACAAGATGAATACGCACTTCAAAGTCAAAAACGAACTGCTATCGCTCAGAATAAGGGTTTCTTTAATGAAGAAATTATACCTGTTAAAACAATGAAGCTATTAAAAAATGAAGAAAACAATCAAATATCTTATGAAGAAATAAAAATAACTAAAGATGAATGTAACAGACCCACCACAGACATTGAGGGTCTAAGAAATTTAAAACCAGTAATGGGCAAAAACTCATTTATAACTGCTGGAAATGCTAGCCAACTATCAGATGGATCTTCATCATCTGTATTGATGTCTATGAAACTTGCAGAGAAAAGAAATTTAAATCCTATTGGTATATGTCATGGAGTAGCCGTTGCTGGATGTGAACCTGATGAGATGGGAATAGGTCCTGTTTATGCTGTTCCAAAATTATTAAAGCAAAATAATTTAAAAATGGATGATATAGGGTTATGGGAATTAAATGAAGCTTTTGCAGTTCAGGTAATTTATTGTAGGGATAAGTTAGGAATTCCAAATGAAAACTTAAATGTTAATGGAGGCTCTATATCTATTGGTCATCCATATGGAATGAGTGGAGCAAGGTTGGTTGGTCATGCACTAATGGAAGGCAAAAGAAGAAAAATCAAATATGCGGTGGTCACAATGTGTATTGGAGGAGGACAAGGCGCAGCTGGTTTATTTGAAGTGTTATAAATTATAATTATATAAGGTCAATATGTTTAAAATTTCAAGTAAAGTAAGAAGACTAACAAATCAAGAAAAGGACAAATATCTAAAAGATGGGTATTTGACTGGTTTACCAGTCTTTGATGATGAAGCAAAGGATGATTTACATGATTTGTTTGTTTCTTTGAGTTCTCGATTAAGTAATGACATTGATATTAATCAAACTAATATGTGGCATAAAGCTAGTTTAAAATTTTATAATTTATGTAGAACTCCTGCAATTCTTGATTATGTTGAAGATTTATTGGGCCCAAACTTTTTTCAATGGGGAGGTCAATTTTTTTTAAAAGAACCAAAAGATGGCTCTGTAGTTCCTTGGCATCAAGACGCTCAATATTGGCCTTTGTCACCAGCTAAATCGGTAA
Organism: uncultured SAR116 cluster alpha proteobacterium; assembly: GCA_902578805.1. Lineage (GTDB taxonomy): Bacteria > Pseudomonadota > Alphaproteobacteria > Puniceispirillales > Marisalimonadaceae > Marisalimonas. The sequence continues at coordinate 13,382 of CACHEH010000019.1, forward strand.
CAGTTTGGTTGGCATTATATGACACTGATGAAGAAAATGCGGCTATGAAAGTTGTAAAAGGTAGTCACAAACAAGGAATGTTTAAGCATCGTACTAATAGGGCTAGCAATCTTGTTCTTGATCAAGAGGTTTCTTATGACCAAATCAAACAAGATGATATAATTTCATTGAATTTAAAGGCAGGTGATATTTCTTTACATGATGATGGCTTGCTTCACGGTTCAGAAGCAAATAATTCAAATAGAAGGCGCTGTGGAATAACTATGAGATTTGCCCCAGTGAACGTGAAAGCAGATTTATCAATCTGGCCACATTTTGAAACACAACTTGCCAGAGGTGTTGATGATTTTAAACATAACCCAATTGCAGAAATCCCTAGAGGAGAGGGCACTCCAATTAAGAAATTTCAATACTCAAGAGAGTTTGCAAATCAATGGTGAATTTATTCGTTAATTATATTTATAAATTAAGATAAAATGTTTAAAATTTCAAAAAAAGTAAGACGTTTATCAACTGAAGAAAAAAATCAATATAAACAATATGGTTATTTGACTGGTTTACCTGTTTTTTCTTCAGATGCAAAAAATGATTTAAATGATTTTTTTGTTTCTTTAAGTCAAAAAGTAGATAAGAGCATTAATATAAACCAAACAGCACAATGGCATAAAGCTAGTAATAAGTTTTACAAATTATGCACAACTCCTGAAATACTTGATTACGTAGAAGATTTATTAGGTCCTAACTTTTTTTTATGGGGAGGTCAATTTTTTCTAAAAGAACCAAAAGATGGATCAGTTGTCCCATGGCATCAAGATGCACAATATTGGCCCTTATTTCCAGCAAATGCTGTTACAGTTTGGCTTGCTCTATATGACACAAATGAAGAAAATGGAGCCATGAAAGTAGTCAAAGGAAGTCATATTCAAGGTGAATTTAAGCATCACACTAATAAGGCTCAAAACCTTGTTTTAGATCAAGAGGTTTCTCAAGATCAAATCAAACAAGACGACATAATTTCTTTGAACTTAAAAGCAGGAGAAATTTCTTTGCACAACGATGCCTTATTACATGGATCAGAACCAAATACATCAAGTAATAGAAGATGTGGACTTACGATGAGGTTTTCTCCTGTGAATGTAAAAGCTGATTTGTCAATTTGGCCACATTTTGAAGGGCAATTAGTAAGAGGTATTGATAATTATAAACTTAATCCAACAGCTCCTATACCAAGAGGTGAAGCAGTACCAACAAGTAAATTTCAACACTCTAGTGAATTTATCAATAACTGGTAATTGAATTGATTTATATCTTTTATGTAGCTCTTGACAAAAGTTTTATCATTAATCGCTTACATCTAGACAATAGGGTGATTTTTATTTAAAGGCATCAATAGATCCTTTTCCTTTAAATGATCCTTTATTACTAATATTAGGTTTTTTTTTAATATTATTTTTATAAAATATTGTTTTATTCTGGATTTTAACATGATTTGAACTAATATCGTTTAACTCATCTTGGTTTTGGCATCTATCATATAAAATTTGATTTACATTACCTTGAATTTTTTTTATTTTCTCCGCTCTAAAGCATTCCCATTCATCAACAGGGTCTTTTTCATCCCATTTTTTAATAAGATTTTTTAAATTTTGGTTAAAAATTACATATTTTGGATAAGCATGTTCCATATACATATATGTTCTTGCAATATTTCCTCGTATTTTGTCAGTAGGCTCAACAATTTTGTTTTTTATTTCAATATCACAATTTCCAAATTCTCTATTTTCTCCATTTATAATGCCAATTTGATAATTACTTCTTAATCCATTAACTTCACCAATAACGGGTTGAAGGTTATATAAATCTGCTTGCATTTTTCTATATGTTGAATGAATTTTTTCTGTACATTTTCTTCCTTTAAATGTCTTACCAATTTTATTTTTACAATCATGATGCCCATTTTTCCAAGTGTTAAATTTAACTCCAAAATATGATGCAGGTAATACGTGTTCCCATTCAATCCTAGATGCTCGTTTTTTATCTTTTCTGAATGAAAACCCACAGGATTTCCAATCAGGAATATTTTTTTGATATTTACAGCGACAATAAAATGTAATTGGATTATTAAGATGAATTTTTCTTAAAATTTTCTTTGCTTTACCAAAACTATCAATAGCTTCATTACCACCTTGTGCAAAGCTAATAAAAGCAAGAAAAAAAACTAATAAAACAAATATAAATTTTTTACTCATATTCAACCTAATTAATCTAGTTTTACAAAAATTTTACTAACTTTTCCATAACAATAACGAAACTAATTATTTATGAGAAAAAAATGAAAAAATTTATAATTATAACAATTTTAACCTACTTATTTAGTACCTCAATTTCTATAGCAACGGATTTTGGTTCAAAATGGGGTGTTGTCATAGATGTAACTCCAATATCTGTAACTACAAATTTTTCTGAACCGGACAGAAGATTAGTTTGCAAAAAGTCACATAATTACAATTCATCAAATTTTGCTAATATAGCTGTTGGTGGCCTAATTGGTAGTGTTATAGGCAACAAAATAAGTGATGTTCATGGGGCAGGCACAATTGGAGCCCTTTTTGGGTCTATGATTGCACTTGACAATCCTAAAAGACAAGTTTCAGAAACTTGTTATGAGAAAACTATTTATTCACATAGGAAGGTTACAAAATTCTCACATTATGATGTCAAGGTCAGAACAAAAAGAAAGATCATCAATATTCAATCATCAACACCATACAATGTTCATGATGTAATTTTTTTAACTAATTAGAAGAGATTTAAAAATGAAAATTAATAAATACAAATTAATAATATTAGCATTCTGTTGCGTTACTTTATCATCTTGTAATGTAATTGATAATAATCAAAGTGCTAGAATTAAAACTAAAATCAATGACCTAAAAATTAGTAATAATCTTAGATCTTATTCAGAATGTATTGAAGATGGAAAAAGTTTTGACAATCTTGCTTCCAATAAAAATAGTGAAGCAGAAAGTCTATATAATAAAAGTGCTAAAATATTATATGACTGTGATTTACTGATTAGAGAAAATTCTTATATGATTGATGAAACTGAAAGAATGAAAAATGCTGCTTTAAGTATTCAAAATTATATAAAGGCGGGAAACCTTATTCAAGCCTCTCTTAATTTTCAAGATTTTCAAGAAACATTTGATAAAGACTTAGTCTATAAAGATGGATCTAGTTTTATAGAAAACGTTAAAACAATATTAAGCCATAATTCTAATAACTCATTAAACAAATTTGCCTTAACTAACAATAGTCGAATTGTTAGATCGGAATTAAAAAGACTTAATTATTGGTCAAAAAATTAAAAAGGAAAAAATAAATGAAAAACATAAAACTTAAAATAACTTTATTATTATTTTTAGCTCCATTTTATTCTTATTCTTGCTTAGCTGATTCAGGAGGTACAGATTGGAAGCCTCAAATAGTAGAAAAAATGTATGTTTTACCTCCTCAACATCTAAACAAGGTACTAAACAACGATTTCAATAAATCTATTTTGGCCGTAAATCTCCAGAATAAAGATAACATAATTAAAAATAAAATTGATAAAATTAACGAACTCAGCTCTCTCTTGCCAAGAGCTTCTCAGGAAGAAAACCTTGAGATAAAGCATCAAATTATTATCAATAAACGCGATTACATTAAAGATATGAATGATCTTTTAGGAATGAAGAAACAAAAGTTAGTAACTAAAAAAAGGATTTTTAACAAAATTAAAAAAAGAATAAATTTAAAATCTATTAATTCTAAACATAACAATGCTTTTTTAGAAAATAAAAAAAATGCAATTAAAAGAGCCCAAAATTTAGATTTTAAAATTTTAGAGAGTACATCATACAATACTTCTAAAAAAAGCAAATATTTTGAACAATACCAAGTCAATAAAAATGCAATAAATACTCTCAAACTAGCAATTGAGAAACACCCAATGAGTACTCAAAATATTTTGTCTAAAGATCCAAAAAATAAGATGGAAGCCATAAGAAGCTACATACATAATATTGAAACTGAAATTGCTGTTTTAGAAATGAAAGAGCAAATCATAAATTATATGGCTAAGATTGTAGCATTAGATGCTATGCAGCTTGCCGAGAAAGTATCAGAAATTAATGTAAATGACGTTGATACTAACACAAGAGGTATAAACGACCCAACAAACGTAATCAATATTTTTACAAAGTCTTAAGAAAGGAAAAATAAATGATAAAATTAATATTAAATTCTGCTGTGGTTTTAATTGTAGGTATTAGTACAGCTGCATACGCAAATTCAATTGACGCATTAGAAAGAGAAAGGGCTAATACAATAAACCTTATCTTAGATAAAACCATTTCAATAACTGAGAGAAATAATAAGTTAGAAAAAATAAAATTGAAACTTTTAGATATGGAAAGAATGATAATTAATAATAAAAATATCAATAAAAATCCTTCCTATCAAACTGTTAAAGCTTTTGAAAATTTTGAATTAACTTTTCTTGCACATAGTTCCATAGAAAGGGATAAATCCATTGCCATAACCTGGCTTGAAAAAATTGGTTTAACAACTGAAAATTTGATAAATACTAGGGTAACTCGTAAATGATTAACTATTTTATTTTGCGATTTAATCAATCATCTCAGGCTATTAGCGTGGTACTTGGGACAATCATAATGGTATTACTGATATATGTATTAATTACCAATAATGAACCTTCTTTTGTATTCAATTGGTTGATGTCAGTTTTAGGTGATACTTTCATAGTAATCTTATTATTTTTAACAATTACTTCTCTAATTTGTATTATTAATGTGTATAGTGTTGAAACAAGTAAAAAAAAGCTTTGGTTTGAAAGTGGTTTGCAATTATCAAACTTAATTTCAACTATAGCCCTCACATATACACTTTTGGGTATTAGTTTAGGTATAGGTGAATTATCAGCATCTAAACTTGACGTTAATACTATAAATCAAACTATTTCTAAATTAACAGAACAATTTAGTATGGCATTCATGACATCTGTTATTGGACTTCCTCTATCAGCAATATTAAGAAGTATAATTGTAATATTTTATGAACGATCAAAAAAAGAAACAAATTTAACAATTCAAAAATTAATTAAATAAGGATGTAATTATGAAATTTTTAATATTTAACATTATCGTATTTTGCGCACTAGGCTATTTGTTAACCTCAAAGCCAAACGAAAATTTTAATCAATGGGTTTCTAATACAAAAAATAAAATTTCAAAAATTTCTAAAGATGAGGTTATTTCAACTATTAAAAAAGCGACAAAAGAGACCAAAACAATTAATGAAATGAATGAAAATAAAGTTAATGAAACATCTGTTGAAGTAAAAGATAAAATTAAAAGTCATAATAAAAATAATCATGATCAAATAAGAAAGATTTTAAATGAAATTTTGGAAGAAAAAAAACATGTCAAATCAGACAGTGGGGATGTTAGTGATGAAAAACTAAATGAAGATTTTGATAGAAAGATTGTAAAAGAAAATGACATAAAAGAATATCATGAACAAATTCCTAAAAATAATTTTATGTCACTTAAAGAAAGAGAGA
>CACHEH010000020.1 GCA_902578805.1 uncultured SAR116 cluster alpha proteobacterium
ACAAAATATTTTGTAAGTCATTAACCTGAGTTGATAACGAATGAATATTCTCTTGGGCTCTGTCAATAATTGCTAATCTCTCATGCATCTCCATAAGAGACTTTTGTGTATTTTGAGTTTGTTGTGTAAGACTATTACCAATAGAATTCCCAAAGTTTCCCAACCTCTCTTCAATACTACTGCTTAATTGAGACACTGCTCCTTTTAATTCAGTGATTTGGTATAATTCATGAGTTAAAGGTGTGTTAAGATTTTTATTTTTATTTTCAAAATATAATTTACATATTAAAAAAATTATGATTGAGAGTATAAATAAAGAAATGATAAATATAATTAAATATTTTAAATCCATTTTGTCTCCATATTAAGATAATATAATATTACAAATTGTTTTTAAATTAACTAGCATAAAATACATAAGGATTTTGCTAAATGAGTCTTAGAGAAATTATTAAAGTACCTAATCCTTTTTTGAAGGTTACTGCTAAACCTGTAACAGTTATTGATGAAGAGATTTTAACCATTCTAGATGACATGATGGAAACTATGTATCATGCAAATGGTATTGGTTTAGCCGCCACACAAATTGCAATTGATAAGAGATTAATTGTAATGGATTGTGGAAAAACAAAGTTTGAAACTCAAAATTTAACAGAAGAAGAATATAATGAAAAAATAAAGGATGAACAAATTGAACCTTTTCCAATTAAAATGATTAACCCAGAAATAATAGGTTTAGGTAAAAATCTTGAAGAAAGAGAAGAGGGTTGCTTGTCTATACCTGGATACAATGCAAAAATCAAAAGACCATCATCCTTAAAAGTAAAGTATACTGACGAAAATAAAAAAGATAATATCATTGATGCTGAAGGATTGTTAGCAACTTGCATTCAACATGAAATAGATCATTTAAATGGTATTCTTTTTATTGATCATCTATCAAAATTAAAAAGAGAAATAATTCTTAAAAAAGCTATCAAAGAATACTCTAAAAATTAAAACGTTACGAAAACGAGGGTAAGTTGAATATAATATTTATGGGAACTCCTGATTTTGCTGTCCCCAGCTTAAGGTTTGTTAAGAAAAATTATAATATAGTTGCTGTTTATTCACAACCTGCTCGCCCTAGTGGAAGAGGTATGAAAACAAAACTTTCACCCGTTGAAAAAAATGCAAAAGAATTAAATTTAAAAACTATTACCCCATCAACCTTAAAACAGGAAGATGTGTTTCTCCAATTTAAAAAACTTAAGCCAGATTTAGTTGTAGTCGTTGCATATGGTTTGCTTCTACCTGAAAAGTTCTTGTTAACACCCAAAATTGGTTGCATTAACGGTCATGCTAGCCTTTTACCAAGGTGGCGCGGCGCTGCTCCAATACAAAGAGCTATAGAAGCAGGCGATCGTAAAACTGGTTCATGTATAATGTTAATGGAAAAGGGTATGGATACTGGACCAATACTATCTTCAAAATCAATAAGTATTCATACTAGTGATACTTCTAAAACTATACATGATAAACTATCTAATTTAACAGCTGAAATGCTTGTGAAGACTATAAAAGATTATATTGATGGGAAAGTTGTGCCAATTAAACAAAAGGAGGATGGTATTAAATATGCAGAGAAAATTGTTAAAGATGAGGCTATTATAAACTGGAGATTGCCCTCGATTAAAATTTTTAATAAGGTAAGAGCTTTTAATCCTTTTCCAAGCACTTATACATTTTTATCTGGTGTTAAAATTAAAATTGTTGAAACCAAACTTTGTAAAGATAGTCATCAATTTGAACCAGGTACAATAATTGAATGTAACAACAAAATAATTGTAGCATGCGGAAATAAATCAACGTTAGAGATTAAATACCTACAAAAATCTGGGAAAAACGTCATGTCTGTCAAAGATTTTCTAAATGGAACAAAAATAAGTATTGGTGAAAAATTTGGAAATTAATAAGACTGTTAAATTTGCTTTACTAATTGAGTATGATGGAAGTAACTTAGTTGGCTGGCAAAAGCAAAACGAAGGAATTTCTGTTCAAGGAATTTTAGAAGAAGCTGCTAAAAATATTTTTAATCAAAAATTTGAAATTCAAGGTTCTGGTAGAACTGATGCTGGAGTTCATGCCCTTGGACAAGTAGCTCATATAAATCTTCCAAAAAATCATAAATTAACAACTAAACATCCATTTTATATTATCTCTGCTTTCAACTCACATTTAAGGAAATCTAATATTAGAGTAGTTTCTTGTAAACAAGTTGAACCAGAGTTTAACGCCAGGTTCAGCGCAACAAAACGTCATTATAAGTATAGAATTTTATGTCGTGCTGCACCACCTGGTATTGAAAAAGGAAAAGTATGGCATTCAAGGAAAAAGTTAAATATTCAATTAATGGAAGAGGGAGTTCAACACTTAATTGGGAAGCATGATTTTACAAGTTTTAGAACTATAAACTGTCAAGCTAAATCTCCCATAAGAACTTTAGACAAAATATCACTGTCTTGTATAGGTGATGAAATTATAATAAATGCATCCGCAAAAAGTTTTTTACATAGTCAAGTAAGAATTATAGTAGGAACAATTTACAAAGTGGGTGATGAATCATTAGAACCTAACAACATAAAAAACATTCTTGAAAGTAAAGACAGAAATCTCGCAGGGCCCACTGCTCCAGCAGAAGGTCTATATCTTGAAAAAGTAGAATATCCAAATAATTTACTTGATGACAACTGGCCAATGATTTATGACAGCAATCATTATAATTGAATCAAATTGTCATTGAAAGTGAACGTGAAAACATACCTAAGCTTGCTTCAATAATAACTGATAAAAAAATCATGCCAGTGGCTCCCCAACCAGTCAAACCAACTTCCTCTTTTCCAATGCGCCATAAAGAAAATGTAACCCAAATTACAACCATAATACCAAAAAAAACAAAAATTGATGGTGGTAAAATCAAACCTAATACAGCAAAACTTAACATTAAAATTGCCTGAAAAGACTGTATCCAGTTAAATGGTATAATAAATTTATAGAACCTATCACCCTTCCCAATCTTTTCAAAAATTGTGTTGACTAAAATTGAGAATAAACAGATATCTATAATTGTAATTAGAAGTAATCTAGGTAGTATCCCACTTTGAATATCACCATCAATATTCGCTTTAATTCCATAGGAAGCTAATGTTGATACAACTGCGTTTACAAAAAAAACTATCCAACAGCTATCCCAAAAACCATTTAAATTTAAATTGAATAATTGACTTGAATTACCTTTTTTCGACATGAATTGAAAAGCAGATAAAAATCCATCTTTTATAATAAAAGGATTTGGTGGTGATTTAATCATTTTTTTCAACTCTGAAATAATTATATAGGAATTTATTATAAATATTTTTTAACTTCATAATATCATCAATTTCAACATTCTCATCTATCTTATGCATTGTTTTTCCAACCAAACCAAACTCTATTACAGGACATAATTTTGTTATAAACCTTGCATCAGAAGTGCCGCCGGTAGTAGATTTCTCGGGATTAACATTTACAACTTTTGTGATTGCATTTTGAAGTGTCGATTTGAGTTCTTCGTCATTTGTAAGAAAAGGTTCCGCATTACAAAAATAATCAAACTCATAGTTTTTCGTAACAGTATCAAACTGGTTTTTTATGGTAGACAGTAATGAATCAATAGAATGTAAGGTATTAAATCTTATATTAAATTTTGCCTTTACCTCTCCTGGAATAACATTACTTGCATCATTATTCACATCAATTGTAGTAATCATTACCGAACTAGGTTGAAATTCGTTAGTTCCTTTATCTAAATATATTTTTGAGAAAGGCTCTAGCATTTTTAAAAGTGAATTTATTGGGTTTTTTGCTAAATCAGGATAACCAACATGACCTTGAATACCTTTTACAGTTAAATAACCAGTAAAACTTCCTCTTCTTCCAATTTTAATTGTATCACCCATTTGGTTTACATTAGTTGGTTCACCAACAATACAACCAGAAATTTTTTCTGATTTATTAATAAGCCATTCCACTACCTTTTTGGTACCATTTATTGCCTTACCTTCTTCATCACTTGTAATTATAAAGGAGATGCTTCCATAATCTTTTATATTTTCGTTCATTTCTATAAATTCTGAAACAGCTGCTATAAAAGCTGCTATTCCAGATTTCATATCTGCAGCACCTCTTCCCCATATTTTTCCTTCTTTAATTTCCCCGCCAAAAGGATCTATGGACCAACTTTGTTCATCACCAGTAGGAACAACATCCACATGACCTGCAAAGCAAATATTTGGTTCGAAGGAACCAAATCTTGCATATAAGTTTTCAACCTTTTCATCACCTTGTCCAAAGTCGATTTTTGTGCAAGTAAAACCCATAGGTTCTAAATATGAAATAATTAAGTCTATAGAACCTGCAGATATTGGAGTTATGCTTCTACACTTGATTAAAGCAGAAGTTAAATTGACTGGGTTTAGAATATTAGACATTTAAGGCCTTAACTAATCTCTTAATAATTCGTTTACAGATGTCTTTGAACGTGTCTGAGCATCAACTTTTTTTACAATCACGGCACAATATAAACTTGGTCCCTGGGAACCATCAGGCAATGCTTTTCCAGGAAGAGAACCCGGAACTACAACAGAATATGCAGGCACCCTACCTATAGATACTTCACCTGTATCTCTATCAATTACTTTTGTAGATGCGCCAATAAATACTCCCATTGATAATACTGCTCCTGTTTCAACAACAACTCCTTCTGCTACTTCAGATCTTGCTCCAACAAAACAATTATCTTCAATGATGACTGGTCCTGCTTGAATAGGTTCTAAAACACCCCCAATACCTGCACCACCTGAAATATGAACATTTTTACCAATTTGCGCGCAGGATCCAACAGTTGCCCACGTATCAATCATACTACCACTATCAACATAAGCACCAATATTTACAAAGGATGGCATTAGTACAACACTAGGTGCAATATAAGCAGAATGTCTTACCACACTTCCAGGGACCGCTCTAAAACCAGCTTTTTTGAACTCTTCTTTACTCCATCCTGAAAACTTAGAAGGAATTTTGTCCCACCAATTTGCTGGACCAGTATTTTGACTTTTTGGTCCTCCAGAAATTACGTCCATATCATTTATCTTAAATGATAATAAAACAGCCTTTTTTAACCATTGATTTACATGCCATTTACTATTTCCCAACGGCTCGGCCACTCTTAATTTTCCTTGATCTAAGTAATCTAACGCAGTTTCAATAGAATCTCTAATTTCACCAGTAGTATTAGGGTTAATATCTTCATTATTATCGAAAACTCTTTCTATTACTGATTTCATATTTTCTATTTCCATTATCTTCCCTTCAATAAAATTAGAACAAATTATCTTTTAAAATTTAACATATTATTTAGAATAGATTTTATATCTGATCCAGTGAAATTAATATATTCTCTTAAATAATCAGCTTCTTTTCTATTAAAATCGTTTTCAATCCAGACGGTGCTCATTCCTAATTCCCTTGCGGGCTTTAAGTTTTTGGCTGTATCTTCAAAAAAGATACTTTTTGAAATATTCTTATCATCAAGATTAAGTTTTTTTTTCATAATATGATACGAGTTCGGATCTGGCTTGGCTATATAATTTGCGTCTTTGATATCAAAAATAATTTCAAATTCCTGAAATATTCCCATTGATTTTAATATATTTTTTGCATGTTTAAATGTTGCGTTAGTATAAATTGATTTTTTACCTTTAATTTTACGTAGTAATGTTTTAAGGGTAACATCTTCATTTAATTCACTAAAATCTACATCATGTACAAATTCAAGAAATGGCTCTGGGTTGATTTTTTTTTCAATCATTAAACCTCTCAAAGTTAGACCATATTTTTTATACATATCTCTTTGGAGAGTAAGAGCATCAATCTCATTTAAGTCGAAAAATTCTTTAATAAATTCAGTCATTCTTGAGGAGACACGTCTAAACAAACCTAAATTAAAATCATAAATTGTATTATCTAGATCAAAAATCCAATGATCATATTCTTCATTAAAATCTCTATTATCAATATTATTCAAAAATGATTTCATAAAAATTTAAACTACTTAGAACTTTTTCTAATGATAGTTCCTACACCATGTTCTGTAAAAAGTTCCAACAATAGAGAATGAGGCATTCTTCCATCCATAATTACAGATGCCTCCGCACCACCTAAAACTGCATTAATACAAGTTTTAATTTTTGGGATCATGCCACCAACAACAATTTTATTTTTTATTAATTCTTGTGCTTCTGAAATTGTCAATTCTGGAATTAAATTGCCGTTTTTGTCAAGAACTCCAACAACATCAGTTAACATTATCATTCTAGAGGCTTTCAACGCTGCTGAAATAGAACCAGCGGCTGTATCGGCATTTATATTATAAGTTAGACCATCTGTTCCAATCCCAACAGGAGCGATGACAGGTATCATTTTTTCATTAATTAGAGCATGAATAACTTGAGGATCAATTTTTTCTGGTTCACCTACGTAACCAAGATCAATTGCTTTTTCTACATTAGAGTCAGAATTGTCATCAACTTTAATTAGTCTTTTAGCAGTTATTAAATTTCCATCTTTACCAGAAATACCAACTGATTTTGCACCTGAATTAGCAATCGATGAAACTATTGCCTTATTAGTTACTCCACTAAGAACCATTTCAACAACATCAATTGTTGCTGCATCAGTTATTCGAAGTCCATTTATAAACTCGGTTTTTATTTGAAGCTTAGATAACATCTCACCTATTTGTGGACCACCTCCATGTACCACAACAGGAAGCATTCCAACTTGTTGTAATAAAACAATATCTTTTGCAAAGCTGTCTACATATTCTTTTTTACCCATTGCATTTCCACCAAACTTTACAACAATAATCTTATTTGCATAACGTTTCATAAAAGGTAAAGTTTCTGTGAGTAAATTAGCTTTTTTTATCCATTCAGATTGAATTTGATCTTTATTTTTCTTCAATGTTTTAACCGTCTAAAATTTATACCACTACTATTATCATATATTTTCGAATTTAATTATTATTTTATCTTTTTTTATGCAAAGCTTGCTAAATATGTTCTCAGCATTTCAATACCATTATTTTTGAGACTTGAAGTAACCATTATTTCTGGGAAAGCAGCTGTATATTGGGATATAATTTTATTTGAATTGTCTTTCACTTTTATAATTTCTTCGTCACTCAATTTATCAATTTTTGTGAGAACTAAAATCCAACTTACTGCCGCTGTATCAAGTTCTTTCATTATAGTTTTATCTAAGTCTCCTATTCCTCGTCTACTATCAATTAACAAACATACAGTTCTTAGTGTTGGCCTACCTCTTAGATAATTTAAAGTAAGAGATGTCCATGATTGTATATCTTTCTTTGGTGCTTTTGCATAACCATAACCAGGTAAGTCAACTAATCTAAGCCTATTGCTTTGATAAATTAGATCAAAAAAAATTAATTGCCTAGTTCTTCCTGGAGTTTGACTGGTTCTAGCTAATGTTTTTCTATTTGTAAGAGCATTAACAAGTGAACTTTTACCAACATTAGACCTTCCTGCAAATGCCACCTCATTACCTTCCTGTGGGGGTATGACATTAATATCAAGAGCTGCAGCTATGAATTTACATTCCCCTGAAAAAATTTTTCTAGCTTTTTCAATTTCAAGATCATCATATAACAAGAATTCAACCTACTTATTTTGATTCTTTGTTTATCTTATTCATAATTACCCATTGCTGACATATGGAAAGCAGATTATTCCATGTCCAATATATAACTAAACCAGCAGGGAATGTTGCTAATAAAAATGTAAAAGCAACTGGCATCCATGCAAATATTTTTGCCTGTATAGGATCCGGTGGGGTCGGGTTAAGTCTTTGTTGTAAAAACATAGTTAATCCCATTAACATTGGCCAAATGCCAATATTTAGAAAATCTGGCAAAAAAGATGTACTATAAGGAAGCAAACCAAATAAGTTAAAAATACTGGTTGGATCTTGAACAGATAAATCTTTAATCCACCCAAAAAAAGGTGTTTGCCTCATTTCAATTGAAACAAACAAGACCTTATATAGAGCAAAAAACACAGGTATCTGAACTAAAATTGGCAAACATCCTGCTGCAGGATTTACTTTTTCTTTTTTATAAAGATTCATCATTTCTTGGTTTAATTTTTGTCTATCGTCACCAACTCTTTCTCTCAATTTTTGAATCTGAGGTGTTAGCACTCTCATTTTAGCCATGCTCTTGTAGGATTTATTTGCTAATGGAAAAAATAATAATTTAACAATTACTGTTATAGCTAAAATTGCTAATCCAAAATTACCTAAATAATCATTTGCCCAAGATAAAGCATAAAAGAAAGGTTTAGTTAAAAAATAAAACCAACCAAAATCAATAGCCAAGTCAAAATGTTGAATATTAAATTTTTGTTCATATTCATCAAATAAAGCTAATCTTTTTGCTCCTGCAAATGTCCTTGATAAAAACTCACCTTTAGAGTTCGCGGGAATAGTTACAGCATTCCCTAAGAAATCAGTTTGATATTGTCCACCATTTGAACTTAATTTTCTAAATGTAAAATTATATTTCTGGTTTTGATCAGGCAATAAAGCTGTCATCCAATATTTGTCAGTCAAGCCAATCCAACCACCTGATTCATTTGGCTTTATATTAATGCCCTTTTTCCCAGCCTCTGTTAAATCGCCATAACTTTGTTCAGAAAGTGTTTTATCAAAAACTCCTAGTGGACCCTCGTGCAATACAAAAAAATCAATTGTTTCTGGTTCACCAGCTCGTCTAATTAAACCATATGGGTATAAAGTAACTGGCTTAGCAGAACTATTTTCTACCCTTTGATTAACAGTGATCATAAAGGTATCATCAATGCTTATGTCTTGAAAAAAATTTATTCCTTCACCGTTATTCCACTTCAAAGTAACTGTTTTATCAGGTGTTAAAATTTTACTTGATGATTGCCATAATGTTTTACCATTTGGGACTTTAACTTCATCAGGGCTGCTCCATCCAAATTCAATAAAATATGGTGTCCTACCATTGGACTTTAATAACAATTTAATCATATCACTTTCTGGCTCGAGCGTTTTTCGATACTGTGTTAAAGTAATATCATCAATTCTTGCACCCATTAATGAGATGGACCCAGAAACCTCTTTACTTTCCATCGAAATTCTTGGAACTGTTTTGTTTTGGTAAGTTTGCTCAATGTTGTCAGATGTAATGATTCCATTACCAACATCTTCAGGCAATGGGATATTTGATCCGTCATTATTTTCTTTTGTAATTTTTTCTTGTTGATATAACTCTTTTTTAGGATCAACAAATAATATTTGGTAGCCTATAAGTACTGCCATAGATAAACAAATTGCTGCAACTAAATTTCTTGTTTCTGGGTTCATATTTTCTCGCTCAATTAATATCTAATAGAAATTCACATCTTATTTTTTTTATTTGTTTAACCTAAAGTAATTATGATTTAAATAAATGAAATAATTAATTCATTTTATGGGATCGTGTCCATTTTTTCCCCATGGATGGCATTTAATTATTCTTTTCAAACCTAACCAAATTCCCCTTGTTAGACCAAACTTGATTATTGATTCTTTTGTGTATTCAGAACAAGTTGGTAAATATCTGCAATTATTTCCTAATAAAGGTGAAATAATATATTTGTATGCATCAATCAAAGTAATCGAAGAAGATGTTAAAAATCTTTTCATCATAATTTACTCAAATATACTTCCAATTGATTTTTCATCTCAAAAAAGGAAGCCTTCAAAATTGACTTTTTCGCTATTAAAACATAACTATATTTTTCTTTAAACAAAATTTTATTTTCTTTCAATAATCCTGTGATCAATGCTCTCATTCTTCTTTTTGCCCTATTTCTTTTTACTGCATTACCAATTCTTTTTGTTGCGGTAAAACCAAACATCAAACCTTGATCTGATATATTTGGGTTACAATACTCTTGTAAAATAAAATTTTTGCAAAAAGTTTTTTGGCTATGCTTATTTGATAAAACAAAATCTCTTCTCTTTTTTAAAGTTATAAGTTTCATTTTACCAGTTTATGAGCCATTTAACTTAACAAACAAGATATAGAGATGATTAATAAATTTATGCTGATAGCTTTTTTCTACCCTTAGCTCTTCTGCTACGGATTACATTTCTTCCACCAACAGTAGACATTCTACTCCTATATCCATGTCTTCTTTTTCTTACTAAATTACTTGGTTGAAATGTACGTTTCATTATATTCCTGTGATAAATACAGCCTCTTAAGTTAATAAATGTGTTTTTAGACGCTTTGCATCAGTTAGTCAATATGATTATCTCTGTGTCCGCTCAGATATTGTTGGAGCAGGCTTCATTTCCATATCCCAAGGAAAGTATATCCATGTATCTTGAGAAACTTCTGTTATAAATGTATCAACTTGTTCTCTACCACTTGGTTTAGCATATACTGTTGCATAATGAGCGTTAGGTAAACTTGATCTTATTGCTTTAATAGTTTCACCAGTATCTACAAGATCATCAATTATTAGCCAACGTTCACCATTATTTGCAACACTAGATTCTTTTAGGACTTTTATATCACCCTTAGTCTTTTGGTTATAAGATAGCACACAAAAGGTATCAATTAATCTAATATCTAGTTCTCTAGCCACTATAGCCGCAGGCACCAACCCACCTCTAGTAACAGCAATTATTCCTTTATATGGCTTTAATTCTGATAAACGCCAAGCTAAAGCTTTGCTATTTCTGTGAATTTCTTCCCAAGACACTGGAAAAGATTTATCATATGTATTTGTATTAAGCATATATAATTTAAAAAAGTTAATTTGATAACTTTTACACTAAAATTAATAAAAATATAATACTTATTTTCTTACTTGATTATATATATTTATTTAGATAGCTATTGTTAATAGTTCAATATCGTGCGCTCGTAGCTCAGCTGGATAGAGCACTAGACTACGAATCTAGGGGTCAGGGGTTCGAATCCTCTCGAGCGCACCAAATCTTTCTTATTAATATCAATTAGTTAAAAGAATAGAGTCTAAATATACCTCAGAGAATACTCAGTTTTGACACAGATTTGACACAGTAAAAGGAGTCAAATTATGGGTTGTGTTCGTAAAAGAGGAAAATCTTGGAACGCTCAAGTTAGAATATCTGGATGGAGAAGTTTTACAAAAACATTTAAGACTAAATTAGATGCAACTAAATGGGTTGTTAATTTTGAAAAAGAACTTAGGTCAAAACCAATTCCAGAAAAAAATATTAAAAGATTAAAACTAAAAGAGCTATTTAATAAATATAAAGTAGAAATTCTTCCCAAGTTAAAAAGTTATATAATTTTTAGTTATAAGTTAGATGTTTTATCTAGGTCATGGTTAGGTGACATCAAAGTTATAAATTTAACAAAAAGACATTTAGAACAATTTAGTGCAGACAGAAAATTAATAGTAAAAGATGGAACTGTTAAATCTGAATTGATGTTAATTAAAAGAGTTTTTAAAGTTGCAATAAACAAATGGAATTATGGGATACCATTTAATGCTTTTCATGGACTAGATATCCCCTCACCTCATAAACCAAGAACTAGAAGACTTCTTTCAAATGAACTATCTATTCTTATCTCTAATGCTAAAAAACAAAGAAACAAATACATCTCCTCTATCATTCAATTTGCAGTGGAAACTGGAATGACTAGATCTGAGATACTAAAACTAACTTGGAATGATGTAAACCTAGATACTGGAATTGTCTACTTGTATGACACTAAAAATGGGGACGATAGACATATTCCATTAACTAACACTGCTATAGAATTACTATCTAATCTAACCCAATCATCAGAGTTTGTATTTCCTATATCTGCAAACTGTCTAAGACTTGCATGGGAGAGATGTAGAAACAAATCTAATATAAAAGGATTAAGGTTTCATGATCTAAGACATGAAGCAGTATCAAGGTTTTTTGAAATGGGATTATCTGTTCCAGAGGTTGCGTTAATATCTGGTCACAAAGATGTAAGACAACTATTTAGATATACTCATCTTAAACCAGAGAACTTAATTGCTAAGTATTCACAAATATTTTAAAAGATTAACCATGAAATTCAATCAATTCTTAAAATATTTTAATAAATTTATAATCAGATTGCCTTATGAAGAACAATTAAAAAAAAGAAGAACAAGGGAAAAAGATTTAATAAAAACATTTGCTAAAGATGATGTTGATCTTGATTATGCTAATAGATGGAATGCTCCACTATTAAAAAAGAAAGTCAAAACTAAAACCATGATTATCATAAATTCAATTCTTGTGTGTATTATGATATATTTAATAGTTAAGTAATTATGCAAAAACTCTTAATCATTTTAGGAATAGTAATTTTAGTAATTGGATTACTCTATCCTTACATAAAAAAACTAGGATTAGGGCAGTTGCCAGGTGATATAATGTTTAAGTCTGGTAATTCAACTTTCTTTTTTCCAATAGTAACTTGTATTATTATTAGTGTTGTTCTAACCATAATTTTCAATTTATTTAAATGAGTGAATTTGTTTTAGTCATATTAGTAACAATGGGTCTAGGTAAAGAACCATCTTCATTTGAGATTAGATTACCTAAAGAAACTTATAAGAAGTGTATAAAAGATTCCAAAACTTATGAGTTTCCTTATAAAGAAATACATAAAATAATTTCAGTTAAAACTAGATGTGAGAGAGTGATTGGAAATCCAAAACAATTGAATAATGGAAAATCTATATAAATAAATTTTTCTGCATTTAATATCAAAATTATAAATATTATAAATAGTAATAATTAAAAATAAGAAAAAGATAATGTTCTTGTATTTAAAGTTTACATTGTATGAGATTACAAACCTATTGAGTTACAATTTTATATTGGAAGGGATCTTAGTTAAGTAACCAGTTTTTATTATGAAACACCCAAGTTGGAATGGTGTTAAAATATTCCCAGCAGGACAAGGGAGAAATAACCCTTACAGATTATGATAGTAAACATATCTGCATCATGTATCTGACCGAAGTTAAAGTAGATTAAGAACCTAATTGCGTAGTGCCAAACTGGGACGGATTAGGGGAATGGGATATCGGACTTCTCACCCAACCTATGTGTATAGGTTTTTCTGATATGTTGTGTGCTTGGTCATCAGACTCAAGAAAAACACTTAACCTTTGAGTAGGTTAAGTGTGTCCAAAATCATCTCCTCAAAAATAAGAATTTTGGATTTTAAAATTAATAAGGATAAAAAATGGATATGAAAGACGCATTAATAGAAGTAAAAGAATTTTCAAATTATAATAATAAACTTGATGAATCTTTAATAGGTTTATTAAGAACAACTTCTATAACATTAAATGTTGCTAAAACAATTCAGTCTGGAAAAAAGGTTCAACAACTGTCTTGAGAACTTAAACAAATAAGTAACAGATTAAAGGTTAATAAAACACAGGATGATGTTCAAAATACTATTGCGGATGGGTTTAGTGTATTGTCCGAACTATTTATTAATAATGAAGATATGATTAAAAGGAATTTATACATATCCGCATCTGGTGGATTGTTTTCAGATAGAACACATAATCTTTTAAAAAATATTAAAAAGAAAATGAAGTAAATATAACGATGCGGAAAGTTTTAAAAAATGTGTGCGGAAATATAGAACTTTTGTTTATTTAATTGGAAAAGTATTGAATTAGATTTTAAACTTTTGAGGAAAATATCTTGTATATTGTTTGGTTACATAATTTTTGATTTTAGAATAATTCCATATTCCAATAAAGCACGCTAGTGCTAACAAAAATGTAGATAAAAAACTTGACGAAGAACCTATACACATAAGATACATATAATACTTTTCTTTCAAGATTTCAAGATACAAATAAAAAAGTGGAGATATTAATCTCCACTTAATTTTTTTTGGAAGGGAATTTTATGCTTATGAATTTAATATGGAAATCAAAATTATTTGTTTAATTCTATCTTGCTTTTAAAATTATATAGACAGAATCTCTATGAATACCCATTTGTTTTGCGATTAGAGTTGCACCCATTCCAGAAACTTTAAGTTCTTTAATCTTCCTGGATCTATTGAAGATTTTCTTCCCTTGTAAAAACCCTTCTGTAAAAAGCAAAAATTTTACTTTTTCATCAAAGTCTTAAGACTAGAAAGAAACAAAGAATTATCATCTTTTTGTTTAAATTTAATCAAAGCAATCTTATCTTCAACTTTATTATTTTTATTCAAATAAGAATTAAATAACTCATCTTTTCTGGACTTTGCTTTTTGTGTATTTTTTAATTTTTCTAATTTGTACTTTTGATTATCCATAATACTAGTATTGCTTATTTGTATTAATTCATAAATATTTAATTTTAATAAATAGATAAAGTGTATAAAAATTACAAATTATTAAGTTACGTTTATGAGATTATTGTTGTCCTTATTAATATTATGTTTTCTTCAAAATTGTAGCAAAGATAATATGGTTGTTTTTAGTAAAATATCTGAGATAAAAACTTACAAATTAGAAACTCCACCAATTATTACTTGGGAGAAAAAATTTGAACGAACATATCAAGGAACTATCTACAGAAATGAGCAAAATGTTGGACTGAGTTTCGCATTCACTAAGAATTACTCACAAGGGCATTTCTACTATAAATTAAATAATGAAATTGAAAAAGGTCATATTATTTTGACAGGTACTAATCAAGAAGGATATTGGTTCAGGTGGAATGATAAATTTGCAAAAGGTAGTCTACAATTAAGAGAATATACTGATGGTTCATTAAGAGGTATAATTTATATTGATGATGGGACAATGTTAGGAAAAAGATTAGGTGAGTTTAAAGGTTTCAAACAATGATTGAAAACATTAAACGAAAGATAAGATGTAGATTGAAATTATCTAATTTAGAATTACCTTAATATTATGTAAATTAAATTATGAGGTCATCTAATATTATGAGTAAAGATTTTAAAGTTTTTTTGGGAGTTGCAGGTTTTTTTATTTTATTAAAAGGTTATATATTTTTTAATATAAACCCATCGATATATCTTAACCCTATAATAAATTAGTCATTGGTGAATTTATCCCTACTCCAAAAAATTCAAAAGTATATTAGGTATGGTTGTTACTTTATTATTTTTTTGTTGTTGATTTTTATTTGGATTAGATTTTCTTATGTGATTCATTTTTAGAAAAAATATAAAGTTACAAAAATTAACAAAACCCAGCAAAGGGTTTCTATACTCACAACTTTATAAAATGTTTTATGTCCTTTTCTCATTTAAAATGTTATTGTCTCTATTTAAACAAATATAAAATATCTTAAATAAAAGGTACGAAAATTGCATGAATTATAAAAGTAATTTTCCTACCTTAAGATATAAAAGAGTCTTCGGACTCTCTTTTTATTTTACTTATCTTTTTTGGTTTACTCTAAAACGACACCATATAAGAACCATGAGAGTCAGAACTAAGGATTGTTTTAAGTGCAAATATCAGAACGAGGTCCTTTATCGATGTAGATATAAAGAACTTAAGGATTGGGTGTTTCTATGCGGAAAGTGTGTGCAAGAAGTCAAAACTGCATTTGTAGAAAGTTATCAATATGGTGGAACTTGGAAGAGTAAGAAGAAATAAACTATTTTACTCTGTGCAGCAGTTTACTGACTCACTACAACATCCATCACTGCAACAACTACTACTACACGCACCAGTGTTGCAACCATCACTACAACAACCATCTGCACAGCAAGTATCTTTGCAACAAGTATCAATTTCATCTGAAAATTCATTCATTACAGAACTCACATGTTAATAGTTACGACTATAAAATTATATTATATATAGGTAATTCTAAATTTGAAAGTTTTAATCTACATCCTATAATTCTTTTGATGTTTTCAATCTGACTAATAAATCTAATTCTTACACTTCTAATATCTCTAATACAGTTATAACAAATAGAAACCCACTCTTTATGATGTCCATATTTACACCTCCATAAAATCTTGAATGGGTATTCACATTTACTACAAAAATAACTCATTTATATAAACTTTTTTTATTCAGATATTTCAGACATGGTATACAGTTTATAGACACATCCATTATCTTTATCCCATTTGATTTCTTCATCAGTTGTCAGAAATGCACCCATGCCCTCCATATCAGTAATATTTCCTAACCACACAAAACCGTTGTTTCCAGTGTCAGCAAGTTTCCACTCGGAACAATATTTGCTAGCACCTCTTTCCATATTATATTCAACTCTTGTTCTTAAAGTTTCTACTCCAGTCGCAATAGTGCCTAGAATGCACATATTCATAAGGTAATCCTTTCTTTGTTTTTCATAGAATTATAATATTAACTCACCATTAGTAAAACTGACAACCAAAACCTAATCTAAAAACCACGATAGTATCCAGAGAGAAGTATCAATTACCCTTTACTCAGCAGTTCTATTTTGATTAGACTATTATTATTGTTCTATGTGCAACTTTTCTTCGAAAAAACTCTAAAATTGTAAATATGAAAAACATGATAAAACTTAGTTTTTGCTCTGTGCTGTAAGTGTTTTGAAATGTAGAAAAATTTATAAGAAAGCATTTAATTCTCTTTCTGGCAAAAAAATATCGGTAGAACTTATTAAGATAAGACATGAGAGAAGTTCAATTAAAACTTAAAATAAAGTATGATTTAACCACAGATTACATAAAATAAATAAATGAGGTTAAGATGTTTGCAGTAAATGTCACAATTAAAGTACAAAATGAATTAGCAAAAAAAGCAATCATACTTGCATTAAAAGACTGGAGTCATGATCTCTTTCAAAATAATGGATTAATGTTTAGGTGTTTTGTTGATAGAACAGAAAATCAAGTTGAAATATTTCACGTTTTTAGAACTAAAGAAGAAATGGAAGATGTTCGAAAAAATAAATCTAATAAATTTTGGGATCAAATTAAAGATATGGGTGGTCAAGTAACAAGATTTGAAGGAAATTGTGAAGTTGAAGTTTCTAAGGGATTGCAAGACTTAGATTTAAAATTTAAATAAATGTAAAAAATATCTTGTATAAATATTAAGCAAACATTGAAATTGATAAATAACAGGTTTTGATAAAAATCCAAAACGAGTAACATTTATTTATAATAAATAGGAGTAGTTTAAATGTCAGAAGAAATAAGATGTATCAATTTAGGATATGTAGTTCCAAAAGAAAATGCTGAAGAAGTTGAAGGTATATTTAAAAAACACGCATCGTGGATGGAGAAATTTTATTCAGAAGACAGTGATGGTCAAAAACACCTATTAAATTCTTATTTTACTAAAGCACCTGAATTTGTTGATCCAACTGATCCTTCAAAAGGTGAAACTGGAAATATAGTTTTCACTATCAATGAAAGATTTACTTCATTAGAAAGTGTTCAACGTCATATAGAGAATGCTATGAAAAATGATTATTTTGAAGACTTTGGTAATATACTTCACGATTATGGAAAAGTTATTAGTCCTGGTGGTATAATTTATCACTCAATAAGGTGAGACATATACTGTAATAAAAAAATTTAAATA
>CACHEH010000021.1 GCA_902578805.1 uncultured SAR116 cluster alpha proteobacterium
AAAAGGGTTCACTAAAAAGATTTTAATGAATCAAATTGAGCCGAATTTTAATACAGATTTAGTTGAGTGTTGCATTGATCTAGATAGTATTTCAAAAAATACTTTTACAAATGCCATAGAAACTTCAAAATGGGCTCGTAAAAACAATATCAATAAGTTCATTTTAATTACCAGTAATTATCACATGCCTAGAGCCATTTTAGAGTTCAAAAATATTATGCCAAATAAAAAAATTTATACTTTTCCAATTAAACCTAAAAAACATAATATTAAAAAATGGTTGAATTCATATCAAACCTTTAATTTAATATTTAAGGAATTTTGTAAATACATTTTTGCAAGTCTCAGGATAAAAATTTTAAGTCTATAAATTATTTATTTAATTTTGTCCTGCTTCAATAATTTTTTTTCGAATTGATCTTGTTCGAGAAAAAAACGAAAATAATTTTTTACCCTGTTTTTTTCTAATGGCTTTTTGTAGATCTGACAAATCTTCATTAAATCTCTGTAACATTTCAAGAACAGCTTCTGAATTATTTAGAAAAACATCTCTCCACATTATTGGATCTGAAGCAGCAATTCTTGTAAAATCTCTAAATCCAGAAGCAGAAAATTTTATTACATCATTTTTTAAGTCAGACTCTAAATCAGAAGCTGTTCCAACAATAGTGTATGCGATTAGATGTGGTAAATGCGAGGTAATGGCAAGAATTTTATCATGATATTCTGCACTAACTGTTTCAACAATCGAACCCAAATTTTGAAAAAACTTAGCTAAGTTTCTTGTATGATTTGTTTCATATTCACATATGATTAACCAATATCTGTTCTCAAATAGGGACCCAAAACCAGATTTAGGTCCAGAATATTCAGTTCCTGCTAAAGGATGAGATGGAATAAAAAAAACATTTTTTGGTATAAAAGGATTAACATCTTCTATGACTGAACTTTTTGTAGAACCAGTATCAGTAACAATTGCACCTTCTTTTAATGAAGGACCAATTGAATTTGCTAAAATTTTCATTGAACCAACTGGAATAGCAAGTATTACTAAGTCAGCTTCTTTGATTGCATCTTGAATGTTGTCACAAACAAAAGTTGCTATCCCCATTTCTACTACAATATCTCTATGTTTTGAATTTATGTCATAGGCATAAGTTGTTATTTCTTTATTACTTTTGGCTTTAATTGCATGTAATATTGAGGTTCCTATTAAACCTAAACCTATAATAGAAATATTTTTAAAAATTGGTTCCATCATTAATTTGCTAGAAATGCTTTTAATTCTTTTATAAACTTAAAGTTTTCTTCTTCATTGCCTATAGAAACTCTGAGGTGATTTGATAATCCATAAACTTTCATACCCCTAACTAATATTCCTTTTGAAGCTAAAAAACTTTCTGCATTTTGAGCATTATATCTGTTACTAGGAAATCTTATAAGTAAAAAATTGGTTATTGACGATTGAAAATCCAAATTTATAGATTGTAACTCTTTTTCAAACCAAGACATCCATTTAATGTTATGTTGAACAGATTTATTTTGAAATTCTATATCTTCTATCGCGGCAACACCAGCCATAATTGCAGCAGTATTAACACTAAATGGGCCGCGAACTTTCATAAGATTGTCTATAATGTTTTCAGAAGCATAACCCCAACCTAATCTTAGGGAAGCTAAACCATGTAATTTTGAAAATGTTCTTAACATAATCACATTTTCATTTGCATCTGCTAATTCACTACCATCAAAGTAATCATTGTCAATAACATATTCTGAATATGCCGCATCATAAACCAATAGAATATTTGAAGGAATCGATTTATGTAATCTCATCACTTCTTTCTTTGGTATAAATGTGCCAGTCGGATTGTTTGGGTTTGCTAAAAAAATTATTTTAGTATTTTTATTAATCTTTGATAAAATATTGTCAACATTGGCTGTAAATTTTACGTCATTTGCAACAACTCCTTTTGCACCTGCTATAGAAATAGCCTGGGGAAATTGAAGAAATCCAAATTCAGTGTAAATTGCTTCATCTTCAGAATTCAAGAAAGTTTGAGCAAGAATCGATATCAATTCATCTGATCCATTGCCTAAAATAATTTTTTTCTTTGCAAGTGAATATCTTTTTGATATTGCGCTTATTAATTCTTCACTTACTTGCGGAGGATATCTATTAAGATCATAAGAGAATAACTTTAGAGCTTCAATAGCTTTTAAAGATGCACCCAATGCACTTTCATTTGCTGACAGTCTAATTAGGTTGCCAATTTTACTTTTACCAAAATTTGGTTTGTAATTTTGCAATTTTTCAATATTTGGTCTTGTAGTTGGAAAATCCATTATTAAACCTATATTTCTTCTTTCTTTAATTTTACAATACTGTAGTCTTTTTGATTGATGTTTTTGTAAAGAGGTACATTTGCAATCACATTAAAATTTACTTTGATCTCTGTTTGCTTTTTTAATTTATCAATACTATCACTATCGATGAAGCCTAGTTCAATGTCTTTTTTTTCTAATGAAGCAAGCAAACTAACCACACTAGAGAAATACGTGGTTTTAAAATAATTTCCGAAATGAGACAAATAGGCTGATTTAATTTCGTTGTCATTTCCGGCGACACCGATTTTAATAATTTTCTGCATGGACAAATTAGACGAAATAATTTGACGCCAAACTTTTTCTACTAAAAATTTATCTAATCCTAAATTTACTAATTTCTTAATTAAATCTTCTTCTCTTTTAGGGTCAAAAGGAAATTCTCCCTTCTTGGCATCCATAATCTTCGAGGACAAGGATTGTCTTTCCATTATTAATTGGCACAAGCTTTTGTCAATTTCATCTATTTTAGTTCTTAGTCTATCCAATTCAATATTTTTCATATTTTTCCTTTACTGCTACATACATATATATACTCTTATTAAATAAAATAAACTTTTTGATTACATTAATTTATATAATGAAGTAATTATTTATGAGCAGGTTAACAATATTTCAATTTTTAAAGGATTAAAATGTTAAAGATCTATATAATTAGTTCTTTATCTGATAATTATGTTTATTTATTAAGGAACGATGAAAAAAAAATAACAAGCGTAATAGATCCTGGAGAAGCGGATCCAGTAATTGAATTTTTAAACAAAAAAAAATGGCATTTAAATGAGATAATCAACACTCATCATCATAATGATCACATTGGAGGTAATGATAAACTTTTAGAAGTATACAAATCAAAGTTAATTGCTCCTTCTTATAATAAAAATCATATATCTAACGTCGATATATATGTTTCAGAAAATGAAAATCTAGATATCGCCGGTGTATTTACAGAAGTAATTCATACACCAGGCCATACACTAGGGCATGTATGTTTTTACATGCCTGAAGAAAAAAGTCTTTTTTCAGGGGACACCTTATTTTATTTAGGTTGTGGTCGTGTGTTTGAAGGTACAATGGATCAAATGTGGACAAGTTTGTTAAAACTTCGGTGTTTGCCAGACGATACTGCCGTATATTGTGGACATGAATATACATTGTCGAATATGAAATTCGCTCAATATTTTGATACTAACAATGCTTTATTAAACAAAGTTAGCTTGGAAATTAAAAATAAAAGAGAAAAAGGATTACCAACTGTTCCATTTAATTTAGGAGTTGAAAAGAAAATTAATCCATTTTTAAGAGCAGACGATGATAATTTTTTAAAATCAGTTAGTTTAGGTGGTAATAATGCCACTGAAACTTTTTGCAAAATTAGGCTTAAAAAGGATAGTTTTTAAATATTTGATAACTCGTAAGCAACCTCACAATCATTAAAAATAGTAGGTTTAGAGATATTTACTTTTGCACCAATTACAGAACTGTTTATCATCAGAGTTGAGTGGATCTTTTCTACAAGCAATTCTAATAAATGAAAATGTTGACTTTGTATAATGTCAATTAAACATTTTCTAAATTGACTATAATCTTGTGTTGACTCTAGATTATCCTGCTTTGGTTCAGAATCATTTGAAAGTAGTAGTTCTACATTTACTATTATTTTTTGTTTATTTTGTTTTTCGTGTTCATAAACACCTACTGATGCGTGTAAAGTTAAATTATTTATGAGTATTTTTCTGTTTCTTACCTTCATTCTAATATTCTTATTATAATCCAACATCTCTTCTTGGAGGAGCAAGATGCGCTCCACCGTCAAGAACCGTTACTTGGCCAGTCATAGATTTAGTATTTATAATGAGTTGAATTGCATTTAAAATTTCTTCAACTGTAGAGGATGACTTTAACAAGTTTTTTTTATGAGATTTTTCGAAAGCTTTTTGATCTTGTCCAGGTGCTAACAAAGTTATTCCAGGTGCTATACCATTAACTCTTAAACTAGAAGCATAGGTAAGTGCTGACATTTTTGTAAGACCATACATTGCTTGTTTTGATAATGTATAAGTATAGTAATCTGGATTCAATCCAAAAATTTTTGCATCGAGAATATTTATAACAAAGCCTTTAGAAATTTTTTCCTTTTTTGTTATCTTCATAGTGTATTTAGCTAAAGCTTTAGTTAAAACCGTGGGAGCAATAAAGTTTACTGACATGTGACGATAAAGCTCTTCCACTTTAAAAGTTTTCCCATTATCATAATTAAAATAACCAGCGTTATTAATTAATCCAACCCATTTTGAATCTTGCGCTTCCATTTCGTTTACTAATTTTTCTATATCTGAGTTACTAGTTAAATCTGCTTGATGTGTGCTCACATTTCCACCAATTTTAAATAAATAATCTGCTGTTTCTTCAGCCAATATTTTCGATTTATTATAGTGAACAGCTACTTTCCAACCCTTCTTTATTAAATCTATGGCAATAAATTTACCTAATCTTTTTGCTGAAGCCGTAACGAGTATTGTTTTATTTTTACTTTCCAAACTGATTTTCCTTTTTCAGAACAGAATATGATGTATCCCTTATTGATCTTAAATAATCATTAAAAGATTTAACTTGCAATGATTTTCTTAGACCTAAATTTTGCCAAGATTTGTTATTTAAACTTTTAGGAGGATTAAATTTATTTATCACTCTTAGAGGAGCTGTTCCTGTTACCAAAACTTCATCACTTAATAAAGCCGCTTCTTCTATAGAATGTGTTACCATTAATACAGTAAGTGATTTTTTTTTTATTATTGAAATAAGCTCAGTTGAAATAATCTCTCTACTTAAGTTATCTAGAGCTGCAAAAGGTTCATCTAACAATAATATACTAGGATAAAAAAGTAATGCCCTTGCGATTGCAACCCTTTGTAATAACCCTCCTGATAATTTATGAGGAAAGTATGAGGAAAACTCCCCTAACCCTATGTCTTTTATAAGTTTATCTGTATCTTTATATTTTGTTTCTTTATTATTAGAATTCGCTAATATGATATTATCATAAACATTTAACCAAGGCATTAAAGAAGGATTTTGTTGAATTAAAGTTATTTGATTAATAACTTTGTTCAAATTCTGATTTTCAAACTTTATTTCTCCTTTTTCAGGTTCAATTAACCCAGCTATTAACTTTAACAAGCTTGTTTTCCCAGTACCTGAAGGACCAATAATACTAGTAAATTTACCCTTTTTAATTTTACAATTAAAATTATCCAAAATAATTTTTTTATCATTTTTTTCATAGTATGAAAAAGAAATGTTTTTTAAAATTAAATCATGTATTTGATTTTTATTCATATCTTACGGAGCCTCAACAATGTAATCTGGAGTAATATTAGTTTTTTTAATTATACTTCCTACATTTGTGTTTTTAAACAAGCCATGTTTTGTCATTAAGATAGATTTTAAACCAAAACTATTAGCACCTAATATATCAGTATGTAGTGTATCTCCAACCATTCCTACTCTTGACAACGGAATATGTCTTCCAGCAAGCTCATGTACTCTGGTAATGGCAAGTTCAAATATTGTTGGAAAAGGTTTTCCTAACCAAAATGGTAAATGAATACCATTTTTAATTAGATGTGAAATATAATAAGCTGGTTCCACACTAAAATTTCGATCTTGGGGAGCAACTAAATCAGGATTTGCAACAAACAAAGGTCTTGGGTTTAATTTTAAAGAATGAAAAAGGATTTCTTGCCATACTGTATCCCATTGAAGGGTTCCTAGTAAAATAAAGGAATTCATTTTATCAAACATTTCAATATCTGGCTCAAGTTCAATGCAGTTAAGGTTTGAGATATTTAAATTATTACCACAATTACCTAAAACACCTAATGGTTGTTTTGGTTGGTTAAATGACAAAAATATTTCAGCCGCCTCTCTACTTGAGATTATTTCATCATTTGAAAATTCAAGTCCTAAACTCGCAAGTTGGTCTCTTTTTTTAAAAGAATTGTAACTTGCTCCGTTAGTTACTACCAATAATGTAATGTTTTTTTGTCTCGCTTTTTCAAGTGTTTTTATAATTCCAGGGACTAGAGAATTACCAACATTTAAAACACCGAATGCATCCAATAATAATGCATCAAAATTATCTAAAACATTCTCTAATCTAGGAGCTAAGACAATGTCTTGGTTGTTTTCTCGATATTTTGGAAAAAAATCCCTCATACCTTCATAAATATTTATGACAGTATCTGCATTCATATCTTTCGCTGATGGAATTATAAATTTTTGATCAAATTGAAATTTTTCTAATATAAATTCAGATTTTATATTAAAGTTTTCCATATTTATTTAAAATCCTCTAAATTAAAACTATTTCTGAAAGGATAAAATGTCAAAAAAAGTGATAATAATTGGTTCAGGCATAGCAGGAATTTCTTCATCATTAAAGCTAAAATCTTATGGTATAAATTCAATAATCGTAGATAAAGGTAATTTTATAGGTGGAAGAATAAGTACTAGAGAAATAAGGAACGGAGCTAGTTCAAGTTTTTTTTTTCATGGTGCTCAATTTTTTACTGCTAAAACACATGAATTTAAAAAAATTATTAGTTCTGGAATTAATGCGAAATATATAAAAGAATTTGGAAGTTTTAATCCTAAAAAATATCGGGGAAACAAAACAATGAGAGATTTTTTGCTAAATCTATCAAAAGAATTACACATACAACAAAAAATGAAAATCATTAAAATTAAAACAGATAATAATAGAATTAAAGTTCTTGATGATAAAATAGAAGAATGGACAAGTTACGATGGGGTTATTTCAACACCTCCAGCACCACAAAACTATCAATTATTAAATCAATTTCCTTCTTTACAGAAAACTCTCAAGACAGGATCATATCATGCATGTATAGCTCTAATGTTTACTTTTGATGAAATCCCATTATATCTGAATACTCATTATGATTTTTATAATAAACCAGGAATATTGAGTTGGATGGCATGTGGGAGCGACCTAAGTGTTTGGACTGCTCATACCAATGAAAAATTTTCAGATTTAAACTATCATAAAGATAAAAATTTTTTAAAAGAAAAAATAATGTCTTCTATAGAACGGTTTTTTTTTAGATCAAAGATAAGGTTTCATAGTTTACATGTTTGGAGATATGCTAAGGTAGCAAAAAAGTGCTTGGGACCTCAGATTGATCCTAAATACCCAGTTTCAATTGCAGGAGATTTTTTAGAGGGTCCAAATGTTGAGGCTGCATTTATTTCTGGAAATAAAGCAGCTAAATTAATTTTTGATAGACTAAAAAATTGATTAGTTCATATAATTGCAAAGAAAGAATAAACATGATCAAAATAAAAACCTCAGTTATGAAACTTGTGGAAAATGCCAAAAAACAAATTAATAATTTAGAAGTGGGTGATGCAATTAAAATGCATTCTAAGAAAACTAACTTATTTATTGACGTAAGGGATATAAGAGAAATTCAAAAATCTGGACGCATATTGGGAGCAAAACATGTTCCAAGATGCATGTTAGAGTTTTGGATAGACCCTAAGAGTCCATATCATAAAAAGTTTTTTGACGGAAGATATCATTTTATTTTTTATTGTGCATCTGACTGGCGTTCGGCACTCGCCACACTTTCAGCAAATGAAATTGGTCTTTTAAACACTTCTCATTTAGTTGGAGGTTTTAATAAGTGGTTAGAAGAAAATGGACCAATTGAAAAACCAAGATAATTTATTATAATTATTTTCCTAATAAGAAAGTTTTTCATATTAATAATATAATACCAATAATTTTTGTAATAATATGGTCCTCAGCATTTATTACTAGCAAAATAATAGTTGATGATGCCCCACCTTTTCTTTCGCTTTCAATAAGATTTGGTATAGTTGCCTTTTTGTTTCTACTTTTTTTCCTTTTTTTTTCAAAAGACAAGTATATTTCTTTTAAGGCTCTTAAAAACGCATCCATTAGCGGATTATTGTTTCATGGATTATATTTAGGTGGAGTTTTTTTTGCTTTATCTAAAGGTATATCAGCTACGCTTATAGCGTTGATAGTTTCATTACAACCTATTCTGACATCTTTTCTAGCAAAAATTTATTTAAATGAAACCCTAACTAAGTTTCAGTGGTTAGGAATCCTTTTCGGATTTAGTGGTGCAATTATAGTTATAATGTCTGATATAATTGATGGTCTATCAGTAGTTGCATTTTTTGCTGGAATTGTTGGTCTGGTCTCTTCTTCATTAGGGATTATTTGGCAAAAAAAAATGGGATCTGATTTATCTCTATCTGGAAATAATTTTTTACAGGCATTAAGTGCTTCAATTTTTCATTTTCTATTAGCACTTTGTTTTGAGGAATTTTTTATAAATTTTTCAAATAATTATATTTTAGCTATGTCGTGGCAAATATTTGCTGTTTCACTTGGTGCATTTTTAATATTGATGTGGTTATTAGCTAATAATAAAGCAAATGAAACATCTACTTTGTTTTTTTTAATTCCTCCTATTTCTGCTTTACTTGCTTTTTTAATATTAGAAGAAACATTTACTTCTTTAGATTTTTTAGGTTTGTTTCTTTCTTGTATTGGGGTGTTTATGGTTTCCAAAATTCAGAAAAAAATTTAATGATTTTATATTATTGTTTTTATTTTAAAAAATTGTTATTATAAGATATCTTAATCTTTTTGTGTGAGAGTGTTTTTATAACCGCCGAAGGAGCAACCACCCCGGAAACTCTCAGGCACCCGAAACACAAGAAGTTGATAATCTGGAGAGCGATGATTTTATCATCCACCGAAGGGGTAAGCCAGTTTTGGTCAATCTTTCAGGTTCCGTGACAGATGGGGTAGTATATAAGTTACAAAATCTTTGTCACGGAGTATATTATGAAAAATATAGCAATTATAGGGGCTGGTATAACTGGAATAACAACTGCTTACCAACTTTTAGAAAGAGGATATACCGTATCAGTTTTTGACAAAAACCGTTATGCAGCTATGGAAACAAGCTTTGCAAATGGTGGTCAATTATCTGCTTGCAATGCTGAGGTTTGGAATAGTTGGTCAACAATAGGAAAAGGTGTCCAATGGATGTTAAAAAAAGATGCACCATTGCTATTCAATCCTAAGCTCAACTTTCATAAAATTAGCTGGATAATGGATTTTATAAGTAATATTCCAAACCACAAAAAAAATACAGTTTTAACAGCAAAAATGGCTATCAGTAGTAGAGATGAATTCAAAAGAATTTTAAAAAAAGAAAATATTGAATTAGATCTTGAAGAAAAAGGAATCATGCATTTGTGTGAGTGTGACGCCTCATTAGAACATGGTAGAGAAGTAAATAAATGGCTTTTAGAAGCTGGATTGGATAGAAGAGAAATTTCTATAGATGAAATGTTATCTATTGAACCAGCGTTAAATCTTAAAAATTTTATTGGTGGATTTTATACAAAAAGTGATATGTCTGGGGATATTCATAAATTTACAAAATTGCTCGCTGACGCGTGTGAACGAAAAGGTGTAAAATTTTTTTATGAAACAGAAATTGTTAAAGTAAATCATGACAAGAAACAACCAATACTTATCTTTAATCAATCAAATGAAATACAAGAAAAAAATTATGATGGGATCGTAGTATGTGCTGGTGTTAATAGTAAATTTATAGCAAATAGATTGGGTGATAAAATCAATATATATCCAGTAAAAGGATATTCGATAACAATATTACTTAATGATAAAGAGAGCATTAAAAACGCTCCTTATGTGTCTTTACTGGATGACAAAGCTAAAATTGTGTCAAGTAGATTGGGAAAAAATAGATTTAGAGTTGCTGGTACTGCTGAGTTTAATGGTTATAATAAAGACATAAGAGCTGATAGGATTAATCCTCTTATTAATTGGTGTAACAAACTCTTTCCCAAAGTCTCTACTGAACACACAATTCCATGGGCTGGCTTAAGACCCATGACACCAAGTATGGTACCAAAAGTTGGGAGTGGAAAATTGCCTGGTATATTTTATAACACCGGCCATGGACACCTTGGATGGACACTTAGCGCCTTTACATCACAACAAATTTCAGACCATATAATGAGAAAAGATAATACGTTGAACTAATTTCATATATCTAAATTATTAACTTTTTGAGCATTATCTTGAATAAAATTTCTTCTATGCTCTACAGCTTCACCCATTAATGTCGAAAAAGTTTCTTCTGCATCACCCTCATTCTCAACCTTTACTTGAAGTAAAAATCTTGCGTTGGGATCAAGAGTTGTTTCCCAAAGCTGAGCCGGGTTCATTTCACCTAAACCTTTATATCTATTTACTTGAGATCCTTTTTTTCCAAGATTAGTTATCCTAGTAGCCAAATCAAGTGGACCTATTATTTCATAACTTTCTTCATTAGAAATGAAAATACATTTTCCTAAAAAATAATAATTTAGAAATTCTTTAGTATTGTCTAAAGTCTTCATTTCATCAGAATATAAATCATCTTCACCCATAACAAAAACATCTTTAACACCTCTACTAATCCTAGAGATTTCAATATATTTTTTATCATTATCATTATTTTTGTAAGTATATTTTGAAGACCATTCATTATTTGAGTTAGCCAATACTCGATTTAACCTTTGACTGATTTTAGTTAAATAATTTTCATTTTCAAATATCTTTTGATTTAAAACACCTAAAATAGCTAACTGAGATAAAATTTGTGGAAAACCTAATTTTTTTGCTATGATTTCTATGATCCTTTTAATATTTATGCATTTCTCAACTGATATCTTCAAATCCTCTCCATATATTGTTTCATTTTCTCCTATTGATAAAGAAACATTTTTGATACCTGATTCAATAAGGTAATCATCTAAGGCAATTTGATCTTTTAAGTAAACTTCAGATTTACCTTGTTTGGCTCTAAATAGAGGTGGTTGAGCGATATATAAATATCCAGCGTCTACAAGTGGCCTCATGTGTCTGAAGAAAAATGTCAGAAGAAGTGTTCGTATATGACTTCCATCTACATCAGCATCAGTCATAATTATAATTTTATGATATCTTGCTTTTTCAATATCAATCTCAGAGTTACCAACTCCCGCTCCAATAGCTGTGATTAACGTACCAATTTCAGCTGATGATAGCATTTTATCTACTCTAGCCCGTTCAACATTTAAAATTTTTCCTCTTAAAGGCAAAATTGCCTGATTAGATCTGTCTCTGCCTTGCTTTGCAGAACCTCCAGCAGAATCACCTTCTACTAAAAAAATTTCAGATTTTGCTGGATCTTTTTCTTGACAGTCAGCTAATTTTCCAGGCAAGCTCGCAATATCCATGACACCTTTTCTTCTTGTAAGTTCACGCGCTCTTTTTGCTGCTTCTCTTGCGCTTGCTGCCTCATATGCTTTAGCAACTATTTTCTTAGCTTCTGTGGGATGTTCATCAAACCACTGATTTAATGACTCAGAGACAAGTTGTTCTACGACAGGACGAACCTCACTTGATACTAATTTATCTTTTGTTTGACTTGAAAACTTTGGGTCAGGTATCTTTAAAGACAAAACTGTTGTTAAACCTTCTCTGCAATCTTCTCCAGACAACTGGATTTTTTCTTTCTTTGCTACACCAGAATTTATTGAATAACTATTAATTACCCTTGTCAACGCTGCTCTGAAGCCTGCCAAATGTGTTCCACCATCTCTTTGAGGAATATTATTTGTAAAACAAAGAGTGGTTTCATGATAACCATCTGTCCACTCCAGAGAAATATCAACCGTAATGCCATCCTTTTCATGCTTGGTGGCTATAACATCATGGATTGCATTTCTAGATCTATTTAAATACTGAGTATATGCTTTAAGCCCTCCCTCGTAAAAAAAAGATACTTTTTTATCTTCTCTTTCCCTTTGATCTATTAAGTCTATATGGACGCCACTATTTAAAAATGCCAACTCTCTTATTCTATGTTCTAAAGTTGAATAATCAAAAATACATTTTGAAAAAGTTTCTTTACTTGGCTTAAAATTAATTTCTGTACCTGTTTTGTTTTTTTCTTCTCCAGTTACCTTTAAACGATCTTTTGCTACACCGTTTTGAAAAATAATTTCATGCACCTGATCATTTCTAAAAATTTTTAGACTTAAATTTTCGGATAAGGCGTTTACAACTGAAATACCTACACCATGCAAACCTCCTGAAACTTTATATGAGTTGTTATCAAATTTTCCTCCTGCGTGTAGTTGTGTCATTATTACTTCAGCAGCTGAAACTCCTTCTTCGGGGTGGATATCAACTGGAATTCCTCTACCGTTATCACTAATAGTGACAGAACCATCACGCAATAATTTAACTTGAATAAGATCACAATAACCTGCCAAAGATTCGTCAATTGAATTATCTAATACTTCATAAACCATGTGATGTAATCCAGAGCCATCGTCAGTGTCACCTATATACATTCCTGGTCTTTTTCTTACAGCATCTAAACCCTTTAGAACTTTAATGGACTCTGCATCATAGTCATTATTATTTAAATCCAAATTATTTTCAGACATTTAAATATCTCCATATCTAAAGTAATAATTACCATCAAAATTTTCTTTAATCTCTTGAATATTAATTTTATCAATGAAACTTGGATATTCTGAAAAAGCATCCTTACTAGTGCTTGTAAACCAAGATTGAGCATTGTGTTTAGAGACCTCTAAGAATAGAGCTTTCCTATGCTTTTCGTCTAAATGCTCAATAATATCATCTAATAACAAGATTGGGGCCATATTGAATTTATCATTTAGCAATCTAGCGTGAGACAATATTATTGATATTAATATAAGTTTTTGTTCTCCTGTAGAGGAGGTATCTATGTTTTTGTTATCAAGTCTATTAAAAATTTCTATTATAGAGTTATTGGGTCCAGAAACAGACAATTCGAAATCAGACCGCGATTTTTTTAATTCAGACTTTATATAATCTTCAACTTCAACAGCAGGTTTTTCATTGAGTAGTTTTTCTATTTTCCCATTAATTATAATATCAACAGAAGGAAAATGCTCAGTTAAATAATTATTTTTTATTTCAAGATTATATAAATTTTCAAGTTCTTCTTTTAAATCTAATCTTCTAGCGATAATAGAAACTGATAATTCTGAAATTTTAGATTCTATAGTATCTAACCATGTCTTATCAAAGTTAGGTTGCATCAAAATTTTATTTCTTTGTCTAAATAATTTATCATATTTATATATTCTATTTAGGTGTAGGCTATCTATTGCCATAGTGAGTCTGTCAATAAAACGTCTTTTTTCACTCATATTTGATAAGATCAAAACACAAAGTTGTGGCGTAATCCATGATATATTCAAGATTTCTGCTAAAGAACTCAGTGGTGCATAATCTGAATTAATTTTAGCAATTCTTGATTTTTTTGATCTGGTGTTTTTTAAACCTGTGCCAATATTGAATTGGCCATTTGGCCCTACAAAATCAACATTTACACCCCAGGTTTTATTAAAGTTGTCATAATTTTTTTCTTGATTCAAAAAATGTTCTATATTTGCCTTTCTAAGTCCTTTGCCCTGATTTAATAAAGATATAGCCTCTAGTATATTTGTTTTACCAGAACCATTTCCACCATATAGTAATATGGAAGAATTTCTTAAATTAAGACTTAAATTTGTATGATTTCTAAAATTTTTTAAAGTTACTTTTTTAATATAAAAATTTTTATTATCTTTTATATTAGAAATATTTTCTTTGAAACTTAAAATATTATTGTTCATTTTTCTCCTAGATTTCATAATTAAATCAGATAGAAGATCAAACTCTCATTGGCATTAAAACAAAAATAACTCCGTCTTGATCAGGATCTGTAATTAATGCAGGTGAAGCAGAGTCTGACAATAAAATTTCAATTTCTTTACCTTGTATTTGAGAGGCTATATCTAAAAGATATTTAGAATTAAATCCTATTTCTAAGCTATCATGGTTGTAGTCTATTGCTAAGTCCTCTGATGCGTTTCCTACATCATGGCTATTTACATTCAAGGAAACGAGATTATTACTTAATGAAAGTTTTACAGCTCTTGATTTCTCCATAGCAACAGTTGAAACTCTATCAATTGCTTTGGAAAATTCTGAGTTTGAAACAACTAATTTATTTAAGTTTTCTCTTGGTATAACTCTCTGATAATCAGGAAAAGAACCATCAATCAATTTTGTTGTCAAAATAGAGTTTGGAAAAATAAATTGAGCCTTATTAGTAGAAACAATAATTTTGATTTCACCGTCTGTTTCATCAGTTAATTTTCTAATTTCTCCTACGGCTTTTTTTGGTAAAATTATACCAGACATATCTTTGGCACCATTTGGAAGAGGTATCTCTGCTTGCGCTAATCTATGACCATCAGTTGCAACTGCTCTAAGTTTTTCTTTGTTTGACTCAGGTACGTGTAGAAAAATACCGTTAAGATAATATCGTGTTTCCTCAGATGAAATGGCAAATTTTGTATTATCAATTAAATTTGCAAGATCTATTGACTGAACGGTAAATTCGTAATTTTTTTCAATATTTGTCATAATTGGATAATCGTCTACAGGCAATGTTGGAAGTACAAATTTAGATTTACCTGCTGATACTTCTACGTTTAATTCTTTAAGCTCAATTTTAATTTCTGATCCATCAGGGCATTTTCTTACAATATCATGTAAGGTATGAGCCGCTAAAGTGGCTTTACCTTGACTTGAAACTATACAACTTGTTTCTTCTACAATATCCATATCCATATCAGTAGCAGTGAATAATATTTTTGATGAATTAGTTTCTATTAATACATTAGATAAAATCGGAATTGTATTTCTTCTTTCAACCACTGAGTATACATGTACAAGTGGTTTTAAAAGTGCGTTTCTATCTATCGTAAAATTCATAGTATATCCTCAATTACTTTTTTTAAAAAAATAACCTTATATAATATTTATAACATGTTTAAACTTGTTTCAGCAAGAAATTACGACCAAGATAATTTTAAAGAAATATACGTTAAAGAGAAAAAATGGACTCTTTAAGGTCACAAATTTGTTTTTTTAATCTATTATCATCTTCAAGCAATAATTCGATTTTTTTTACTGCGTGTATAACAGTGGAATGATCTTTCCCTCCAAATGCTTTTCCTATCTCAGGGTAAGAAAAACTTGTTAAAGATTTGCAAAGAAACATTGCTATTTGTCTTGGTCTAGCAATATTTATTGATCTTCTAGATGAGCTCATATCTGCTATTTGCAGGTTAAAATAAGATGAGACACTTTTTTTTATAATATCAATTGAAATATTTTTTTCATTTGCTGAAAGAATATCAGACAATAAGTTTTTAGAATTTTGCAAATTAATTTTCTTACCTGTTAATTCATAGTTCGCCCAAATACGGTTTAACGCACCCTCTAGTTCCCTAACATTTTTTACAACCTTACTTGCAACAAACTCAATCAAATCTGTAGGAATTTTTAAATTTAATATTTCAACCTTTTTTTTCAAAATGTTTAACCTTAATTCAAAGTCAGTGGGTAAAAATTCTACAACCAAACCACCTGCTAATCTAGATTTAAGTCTTTCGTCTAAGTGTAAAACATCTATGGGAGATTTATTGGATGAAATAATTATCTGTTTGCCTTGATTGATTAAATCATTGAATGTATAAAAAAACTCTTCTTGTGTAGATCCTTTACCCCCTATAAATTGAATATCATCTATCATTAAAATATCTATCGATCTAAATTGTTCTTTAAATTTGATTGTGTCCTTTAATCTTATTGCTTTTATAAATTGATACATGAATCTTTCTGCAGACATTAGAACAATTTTTAAATTAGGAAAGTTTTGTTTTAAATCAATTGCAATCGCATTTAATAAATGAGTTTTACCCATGCCAACATCACCATAAATGTATAATGGATTATATGCCAAAGTATTTTTTTCACATATTCTTTTTGATGCTGCATAGGGCAGGTGATTTGAGTTACCAACTACGAAATTATCAAAAGTAAAGTTATTATTTATTTTCATCGATACACTTTCAACAAATGAAAGCTCACGAGATAAATTAATATTATTTTCTGTAAAGTTATGTTTTTCAGAATCAATAGAAAAATTTTCCTTTAAGTTTGGAGATGTAATATTAAATTTTATTTTGTTTAAATAATCAAAAAATTTAGAAGCTTGAAAAAAAATAGTTTCATAATATTGTGTTTCAGCTCTGTTACAAATAATTTTTGATTCTGTTGAAAGATATAAAATTTCATTTTCATACTTTTCAAATTTAAGAGGTTTTATCCAAGCTTGCCAGAATATTTCTTTAACATTTTTTGAAATTAAAATTTTTGTTTTTTCCCATTTATGTTCTTGAGCTTTGAAGGTATTGTTTGAGCTTTCAATACTTTCTTTACTACTTTCTGATGATTGGTAATTTAATTCAATTTCAGACATTCAACAAAAATCCTGTTATCCTAAAATTAAGATGGGTAATTTC
>CACHEH010000022.1 GCA_902578805.1 uncultured SAR116 cluster alpha proteobacterium
TTAACTTCCAAAGAATATCAACTAAATGTCCCAAAGGCATTTTTAACACCCACGGAAGACCAGCCCAAAAACCTAATCCAGCAAGAAAAACTGCAGATAGATCTAGATACTCTTTTACAAAAAACAGACCTACTATATTTGTAATGCCTGAGACACCTGCGGCTAGATAAATCATTAAAGGCGGAACAAATGAAAACTTAAAAGAACCAAAAATTTTATAAAAATTTTTCACTTAATTAACCTTAAAGCTTTGTATAATTTCACTATAAATGTAATTATATTCATATATATTAATAATGTACTATTAGAATAATTGGGGTCCCCTAATAATGTCAAACGAAGAAATTAATCGAAAGATAGCAGTAATATTTGCCACAGATTTAGTTGGCTATAGTAAGCATATGGAAAAAGACGAGAATGCTACTCTACTCGGTCTTAGAGAATGTAACAAGATCATTAAACCTCTTATTAAAAAACAAAAAGGCCGTATATTTAATACAGGAGGGGACTCTGTATTTGCCGAGTTTCCAAGCGCAGTTGCTGCTGTTGATACTGCTGTAGAGTTCCAGAAACAGATCAAAGCCCGTAATGATAAAGATACAACAGATGTTAAGCTTGAGTATCGTATAGGTGTCAATATGGGTGATGTTGTTAAGGAGGGTGATAATTTATTAGGTGACGGAGTAAACATTGCCGCAAGATTAGAAGCATTAGCGCAGCCAGGTGGAATAACAATATCTAAGAATGTTTATGATCTTGTTGCTAATAAGACGAAGTATGAGTTCAATGATCTAGGAATACAGAAAGTAAAGCAGAACCAGTTTCATGCTTACGACTTACTCTTAGACCCATCACAAAGGAGAAAGCTTAAGACACAATCATCGAACACGAAGTTAATAGCCATGATAGGGGGTGCCATAGCTGCCGTCTTCATAGGACTGTTCTTCTCCGGTATGTTGGATACAGAAACTAAATTAGATAAAGATAGTACTGTTTCATCCTTGTCTATTCCTACTATCTTAGTTTATCCATTCGAAGATTTGTCAAATACAGAAAATACCAAAGGTATTAGTCCTGCTTTAACAGAAAGTATGATCTCAAGCCTTTCTAAATATATTGGCATAAGAGTTTTATCTAGAACTACTAGTCAACATGCAAAAAATAATGATTATTCAATAAAACAATTTATAGATGAATATAACGCTGATTATGTAATCAAAGGATCTATACAGAATATTTTAAATCAATCCCGTATAAATCTTCAATTAGTTGATTTAAAGCAGAATAAAGTAGTTTGGTCTGACAAAGAGGAATTTGACTTAAAAGATATTTTCAAAGTTCAAGATAACATAGGAAATAAAATACTAAAACATCTTCAAATAAAAGTAGTTACAGGATCGACTGGTGATTTATATTCTAAAAGATTAAAAAACATTGAAAATTTAACTTTAGTTTTGAACTCTCGTGCTGAGTGGAGAAAATACACAATTGACGGTCATAAAAAATATGTTGAATATCAAGAACAATTAAGAAAAAATTTAGGACCAAAATCACCAGCCATATATAACGGTATGGCATGGGAAATTTATCAAAGAATAAGGCTTGGTTTATCAAAAGATAAAAAAAGTGACATAAAAAAATTAGTAGAATATTCTAAAGCTGACGTTGCTGCTTACGAAGATGCATCTGCATATGCATTGAGAGCTTTGGTTGAATTTCGTTATGGTTCGAAAGATTGTGAAAAAACTAAATCATTTGTGAAGAAAGCTATCGATGCAGGTGGCTCGGTAGATACTTTTTCAATTGCTGGCTCAATATACAAAAGATGTTCTGATTTAAAATCAGCAATTTCTTTTTATAAAAATGCATTACAATTGGCTCCTAATGACAATGGATTTTTTATTACCAAAAGTTTACTTGCTGCTTATTATCAAAATAATGACGTAGATTCAATTGAACTTACAATAGTACCAAAATTGAATGTAAAAGACATAGATCCAGTAATGTTAGGCTTTTATTCGTATGTTCTTTTAACGAAAGGAAAAGATGAAGATGCCCAAAAATTTTTTTTGAAAGCAAAAGAAAAAGGATTAACGCGAAAACGTTTAAGTTTATTTGTTAATTATAAAGAAGTATTAGAAGAATTTATTGAAAAGTTAAAACCGCTAGGAAGTTTAGACTAATTACTTAATCACCAATAGCTATTCCCTCTCTTCTGTGGTCAGATCCTCCGTATAATTTATTATTAATATGAATTATATTTAAACCAGACGAAAAATTTCTTAACTTAACTTTATATTTCATATCCTCTAATGGTGGTAATAGCTTACTCATAATAGTATTTTTCTCTAAATAATAAGTTCCAAATTTATTTATTCCATGAGCTACCGATGCAGCTTCCTGGGCATTTTTTTTCCAATCGATCATTGAAATTATTGCATTTACAACATATCCAATAATATTACTTCCTCCAGGACTTCCCAAAATATAAACAGGTTTATTATTTTTTAAGATGATAGTAGGGGCCATAGATGATCTCGGCCTTTTACTAGGTTCAATACAATTAGCTATTTTTTTTCCATTTTTGAACGATTTAAATGAGAAATCAGTTAATTCATTGTTAAGTAAAAACCCACTATCTGTCATTAATCTAGAACCAAATCCATTTTCAATCGTAGTAGTCATTGATAATGCATTTCCATACTGATCTACTATTGAAATATGCGATGTTGATGTGAGTTCTATTGAATTATCTGCACTCCATTTTATTGATAAATTAGTTGTCAACTTGCCAGGTTTAATTTTCTTAAGTTTAATTTTTCTGTCTAATAATTTTGAGCGTTCTTTCAAGTAGTTATAGTCTATTAACTTTTTAACTGGGACATCTATAAAATCACTATCAGCTATATAGATAGATCTATCCGCAAAAGCTAATCTTGAGGCATCTCCTATTATTCTCCAAGTCTCAGGATTTTTAGGTCCAAGTTTTGAAATATCAAAATTTTCAATCATTCCAAGAATTTGAGCAATTGTTATAGCTCCTGATGAAGGAGGTCCCATTCCACATACTTGATATCCTCTATAATTTGAACAAATGGGCTTTCTTTCTATAACCTTATAATTAATCATATCCTTAATAGACAAAACTCCAGGATTATGACTGGCATTATTCACAGTTGAGACAATATCATTTGCAATATAACCATTATAAAAAACTTCCGATCTATTTTTTTCAAAAGCTTTAAGAGTATTTGCATAATTTTTATTAAAATGAATGTCACCGGATTCTAGTGGCATACCATTGGGTAAAAAATAGGATTTAGTTTTTAAAAACTTACTTAATGATTTCCTACTTTTTTTTATAGAAGAGCTAAGTTTATTTGAAATTACAAAACCATTATTTGATAAATTAATCGCATCATCAAATAATAAAGACCATTTAGTTTTACCCCATTTTTTATACGCCATTTCAAGTAAAGCTGGAGTACCAGGTGTGCCAACTGATTTTCCTCCTACAACGGCATCAAAAAACTTTAATGAGTTCCCGTTAATATCTTGAAATACATTTTCATTAATTAGTAATGGCGCTGTTTCACGACCATCAAGAGTTGTGATTTTTTTAGTTTTATTATCAAAATAAACAAGAAATGCGCCACCACCAAGACCAGAGGATTCAGGTTCCACTAAACCTAAAACCAATTGAGCTGAAATCATTGCATCTGCAGCTGTCCCCCCTTTTTTAAGTATTTTAGCAGCAGCCTCAGAAGCTTGGGTATTTGCTGTGACGACCATCCATTTATCAGAAATTACTGGTTTACCTTCTTTTTTGAATTTCAGATATTTATTTCCTAAGTTTAAATTGTAATTTTCTGATTTGTTTAGATCAGATTTTTGATTCCCAGACGCTGAAATTGGTAAAAATAAAAATAAAATAGTTAAAATTTTAATCAAATACATAATT
The DNA here is from genome assembly GCA_902578805.1 of uncultured SAR116 cluster alpha proteobacterium. Lineage (GTDB taxonomy): Bacteria > Pseudomonadota > Alphaproteobacteria > Puniceispirillales > Marisalimonadaceae > Marisalimonas. Next base: position 3,962 of record CACHEH010000022.1, read on the forward strand.
AATTTTCTAGTTATTCAAATCTAAGAATTTTTGTTTTTCTATCCATTTTTGCATAATGAAGCCAATAACAACCATTCGTACAACCTTATCTTTTTCGTACACGTAACTTTTAATTACAGAATAAGCCTTTGAAGATAAATCATTTTTAAAATAAACTTTTGCTTCTATTAACAAACCTTTATCTTGTAAATATTTTTGAGTTTTAAACAGTAATGGTTGAAGAACTCTTTCCTCAGATAACTTACTGAGTTTTTTATACATTATTTCAAGAAAAAAAGGCCAGTGGGCCAAGTGTCTCCATAAAGTTGCTACATGAGAATTTTTTCCATTTGGCGCGCATATACTGTTAACATTACATACTAACTGCCAAATATTGGGTTTTATTTCTTCTTTTTTTTGGAGTTTTTGTAGTACAGGCCAAATTATCTTTTTTTTGTTATTTTTTTTGATGTTTAAGCAACTTGGAAAATTTTGGTTGATAATTGAGTGCAATACAACCATATTCATCCCATTTGAACGGTTATATGCTTTTAAAATAATCAAAATTTCTTCCCAATCTTTAGCGGTAAGTCTGCATTTTGAAAGTTCATCATCTGTAAATTTTGGCAGTAAAGGAAGATTAATTTCTTCAATAATTTCTTTTAGTTTTTTTTCAGGATTCTGTGTTACATAGATTGGTCTAGCAATAGTCCAAATTTTTTTTAAACTATCATCAATCTCTGCCAAACCTCTCCATATAGATGTTATAAGTGGAATATTCATAGTCTCTCTAATATCTTTGAAAATTTTTGCAGTTTCTCCACTAGCATCTTTTTCATCTATAACTGAAACTGGGTCATAAGAAATATCAGAATTCATTTTAAATCATACAATTAAATTTTAATTATTATTTAATCTTACTTCATTTGAAAATGGACCAAGAACAGGAACTTCACCTTCAACAGTTCCCCTAATCATTGCTCTTCTATATTTACTGTAATCATAAGGTATAACTCTATGTAATAACACTCTATTATCCCACATTATAAGATCATTTTTTTGCCAATTATGAGTATAACAAAATTTAGGCTGGCTAATATAATCAACAAGCCATTTATGTAACTCCTTACCTTGTTCTAGGCTCATTCCACCAATTTCTAAACTTGTATTAGAAGTAAAATAAAGAGATTTTCTAAAGTTTCTGTCTGGATGAACTCTAACTACAGGGTGAGTGACAGGTGGAAAATTAGATTTTTCTTCATAAGTTAGTTCTGGAAGACTAGGTTCTAATCTTCTTATATCGTTGTAAGAATGTACTTGATGGAGTGGTTGTAAAAGATTTTTTTTATCTTCTGTTAGATCATCATAAGCTGCTAACATGTTTGAAAATTGAGTTTGTCCTCCTTCTACTTCAGGGGGTAAAGTTTCTTGACCATAAAGAATGGAAAAAACAGATGGTAAATATCTGTAAGAGCTATCTGTATGCCACCTTGAATTATTTTTTTGGAGAATGACTCTTTGGTCACTAGGATCTAAATGCATGCCATCTTCAGAAACATTAGAAACGTTAAATATTTCTATTTTACCCTTGGTTTTATCTTTTTCTGGATAGGCCTCTAATTTACCAAAGTTTTTTGTAAAAGTAGCAAGTGTATCCCCATCTAATTTTTGATTTTTAAAGCATATGAAATGTCTATCTTGAATAGTTTTTTTAAATAAATTTAATTCATCATAACCAATATTTTTTGAGCAATCAAAATTTCTTACTTCTACACCAAAATCGTCAGTTAAGTTTTTAATATCCATCGTGAAGTTCCCTGTACAAAAACTCTTTATTTAACTTTATTGAAATTGTTCTTTTTGTAAACATTTGTTAGGTTAATAGATTAATATTCAAAATTATTAATAAAAAATAAGGATAATAGATGAATTGGACAATCTTAAATATCTCCATTCCTGTTTACGATTTACAAAAATCAAAACAATTTTATGATATGCTTATTGGTTATAATGAAAATCAAGAAATTCTTTACCAAACCTTATATGAAAATGAAGAAAATATTTTTTTTGGTGATAAGGGTTTTGGATTAAGATTATTCAAACCAATTCCAGATTTATCAATTTCAAATCATATACAAAGTAGAAGAAGTTATATTACATTATTGGTAGATAATCTTGAAAATATCAAAGAAAAATTAGAACTCAAAGATATAAAGTTTATTTATAAAACATTAGAAAATGAGTTATTTAAGAGTCTATATGTTCAAGAGCCTTCATTAAATTTAATACATTTAGTTGAAAACACTTCTGGTTTTGAAGATCGTTTAAATGGTTGGTCTATGGGTTTGGATTGGGGAATTCATCACATGAATTTAGAATCTTTGAATGTTAGAGAGTCTATTCATTTTTTTTGTGATTTGTTGGGTATGAAGGAAGGGCAATGGGTTGCACCGATTAATAAGGGTGATTTTAGTATTGATCCATCTGAATTAGCAATATTACCATTATCTAATAATAATAGAGGATTACACGTTATAAAGCCTGACGATGGATTTGGTTATAGAAATAATTTTGCACATAATCCATCAATTGCAGGGCATCCAGCATTCACAATTAAAAATTTATCGAATTTAATGGCTAAACTTGATGAAGAAAAAATCTTATACTCTGATGCCAAAGTATACGCAATGCCTGGGTTTCATCAGATTTATCTTTATGACAATAATGCTAACATGTTAGAAATTAATCAGGCAGTCTAGTTTAAATTGAAAAATGATAAATAGGATTTTTAAAAATGTATGTGTAACTGGGGCTGGAAGTGGCATAGGGAGAGCTATTGCGGTTGCAATGAGCAATCAGGGATATAACGTAACTTGTGCAGATATAAACTTAAAACAAGCTAACGAAACTCTTGAAATCATATTAAATAGTAATGGATCGGGAATTTCAATTGAAACTGATGTTACCAAAATTAATGATATAGAAAACATGATCCTAAAAACTGTAAAGCAATTTGGTACAATTGATATTTTAGTAAATAATGCAGGAGTAACTAGAACATCGAATATTATGGATTTAACTGAAAAAGATTGGGATTGGATACATAATGTTAATGCGAAAGGAACATTCTTTTGTTTACAGAAAGCGGCTGATCAAATGATAAAGCAAAACAAAGGAGGAAGAATTATTAACATGGCCTCTGTAGGTGGGAAAGGCTTTGTAGATGTGTCTAATGCTATTTATGCCGCCAGCAAAGGTGCTGTAATTAGTTTGACAAAAACAGCAGCTCAAGAACTCGCAAAATACGAAATAACTGTAAATTCAATTTGCCCAGGTATTACATATACAAATATACTTTCAGATATAGTAAAGAAGAGAGCTTCAGAACAAAATAAAACTGAAGAAGAAATAATGAAACATTATGTAAGGGACATTCCTTTAAAGAGACCAAATAATCCAGAAGATATTGCATTAATGGTAGTTTTTTTGTCCTCTGAAGGTGCTAGAAATATTTCTGGTCAATCATATAATGTTGATGGTGGATTAATTCCAAGTTAATTTAAGTTAAAGTTAGGATTTTAATTTGAAAAGATGGCGTCATTTAATTGTGGTAATTGGAATAATCCCTTCATTAATTATTTATGTAGCATTTTTTATGTATATTTTTGATTATATAACAGGTCATCACTGGTCAATAGACTGGTTGATATACATTTTAGCAGGTTTCCTGTGGTTATACCCTGCTACTAAAGTTATAAAATGGTTGGCAGATAACGAAGCTCATTAAAATATAATAGGTTAAATATGAAAATAACTAATTTAGAAGTTTACGAATTAAAAATACCATTTTCAATAGGCATAAAATCATCCTCAGCCGATTTTTTGAAACAAGATGGAATGGATTTTTGTATTATCAAAATTGAAACAGACAACGGTATTACTGGTTGGGGTGACGCATTTTCATTTAATTGTAGAAGAGCTGTTTCAGAAGTAATACTAAATATGGTTAAACCACACCTAATTGGAAAAAATCCACTAGATGTTCAGAATATAAATTTTGAATTACAAAAAAAGCTCCATCTTTTTGGACGTTATGGGATTACAATGTTTGCAATAAGTGGAGTAGATATTGCTTTGTGGGACATTGTAGCCAAAAATAGTAATTTACCATTGTGCAATGTTTTAGGGTCAGCAGGTATTAAAAAGATACCCGCATATGCAAGTTTATGGCGCTATGAAAATAAGGACGCAGTTCAAGATAGATGTTCATCTGCAAAAAATTTGGGATATAATTATATAAAATTACATGAAGTATTCACATCTGAAGTTAAAGCAGCTAGGGAAGCACTTGGTGAAGAGATCCCAGTTATGGTTGATACAAATTGTCCATGGACAAAAGATGAAGCAAGACAAATACTAAATAGTTGGGAAGAATTTAATTTATATTGGGTTGAGGAACCTGTAAATCCACCAGAAGATTTTGAAAGTTTGTCTAATATTAGATCTGAGTCACTTATTCCATTAGCAGCAGGAGAAAATGCTTGTACATCATTTGAATTTAAAAAAATGTTTGAAGCTGAAGCTGTTGATTATGCTCAACCAAGCGTAACAAAAGTTGGTGGTATCACTGAATTTAATAAAGTTGTTTCAATTTCTCAAACTTATGGAGTACAGGTAATGCCGCATTCCCCTTATTTTGGACCAGGGTTTTTAGCTACATTGCATCTTGCTCAATCAATGTCTAATCCAGGCCTTTTAGAGAGGTTTTTTATTGACCTTGAGGCTTACCTATATCCTGAAGATATTTTTACTCCGAAAGATGGTTTTTTTAAAATTAATGGTGGTATAGGTTTGGGTTATGAACCTGATGTAAATGTATTAAAAGACTACATTATAAAATAAATTTAATATCCTGCTCTAGATTTTGAGGTTTCACTTTCTGGAACATAAGTTTCAAAAGCCATTGATTTCAATCTTTCCCAACATTTATCGTTTAGATTAGTTACATCTTTATTTTTTTTGAAACTAGTAAATTTACTATTTTTTTTCTTTATAAAATCATATGTTCTTAAGAAAGAATAATTTGGAACATTAGTATCTAAATTTGAATTTACATAAATATTTTTATCTTTTGTAAATGCCATAATGTCTTTTTTTTCATTTTCTAATATTAAATAAATTTGCTGTTCTTCTGCAATTATTCCCATAGCAGCAAGTAAAAATTTTGTGCTATCAATATACCCCCCCCAAGTAATTTTATTTGCAGAAACATATTCTACAAGAAGAAGTCCTACTAAAGCTGAAGCTAATGGTTTTTTATTTGTATTTTTATTTATTGAAATAGTTATTTCTTTTTTTTGATAAAAATCTGCTGTTTTTAAAATTGATCCAAGAAAACTTTGATCATGTTGTGCCAACCATTTCGCTTTGTTTGCACAGTCTTTTGCTAAACTCCATTCAATATTTACACTTCGTAATGCTTTATAAGTTTCTGAGTATATCTCATTCAAAGAAACACTAATCATAATTATACATTTGATAAATTTGGAAATAGCCAATCATTAATGTTCTTTTTCCATAATTGATTAGGCAGTGGGGCTCCTTGAAACAGAGTTACTCTTGTCCATAAATTGGATTTAGGATCATACTTCGAGGCTCCAAAAAAACTTAATTTACATCTTAATATATCAATTGGCTTCATATCTTTACCAATTAAATTATTTTGTATTTCGCTGTATGGCATTGATTTATTAATGATAACTCTCTTAATTATATTCCTTAATTCTGGGTGATTTATCATCACTTCAGCAGTAGTCATATTTGAAGGTAATTTATTTAATGTATTTACTGCTTGTTTTATTTGATGAGCAATATCAAAAGGTAGTTGTTTTTCTATTCCAGCATCTTTTTTTGTAATACCAAGACGTGGTTCTAATTTTGTTTGAGAAGTATACCAGAAACAATAATTTTCTTCAGGTTTTGAAGTGTCTATTTTAATAGCCCAATTAAAATTATCTTTAATAATCTCTAGTATATCATTAACAGTATAACTTATTAAAACAGATTTTTTTTCTTCTGCTCCCATATTATTTATTAAATCCTCTAATAACTCAGGAAATGGTTCAATAAAGATAGAGTTTAGTATTTCTTGTGTTTCTAAAGTGATATCATCTTTAAAGAAATTAAAAAATCTTTTAATAGGATAATGAAAATTCAAAAGCTTAGTAAGTTCTTCATTTTGTAAAATTTTTTTTAGGTCTAAGCTTAGCTTCTCAATTTTTTTTGACTGTAATCTATCATCAACTTTCCATTGTAAGCTGTATTTAAATGCTTGATGGATATAATTTATAATTTTATTTTGTGTTTTTTTATTTAGTCGTTTAATTGAAAAAACTCTTGATATAGCTGTTTCTCTATTATAAATCCATTGATGAATTAACTCTTGATGGTTTACCAAAAATGGAGCCATACCTAAACCCGTAGCATTGCCAACTCCTAAATGTTTTGTAAGGTGTTTGGAAAGATTTACAGATTTTTTACCTCCTTTTTTTTTAGCAAGAAAATTAATTAATTCTATTGAAAAATATCTAACAAGATACACAGTCAACATTTCTGCCTGAAAAGGTTTTTCTAAAAATATATGTCCGTTTGTTTTAGAAAAATCTTCTATCCCAAATTTACCGTTGCCATATACTGCGGTAGTTCTAACCAGGTAACCTACATCATTAATAAGTTTTTCAGATGGCTGTTTTCCAATTGATAAATCATTTAATACTTTTTCAAATATTCTTTGAGACTTGTTAGCTCTACTTAAAGTTAACTGTTTAGAATTGTGTCTTCCTGATTCCTGTATTTTCAAATTTTTGAATAATTGATTTAATTCATTTTTATTTGGGATACCCCTAAAAAGTGAGAAAGTCATATCCCATTTCTCAGCTATAACTCTATCAGTTCTTTCTTCATCATTTATAGAATGACAAAAGATTACTAGTGATAAAGTTTCTTTTTTTAAAGCTATTTTAATAATAGCACTTCCAATTCCACTATTATCAATATCCCATTGGTAAATTTCTATTTTACTTTTTTGATACTTAAGATCATCAATAAGACGCCTTGTAAAAGATAGACGTGATTGATGAAAGCTTCCTAATCTATCAAGTTTCATAACTGTTGAGGGCGGTCTTATAGGATGATAATAGTCCAAATTACTTTTAGTGTTTTGAAAGCTCATCTTTTAAACAGACCTAAATGAATTTTTGAAAAAATTCAACCAATTTTTACCTTTGATTTTATCAACTTCTTCTTCATTAAAACCAATATCTTTTAACCCAGTTATAATATTATGCCAGTCTCTATTATCTCTAAACCAAGTCGGCATATTTGGAAAGCCTGGGTTAGAAGCAGAGCCTTCACCATAGTCAATATTTTTGGTCCACTTACCCACTCTCATCCATTCTACAATACTATCAGGTTGATCTTGGCATAAATCTGATCCGAAACCTATATGATTAATTCCCATAATATCGACTGTTTTTGCTATCATTGAACAAAAATCCTCTAAGGTACAACTGCTACTATTATTTAAATGATGTGGGTAAAGTGAAAATCCTAAAATGCCATTACTTTCGGCTAGTTTGGATAAAATATTATTAGATTTATTTCTTTTAGCTGAATGCCAAAAAGATGGATTGGCATGACTTATTACAATTGGTCTTTCAGATACTTCAATAGCTTGCAGAGTTGATTTCTCAGAAGAATGAGACATATCAACAACCATTCCCACTCTATTCATTTCTTTTATTACTTCTTTACCCATTCTAGTAATACCTGGATCATTTTCTTCGTAACAACCGGTAGCTAATAACGATTGATTATTATATGAAAGTTGCATAAACCGTCCGCCAAGTCTGTGAAGAATTTCAACTAAACCGATGTCATCTTCAATAGGTGATGGATTTTGAAATCCAAAAATTATTGCTGTTTTATTTAGTTTTTTTGCTTTCTCGACATCCTCCGCAAAATATGCTGGCATTATAAGTGAAGGATATTGTTCAAACCATCTATTCCATTGTTCAAAATTTGAAACTGTTTCTCTGAATTGTTCATGATAAGAAATTGTTACGTGAATAGCAGTGACATTAGAATTTCTTAACTCACGGAAAATTTTTTCAGACCAATTACAATATTGTAAACCATCAATAAGCATTTAAAACAATTATCATATTTATGAATCATGGTGAATTATTAAATTCCTTTAGTTTTTTTTTAGAATTACTTGTTATTGATTGAATTTTTTATTATTCAATAAGTTTAATATTATTTGTTTAAAAAGTGAGAAATTTAATTGAATTATAAATATTTAGGCAATTCAGACTTAAAGGTCTCAACTTATTGCCTTGGTACTATGACATTTGGAGAAACAACTTCAGAAGAGGATTGTCATTATCAATTAGATGAGTCAGTAACATCAGGAATTAATTTTATTGATACAGCTGAAATGTATCCTACATGTCCATTAAGACCTGAAACCACTGGTGATACTGAAATTATAGTTGGAAATTGGATAACAAAAAATAAACCTAAAAGATCTTCGATAGTCCTTGCAACTAAAGTTTCTGGTAAAGGCTATATGGCAGTAAGAAATGGTAAAGGCATAAACGCTAAATCTGTAAAAATTGCAATTGAAGGAAGTTTGAAAAAACTTAAAACTGATTATATTGATCTCTATCAATTACATTGGCCAAATAGGGGATCTTATCATTTTAGACAAAATTGGAATTATGATCCAACCAAACAAAATAATGAAGAGGTTAAGGAAAATCTTCGAGGTGTAATAAATTCTTTATCTGAACTTCAGAAAGAAGGAAAATTTAGATATCTTGGACTGTCAAACGAAACCTGTTGGGGTACATTACAATTTATTAAATTTTTAAAAGACTACCCAAACCTAAAGTTAGTTTCTACTCAAAATGAGTATAGCTTACTGTGCAGATTATACGATTTAGATATGGCTGAAATGTCTCACCATGAAAATATAAGCTTACTAGCTTATTCACCACTCGCAGGTGGATTTTTAACTGGTAAGTACATGAATGATAATGTACCTAATAATTCAAGATTATCTAGAGTACCTAGTTTGTTTGGAAGAATTAATGAAAATTCTACCTTAGCAGTCTCTGAATATGTGTCATTAGCTAAAAAGTATCAAATTGATCCAGTGCACATGGCTATAGCTTTCTGTAATCAGAGACCTTTTATGGGGTCAGTCATTTTTGGTGCAACTAACAATGTACAATTTAAAAAAATTTTAAAAGGTGTAGATGTTGTGCTTTCTGAGGAAATGATGTTGGAAATTAATAAATTATATAAAAAATTTCCAATTACTTTCTAGTTACACTAAAGCATTACTAATTTCTTTAAAAACAGAGAACATCAACTCTTCCGTTTTTATATTAATTGGATCAGATGCTGATGACATTCTAATTATTGTCAGTTCTTTTTTAGGGTTAATCCAAATATTTTGACCATGTATACCTATTGCGCAGAATTCATTTTCATCAAAGCCTGTTTGATACCATTTTGATCTATAATTTCCATTAGGAAATCTTTTTAAATCATCTTGATTTAAGTAACATGAGTTATCTTCATAATTCTTAATATCATTTATCCAGTTTTCTGGTACTATTTGCCCATTTTTGTTTGCACCATTTGTACGTACCATTTCTGAAATTAATAATAAGTCGTATGGTGATATACTAATTCCGCCTGCTGATCTAGTTGCACCAAATCTATCTAGCGTTACATTAGCATCATTTATTATTCCTGAGGGTTTGAATAATAAATCAGATATAATTTTTGAATACTTCTCTCCTGAAACTCTTTCAATTATCCAACCCAACAAATCACTATGTGGAGAGCAATAATGATACTTTTTTCCATGTAGATTTGTAGATTTTGGCAAATTTGAAAGAAATTCATGTAACCCACTTAAATGTGTCACATTATTATTTGAAGGTATATCCCATCCTGTAGAGGATCTATATTGTTGAAATATATCAGCTTTTCCTGAATAATCTTCTATAAAATTAGATGCTACATTCATATCAAGGACATTTCTTATAGTTGCATCTTCATAAGCTGTACCAATTGTTTCTGGTAATATTTTAGATATAATAGTATTCACATCAATTAATTTTTTATCCACTAAAATACCAGTCAACAAACTAGTAAGTGATTTTGAAATTGAAAATATAATGTGAGGTGTTTCATAAGTTGTAAAATTATTAAAAAACTCAAAAATTAATTTTCCCTTGTGCATAACAAGGAAACTGTCATTGTTACAATCAACCAAAATTTGTTCTAGTTTTTTTTCAATATTATTATGAGAAATCTTTATCTCATTTAGGTTTGTTAACTCTTTAATAAAATCTATTTTTTGTTTTGGATCAAACTTAATAGAGGAAGTAGGAATGATACTTCTCACGTTTACAAATGCCCAAATATTATATGGATATTTTCTCCAATTTTCTAGAGTAACTTGGTATTCTCGAGGCGGAGGACTACCTTTCATAATTTTATTTGTTTCTAATTTAATCATTTATAATTTCTATAAAACATTATTAAAAATATAATTACATTTGACAAATATCTAAATTAAACATACCCCATAATAATCCTAATAAGTGAAGAGATACTAATGAATTTAACATTTAACGATATAAAAAACATTCATAAAAAAATTAGACACAATGTGAAATGGACTGAAACAACATTCACATCTTCTATTTCAGAAAAATTAGGTATTAATACCTTTTTAAAGTTAGAAAATAGACAGCATACTGGCGCATTTAAAATAAGAGGGTCTTATTCAAAATTATTATCTTTGTCAGAAGCAGAAAAAAAAGCTGGGGTAGTTGCCATGTCAGCTGGCAATCATGCACAGGGATTGGCTTATATTTCTAATAAAATGAATATTATATCAAATATTGTTATGCCTGAAGGCACACCATTTACTAAAATTAGAAGGACACAAGATTTTGGTGGTAATGTAATTATCAAAGGTCAAGATTTAAATGAATCATATCAACATGTTCAAGACTTAATATCAACTAATGGATTTATAGAGGTACATCCATACAATGACCTTAACGTAATTTCAGGACAAGGTACAATTTCATATGAAATGATTAATGATTGTAATGAAATTGACGTTTTGTTAGTTCCTGTAGGTGGAGGGGGGTTGATTGCTGGTTGCTCTCTGGTAGCTAAACATATGAAAAAAGATATTGAAGTTATAGGTGTAGAATCTGATCTCTACCCGTCATTGTCTAATAAAATGTTCAATAAGAAATCAAGGTGTAAGGGATCCACTCTAGCAGAAGGTATTGCAGTAGCAGAAATAGGTGAAATTCCTTTTTCAATATTAAAGGATTTTGTTGATAATGTTTTAACTGTTTCTGATAAATCTATTGAAAGAGCAATTGCAATGTTAGCAGAGCATGAAAAAATTGTTGTTGAAGGAGCAGGTGCTACAGGTTTAGCAGCTCTAATACAACATGGTACAAAGTTTAAAAATAAAAAAGTTGGAATTGTCATCTGTGGAGGTAATATTGATTCTAAAGTATTATCTTCAATTTTGATGAGGGATCTAGTGAGATCGGGTCAAGTAACAACTTTGGGTATTACTATGCCTGACAAACCTGGTCAATTACAGATTATTTCCAAAATTTGTGCTGTAAACGGGGCAAATGTCCTACAAGTTGAGCACAGCAGGTTTGCTATGGATTTATCGGCTAGTTTAGCAAAATTAAATATAACTATTGAAACACAGAATGCTTCTCATCTTAAAAAAATTATAAAAGAAATTGAGACAAACGATTTGCCAGTTAATATTGAAGGTATTATTTAATTTATATTTTGCCTAAATTTAGATATACAATTTCATTTTTTGAACCAAGTCTTATTTTTGGTCCCCAGCATGCCACACCTGAACTAACATATAGGTTTGAGTTACCCTTATTATATAAACCATAAATAAATTTGAATTTTAATTTTACTATAAAGTTAAAAGGAAATATTTGTCCATTGTGAGTATGACCTGATAATATAAGGTAATTTATACAATTTAATTTTTGCCAAATATCTGGTTTATGACAGACAAACAAATTAAATAAATTATTATCATAAAGCTTATTTGCAAAATTAATTTTTGAATTTTCTGTCTGGTTATCATCAATACCAATGAGATTTATACCATCAATTTCTATTTTATTATTTCTTAAATGATTAATATTAAAGGATGCTAGTTGATTGATTTTATTTTGATAGTCTTTTAAGTAATATTCGTGATTACCACTTACAAAATAAATTGGTTTATTAATTTCCTCAAGAATATTTAGATGTTTAAAATCAAAAGAACTAGAGTCGATCAAATCACCTCCAATCACTAAGAAATCAAAGTTAAGTTTATTAATTTTTTTTATAATTTTAACTAGGTGATTTTTATTGTTAGTACCAAGATG
>CACHEH010000023.1 GCA_902578805.1 uncultured SAR116 cluster alpha proteobacterium
ATTGTCACCATATCAACTAACCTTAATAAAATTGATAAAATAATTGAAATATCCAAAAATTATGAAGAAGTTTATCATACTGTCGGTGTGCATCCAAATGAAGTTTTAAAAGATAAAAATAACTCAAATTACGAAATGATACTTAATCTATCAAAAAATGAAAAATGTGTTGGGATAGGGGAGTGTGGGTTAGATTATCATTATGGAAATGAAAGTAAAGAAGAGCAAAAGTCGTCTTTTATTACTCAAATAAACGTATCTAGGACAACTAATCTACCATTAATTATTCATGCTAGAGACTCTGACAAAGATATGATTAACATTTTAGAGAATGAATACAAAAACGGACCTTTTAAGGCAATTCTTCATTGTTTTAGTTCAGGAAAAGATCTAGCTTTATGTGGACTTAATTTAGGTTTTTATATTTCTTTTTCTGGAATTGTAACATTCAAATCTGCAAAACTAATTCAAGAAATTGCTAAGTTAATACCTGATGATAAAATTCTTGTGGAAACAGATGCGCCTTACTTATCTCCAACGCCACTAAGAGGTTCTGTAAATGAACCAAAAAATTGTTCAATAACTGCAAAGTATTTGGCTGATATTAGAAAATGTGAATTTTCTACATTTATTGATCAATTGTACATGAATTCATTTAAAATTTTTGATAAGATTAGTTAATGAACAATAATATTAAAATTACTGTATTAGGCACAGGTACATCGGTTGGAATTCCTGCTTTAGGCCAATTAGGTTGGGGTAAATGCGATCCATCTAATCCTAAAAATAAAAGACAAAGATGTGCTGTTCTTATACAAAGTAAAAATACAACTATATTAGTAGATGCTGGGCCTGATATAAAAAACCAACTTATAGAACATGATATTCAAAAATTAGACGCAGTGCTTATTACCCATAGTCACTCGGACCATGTATCAGGGCTAGATGAATTACGTCCTTTTTATTTTTACAATAGAGAAAAAATAAAAATTTTTACTAATAAAGAAACATCAAGTTTTTTACTAAAAAGATTTGATTACTTATTTAACAAATCTGAAACATCACAGTCTTACTTTAAGCCACCATTAGAGCTACATGAAATAGACTATTTTGAAGAAATAACTATAAATGATATTAAAATTAACTCTATTAAACAAAATCATGGTGTAATCGATACATTGGGTTTTATTTTTAATGATGTATTTGCATATTGTACTGACGTAGTAGGATTTCCTGAAAAAAGTTTTGAATACTTGCGTAAAATGAAAGTTTTGATAATAACAGGCTTGCGACAGTCACCGCATATGGCTCACGCACATTTTGATTTATCTTTTGAATGGATTGCAAAGTTAAATCCAGATGTGGCTTATCTAACTCATTTAAGTCCTGATTCAGATCATGATGTTGTAACCAAATTATGTCCACCAAATATATATCCAGCATATGACGGATTAGTTATTGATATTTAATTTACATAATATATATTATGCGACAAATATATAATAATATTATTTTATTCTACTATAAAAAAAAGATTAAAATAAAATATAAAAAAAATAATTAAGCAATTGTTTATAATGACTTAATTATTATAAAATTATTTTGTCACGGTATCACCTATCTTTGCCCAATCAGGAACAATTGAGTTATAAGTACTGCAACCAGTTGATAAAAAAATTAATGAAGTTAAAACAATAATAGTAAATTTTCTAATCATCTTAGTGCCTTTCATTTTTATATTATATTTTTAGTTATTATAATTAAGCTTAATATAAAAAAATATTTAGTGTAAATTAAAATTTTCAATCTAACTATAAACAGCAAATGAGATATATAATGAAAATCAAAACCTATTATAATACCGCAGCAAGCAACCATGGAAAACTGGAAAAGATATAATATCTTCCTCAGATTTGGTTTTAGGGTTATTTGATCAATAAGATATCCCTACTTTCAGACATACCAACCAAATGACAACAAATCAAAATATTCAACAGATTAAAGATAGATTTATGGACTTAAGATGATTACTGGTGGTAATGCATGTTCATTATTTAAAAATTTAAAAAGTAGTCTACTTTGAAACAAAATATAATTATTGGTGGTTATCAAGGCCCTGCATCACTTCATACAAAATCTATTGAATATTTTATTAGTAAAATACGTAATAATTTCTATATTGATTTTATAATGGATGTCACTACTAATGGAGACAAAGCTTCAAGTTTAATTGACAAAACACAACATGAAGAAATACACGTTTCTTACTTGTTATCTAGCTATTTTGAGAAAATATTACCAGAAATTAAAATTTTAGATTTACCTTATTTATTTAATAACAGAAATGAAGCATACAATTTATTAAAATCAAGTCTATTTAGTTATATAGATGGTAAATTAAAAGATAAAAATTTAAAATTATTAGGCTTTTGGGACAATGGCATTAGACACATAAGTTCTAAAATAAAATTAATCAAAACTCTCTGTGATTGTAAAGGACAGGTAATTCGGACTACTCCTAGCCCACTTCATATTGAAATTTTTAAAAAATTAGGATTTACACCTAAACCTCTAGACGTAAGGGATTTCAAAATAGCTATCGAAAAGAATGGTATAGACGCACAAGAAAATCCTTTAACTAATTACTGGAATTTTGGAGTATATAAAAAACAGGAATTCGTTACTTTAACATCTCATATTTTTGGATTTTGTTTATTTGTAATAAATGATGATTATTTCAATAGATTATCAGATATAAATAAGAAATTCTTAATTAATAAATCAAAAGAAGTAACTGATTATCAAAGAAAATTAGCCATTAATGAAGATGATATTTTAATTAAAAAAATAAAGTTAGAAAATATTAAAATACAAACTATTAATAAAAAAAACTTAGAGGACTTTAAAAGTGTTACTAATGTTTTTCACGAAAGTTACTTTCAAACTTACCCTCATATGAAACAATATATTAAAACAGAATAAATGATTTATTTTATGGGCCTTAAGAAATCAAAATCGGCCCCTTTATCTGCTTGAAGCACACTTTCATGAAATATTTTATCGTAACCCCTTCTTTTCATTTCTATATTATTTTTTTGGGTCATTTTTCTGTTTGCTATTTCTTTATCAGATAATTTAAGTTCTAATAATCTTTGCTTAACATCTAATTTTATAATATCGCCACTCTGAACGATGTCTAAAGTACCACCAACGGCAGCCTCAGGACAAACGTGCAAAATAATTGTTCCTGCTGCAGTTCCACTCATTCTTCCATCAGATATTCTTACCATGTCTTTAACGCCTTGTTTCGCTAATTTTTTTGGAATAGGTATTAAGCCTGCCTCAGGCATGCCTGGCGCCCCTATTGGACCAATATTTTTCAGAAGAAGAATACTGTCCTTAGTAACATTTAAATCATCACTGTCAATTCTATTCGCTAAGTCTTCAAGATTCTCAAATACCTCAACAACACCTTCATGAGCTAACAATTCTTTGCTTGCTGCTGATTGTTTAATTATAGCCGATTTAGGAGCAAGATTTCCTTTTAATACTGCTATACTACCTTTGTCAAAAATAGGATTTTCAACTTTTCTAATAATTTCCTGTTTCCAATCATAGTTTTGCTGCTCAATAATTTCTTGAATAGTTTTTCCTGTAATTGTAATAGCATCTAAACAAAGATAGTCTTTCAATTCATTTAAAATCCTTGGAAGTCCTCCTGATTTAAATAGATCTTCCATATAACCAGACCCAGACGGTTTTAAATCAACAATCATAGGCGTATCTCTTGTCATTTTATCAAATTCATTTAGATCAATATCTATTCCTAATCTACCAGCCATAGCTGTTAAATGAACTATTCCATTAGTTGAACCACCGATTGCAGACAAAACAGTCAATGCATTTCTAAAATTTTTTATAGTTAAAAAATTTTTTGGACTAAAAGATTTTTTGGCAATTTCAACCGCCACTTTCCCAGTTTCTTCTGCTATTCTTCTTCGTTCAGCAGAAACAGCAGGTGCTGATGCACCATTTGATATCATCATGCCAAGCGCTTCTGTAATTAATGCCATTGTACTAGCAGTACCCATTACACCACAAGTTCCTACAGTAGGTACCAACTGATTGTTAACTTCATTAATTTCAGCAAGGTCAATTTCTTCTGCTCTATATTTTGCCCAATACCCCCTACAATCAGTACAAGCCCCTACTCTTTCTCCTCTATGTGAGCCAGTAAGCATAGGCCCGGTAACTAGTTGTATAGCGGGAATATTTGTACTAAATGCACCCATTAATTGAGCAGGAACTGTTTTATCGCATCCTCCTATCAAAACACATGCATCCATTGGTTGAGCTTTGATCATTTCTTCTGTGTCAATTGACATTAGATTTCTTAAATACATTGATGTTGGATAGGCAAAAGATTCATGAATGCTTATCGTAGGAAATTCTAACGGTATTGCACCTGAAGATAAAATACCAGTCTTCACACTTTTTATTAAATCAGGTATATTACCATGACATGGATTATAGTCACTGTAAGTATTAGTTATTCCAATGATAGGTTTATTAAGCATCTCTTCTGAGTAACCCATTCCTTTTATGAATGCCTTACGCAAAAAAATTGAAAACTCACTATCTCCATAATTAGTTAAGTTCTTGTACATGCCTGATTTGTTTTTGGTCATTTGTACGGTTCCCTGATAATTTTTATGATAAATAAATTATATTAATTTGTTAACTAATAAAATTTATATATATAATTGTTATTTATAAACATTATTAATAATTGATATTTACTTTTTATTTATCTAGCAGTCCAGCCACCATCAACAAGGATACTTGAGCCCGTCATTAAAGATGAAGCATCAGAGGCCAAAAAAACAAACGGACCCATCAAATCTGTTACCTCACCCAATCTTCCAATTGGTATCATTCCAATAGTTGTTTTTTTGAATTCCTCGTCTTTTAAAAATGGTTCTGTCATCGGAGTTTGGATAAAGGTTGGACAGATTGCATTCACTCTTATACCCTCTGGCCCTAATTCAATTGCTAATGATTTTGTAAAACCTTCAATGGCAAACTTACTGGAGCAGTAAGTTGTCCTATTAGGCCCTCCTACATGACCCATCTGTGATGAAACATTAATTATAGATCCTTTTAAATTACTATCTAACATTTTTCTAACTACTAATTTTGTTAGATTGATGACTGACCGAACATTTAAAGACATTACATAATCAAAATCATCTATTTTTGTGTCTACAAGTTTTGCTGGTCTGTTTGTGCCAGCATTATTTATAAGTATATCAAAAGGGTCGGATTTATCTACAAAACTTGACACGTCATCTTCTGCATTTACGTCTAATACTTCATAAGAAGCTTTATAACCTTGGCTATTAATATGGTCAGTTAAATCCTTTAACTCTTTTTCTGTTCTGGAAACTAAAGTTACATTTGCGCCAGATTCAGCTAGAGCAATTGAAGCACCCATTCCAATTCCTCGACCAGCACCAGTTACCAAAGCTTTTTTTCCATCCAGTCTGAAACTAGGCAATTTTGGATAATTCATGAGATCTCCTATTCTGCAGCCGCATAAGGCTCAATATTTCTTCCACCATACCTTCTAACTCTAACATTAGCTTGTTCGCCATGACCAGCAAATCCTTCTAAAGCGCATAGCCTTGAACAATATTCTCCAATTAGAGCAGATGCTTCATCAGTTAACACTTTTTGATATGTGCAAGTCTTTAAGAATTTTCCAACCCATAGACCACCCGTATATCTCGCAGCTGTTTTAGTTGGAAGAGTATGGTTAGTACCTATTACTTTATCTCCAAAAGCAACATTTGTTCTTGACCCAAGAAATAGAGCTCCGTAATTAGTCATATTATTATGAAAATAATCAGGATCTTCTGTCATCACTTGCACATGTTCAAAAGCTAATTTGTCTGCAACTTCTACCATTTCTTCAATATTGTCACAAACTATAACTTGTCCATATTCTTTCCATGAAGTTTTAGCAATTCCTGCAGTTGGAAGAGTTTGTAACTGTCTGTCCACTTCTTTAATTGTTTCTATGGCTAATTTTTCTGAATCAGTTAATAAAATTGCAGGGCTAGTTGGCCCATGTTCTGCTTGCCCGAGAAGATCTATAGCACAAATTTCTGGGTCAGATGTCTTGTCAGCAATTATAAGAGTTTCAGTAGGTCCTGCAAATAAATCAATTCCAACCCTTCCAAATAGCTGACGCTTAGCCTCTGCAACAAACATATTTCCTGGCCCTACTAACATGTCAACGCCATTAATAGTCTCAGTTCCAATTGCCATTGCGGCAACAGCCTGTATGCCGCCAAGACACAAAATCTTATCGGCACCTCCCATGTGCATTGCAGCTACTATAGCTGGATGAGGACTACCATCTTGTGGAGGAGCTGATGCTGTAATTTCTTTTACACCAGCAACCTTTGCTGTTAAAACCGACATATGCGCTGATGCTACCATAGGATATTTCCCCCCCGGTACATAACAGCCAACCGCATTCATTGGTATATTTTTATGACCTAAAACAATTCCAGGAAGAGTTTCAACTTCAAGATCTTTAATACATTCAAGTTGTTTTTTTGCAAAATTTCTTACTTGATCTTGTGCAAATTTTATATCATCAATATCCCTTTTAGATACTTTACTAATTGCAGTTTCAATTTCTTTGGGAGTTAAAATAAAATTTTCTGGTTCATAGTTGTCAAATTTTTTGGACAATTCTCTAACTGCATTATCACCTCTTTTAGCTACATCCAGTAAAATTTTCTCAACTGTTTTTTTTACTTCGGCATCAGCTTCTATTATTTCATTTTCTGATTTACCGTTTTTTAACCACTTTGCCATTTATACCTCATTTATTTAAAATTATATTTTGATCCTATAAATTTTCTTAAACATTTCAATCAAGAAATTTTACTATTCCAATATGCTAAAGGTTCTAAATTAGAAAATTTAAAAGAAGTAACTTTACCTACTAAAATTTGATGGTCACCTCCTGGATAATCTTCCCACTTGACGCAATCAAACCAAGCCAAACAATCTTTAATTAATGGAAACCCATTTGCACTTCGTTGCCACTTAATATTTTTGAATTTATCTTTAGTTTGAGAAGAAAATAAATTACACAATTCTAATTGATTTTTAGACAAAATATTTACTACATACCCATTAGAATTTTTATAAAAATTGTAACTTTGTTGTTTCTTATCAATACTCCAAAGTACAAGAGGTGGGTCAAGAGACACCGAGCTAAAACTATTAACCGTCATGCCTATAGGATCACCAACATCATCAACCGCAGTAACAACTGTAATACCAGTTAAAAATTTACTCAAAGCTGTCTTAAAAGCTTCTATTTCTTTGTCTTTATTCATATTTATTTTTCGATTGAAGAAGTTTTGATTTTTAAATAACATACATTATTGATTTATAGATAGTTATTTATAAAATTTTTTTTAGGTTGGCTTATAATGAAAATTGGCTTTTTTACTATGCCTATTCATCCTCTAGATAAAGACTATAAAAAAACCTTGTCAGAAGATCGGCAAGCATTTCTTTTAGCAGACAGACTTGGGTTTTCTGAAGCCTATTGTGGCGAACATGTTACAGATGTAGCTGAAAATATTACATCAAGCACCCTTTTCATAGCATCGCTGGTAGCAGAAACAAAACAAATTAGACTTGGCACAGGAACTGTTAACATGCCAAATTCGCACCCTGCCGCTATAGCAGGACAAATAGCAATGTTAGATCATATGCTTGATGGTAGATTTAACTTTGGTATAAGCCCTGGAGGACTTGCCTCTGACGCTGAGGTCTTTGGTAATTTGGATAAAGACAGAAACGCAATGTTTGTAGAATGCATAGATATGGTGTTGGATATTTGGAAAAAAGAATCTCCTTACAAGTTAAAAGGAAAATATTGGACAGTATCAACTGAACGTACCGAGATAAAAGAACTTGGGCAAGGTATTATGCGAAAACCACTGCAGAAACCACATCCACCGATAGTTTGCACCGTTGTTGCACCTTTTTCTAAAGGTTTGATTTCAGCTGCTGCAAGAGGATGGCACCCTATTTCTGCAAACTTTTTATTACCTAAATGGGTAAAAACTCATTGGCCAAATTATGTGAAGGGCTGTATCGAAGGTGGACATAAACCATGTGCTAAAAATTGGAGAGTTGCAAAATCCATTTTTGTATGTGAAGACAGAAAAAAAGCTAAAGAATATGCATTAGGAAATCAAAGTCCATATGTGTTTTATTATAAACAACTACTCGCAAAGTTTTTAAAGCATGGTAAGGCTAATTTATTTAAAGAAAATCAAAATATTTCAGATACTGATGTTAAACTTGATGAGATTTGTAATAAACTAATATTGTATGGCACTTCTGACGAAGTTGCTGATAAAATTTTAGAATTTAGAGAAGAAGTAGGTGACTTCGGCACCTTATTATATGCTGGCCATGATTGGGCTGATGTAGAGCTGGCAAAGAAATCAATGGAATTGACAAGTGAAAAAGTGATGCCGCTAATTAATAAAAATATTAAAATTGCTGCTGAATAGGTGTTTTATGCAAAAAGTTTACATAAATGAAAACTATTATTTAAATGTAAAAGTTGAAGGTAACACAAACTTTCCTAAAATAATTTTTTCCAATTCTTTAGGATCTGATTTAAGATTATGGGATAGTCAGGCAGAAGCTTTGAAAGATAAATTCTGTATCATCAGATATGATACTAGAGGTCATGGTCATAGTAGTAAATTTGAAGGCCCCTTCTCGTTCGATATGTTAGAGAACGATGTAATTACTATTCTAGATGAATTAAACATCGAAAAAGCCCATTTTGTTGGATTATCAATTGGTGGTATGACATCACTAGGACTAGCGTTAAAACATCAAAAAAGATTTAATAAAATTGTGTGTTGTGCTGCAAGAGCTGATATGCCAGCTCCAATGAAAGAAAGTTGGGATGAAAGAATATCAATTGTTAAAAAAATTGGAACTGATGGAGTTGTGAATAGCTCACTTGAAAGATGGTATAGTGAAGAATTTAGAAACAATCCAAACAATATGTTTCAAATTAATCTTGCGACTGAAATGATTAAAAAAACATCTGTGGAAGGATATATAGGTTGTTGTGAGGCAATAAAAAACTTAGATTATTTAAAAGAATTATCTACAATTAATAAAGAAATCTTGTATTTATCTGGTGAAAATGATATCGGGGCTCCAGCTATGGCTATAGAAGAGATGCATCACCTTACTCCAAATAGTAAATATGAGTGCATACCTAAAGCTGCTCATATTTTAAATATAGAGTCTCCAGATTTGGTTAACAAAATTATATTAGATTTTTTAATTTAATATCTTAATTTCATTAACTAAAAAATAACTTTATAATAAATCCTACCTATGTTTTCTCTTATAAACATCGAAGTTCTTTTAATTGCTGGTAGTGAAGGTATAAAATTTAAAATAGTAATGTTTGAACTTGATCTATAAAAATCGACAGGGAATGGAATGACATTTAACCCTTGTTTTTCAAATAGAAATTTTGATCGTTTCATATGATAAGCAGATGTAACTAATATTATTGAAGGATTTTCAGGTAATAAACTAGAAACTTTTACACTTTCATCATAAGTCGTTTGAACTTTGTCTGAAACTAAAATCTTTTTTGAATCAATCCCTAATTCAATGGCTTTGTTTTTTAGTATGAATCCTTCTGGGCTCCAAGTATTATCCCAAGGTAATTGACCACCTGTAAAAATAATTTTATCACTTTTTCTTTGTTTTAAGAGCTCAACTCCAGAAAAAAATCTATTTGGAAGTCCCCATTGATATCTTTTTACTTCCCCTTCCTGAATTTGATTTATTCCCCCACTCAATACCACAATTGCGTCTGCATTATTAACAGACTGATAAGCAATAGGTTTATATGGTTTTTCTAATTGATTAAAAAGATATGTGGCAACAAAGCTGTTAGAAGAAAAAATTAAAACTAAAAAAGCAAGAAATACAAAAAACCGTCTTTTATAAAAGAAAGAGAAAATTAAAAATATAAGAATTATTCCTAATGGAGACAAGAAAAAAGGCAAAATTTTATGCAAATAAATCATATATTTCATGTACTTAAATTAATTAATATATTTAAAGTATCATATAAATTAATAAATTAAATAATTTTATTTGTGAACAGTCCGTAACCGCCATCTCTTACGGTTCTTATAGGATCTAAATTTTCATCTGAAGCAGTCTTTAGTGCCTTTCTTAGTCTACTCATATGAACATCTACTGTTCTTTCTTCAACATAAACACCATGGCCCCAAACCAAATCCAACAACTTGCCTCTGGAAAATATATGCCCTGGTCTTTCCATTAATAATGTAAGCAATTTGAATTCTTTAGGTCCGAGTTTTACATTTTTGTTAAAATAATTAACGGTCATTTCATTCAGAGAAATCTTTAGATTTTCATGTTCTAAAATATTATTAATTAAAGCGGGCCTAGATCGTCTTAGAAGAGCATTAACTCTTGATATGAGTTCTTTTGGAGAAAAAGGTTTAGAAATATAATCGTCAGCTCCAGTATCTAATCCTAATGATTTATCTGTGTCATCGCTTCTTGCACTAAGAATAATTATAGGTAGTTGCTTAGTTTCAGATCTTGATCTCAAAGTTCTACATAAATCAATTCCAGACATATTAGGCATCATCCAATCCAAAATAACTAAATCAGGAGAATGATCCTCAATCAGCTGTAATGCATTTTTACCATCTCTGGCTTTGATTGTTCCAAAACCTGATGTCTCAAGATTATATGCCATTAATTCTAATTGGTTTGGTTCATCATCTGCGATTAATATATTAGTTTTCATTTTTAACCTCTTATTCAGGAATTATAAGGCTACTTTCGTCAGCCTTTGGTCTTAGATCTGATAAAACTTTTCCATTAACTAAAAAATAAACTTGCTCTGCAATATCTGTTACATAATCTGCAACACGTTCAATATTTTTGGCTATAAAAAGAAGATGTGCACCAGTTGGAGCTAGTTTTTTATTTCTTTGCATTGATGCAACAATTTCCAAATAATATTGAGTATGCATTTTATCAATTTTAACGTCTGAATTTCTAACTTTAACAGCTAATTTGTCATCTTCATTAACATATGATTCAATTACATCTTCCATCATCGTAAAAGTTTTCTGTCCCATTTTACCAATATTAACCCCAGGTAAATCTGAGTAATTTAATTCTATTAATAATTTGGTTCTATTAGAAATATTTCTTGAATAATCTCCAATTCTCTCAAAAATTGTAGCAATTTTTAAAGCAACAATAATTCTTCTTAAGTCAGCTGCTTGGGGTGCTCTTAAAGCAATTATTTCAAAACCTAATTTTTGAACTCTATCATCCAAGTCATCTAAAATTATGTCTCCGCCAATCACCTTTTCAATTTCTTCAAGGTTTTGTGTTCCAAAATTATTTATACAATTATCAAACTGATCAAGTGCAGTATTTCCTAATTTTAACAAATTATCATTTAGTTTGTTAAGGTCATTGTCAAAAGATGAGTGAATATGTGTATTTTCCATTAAAACTCCTATCCTATTTTCCCAGATATATATGCTTCAGTTTGATGATGCTGAGGCCTTGTGAATATTTCTTTTGTTTTTCCAACTTCAATAAGTTTTCCAAGATGAAAATAAGCTGTTCTTTTAGAAACTCTTGCTGCTTGTTGCATAGAATGAGTAACTATAACTATAGAATAATCATTCCCTAATTCATGTATCAAATCTTCAATTTTAGCTGTTGCGATGGGATCAAGCGCAGAACAAGGCTCATCCATTAAAATCACCTCTGGACTTACAGCAATTGCTCTTGCAATGCATAGTCTTTGTTGTTGCCCGCCTGAAAGACCTGTGCCAGGGCTTTGAAGTCTGTCACTAACTTCTTGCCATAGACCTGCTCTTTTTAGAGACTCTTCAACAATAACATCCAAATGTTCCTTGTTTTCTGACAATCCATGTATTCTTGGACCATAAGCGACATTATCGTATATAGATTTTGGAAATGGATTAGGTTTTTGAAATACCATCCCAATACGAGCTCTCAAAGGTACAACGTCAATTTTTTTATCATAAATATTTTCATCATCAATAGTAATTTCTCCTTGCACCACACAAGAGTCTATAGTGTCATTCATTCTATTAAAACATCTAAGGAATGTTGACTTTCCACAACCAGAAGGACCAATAAATGAAATAACTTCTTTACTTCCAATGTCGATGGTCACATTGTCTATTGCTTTATTATTTCCATAAAAAACATTAACATTTCGAGCTTTTAATCTGGCATTTTTTGAAAAAACATCGCCTACAGTCAGTTCAAGAGATTTTAAATCGTTTATATTATTCATCAATGATCTCCATTACCAACGTCTTTCAAGTTTTTTTCTTAAGTATACAGCTAATGCATTCATGCTAATCAAAAAACCTAATAAAACAATAATAGCTGCACTTGTTTTTTGAATAAACATCCTTTCAGCAAAATCAGCCCACATAAATATTTGAACTGGCAAAACAGTGCCAGGGTCTACTATACTATTGGGTACATCAACTATAAATGCAACCATTCCTATCATTAATAGAGGAGCGGTTTCACCTAAAGCCTGCGCCATTCCAATTATAGTCCCAGTTAACATGCCAGGCATAGCAAGAGGAATTACATGATGAAAAATCACTTGAAGTTTAGAAGCTCCTATTCCGTAAGCCGCATCTCTTACTGACGGAGGAACTGCTCTAATTGCCGCCCTGGATGAGATTATTATTGTTGGTAATGTCATAAGAGCTAAAACCATTCCTCCAACTAGTGGAATAGATCTTGGCATCCCAAAAATACTTATAAATATTGCTAGTCCCATAATACCAAAAACAACTGAAGGAACAGCGGCTAAATTATTAATATTAACTTCTATAAATTCAGTAATTTTATTTTTTTTAGCTACCTCTTCCAAGTAAATAGCCGTTGCGACACCCAAAGGAAACGCAATCAACAAACATACAGATAATGTTAACATGGAGCCAATAAATGCTCCTTTTATGCCAGCCATTTCAGGGTTTCCTGATGCACTACCACTTAAAATATAATCACTAAACTCATAAGAAATTCTACCTTCTTCATTCAATTTATCTATATATTCTATAATTTTGTTACTTATTCTTCTTTCCGATTCTGGAGTTTCTCTTTTAATGTAACCTCTTAAAAAACTATCTATATCATCATCTAACGCAAACTTAACTTTAGTTGTTGTTCCAAACAAAGAAGGATCATTTTTAACCATCTTAGCAATTCTGACATCTTTACCAGATGAAACTATTTTTTTTGCTTGTTTTTTTGCTTTTCTTCCTTGGGGTTGAATAATAGAAAAAAGAGATTCATTTACTATCTTACTCGCCTCCCCATCAAATAAAGAGTTATCTGAGAGATCCCCTTTTGGATCAATTCTTTCTCTATCAAAATTTATGTCAAGAGTAACGTAATATTGAAAAAATCCAGAATATCCTTTTGAAAAAATTGAATAAAATAAAATAAGCAAAAAGCAGACTGCCAAGCTTATTGCAACCCTACCATATAATTTTAGTCTATTATCTTTAGCTCGTCTTTTTGCAATAGACTTTTTTACTTTATTTGAAGCTTCTAATGGTGTGATAATTTTATTATTCATATTGTTCTCTGTATTTTTTTACAACATGCAGAGCATAAAAATTCATTGCAAGTGTAATTACGATAAGAGTTAAAGCTAATGCAAACGCAGACAATGTTTTGGCAGACTCAAACTCTTGGTCACCAACTAATATAGTAACAATTTGAGATGTTACAGTTGTGACAGCTTCTAAAGGATTAGCAGTAAGATTTGCAGCCAAACCTGCAGCCATTACAACTATCATTGTTTCCCCAACAGCTCTAGAAACAGCTAGGATAATACTAGCTACAATACCAGGTAAAGCTGCAGGAAGGACAATTTTTATTACAGTTTCGTTTTTAGTTGAACCTAAACCATAACCTGCATCTCGTAAGGACTGAGGAACAGCATTTATTACATCATCAGATAAAGAGGAAATAAAAGGTATAATCATTATCCCCATCACCAATCCTGCTGCTAAAGCTGACTCAGAAGCTACATCTAATCCAAATATAGAACCTGAGGACCTTAAAAAAGGAGCAACAGTTAGAGCGGCAAAAAAACCATAAACAACTGTGGGTATGCCTGCCAAAATCTCCAAAAGTGGTTTAAAAAAAACTCTCTCCTTTGATGTGGCGTATTCAGATAAGTAAATTGCACTAAATAACCCAACAGGCACTGAAACACATAATGCGATTATTGATATAAGAAAAGTACCAGCAAACAAAGGAATAGCACCATACTGAGACAATCCTTCTTGACCAGAGCCAGCTCTTTCAGCACCTTCAAACTGTGGGTTCCATACTGTTCCAAACAAAAATTCATCATACGGTATAAGTGCAAAAAATCTAATAGATTCAAAAACAACAGAAAAAATAATTGCAATAGTAGTTAATATTGCAATTACTGAACTTACTGCCAGGATTGACATTACGATCTTTTCAACTGCATTTCGTGAACGAAAATTACCACTAATTTTTTTGTAACCCAAAAAACCTGAAATTAAAGCAGTTGATATACAAATAATTACAGTAATAATTTGAGATTTATGAATCCATGAAATCCAAATTTCTGCTGCATTTGTAACCCATTTAGGTGGTGTGCCAAATATCAAACCTTCTACAGAATTATTAATCTGAGCTAAAACAATTGTAAAATTATAATCTTTAGACGCAACTACTTCCTTTGGTATATATTTTTTGATTAGTTCTGCAAAAATTAAATCATCGCAAATAGTAAATATAAAAAAAATTCCTAAAGCAGGTAATAATGAGACTAAAAGAGAGTAAACCCCATAATAATGTGTCAACGAATGAAGATTTTTTTGATTTAATTTAACTAAATTTTTTGCTCGGTTGTTACCAAGAAAAAAGAAAATTAAAGAGATCAGTAATACACTGCTAAGCAGATAAAAATTAAACACTCATGATCCTCTTTATTAATAAAGGGCCAGCTCTAAAGCTAGCCCTTTAATTATTTAAATTACTTTTTTAAATCTGCAGCAGTCAAAACTGGTAAGTTTGTCATGGCAGCTTTATATTTAGCTCTTTCTGCCTTAGGCATTGGTATCATACCTGCGTCAGATAATGCTCCTTCATCGCCCCAATGTTTTGTCCATTCAGCCATATACTCTTTCATACCTGGTACAACACCAATATGTTGATGCTTTACGTAGTAATATAATGCTCTTGAAACAGAGTAATTATTCCCAGCAATATTTTCAAATGTAGGAGCTGTTTTACTAATAACTGCACCTTGTAATGTATCAGAGTTTTGATCTAAATATGAAAAACCAAAAATACCATAAGCTGAAGTATCTTCATTTAATTTTTGAACAATAAGATTATCTTGCTCTCCAGCCTCTATAAACACTCCATCTGTTCTCATAGCACGACATTTTTTACCTTTTTTATCTCCTCTTGCCACAGATGCCGCTTTGGCTTCTTTGTCCTTGGCACAATAACCTTTTTGGTTTACCATTTCAGCATATGAAGCTCTTGTACCAGAAGTTGTTGGCGGACCATATACTCTTATAGCAATATCTGGAAGATCAGGATTAATATCACTCCATTTTTTATAAGGATTTTTAACCCATTTACCATTAACAGGTATCTCAGCAGTTAGAGCTTTACCTAAATCAGCTTTAGAGATGTTTAATGGAATACCTTTCTTTGAGTTAGCAACAACAATTCCGTCGTAACCAACCTTAATTTCAGTTAGTTTAACACCATTTTTTTCACAATACGCTAATTCTTTAGTTTTCATTCTTGAAGATGCGTTTCCAATATCAATAAATTTTGTACCAACACCATCACAAACACCTTTTTTGCCAACGGAAGATCCACCTGATTCTACCACTGGAGTTTTGAAGTTAGGATTTTTACCAAGTTGTTCTGCGATGATTCTAGCAAATGGTAAAACTGTAGAAGATCCAGCAAGACTTAATGTATC
>CACHEH010000024.1 GCA_902578805.1 uncultured SAR116 cluster alpha proteobacterium
AAGTCATAAGAGCACCAATCGTTAAAAGTAAAAATTGTAATTTTCCAGCTTTTTTTTCTGCATTTATCTCATCCTGAGCTATCTCTTCTGGTGTCTTTTCTTTTATTTTTTTTGTATTATGTTTAGCAATAGCAACAATTTTTGGTTTTGGTGGAGGAAAAGTGATTTTACCACCATGAACAACTGTAGCTCCTCTAATTACATCGTCTTCCATATCAGTAAATGGTATTCCATCTTTTTTAGGAGTTAAGTCATCAACCATATGACGAATATTTGTTGAATATAAATTAGATGATTGTGTTGCCATTCTACTAGGTAAATCTGTAAATCCAATAATCTTTACTTTATTCTTAGTTTCTATAATTTTATTTGGGACAGTTACTGCACAGTTTCCTCCCTGTTCAGCAGCTAAATCTACTATAACAGAACCGGGTTTCATAAGCTCAACCATTTCCTTTGGCCATAACTTAGGTGCAGGCATTCCAGGAATAAGAGCAGTTGTAATCACAATATCAACTTCAGGAGCTTGATTTCTAAATAACTCCATTTCTTTTTTTATGAATTCTTTAGAAGCGGGTTTTGCATAACCTCCTTCACCAGTTCCATCAGTTTCAAACTCAAGCATTAAAAATTCTGCACCCATGGATACGATTTGTTCCGCAACTTCTGGTCTAACATCAAAAGCTCTAACAATTGCACCCATAGATTGAGCTGTACCAATGGCAGCAAGGCCTGCTACACCTGCTCCTATGACAAGAACCTTTGCGGGTGGAACTTTTCCGGCTGCTGTTATTTGACCAGTGAAAAATCTTCCAAATTGGTTTCCAGCCTCAATTATTGCTCTATAGCCAGCTATGTTGGCCATAGAAGATAAAGCATCCATTTTCTGAGCTCTACTAATTCTAGGTATCATATCCATAGCTTGAACTGTAACTTTTTTCTTTTTCAAAGCTTCAAGTAAAGGTTTATTTTGATTTGGCCATATAAAACTTATAATATGATGATTTAATTTTATTTTTGATAATTCTGATTTTTCCGGGCCTCTTACTTTCAAAATTAAATCTGATTGCTTCCAAAGTTCACTTGAATTCTTAACAACTTTAACTTTAGCATTTTTGTAATCCTTATCTGAAAAGTTAGCGTTAGTACCAGCACCAGTCTCTATAAGACATGTATAACCTAACTTTTGCAGTTGCTTTGCACTATCAGGTGTAAGTGCTACTCTGTTTTCACCTTTAAAAACTTCCTTAGGGCATCCAATAATCATCTTATTAACTCCAATGAATACTAAATAAATTTGGTATTATTTTAAAATTCTTCTTTACTAGGTTCAAAAAAAAACCGCAATTAGAACATGCGGTTAGTGCTAAAAGTTTAAAAATTTAAGCTTAATATCCTTCTCGTTCTAACCTTTTCCTCATAAGTTTTCTCACTCTTCTTGTGCTTT
Organism: uncultured SAR116 cluster alpha proteobacterium; assembly: GCA_902578805.1. GTDB lineage: Bacteria > Pseudomonadota > Alphaproteobacteria > Puniceispirillales > Marisalimonadaceae > Marisalimonas. Next base: position 1,448 of record CACHEH010000024.1, read on the forward strand.
CAGCCATTTCTCTTGCTTTTCTTTCTGAAGGTTTTTCATATGCTCTTCTGTTTTTCATCTCTCTAAACATACCTTCCCGCTGCATTTTCTTTTTTAAAACCCTTAGAGCTTGATCGACATTATTATCTCGAACGGATACGTACATATTTTAACCCTATAATAATTATTGACAAGGAATGTCAAATAACACGATACATAAGGTAATTGCAAGTTATTTAATGTTTTTATTTATATTTTATTGAATTTATACATATTATAAATTAGTTATAAATCATATATATTGATGGTAACAATAATGAATACTAGTACCTTAGATACTAACCAAATAAGAATTGATCTAATTAAGGCAATGTTAACACATGTTCCTTTCGATGGTTGGACTTGGGAAGCAATGGAACAAGGTGCTATAGACCTAGGTTTTGAAAAGAAAAAAACTTCTTCTTCAAGAATAAAAATTTTCAAAGAATTATTCAAGAATGGTTCAATTGATTTTATTGACATTTTTTCAGAAATAATCGACTTAGAAGTTCAAGAAAATTATAATTTAATAGAGCTGAAACCGGAAAGAGTACCGGAAAAAATCAAAAAAATTATTATGATTAGGTTAAATTTATGTCAAAATTATAAAGAGGCAGTTAGATCTTCAATTTCAATAACTGCAATACCCGTAAATACAAAAATATCTCTAAATATACTTTACAGAACTTGTAATAGCATTTGGAGAATAGCAGGTGACAAGTCTACAGATTTCTCTTTCTACACAAGAAGAATATCCTTAGCTGCTGTATACACATCTACGTTGCTTTTTTGGTTAAATGATAATTCTAATAATAATATTGAAACTGAATTTTTTTTGGATAGAAGGTTAAAAGACATTAGCAAGATTTCTAGTTTAAAAAAGCCGCTCTCTGATTTGAAAAAATTCACAAATAATTTTAATGGTTTAAAAAATACTATTAACATTAAATCTGCTTTTAGCTTTCTAAAAAAGTTAAATAATATTAAAAATTCAAGCATTAATTAATTAACTAAAAAGTTATAAAAAATGCCTATTAAAATACATGACAATTTGCCTGCAAGAAAACTTCTTCAAAATGAAATTGTTGACATAATTGATAGTAGCACAGCAGAAAAACAAGATATAAGACCTTTAAAATTTTTATTATTAAATTTAATGCCAAAAAAACTTGAAACTGAGGTGCAATTTGCGAGGTTGCTTGGAGCATCTCCATTGCAAATAGAATTAACCTTAATGACTACAGAAACATATTCACCAAGAAACACTAAAAAAGAACATCTGATTGAATTTTATAAAACTTTAGATGACATTAATAATAATTTCTACGATGTTCTTATAATCACTGGGGCACCAGTTGAAACTGTTCCTTTTCAAGAAGTAAAATACTGGAATGAATTGAAAGAGATTATTTCATGGTCTTTAAGTAATGTTTTTAGGAGAATTGGGATTTGTTGGGGAGCTCAAGCTCTTTTGAAAGTCCTTCATAATGTTGAGAAACATTATATGGAGAAAAAATTATTCGGTGTTTATGATCATAACCTAAATCAAGAAAAACGATATAGATTAATGCAAGGTTTTATTGATAGATTTCCAATGCCGGTCTCACGTTATACAGAAAATAAAAGGGACGAAATTGTACAATCTGGTCTTGAGATACTAGCTTTTTCTCTAAGTTCAGGTGTTGGAATGGTGAGATGTCCCAAAACAAAGGATTTATTTATATTAAATCATTTAGAGTATGATGCTATTACCCTTAAGGATGAGTTTTTAAGAGATATGTCGAAAAATACTCAAATAGATATTCCAGTTAATTATTTTCCGAATGATGATATAAGCCTGGAACCAATTAATAGATGGAGACCATACGCATTTTTACTATTTACTAATTTTATAAACGAAGTTTATCAGGATGTTCCATTCAACTTCACAAAGGTAAGTAATTAAGAAATATTTTTATTAAAATGTCCCATTTTCCTGCTGGGTTTTACATTTTTTTTTCCATAGATATGTAATAAATAATTTTGATCTTCATATAGACCCTTATCATTTATATCTTCGCCAATTAAATTTGTCATTTCCCATTTACCATTACATTCAACATTTTTAACGGGTAATCCACATATTGTTCTGACTAAAATATCAAATTGGCTATTATTACAACCATTTAGTGTCCAATGAAAAGAATTATGTGGTCTTGGCGCAATTTCGTTAAATACAATGCTTCCATCTAATAATTCAAATAATTCAATAGCTAAAACACCATAAAGATTTAAATTTTCTGCTAATTTTTTTGCTTTTGTTTTTATTTCAATTTCAGTGTTCGAATCTAAATAGGCAGGGGCGAATGTTTTTTTTAATATGCCATTTTCGTGATAATTTTCAGATAGAGGAAAAAATCCTTCAGAGCCATCAAGACTTTTGAAATACATCAAAGATATTTCTCTTTTAAATTCTAATTTTTCTTCTAAAACACATTCTACAGATCCTAAATTTTCCCAAGCTTCAAAAAAATTTGATTTTTTGTCAATTTTTGTTTGTCCTTTTCCATCATATCCTAGAGAGTTAGTCTTAAGTATTCCTTCTTTATTTATGTTTTTAATTGAAGATATTAAATCATCGGTATTTTTTATTAAAAACCACTTAGGCGTATAAAAGCCAGACTTAAGCGCCATTTCTTTTTCTTTAGATCGAATTTGAGCGCATCTAAAGACTAAACTGCTTGGCACAACTTTTGTTTTGTTAGATAATAATTCAAGTGATTTAGATGGAATATTTTCAAATTCAGATGTTGCGCAAAATACTTCATTAGAAAATTCAATTAATTTATTATAATCATCCCATCGACCATAGGTAATTTTATCAACTACAGCCTCTGCTGGATTATCGCCTTTGGGACAATAAAGATGTGTTTTATATCCTGCTTTTGACGCTGATAAAGCTATCATCTTACCAAGTTGACCCCCTCCGATAATACCAATTACATTTTCATCATTGGGTAATATGGGAAAATTATTTATTTTAGTCATTTTTTACATTTGGTATCAGTGGAACATTTTCTGTTTGAGAACATAGCCAATTTGTTAGTTTTTTATTTATCTCTTTGTTAGACAAACTTAAAATTTTAGAAGCATAAATAGCTGCATTAATAGCACCAGCTTTCCCAATGGACATTGTTGCTACTGGAACCCCACCAGGCATTTGAACTATTGATAGAAGACTGTCCAGACCATTTAATGAAGAACTTTGAATGGGCACACCTATAACTGGTAATTCAGTATGTGAGGCAACCATACCAGGAAGGTGAGCTGCGCCTCCGGCACCTGCAATAATAACTTGTATTGAATTTTCCCGTGCATTTTTTGCGAAATCAGTCATCCTATCAGGGGTTCTATGTGCAGATATAATTTTAGTAGTAAAAGGAATTTTAAGTTTAATTAAAATTTCCTCTGAGAATTTCATAGTTTCCCAATCACTTTGACTTCCCATAATAATTGCAACTGATGGTGTTATATTCTGATTATTCATGTTTTTTCTCTAGAAAATAATTAAAATTTTATAAGTTACATGAAATTAATTATTTGTGGGAATACTTTCATCATTTTGAGCATCTACTGAGCCTCCAGCTTTTATTATCGCTTCATCTAAATCCTCTTGGCTACACAAACTAAGTAAAACAGGATGTTTAGCGGTAATGTTGGAAATATTCCAGTGACTTCTTGTTCTAATTTTTTCAATTGTATCCTTTGTAGTTCCAATTAATTTTGAAATTTGATTATTTTTTACTTCAGGGTGATTTTTAACAATCCAAGCAATTGCATCCGGTTTGTCGCCTCTCCTTGCTAATGGTACATATTTAGGAGCTTTATTCTTATTTTTAGGTTCAGGCAATGAGGAATTAGATTTTGTAAGAAACAAAGAAGTATCGTTACAACATTTGTCGATTTCTTCTTGAGTAAGTTGTCCATTTAGTATCGGATCAAATCCTAAAATACCATGGCCAACATCACCATCTGCAATGGCCTGTACTTCTAAAACGTGAAGGCTACAAAACTCTGCAATTTGTTCAAAAGTTAATGTAGTATTGTCAATCAACCAAACAGCTGTTGCCTTTGGCATGAGTAATGTTGTCATTTCCTAAACTCCAATTGATCATAACTGAATAAAAAATTTAAATTAAAATAATTATATATTAAAAAAATACAAATTGAAATTTGTATCAGGTTATAAAATAATATTGCAGAACAGATTAATAATTAAGTTTAAATAAAACATTTGTCAATCTAAGAAGTTTAGATTTTTCTAGGAAGAGGGAGCATGTAACTAGGAAAATTAATTTTTATCTTTGAACCGCAAAAATCACACTCTAATTTATTATTTTCTTCAAACAAATATAATTGAGATAATTTTATTTTGGCTATCCCATACCAAATATCATCCTCCTTATCTAATAATAATGTAATTACTTCACCAATGTTCTGTGTTTTTAGAAAAATTTTATTATCAATGTTATTTAAATTTGATAATGAAAAATTTTTGTTATTAAAATGAACAGGAACATATTTTCGTTTTACTAACCCCTTATATTTTATTCTTGCATTAACTTCTTGGCCGATAAAACATCCTTTTTCAAAACTAATTCCACCTAACAAATCAAGATTAATTTCCATAGGAAGTGTTGTGTTAATTTCAATTTCCTTTGTTCCCTCAGGAATACAATTTTGATATCTGATCAAATCGTACCAATTAGATGTGTAACTCTTATCTATTGAATTTATTAGTTTTTTCTTATTATAAATTCTATAAAGATTAGTATTTGTATTTGAGAATCTTTTATCTTTTAGCGAATTTTCAGCACATTTTGGGTTAATTGATACAAAAACATCATAATTATTTTTTTCAATTTGTACTTCTTTCCTTAAGTTATACATATTTAATTTTTTAATTAGCTCATCTTCACAAAACGAATCGTATTCAATAAGAATTGACTTTTTTTGGGAATAGTTTGGAAAATCAAGACTTACTAGTAAGTCATACAAGACTTTTCCTTGAGGAGAAAGTAATGCTGCAGGTATAGTTTCTAATGGTGTTAGTTTAGAAATATCAGATGTTAAAATATTATTTAAGAATTCTACACAATTTAATCCTGAAACTGTGAGAACTTTCCTGTTTTTTATATAAAGATTTTCTTGAGACATTTTTTACATATTAATTTTATTTATTGCACTTAAAACAGCAAGTATGGGCGCTAATGTGATACTTGTATTGATCCCACATCCAAAAATAGAGTCCCTTCCATCATTAATTTTAAGTTCAACGTAAGCTGCAGCTTCTGCTTTTGAGCTAGCACTTCTAGTGTTTTGACCAAAGTCTTCTAATGTAAATTGCAAATCAAAATTTTCTCTCATACCATTTACAAAAGCTGAAATTGGTCCATTGCCTTGAGAAGAAAATTGATATAATTTATTATTAAAATAAATCTTGGCATTTATTATTTCGAAGTTGTCTTTTCTATTAGCCCCCTTAACTTTGAAATCAATTAATTCAAATGGTTTTTGCAGAATAAAATTCTCATTAAAAGTTTTCCATATAATGTCACTTGTGATTTCGTTCCCAGTTTCATCAGCAATTTTTTGTACTTTTGACGATAATTCAACTTCTGCTCCTTTTGGCAATCTGATTTGATAATCTGACTCTAATAACCAAGCTGTACCTCCTTTACCTGATTGACTATTAACACGAATTATAGCCTCATAAGTTCTTCCAATATCAGCCGGGTCAATTGGTAAATATGGAACAGCCCATTTTTTTGATGGTGATTTTTCCATACTATCCATACCTTTTCTTATTGCATCTTGATGACTTCCAGAAAAGGCTGTATGAACTAAAGTACCTGCATATGGATGTCTTTGATGAACAGGTAGTCTGTTACAAAACTCAGCTGTATCAATGAGATCATTTATCTTGCTAAAATCTATATTAGGATTAATACCTTGAGTAAATAAATTCAGTCCAAGTGTTACAAGGTCTACATTTCCGGTTCTTTCTCCATTACCAAACAAAGTTCCTTCAACTCTGTCTGCACCTGCCATTAATCCTAATTCAGTTGCAGCGATAGCAGTACCTCGATCATTATGAGGGTGAAGGGATAATATTACCCTTTTTCTGTTACTAAAATTATCTCCCATCCATTCTATTTGATCAGCGTGGATGTTTGGGGTAGACATTTCTACAGTCGCAGGAAGGTTTATTATAACAGGATTTTGTACGCTTGCTTCCCAAACATCTAGAACAGATTCACAAACTTCTAGTGCATAGGGTAACTCTGTTCCAGTAAAGCTTTCTGGGGAATATTGTAATCGAATATTAGATCTTTCTAATTTAAATAATTGATCTGAAATTATTTTAGCCCCATCAGTTGCTATTTTTTTTACTCCATCCATAGAATCCTTGAAAACAACTTTTCTTTGAAGAGTGCTAGTTGAGTTGTAAAGGTGAATTATTGCATTTTTGCAATCTTTCAAACTTTCAACAGTTTTTTCAATTAAGGGTTTTCTGGATTGAGTTAAAACTTGAACCGTAACGTCTTCTGGAATATGATTATCAGTAATTAATTCTCTTACAAAATTAAAATCTGTCTCAGAGGCAGAAGGAAACCCAATTTCTATTTCTTTAAATCCTATTTTAACTAAATGTTTAAACATGCGCATTTTTCTGACAGAGTCCATTGGTTCTATCAGAGCTTGATTGCCATCTCTTAAATCTACTGAACACCAGATTGGTGCACTAGTTATAATTTTATTAGGCCATTTTCTATCTACAATTTTAACAGGTGGATAAGCGCTATATTTTTCAAATTTATTTTTCATAATTCTTTACCTTATATTTTAAGTTCGAAATTTAATTTATTAATTAACAAGCATCCCGGACTCCTCAGAGCACGGGTTTGTTAATAAATTTAGAACATTACTAGGAATTGAATTATAATTTTTATACATAACAGAATTATATTATCAATTGTATAATTGTTTAGTCAAGTTATTAGAGTTTTCAGTATATTTTTAATATTGCATAATGGAGTTTTTAAAACTAACTTGCAGTATATATCTAATATTTTTTTGGTGAGAACTTAATGACAGATATTAATCTAATACGGAATTTTTCTATTATAGCTCATATAGACCATGGTAAATCAACTCTTGCTGATAGATTGATACAAGAATGTAAAGGTTTGGCTGAAAGAGAAATGAAAGAGCAAGTGCTAGATAATATGGAAATTGAGAGGGAAAGAGGTATAACAATTAAAGCTCAGACGGTCAGATTACTATACAAGCATACTGATAATAAAACTTACACTTTAAATTTAATGGATACTCCTGGCCATGTAGACTTTGCATATGAGGTTTCTAGATCTCTTTCTGCATGTGAAGGATCACTTTTAGTAGTAGATTCTTCACAAGGAGTTGAGGCACAAACTTTAGCAAATGTTTATCAAGCAATAGATGTAAATCATGAAATTGTGACTGTACTTAATAAAATCGATTTACCTGCTTCTGAGCCAGATAGGATTAGAAAACAGGTTGAAGATGTAATTGGCCTGCCTGGAGAAGAAGGGATTGAAGTTTCAGCAAAAACAGGACAAGGGATTAAAGAAGTTTTATCTTCTTTAGTTGAAAAATTAGCTCCTCCAAAGGGTAATTCCAATGCTCCTTTACAAGCTCTGCTAATAGATAGCTGGTATGATCCTTATTTAGGTGTGTTAACGTTAGTAAGAGTTGTAAATGGAAGTTTAAAAAAAGGCCAAAAGATACGATTTATGTCAACCAAAGTTTCTCACACCATTGAAAAACTTGGGATTTTTACACCTAAAATTACAAATGTTGATGAGCTTGGGCCTGGAGAAATTGGTTTTATTACTGCTTCAGTAAAAACTGTAGCAGATTGTAAAGTTGGGGACACAATTACTGACGAAAGAAATCCTGTTCAAACAATGTTACCTGGTTTTAAACCTTCTGTACAAGTTGTATTTTGTGGATTATTTCCCATGGATAATGCTCAATTTTCTGACTTACGAGAGGCGTTGAGTAAATTGTCTTTAAATGATGCCTCATTTAGTTTTGAAGCTGAAACCTCAGCAGCTTTGGGATTTGGCTTTAGATGTGGATTTTTAGGCCTCTTACACATGGAAATTATAAGAGAAAGATTATCTAGGGAGTTTAATTTAGAACTAATTTCAACAGCACCGTCAGTAGTTTATAAAGTGCATAAAAATGATAATACAAATGAACTACTTCATAATCCTGCAGACTTGCCAGATTTAAATCACATTGCTTTTATAGAAGAGCCATGGATTATAGCAACTATATTAGTTCCTGATGAATATGTTGGGCCAGTTTTAACTCTTTGTACAGAAAGAAGAGGGGAGCAGATAGATCTTACATATGCAGGTAGTAGAGCTATGGTGATTTATAAATTACCATTAAATGAAGTAGTTTTTGATTTTTATGATAAATTAAAAAGTATGACATCAGGTTATGCAAGCTTTGACTATCAAATGGATAATTATAAAAAAAGTGACCTTGTTCGAGTGTCAATCTTAGTAAATGGTGATCCTGTTGATGCTTTAGCTATGATATCTCATAGAGATCAGGCTGAAACAAGAGGTCGTGCTATATGTACAAGACTAAAAGACCTTATACCAAGACAACTGTTTAAGGTAGCATTACAAGCAGCAATTGGTGGGAAAGTTATAGCAAGAGAAACTATTTCCGCTATGAGAAAAGATGTTACAGCAAAGTGTTACGGTGGTGATATCTCTAGAAAAAAGAAACTTCTTGAAAAACAAAAAGCTGGCAAAAAAAGAATGAGAGAGTTTGGAAGTGTTGAGATACCTCAGAATGCTTTTTTTGAAGCATTAAAAATGGGGGATAAATAGTTTATTTAAATTATAATTTATTTTTGATTTTTCCTTGCTTTCTTCTTGATTTTTTAAGTCCAAAAGCAATTAAAATAAAACTTAATATAGCTAATATAGGTGCGGCAGGCATTAGCAATATAGTAGAGATAAAAGGATGCCAAATGAACCCTGAACAATCCAAGATATCTAATGCTGAACAAGGGTCAATATATCGGCTAACTAATGTTTCTGCGATTTGAAGACTGTTGGGAGCAAAATGAAACCAAAATTGACCTAGTTGAGTAATTTCGTTTCTACCCTCTACTTGCAAAATGATATCAAAATAATTGCTTACAAGAGTAAGAACAAATGAAAATATTCCAAATAAAATTAAAATTCGTCCGATTATCATTTTACATAGCCTATTTAATATTATCTCAATCTAAAACGTATATAAAATATTTCAATATAATAATAACTTATATTACCTTGCTCCAAAAAAAATGTTGATGTAAAATCCTAATTTTTGGAGGGGTGGCCGAGCGGTTTAAGGCGCACGCCTGGAAAGCGTGTTGGGGTTAACGCCTCTCAAGGGTTCGAATCCCTTCCTCTCCGCCATTAAGATAACTTCCTTATGTCACGCAACTATATTCAGAAATCTATTAAACTTTATTATCTTTGTAATAAAACTGTAATTAAATTATATAGTTTATTAAAAACTTTCAGGAAGAAAAAGACAGTGGATTGGCTATCAAAAATTATAGAAAAATTTGTCGATCGATATTTTGAACAAAACCAGTTCCAAAATATCTGTCAGGCATAAAAAAACCTGACTAATGCAAATCATAACGAGATTGTAAAGAGAAGTAAAGATGCTGGACTGACAATTTTTCAATTCCAAATTCATATAATTCCTAGGCGGGAACGTGATATTGACAACCCAAAAGTAAGTATAAGAAGTATCATTCCAGACAAACAAAAATATTAATTTTCATTTAAAATTTGTTGAAGATTTTGTAAATAATTCATTAAGGTGATTAGATGAATGTTTTTTCAAAATTAGATGATTTTTTGGACTTTGGCTGGGCACAAATTTCTCGTGGAAAAGTTGACAAAAAATCGCCCGCAAGACACCCTACATTTGTAACATCAAGCGCGGGTGGTTTCCCAAATGCTCGCACTTTAGTGATGAGACGGTTCGATAGAAAAAATTCCCACATAGAGTTCCACACAGACACCGCATCTTCAAAAATGATGGACCTTGAGGAAAATCCTCGTGCTGTAATTCACATTTGGCTACCAAAAGTTCAATTACAAATTCAGATGGATGTTAATGTTGAAGTTAAGGTTGGTGACATCACTATTCCAAACTGGAGAAATGTTCCTACTAAGTCTAGGGTCGCTTATGGAACCATACCTAGCCCTGGCACCATCATTGAAAGCCCCCTTGCCTATGATTATGCCCCAAGCCAAAAACGTTTCGCCGTTTTGATATGTCATATACAATCTATTCAGCTACTACTTTTAGGGGCAAAACATATTCGTGCTAATTACAAAAAGACGACTAATTGGCAAGGAGAATGGTTCTCTCCCTGAATTGAAACTTTTATTACCACAATACCATGGGTTAATAAATCAAATACTTATTTTCAATCATTTTTCATGTAGCAAATCATGAAATAGAAGATACAAAACAAATATCAATATGGAATAAGGTAAAGTTGTCTTTCTTTCAATATTTTAGACGGGACATAAATGCGCAAAAGCTAGTCATTAAAAGCCCAATTTTAGTAAACTAGTTGAATATTTTACCAATCTCACAAAAATACTTTACATGTTAAATATATCATAATATGCAGATTAGATAAATCTTAATAGGTTATTGATGTATAAATTCTTAATTTCAACCGTGATATTTATTTTATATAGTTTCGTCTCATTTGCCGACCATGGTCCAAAAAAAATGTGGAAGAAACAGATAAAGCCATTTTTTAATCTTCATGAAACTCAAATGATGGGGCCATTTAAAATTAATGTACATAGTTATGGTGAAAAAAAAAAACTTAGAAGTTACCAATGTAAAGAAAAAAAATTTTGATAATATTTTTAAAGATAGATTCAATTTAACTACGTTAATTAGAAAAAATAGTAAATTAGTATATGCAAGATATAATAAAAAAAGGAATATAGATAATAATACAATGTTACACGGAATGTCTATGTCTAAGACAGCCCTTTCTACTGCTGTAGCCAGTCTGCTTTGTGATGGTAAAATTGCATCATTGAATGATAACATAGGAAAATACTCACCTTCATTAGCTAAAACTCCTTACGCAAAAATATCAATCAAAAATACCTTGCAAATGAATAGTGGTGTTGAGCCAGTACAATCAGATTATAAGTTTAGAAGAAAACAAAACCGAATAGCACAGGGAATGGCAAAACATGAAGGAAAAGCTGATGTGCTTAAAGCTATTTTATTATTAAAAGGAAATGACATAGAGCAAGGCTCACAGCATTTTTACAATTCTTCAGACCCTTTTGCACTATCTATTTTGATTTCTGAAATAACAAACAAACCTGCAAGTGAAATATTTTATGTAAATGCCTATAAAAAATCTAATAGAAATAATTTTATGCATTGGATTTCAGATAAAAAGGGAGTTTCAGTAGCGCAAGCAAGGCTAACAATGACTGCTGTAGATTGGTCAAACTTTGGTCAATTTGTTCATGATGAGATGGTAAATGACACGTGTTTAGGAAAATTTTACAAAGAAGGTATTACAAACGCAGTTGAAACAAAAAGATACGGTGTCAAATATGGATATCAGTTTTGGGTTTACAAAGTAAATGGTGAGCCAATGATAACAATGACGGGTCATGGAGGATTTTTCAATATCGTTAACACTACTACCAACACAATATTGACTATGTTTTCTGTCGATGAAAATTACAAATATGGAAATTTTTTTAGCAAGAGAGTCATCTCCAAAATAGCAAATGAAATTAATTAAATTATTAAATTTTAAATTTTTTTTGATTTATATTTTATAATTAATAAATATCCTTAAAATCAGTTATAGTATGTGGAGAAAATTTTTATGCAAATTGGTTTAATTGGTGGTATTGGGCCTGCTGCAACAGATTTTTACTATCGAAGTTTGATAGAAAGATTTGCATCCGAAGAAAAGAATTTGAACATGACAATTGTACACGCTGATGCCCCAACTTTAATTAAAAATTTAATGGAAGATAACAAAGATGGACAAGTCGCAATCTATAATGATTTAACGCTAAGACTAAAAAAAGCAGGAGCTAACTTTGTCGCTATTACTTCTATCGCTGGTCATTTCTGTGTTGAAAAGTTCAAGAAAAAATCTGTGCTTCCAGTTGTAGACCTTTTATCATGCGTGCAAAAAGAAATTAAACACAGGGGTTATAAGAGAATTGGAATCATAGGTACCAAACCAGTTATGATGTCAAAATTTTATTCAATGATAACATCAGCCCAAGTATTTATACCAGAGGATAACTTTTTAGATAAAGTGCATGAAGCATATGTAGAGATGGCAACTTTGGGTCGTGCAAATAATGAACAAAAAAAAATATTTGAAAATGCATGTAATCAATTTCTTACTAAGAATAAGGTCGATGCAATAATGCTGGGAGGGACTGACCTTTCCTTGATTTATCGATCAGACAATGTCGATTTTAAATTAATTGATTGTGCAAAAATCCATGTAGAAGAATTATTCCGCTTGCATGTCAATTGAATATTTATATTATTACTTTTTATCTGATTTATATTTTTTAAAATGAAAATAGAACCTTTTAATATATCTTATCCCAAGCAAAGAATATTGGAAATCAAAGAAAAAGTTGAAATATTTCCATGGCACGAAATGCCTAAAGAAGGTGGCTGGTCTTTTGGAACAAATATAGATTACATGAAGGATTTAGCTGATTATTGGACTAAGAAATATGACTGGGAATCTCAAGAGGTCAGATTAAATCAACAACCTAATTATATAACAAAAGTAGATGATATTGATATTCATTTCATTTTTAAAAAATCTTCTTCCCCGAAGGCTATTCCGTTGATTTTAATTCATGGATGGCCCGGCTCAATAGTTGAGTTTTTGGATATTATCGAACAACTTAGTGAACCAGAAAAATACGGGAATAAAGACGAAATTTGTTTTGACGTTATTGCTCCTTCTATTCCTGGTTTTGCATTTTCTGGGAAACCAGATAATCCGATAGGACCAAGAAAAATTGCTGAAATTTTTAATAAACTTATGACTAAAAACCTTGGTTATGAAAGATATTTTGCTCAAGGAGGTGATTGGGGTAGTGCAATTTCTACATGGCTTGGTTTTGATCACTCCAAAAATTGTAGAGGTATTCATATTAACATGCTTCCAGCAAGACATATCGATGGGCCCAAAACCGAGGAAGAAAAAAATTGGGATAAGCAATTCAATATAGATTATATCTCTCAAAGTGGATATTTTGCTATACAAAGCACAAAACCTCAAACACTTAGTTACGCCATGATGGAGAGCCCTGTAGGTGTGGCTGCTTGGATTATAGAAAAATTTTACCATTGGTCTGATTTAAAAGATGGAAGTCTAGATTTGACGTACCAAAAAGACGATTTATTGACCAATATTATGATCTACATTCTAACTAAATCATTCAATACATCATCTTGGATTTATTATGGCAGGGTCAAAGAAGGAGGACGCATACTATCTAATGAAGGAAGAAGGGTAGAGGTTCCAACTGGATGCGCTGTTTATCCAAAAGAGTTTTTAAAATGGCCTCCTAAATCGTATGTAGAAAGGCTTTTTAATTTAGTGCATTGGACCGAAATGAAGAAAGGTGGTCATTTTGCAGCTCTTGAGCAGCCCTCTTCTTTAATAAAAGACATTCAAGATTTTTACAAAAAAGTTGCCATATAAATTTATTTATCAATTGAATTTTATTTATTCATAAATAACATTGTAGCTTAAATATATGATGTTGGAGATATGGATGTTTTGTATTGTATGTAGTGTTAGATATTCAAATTCAAAATTAATGCACGTAGGTCATCAATACATGGCAGATAATTTTGACCCCAAAACATTAAATGGACTTTTAGAATTTAAAACTTTTCATTTAACTCCTGATAAGGGATTAGGCATTTTTACCTTTGATAACCAAGACAACTTGAAAAAGCATTTATCTGACATAAAAAACTTCAACAAAGATTACGAAGATAGATTTTCTTGTAAAGTCAATGTAGATACAGGAATTATTAATCCTGACTTATACTATAAAGCCTAGAATAACATTCAAATCATTATTTAGTTAACTCATAATGCCAATAAATATAGCATTTATTTCTATTTTTAAATTAGAGGTTTGCAGACTTCTTTATA
>CACHEH010000025.1 GCA_902578805.1 uncultured SAR116 cluster alpha proteobacterium
CAGCACTGGACAATTTTCTGCCATGTACAAACCATTTCATTTAATTGGTATGGAACTGAATATTTCAATTTTTAGCGCAGCTTTATTAAATCAATCAACCGGGCAAACACAAAGTTTTTCAGGCGATGTAATTGCTATGTCGAAAAGACCCTTAAAAAAAGGTGAAATTCTAGATGGAGAGGGAGGAGCTACAGTTTGGGGTAAATTAATACCAGCAAAAGATTCTCTCTTAAACGAAACTCTGCCAATAGGTCTGGCACATGGAATGAAACTTAATAAGGATTTAAGCGAAGATCAAATCTTAACATGGAAAGATGTAGATTATCCTTTAGATAATCCCACTGTTGCATATAGAAGGTCTATGGAAAAAAACTTTAGATTTTTATTGGACTAGTTGGTCCTTTATCTAATCTCCAAACAAAACCAGACATTCCTTCTTTAGGGAAAAAATCTTTTACTAAAGGATCATGTCCTGGAATGACTAATTCATCACTTGTTGCCAAGCTTTTTATTAACTTAAAACCATTCAGCATATCTTCTAAATCAACAACAATAGGAAAGGGTTTAGCCATTAGAAAGTTTTCATAAAAATGTGTGGCATCAGAAGCTAAACATAAATAACCATTTTCTGTTTTTACTCTTACAGATTGCAAACCTCTTGAATGACCACCTATTAAATGAACAGTAATTCCACTTTTGATTGATCCAATACCATTATAAAAAATTACCCTGCCAGAGTACAGGTTTTTAACCATCTCACATACATGTTCACCTGTGAAAGGCATTTTGATAGTTTCATGACACATACAAGGACCAGTTGCGTAAGCCATTTCTGTTTCTTGAAGATGAAATTTTGCATTTGGAAAATCCTTCAATCCTCCTGCATGGTCATAGTGAAGATGAGTAATAATCACATCAGTCACATCATTAGCTTCAACGTTAATAGCTTTTAGAGCCTCAGACGGAGCTCTTTGTATTGGCCTATCTCTTCTTTTTGCTTCATCGTAATCATATCCAGTATCTACAACAATAATATCTTTTTCAGATTTTAGAACCCAAATAAAATAATCAATAGTATGAGCTTGATGAGAATGATCATCAAAAATGAAACTATCACTCCGAGTTCTATCTGCTCTTTCAGCATACTTTAACGCATAAACTTCCCAATTTTTTTCTATAACTGTTTCCAAAAGTTTTCCTTATTTAATTTTCACTAACTTCTTCTAATCTATCAGTTGCAGGAGCAGGAGTTGGACTGATATTTGATATTAATTTGTAAGTTTCATTATCTAATGAAATCTTAACAGAATCCAAAGAAGGTTTTAATTGTTTTAAATTTCTGGCGCTTATGATTGGAGCAGTTACTGCATCATTATGTAATACCCAAGCAACTGCTAGGGCAATAGGGTTATAATTTAACTCATTAGCTAAATTTTTTAGAGAATGCGCAGCTTTGTACATCCAATCTTTACCATACCTAATTTTGTATTTTTCATTTTCATGCAGTCTGCCAGATGAGTTTTTACTTGATGAAATTGATGAAGCATACTTACCAGTAAGAAGCCCACCTCCTAAAGGACTATAACTTATTACACCAATATCTTCAGATTTTGCCATAGGAAGAATTTCTACTTCAGCCTGTCTTTTAACAATATTATACATAGGTTGAAGAATGTCCACTGATGGAAAATTATATTTTTGAGCAACTAAATTAGCTTTGAGAATCTGCCAAGCAGAAAAATTAGAAACACCCAGTTGAAAAAATTTTTTTTCTGCTTTTAATTTTTTAAGTGTTTCAAATGTTTCTTCTAATGGCACATTATCGTCCCAATGATGTAGGAAAAAAATGTCGACATAATCCTGGTTTAATCTTTTGAGACTTTGTTCTAATTGTGATCTAATATTTTTTCCACTTGAACCTCCAACTGAACCTGCTTTTGTAATTAGAATAATTTTTTCACGTTCTTGTCTAATTAGGTTTCCAAGAATTTTTTCAGATTTGCCTCCAGTATAAACAAATGCAGTATCAAAAAAATTAACACCACTTTCACGACATGCCTCGTACATTTCCTGGCTGTCACGTTCATCTGCTCCATCCCCGAACTGCATTGTTCCAAAACATAATGAGGAATTTTCTAATTTATTTGGACCATATTGTCTGATTATTTTCATTTAAAATACTCTAGTCAATTTTATTTGAAATTATCCATCCAGGCAATTCCTTCATCCGTTGTGGTTCTTGGCTTATATTCAGCTCCAACCATACCCTTATAACCTAATTTATATATTTCTGGGATTATATAAGAAAAATCTAATTCGCCCCTATCTGGTTCACATCTACCTTTAACAGATGCTATTTGAACGTGTCCAATGTAAGGTAAGTTGTCTTCAAATCTATTTATGACGTTACCTTGATTGATTTGAACGTGATAAAAATCAAACATAATTTTTATACTATTAGAGCCTACAAGCTCACAAATCTCCTTTGCCTGCTCTACTTTCGTCAAAAAATATCCTGGATTATCATTTAAATTTAATGGTTCAATGACCAGGCCAATGTTACTATCTTTTACTAATTCTTTTGCAAACTTTAAATTATCTATAAACGTCACGAGAGATTTTGTTGATAAATCTGTGACACCTGCCATTGCATGAATGTTTTTTGATTTAATTACCTTTGCATATTCAAATGCTTGTAGTAATGCATCTCTCGCTTCAGACACCCTTGAAGGGACAGCTAACAAACCATTATCACCTTTATCAACATCCCCTTTAATCGTATTAATACCCATAACAGGCAAATTTACTTCATCAAGAGCTTTTTTAATTTCTTTACAATCATATTGATAAGGAAACTGAAACTCTACTGCATCAAAACCATTTTCTTTTGCTTTATGAATAGCATCAATTTGAGACATTTCTGTCCATAAAAGACCTAAATTAGCTGAAAACTTAAACATTACATTAGTCCCATTCTATATTAAATTTATTTACAATCTTTTCTATTTGTGAAGTTTTTAACTTTATTGCACCTGTATCTCTTAAAATTAGAGCTAGTTTAGCAGTGGCCTCTAATTCTTCAATAGCATTTACAGCAGACTCTAAATCTTTACCAGAAACAACAGGACCATGATTAGCAAGAAGAACAGCGGATCTCTTACCAGCAAGACCTTTGATTGCATCACCCATTGCCGGATCTCCTGGTACAAAGAAAGGAAGTAATTTTACCTTACCTAATAACACAACGGAGTAAGGAGTATATGAAGGCAACACATTATCTTCATTTATTCCAGGTATCATTGATAATGCTACTGAATAAGTTGAATGAAGATGGACAACTGCTCCAGATTTTATTCCTCTTGTTTCATAAAAAGCCTGATGAAGAGGTAATTCTTTTGTAGGAGTTGTAGACCCAATTATTTTACCAGATTTCGTAACCTTAACTATTTGGTTTGGATCGAGTCTACCAAAAGAAGATCCAGACGGGGTTACTAATATATTGTTGTCATCTAGACGTGCTGAAATATTTCCAGTTGAACCATGTGTTAAACTTCTTTCAAAAATAGAAGTAGCTAAAAGACATATTTGCTCTCTTAATTTATTTTCATTCATTTTTAATACTCAATCCGCACATCTTAATTTAGTATCCAAATATCTGATAAAACCCACCGATTGGTCCACCTATAGCAATATGACTTCCAACTGCTAAGGAACAAGTCATAAATGGTGACGGGGTCTTTAATCCTAAAAAACCTTTACCTAAAACTGGCATAAAAAAAAACCAAGGAACAATTACACTTATCAAACCAAAAATAATGCCATTCATAAGAGACGCACCACATATTTCATATTCTAATAAAATAAAAAAAAATACTGAATAAAAAATTGCAACGGAATAATGAACTATCCAGCCAATCATTAATTCATTTTTAATTGGATCTTCTTCATCGATAATAGGATTATAAATTTTTCCTCTATACACTACTAATAAAAACCATCTTCCAACCACACCCCAATCAGAAGGATTTATATCATATAATAATTTAAGTAGCCTCTGCCAAATATCCATTGCAAAGCAAGATACAATCCCAATAATGACTATATGAAATATTTCCATCAAACTTCCTCTATTTTTAAAATTTTTCTAGCATTGGATAGTTGAACGATATAAAACACTATAAGTGTTATTATGAAATATATCTATCTTTAATATATTCTTATATATCAACCAAATCAAATATAGGGAGGTGTTTATGGCTAATTTTAATGGACAAACTGCAGTTATTACTGGTGGAGCTCAAGGCATTGGACTAGCAACTGCAAAAAGATTTATTAATGATGGCTGTGAAGTTATGATTTGGGATATTGACAAAAAAATGGGTATGGACGCTGCAAAAGAACTTGATTGCCATTTTTTAGAAGTTGATCAAACTGACAATCAAGTTGTAGAGCAAGCTACTACAGAAACAATTAACCAGCTTAAGAAAATCGATATATTAGTTTGTAGTGCAGGTATAGCAGGTCCCACCTATTCAACCTGGGATTATCCAGTTGAAGAGTGGTCAAAAGTTTTTAACGTTAATGTTAATGGTGTTTTTTATTGTAACAAATATGTTGTTAAAACTATGAGACAAAATGGTTATGGCAGGATAATTAACATAGCATCTATTGCCGGAAAAGAAGGCAACCCTAATGCTCCTGCTTATTCAGCGTCAAAGGCTGCTGTTATAGGTTTAACAAAATCTTTAGGAAAAGAAACGGCTGATCAAGATATTGCAGTTAATTGTATTACTCCTGCTACAGCGAAAACAAGAATTCTTGATCAAGTGTCACAAGAATTTATTGATTATATGCTATCTAAAATACCAAGAAAAAGGTTTGTAACAGTCGATGAGATTTCATCCTTAATTACTTTTTTAGCGAGCAAAGAAAATAGTTTCACAACAGCTGGCGTTTTTGACATTTCAGGTGGTAGGGCTACATATTAAAGGAGAGGATTTTAAGGAGATCCTCTGCACCTAATATAAACTAATCACTAGGGAGGAATGTATTAGTTTTTAAGAACAATTAACAGGGGAGTTTATTGGTCTATAAGTTTTTATTATTGCGAATCATCGTAATAGTCATGTGAAGTTTAATAAATTTGGATACAAAAAAGATATTTGCCAAATATTTGAGCATAAAAAATTCATTAAATTATCACATGATTAAACTTTGATCATTTTATACGTCTGAATTTAATTCCATGAAAGCGGATAGGACCACAACAGCAAACAAAGCTAGGCCCATTCCCCTATTAACCCAAACTTGTTTATTAACACCTAGTGACCATTTCTTTAAACTTATTCCTAACCAAAGCCATAATAAATGTATTGGTATCCAGATAGAATTAACAATAATAAATTTTACAATAATTTCAGTATTAAATGATACTATTCCAAGAGATAATACTACAAACAAATGACCTTGAACAACATAAGCTTTAGGATTAACAAATTGTAAAAAAATTCCTTCATATAATCTAGGCGCTTTCAAACTTTGCTTAAAACCAGTCTTGTTGTCAGATGTAGCGATTCGCCATGATAAAAAAGATAAATAGGATAAAGAAAGCAACAAAAAGGTTATTTTA
Source organism: uncultured SAR116 cluster alpha proteobacterium (assembly GCA_902578805.1). GTDB lineage: Bacteria > Pseudomonadota > Alphaproteobacteria > Puniceispirillales > Marisalimonadaceae > Marisalimonas. The sequence goes on from CACHEH010000025.1 coordinate 5,630, forward strand.
ACACCATCTATCTCGAATAAAAATTTTTTGAACCCTAAAACTACTAATAATGCAACTCCATTAGTTCCCAAAAATAAACCAATAAAATACATCATACCAACTTTCCAACCAAAGCCTGCACCAACACCAGCTAAAGATAATACACCTGGACCAGGCGTAACCATCATTAAAAAACTAATAATTATATATGTAATCATCTGAACTTGTAGAAGGTTCTCTACACCTTGAACTTTATGAAAAATAAACTGCCTATTGTACCATGAATGCTGTTAATGCAATATTACAAGAAAAGTTTTCCTGGATTCATTATTTTATGAGGATCAAAAGCCTCTTTTACACTTTTCATTACGTTAACTGCATTACCTAACTCCTTAAGCATGTATTTTCTTTTACCTTGTCCAACACCATGTTCACCGGTGCATGTGCCATCCATTCTTATTGCTCTCTCTGAAATTCTAACTAAAAATTTGTCTAATTTTTCTAACTCAGTTTTGTTGTTTTTATCAATTAATAGTGCAACGTGAAAATTTCCATCTCCTGCATGACTTACTATTGGACCTATTAATTCATTTTGTTCCATATCTTCAATCGTTTCTGTAATACAGTCTGATAATTTTGAAATCGGGACACAAACATCAGTAGAATAAAGTTCTGCCTCTGGCCTTACAGCTCTGCATGACCAATAAGCATCATGTCTTGCTTTCCATAATTTATTTCTTTCTTCATTGTTTGATGTCCATTCAAAATCTTTACCACCAAAATCAGACGATATCTCTCCAAATAACCCTGACTGCTCATCAACAGATGTTTGACTTCCGTGAAATTCTACCAACAACAATGGAGCTTCAGGAAGATTTGTTTTTGAATAATTATTTACAGCTATAACCTGAGCGGTGTCCATAAATTCAATTCTTGCAACTGGAATACCTGCTTGAATAATCATAATTACAGCATCGGTAGCATCTTTTACTGTTGGGAAACTTACTCTTCCACCAGCTATAACTTCTGGTATACCATAAAGTTTGAGAGTGATCTCTGTCGTAATACCCAAAGTCCCTTCAGAACCAACCATTAGCCTTGTTAAATCATATCCTGCAGAACTTTTTCTTGCCTTATTTGCTGTTTTAATTATTTGACCGTCTGGAGTAACTACTTCTAAAGCTATGACATTATCTTTCATTGTACCATAACGAACTGCATTTGTTCCTGATGCTCGTGTAGCAGTCATTCCACCTATTGAGGCATTTGCCCCTGGATCAATTGGAAAAAATAAACCTGTGTCCCTTAGATATGTATTAAGCTGTTCTCTCGTTACACCAGGTTGAACAACAACTAAAAGGTCATCTTGATATACCTTTAATATTTTGTTCATATTATTCATATCAATAGAAATTCCTCCAAAAGGTGCATTTAAATGCCCTTCGAAGGAAGAACCTACACCAAATGGAATAATTGGGCACTTATATTCATTACAAATATTTACAACTTTTTGAACATCCTCCTTAGTTTCAACAAATACAACACCATTAGGTAATTCAGATTCATGTATTGTCATAGTATGAGTATGTTGTTCTAAAATACTCTGGCTATCTGAAAATTGCTGTCCAAATTCTTCTTTTAACTTTTCAACACATAACTTGATGCTTTCAGTATCATAATTATCTGAAGACCAAATTGAAGTATTACCATCCATATTTAATGCCTCTAAAATATTAGATTTTATTTCTACAAAATTTTTCCAGGATTCATAATGCCTTTAGGATCTAATTCTTCCTTGATTAATTTCATAAAATTTACCGCAGGACCTAACTCTTCGAGTAGATACTGTTTTTTACCCTGCCCTACACCATGTTCACCAGTACATGTACCATCCATACTAATTGCTCTATGAGCCAATCTTTCTAAGAAACCATTCGCAACATCAATTTCATTTTGATCTTTGGGATCAATCATAAGTTGAACATGAAAATTGCCGTCTCCAACATGACCGACAATAGGACCAAATAATTTATTTTGCTCCATATCTTCAATGGTTTCTGTAATGCATTCAGAAAGTCTTGAAATAGGCACACACACGTCTGTTGCAATGTAATCTGCCTCTGGCCTACATGCTTTTACAGCATAATAAACATCATGCCTAGCTTTCCATAATTTATTTCTTTCTTCAATATTAGCGTTCCACTCAAAATTATTCCCTCCAAAATCTTTAGAAATATCGTTAAATAATTCTGACTGCTCTTTAACAGAAGATTTGCTTCCATGAAACTCTAAAAGCAACAAGGGTGATTCTGGCAAACTCAATTTAGAATATTTATTAACTGCTCTAACTTGCGCAATGTCTAATAGTTCAATTCTAGCTACTGGTATACCAGCTTGTATCGTCATAATAACTGCATCAGTTGCATCTTTAACAGAAGGGAAAGTGCACCTGCCAGCTCCAATTTCCTCAGGTATACCATAAAGTTTAAGAGTAATTTCAGTGATTACACCCAAAGTTCCTTCTGAACCAACAATTAATCTTGTTAAATCATATCCAGCTGAACTTTTTCTTGCTCTACTAGCAGTTTTTATTATCTCACCATTTGGCATAATAACTTCAAGAGATAAAACATTGTCTTTCATTGTACCATAACGAACTGCATTTGTTCCAGAGGCTCTAGTAGACGTCATTCCACCAATTGAAGCATTCGCACCTGGATCAATAGGAAAAAATAAACCTGTATCTCTTAGATATGTATTAAGTTGTTCTCTTGTCACACCAGGTTGTACTACAACAGTGGAATCTTCAGGGTGAACTTCAATAATATTATTGAGATTGTTCATATCTATTGAGATCCCACCAAAATTGGCATTTAGGTGCCCCTCCAGTGAAGAACCTGCACCAAAGGGAATAATTGGGCAACCATGTTCGTGACAAATTTTTACAGTTTTTTGAACATCTTCCTTACTATATGCAAAAACAACACCATCAGGTAGTTCGGGTGTATGAACTGTAGTTGTACTAGTATGTTGTTCACGAACTGATTTAGATATTGAAAATTGTTGACCAAATTCTTTTTTCAATGCCTCTACAGCTTTTTCAACATTATAATCAAATTTATTATAAAATGAGTTGTTGTTTATATCTAAGATTGTCACCGATAAACCTCATATTTTCCTAAGTTAGTCTACAATAAATATATTTTAAAATAAAGATTGAGTAAATTATTACATTTTAATAATTATAATAACCATAAAATTTATATCTTAAGGATACTTGTGAAATGCAGAAAAAAGCTATCTTTTTAGGGGAATGCATGATTGAGCTAAACGGTGATATATCCTCTTTAGGAAATTCAAATTCACTGATGGAGGTTAATTTTGGAGGTGATACTTATAATTCTGCAGTTTATTTTTCACGATTAACGAATAAGGAAACCAATACTTTTTACTGCACAGCTCTTTCAAAAGATAGTTTTTCTAAGAAAATGATGGAGAGATTCAAAATTGAAAAACTTAATTGTGATCTTATTAGGACAGATGGAAAAAATCCGCCAGGATTATATTCTATTGAAATCAATGAAAAAGGAGAACGAAGCTTTTCCTATTGGAGAGATCAATCACCATCTAAAAATATTTTTTTAGGATTAAAAGGAAAGCATCTCTTAGATAATATAAGCAATTCAGATATTTTTTATTACTCCGGTATTTCTGCTGGCATACTTGATGAAAATCAAAAAAAACAATTAATTAAAGTTGGAGCTACGGCTGATGTTTCTGCTTTTGATTTTAATTTTAGACATCAACTACATTATGACAAAAATAGATCGCAATCACTATTTATAGAGATTAATAATTATGTAAATATTAATTTTGTCTCTTTTGATGATGTTAAAGATCTATTTAAGATTAAAAAACCAAATGAAATCTTTAATCTATTGAATAATGAAAAAAATCTGGTTTTATTGAGATATAAAAATTCAATCATATTTAAAAACCTTGATCAAGATATAAAAACTATTACTGTTCCGCATGGTGAGGTTGTAGATACAACTGCTGCAGGAGATGCTTTCAACGGCTCATTCTTGGCATTGATGAACAATGGTAAAAATATTAGTATTGAAGAAATTGTATTAAAATCTCATGCTGTCACTAGAGAAGTCATCAAATATAAAGGGGCGATTATCAAAAAAAATCAGATGCCTAAATTAAGTGTATAAAGGGATATTTTGAATGAAAAAAAACTTATTAATAATGACCGAAATGCCAGAATATTTTGTTTCGCTTGCTGATCAAAACTTTAACACACATAAGTTATGGAAACAAAAAGATGAAGATAATTATTTATTTGAAGTTAGAGAAGATATTGATGCAATAGCAGTCATGGGAGGTTATAAAATTACCCCTGATTTAATGAAAAGTATGCCTAATCTAAAAATTATAGCGTGTTATGGTGTAGGGTATGATGCTATTGATGTTAATTTTGCTAAAAGTTTAGCAATAAAAGTCACCAATACACCAGAAGTTCTTAATGATGAAGTAGCTGACACAGCTATCGCATTAATGCTATGTGTTTACAAAAAAATCGTTGAAGCTGACAGTTTTGCAAGAAACAACAAATGGATTGAGGGTGATTTTCCACTAACTAAAAAGTTTACAGGAACCAAGCTAGGAATAGTTGGAATGGGAAGAATTGGTAAAGCTATAGCTAAAAGGGCAGAAGCGTTTAATTGTGAAATTTCGTATCATTCAAGAAATAAAAAAGATGTTAAGTATAGATTTTACAGCGATTTGAAAGAATTAGCAAAAGAAGTTGATACACTTTGTATAATTACACCTGGTGGAAAAGAAACAGAAAAGTTAATTAATAAAGATGTTCTAAATAATCTTGGAGAAAATGGCGTACTTATCAATGTAGCTAGGGGTTCGGTTATCGATCAAGATGAATTAATACATTGTCTAGAAAATAATTTGATATTGGCTGCCGGATTAGATGTTTATACAAATGAACCAAATATCCCTGAAAAATTAATGAAACTGAAAAATACAGTTTTGTTACCACATATTGCGTCTGGCACAGTTGAGACAAGAAATGCAATGGGTCAGCTTGTATTTGATAACATAATAAATTACTTCGAAGGAAAATCTCTAATTTCAGAAGTAAATTAGGGAGATATTTAATACTTAGTTAATTCGATACCAGCATTACGAGCATAAATTTTAGCTACAGCAGCATCATCTTCGTGCCCCAAACCAATACCAGCAGCTGCAAGAAATTGTTGCATTGCTGTTGCAGTTAAAGGTGCAGAAAAATTTGATTTTTTTGCTATATCTAGAACAATCCCTAGATCTTTTGGCCATATATTTATCGATGATTTTGGTGAATAATCATCATTTATAATATGTGGAGCTCTATTCTCAAGCATCCAAGATGTTCCGGCACATTCAGAGATAACCTCTAAAAATTTCTTAGGGTCTATGCCTTGAGTTATTCCAAATGTTATTGCTTCTGCCATTGCTGAAATATGAATACCTGCGAGCATTTGATTAACTGCCTTCATTGCAGACCCAGCTCCGACAGATTGGCCAAATTTAAAAACCTTTTCAGAGGTTGAATCTAAGAGTGGCTTGGCTTTTTGCAGTGCTTTTTGACTTCCAGAAATCATATAAGACAATTTACCTTCTAATGATTTTTTTGATCCACCAGAGATAGGTGCATCTAGATATAAAAGTCCTTTTTTAGCACACTTGTTATCCATTTCTTTTGCAAAATCTGGAGAAACAGTAGTGCATACCATTATCAATGTGTTGTTTTTTAATTTATTGGAAATCCCCTCCTCACCAAAAATAATCTCACGAGTTTGCGTTTCATTTAAGACAACTATTATTACTGCTTCTAATTGGTCGTATGGAACTTTACCCTCAAAACCTCCATCTTGAATAAATTTTTTTTGTTGGTCTGGGTTTTTATCTTGACCATAAACTTTATACCCTGCGCGCATGAGCGATTTTGCTATCCCGTAACCCATTGAGCCTAGACCAATCACAAGAATATTTTTATTTTCTGTCATTATTTTAATGATTATCCCTTGGTAATTTTTTTCTTACCTTCTGAAATTTGACAGCATTCTCCAGCACAGCTCCGTCAGATAGTTCACCTACTAAATTTCTTTGAATTTCTTGCCAAGGAGTTTGACTTTCAGGATAAGGCGGAACACCATCTTTTTTTCTGAGCTCAATCTCTGCATCACTTACAAGCATGTTAGCTGTATAATTATTCAAATCAATTACGACAGTGTCACCTGTCCTCAACCAAGCTAATCCGCCTCCAGTCGCACTCTCAGGTGAAGCATTAAGTATTGATGGACTTCCTGAGGTTCCTGATTGTCTTCCATCACCTATGCATGGTAATTCTGTTATTCCTTGCTTAATTAATTCATCTGATGGTTGCATATTAACAACTTCAGCTGATCCAGGCCAGCCAACAGGTCCTGCACCTCTAATAACTAATATAGAATTTTCATCCATATTTAAACTTTTGTCATTAAGCCTGTCATGATAATCTTCAGATCCTTCAAAGACAATAACTCTACCTTCTAGGACACCTTCTTTTCCCGGACGTGATAAAAATTTATCTTTGAATTCTTTTGAAATAACTGATGTTTTCATTATTGCTGAGTCAAATAAATTTCCTTTAAGTACTATAAAGCCTGCTTTTTGTTTCATAGGTTTTTTAAAAGGGGTAATGACCTTTTCGTCCTTAATCTTGATACCTTTTAAATTTTCAGACATTTTTTTTCCTGAGACGGTCATTACATCTCCATGAAGTTTTGAATTTTCAAGGAGCTCTGACATTATAGCAGCTGTCCCACCAGCTCTGTGATAGCTCTCACATAGGTACTCGCCTGCCGGTTGTATGTTAGCCATCAAAGGAATATCATAACCAACATTTTGCCATGCAGCAGTTTCTAATTCTACACCAACATGCCTTGCTATTGCAGTAATATGCCATTGAGCGTTAGTTGATCCACCAATAGCGGAATTTACAATGATTGCATTCTCAAAAGACTCTCTAGTCATAATCATGGAAGGAGTTAAATCATCCTTAACCATATCCACAATTCTTAAACCTGTCTTATATGCCATTTGCCCTCTTTCTCTGTAAGGTGCAGGAATATTAGCATTTCCAGTTAAGCTCATTCCAAGAGCTTCAGCTAATGAATTCATTGTAGATGCAGTTCCCATAGTGTTACAATGACCGTCAGAAGGAGCTGAGCTAGTAACAATATCAATGAATTGTTCATAATCTATTCTGCCAGCTGCTAACTCAACTCTACTATCCCAAACAGCTGTTCCCGAACCAGCGAGCTTTCCATTATGCCATCCATCCAGCATTGGGCCTCCGTTTAGTACAATAGCTGGCAGATCTACAGTAGCAGCTGCCATTAAACAAGCTGGAGTTGTTTTGTCACAACCGGTCATTAGGACAACACCATCAATTGGATAACCATGAAGAATTTCAACTAATCCTAAATATGCTAAATTTCTG
>CACHEH010000026.1 GCA_902578805.1 uncultured SAR116 cluster alpha proteobacterium
GAATTGAAAAGAATAACAAAAACTATAATGTTAAATTATCTAATGGAAAGATAATTGATATTGAAACTATTATGGGTGCAACTGGCAGATTACCAAACGTGTTAAATCTTGGATTAAACGAGGTTGGTGTAAAAACAGGAAGTCGTGGTGAAATAATAGTAAATAAGCATAGCCAAACAAATATTAAATCGATATTTGCAATTGGTGATGTAACAGATAAAATTACATTGACACCTGTAGCTATTGCAGAAGGACATAGTTTTGCAGATAGAGAATTTGGAGGATTGAAAAGATTCATTTCTTACGAAAATGTTCCTAGTGCAGTTTTTAGTCAACCATCCATTGCAGTTGTAGGTCTAAGTTTAGATGAAGCTACAAAGAATGGCATAAACGCAAGAGAGTATAAAAGTGAATTCAGAGCCTTAAAAAATACAATATCTGGAAATCTTGAACGAACTTTGATGAAACTTGTTGTCAACGAAAAAACTCAAAAAGTTATTGGAGCTCATATGATTGGTCCAGATTCTGCAGAAATAATTCAAGGAATTGCAATAGCAATTAAAGCAGGAGCATTGAAGTCTGATTTCGACAATACTATAGGCATTCATCCTTCCTCTGCTGAAGAGTTTGTCACTATGAGATCTTAGTGATAAACTTAACTCATTATTTGAAGAAAAAGTTAAATTCTGGTATTTGAAGATTGTTAATTAAAGTTTGGTATTGATTTTGTGTTAAAGGAAAAGTCATGATTGATTGGAAAATAGATAGCTGGAGAAAACTTCCTGTAAAGCAGGTTCCTGAATATAGTGATCTTACTAAAGTTACTAGTGTGGAAAAGGAATTATCTATTAGACCACCTCTAGTTTTTGCTGAAGAAGCAAGAAGATTAAGAAAAAGGATGGCCGATGTAGCTGAGGGTAATGCTTTTTTATTACAAGGTGGTGATTGCGCTGAGTCGTTTGCTGAACATAACGCTAATAATATAAGAGATAGTTTTAGAGTCTTATTACAAATGGCTGTTGTTCTCACTTTTGGATCAGCCTTGCCTGTAGTTAAGATAGGAAGGTTAGCTGGGCAATACTCTAAGCCTAGATCATCTCCTTTTGAAGAAATAAACAATGTCTCTTTACCTAGTTACCGTGGTGACATGGTAAACGATATGGCATTCGACAAAAAAGCAAGAGAGCCTGACCCAGAGCGTCTTATTCAAGTTTATGATAAATCTGCTTCAACATTGAATTTATTGAGAGCATTCGCAAGTGGAGGAATGGCAGATTTAACAAAGTTGCACGAATGGAACCTTGAGTTCGTTAGAGGTACTAAAGAGGCAGAAAAATACAAACAGTTAGCCTCTCAGATAACTGCTTCACTTGAGTTTATGAATGCATGTGGTATGACACCCGAAAACACTGTCCAACTTCGTGAAACTGAATTTTATACATCTCACGAGGGATTGTTACTTAATTATGAAGAAGCTCTAACTAGAAAAGATACTATCACAGAGGAGAAAGGTTGGTTTGCTACATCTGCTCATATGTTATGGATTGGAGATAGAACAAGATGTATTGATGAGGCCCATGTTGAATATATGAGAGGAATAGCTAATCCCATAGGGCTTAAATGTGGACCATCTACAGAACCCGATGATTTACTAAGATTAATTGAAAAGCTTAATCCACTTAATCAAGCGGGTCGATTAACTTTGATTGCTAGAATGGGCTCTTCAGAAATACATAAAAAATTAAAACCATTAATTTCAGCAGTTAAGAGGTCTGGATTAGTTGTGGGTTGGTGCAGTGATCCAATGCATGGAAATACAGTCAAAGCATCATCAGGATTTAAAACTAGGAAAATGGATGATATTATGATGGAGGTTAAGGGTTTCTTTGAGGTTCATAATGAAATGAATACGATACCAGGTGGGGTGCATTTTGAAATGACAGGTCAAAATGTAACAGAGTGTGTTGGTGGTGTGTATGAAGTTAATGAATCAAATTTAGCTGATAGATATCATACTCATTGCGATCCTAGACTTAATGCAACTCAATCTCTTGAGCTGGCATTTTTAGTAGCTGACTTGCTTACCGAAAATAGAAATAATCAAAAAAAACAAATTGCGGCAGTATCTTAAGGAAATGTCTTGAGTAATCAAAAGAAAAAGCATAATTTTAAAATTGTTAAAAAAAATAATTGGCCTAGTGATCTAAGACCAAATCCAAGCCAGTTAGCTTCAGTCACAGACACTTATTTTTTAAGAACAAAGGATATTGTCTCTTCCTTTGGGGACACAGAAGTTACATATGCAATTTTCATGAGAAGGCCAGTTATTTCTGCTTTAAATCCAGCTATAGATTGGCTAAACCAAATTATAAAAGACAGAAAAGGTAGCGTTAATATAAATCGCTGTTTTGAAGAAGGATCCGATGTTGGTGCTGGAGAACCTTTATTGTACATATCAGGTTCTTTTTTATTATTAGTTGATTTAGAAACCGCTTTACTTCAAAAAATTGGAGCTACTTGTGTTGCTGCTTATAATGCAAAAGCAATGGTAGAGAGTTTACCTAAAACATCTTTTTTAGCTATGGATGCAAGACATTGTGCAGGTGCTGACATGGCAGATTTAATGGCTTATGGAGCATTTGTGGGCTCTAAACGGGTTAAGTCAGAAGGTGAAGCAATAGGGTTTATAGGATGTGCTACTGACAAAACAGCGCATTTATTTGAAAACACAAAAGGTTTAGGTACTATGCCTCATGCCTTAATTGGTTATGCTGGATCAACATTAAAAGCGGCACAAATGTTTCACTCAACATGGCCAGATGAACCATTAACAGTTCTTATTGATTATTTTGGTAAAGAAATAACAGATGGTTTAACAGTCTGTAGGTCATTTAAAAGTTTAGCTGATACATACTCTTTATCACTTAGAATTGATACTCATGGTGGAAGATATGTTGAAGGACTTGATGTAGCTGGATCTTACTCGGTTTTAGAGCGAAATGCCCCACAAGCTATTCGTGGTTACAGAACTGAACAAGAACTTCGTTATTTAATTGGTACTGGAGTGTCTGCAGCTGCTGTATGGCATTTGAGAGAAATACTTGATAATGCTGGTTTTGAAAAAGTTAAAATTGTTGCTTCAAGTGGATTTGGTCCAGAGAAATGTAAGGTTTTTTCACTTGCAAAAGTACCTGTTAATGTTGTAGGAACAGGATCGTATCTACCTAGTAGTTGGTCAGAAACCTATGCAACAGCTGATATAATTTCTTATGGTGGCAAGTCACAAGTTAAACTTGGAAGAGAGTTTTTACTAAAGCGGTAATTTTTCTAATAAATGAGTCAATTATTGAAAAATAAAATGAAAATAGCACTTGCCCAATTAAATCCCAAAGTAGGTGACGTTAAAGGAAATATTTCTAAACTTATTTCTATAAGAAATGAATTGAGTGAGGATGTAGATATTATTGTTGTTCCTGAATTATATGTTACTGGATATCCCATTGATGATTTAGTTCTAAGAAATGATTTCTTAGAGCTTGTAGAGAAGAAAATCAGTGACTTAGCTAAATTAACTAATGATGGTAAAGCTGCTATAATTGTTGGATCTCCAAGAAAAGATGAAGATAAAATTAGAAATTCTGTTTTCGTTTTGGATCAAGGAAAAATTCTATCATTTAGGGATAAACATAATCTTCCAAATACTGGAGTTTTTGATGAACAACGAATTTTTACACCTGGTTCTTTGTCAGGCCCAGTTAAAATTAGAGAAACATTAGTTGGATTACCAATATGTGAAGATATTTGGAATGAAACAGTGATAGATTGTCTTTCAGAAACAGGAGCTGAGATAATTATTTCAATTAATGCTTCGCCATATACAACAAAAAAAATTGATCAAAGGATGTCTGTAGCAGTTTCAAGAGTTTTTGAATCAAAATTACCCTTAATTTACCTGAATAGGGTAGGTGGACAAGACGAATTAGTTTTTGATGGTTCATCTTTTTGTTTAAGTCATAGTGGAGAATTAACAGTACAACTAAATGATTTCAAAGAAGAAATATTGAATATTGAATTATATAAAAATAATAATAAATGGAATTTTCAAAAAAACATTAAAAATATCTCTTCTAATATTGAGGCATTGTACAAGTCTCTTGTTGTAAGCGTAAGAGATTATGTTCACAACAACAGTTTTCCAGGTGTTGTACTTGGGATGTCAGGTGGTGTTGATTCAGCACTAGTAGCTGCGATAGCAACTGATGCTTTGGGGCCAAATTTAGTTAAAGCAGTTATGATGCCTAGTCCGTATACTAGTAAAGAAAGTCTAGAAGATGCTGAAATGGCATCATCTAATCTTGGAATTGATTACTCATATTTAGATATCAAAGAAGGTATGAATACTATTGATCAAATTTTGTTAAATTTCAATGGCCCAAAGTTACCACCGGGTATAACTGAAGAAAATATTCAATCTAGAATTAGAGGACTACTATTAATGGCAATATCTAATAAATATGGATCAATGGTATTAGCCACAGGAAATAAGTCAGAATATGCAGTTGGATATGCAACATTATATGGGGATATGTGTGGCGGGTTTGCTGTCATAAAAGATGTCTGGAAGAGTGATATTTTCAAATTATGTAAATGGAGAAATTTTAACAAACCAGTTGAATTTCTAGGTCCTAAGGGAATTGTGATACCAAATAGAATAATTACTAAACCACCAAGTGCAGAATTAAGAGAAGATCAAAAAGATACAGATAGCCTGCCAGAATATGATGTCCTTGATGTTATTTTAAAAAAATTAGTTGAAGATGATCAGTCATTAGATGAAATAGTAAGTGAAGGCTTTGATTTAAATGATGTTAAGAAAATCTCAATGTTGTTATCTAGATCAGAGTATAAAAGATTTCAGTCAGCACCTGGGCCAAAAGTTACTGAAAAAGCTTTTGGTAGGGATAGAAGGTATCCGCTAACTAGTGGTTTTAGGAATTGGAATTAAAATTTAATATATTTATTTTAAAATTTTTACAAACTAGGAAAATTAATGATTAAAGTTCGATTTGCACCAAGCCCAACGGGATATTTACATATTGGAAATTTTAGAACTGCATTAGTCAACTTCTTGTATGCTAAGAGTAAAAATGGTCACTTTATGCTTAGAATTGATGATACTGACAATGAAAGATCATCCAAAGAATATGAAGATGCTATTAAAGAAGATTTAAGTTGGATGAATATAAATTGGGATAGTATAGAAAGGCAATCTTCTAGACTTTTATCTTATAATGAAGCTTTAGAAACTTTATTAGAAAAAAAACGTGCATATCCATGTTTTGAGACGGCAGAAGAATTATCCCTAAAAAGAAAAAGCCAACTAACTTCTGGAAAACCACCTATTTATGATAGGTCTGCATTAAAATTATCAGACTCAGACATTGCTGATTTGAAGTCCAAAGGAAAAAAACCGCATTATAGATTTTTTCTAAATCATGTAGACGTAAACTGGAACGATCTCGTAAGGGGTGAGAGTAAATATAATATGTCTAATTTATCAGATCCAGTCATATTAAGAGAAGATGGAAGGGTTATTTATACTTTAGCTTCAGTGGTAGACGATATCCAATTTGAAGTAACAGATATTTTAAGAGGTGAAGATCATATGACAAATTCAGCTGCTCAAATACAGTTATTTGAGGCATTAGGATCATTGCCACCAAAAATGGGTCATTTGTCACTACTGACTGATAATACTGGATCAGGACTTTCAAAAAGACTCGGAAGTTTATCGCTTAGAGAATTAAGAAGTCAAGGATTTCAACCAATGGCAATTTCTTCCTTGTTATCCAAAATTGGAACTTCAGACTCAATAGATATCTTTAGAGATATGAATCAGATTGTTAAAAGTTTTGATATTACTAAATTTGGAAATTCAAAGCCGAAATTTGATGAGATAGAGTTGTTAACTTTGAATTCCAAGTTTTTTCAACTCGTAGATTATACAGATATTAGTAATCAGTTAAATATATTGGATCTTAAAATTACTAACGATTTTTGGAATTTAATTAGAGGAAATATAAATAATTTAGATGATGTAAAGTTTTGGTGGAACATTGTTTATGGAGATATTAAAGAGGTTCCACATGATAAAGATTTTAAAAAATTAGCATTGCAAACACTCCCTAAAGATAGATTTGATAAAAACACTTGGTCGGTTTGGACTAACTCTCTTATGAAAGAAAGTGGAAAAAAAGGTAAAGAACTTTTCAAACCATTAAGACTATGCCTTACAGGTCAGAAAAATGGGCCAGAAATGGCAAATTTAGTCTTAATGATGGGGAAAGATAAAATTAAAGAAAGATTAAATAATAATAATTAAATTTTTAAAAATTAATAAATCTCAAAATGATCGAATTAAATTTATATAATACACTTCAAAGGCAATTGTCTATTTTTCAGCCTATCGATCCAAAAAATGTAAGAATATATGCATGTGGACCCACTGTTTATGATTTTATACATATTGGTAATGCAAGACCTTTAGTTGTTTTTGATATTTTAGTTAGATTACTTAGAATAATATATCCTAAAGTCACATACGTAAGAAACATAACGGATATTGATGACAAGATTAATAAAAGAGCAATTGAAAAAAAAATAAATATTTCAGAATTAACTAATGAAACAATAAAAAGTTTTCATAAAGATGCTCATGCGTTAGGCAATTTGAAACCTGATTTTGAACCAAAAGCAACTGACCATATACCTGAAATGATAGAAATGATTGAAAAATTAATTTCAAACGGTTTTGCTTATGTTTCATCAGGCAATGTTTTGTTTGCTGTTGATAAATATGACAATTATGGCGCTTTGTCAGGCAGGTCACTTTCTGAGATGATATCGGGATCAAGGGTTGAAGTTGCTGAATATAAAGAAAATCCTGGTGACTTTATTTTATGGAAACCATCTTCCGAAAAACTTCCAGGATGGGATAGTCCATGGGGAAGGGGTCGTCCAGGTTGGCATATAGAATGTTCTGCAATGAGTAAAAAGTATTTAGGGACACAATTTGATATTCATGCTGGTGGATTAGATTTAATTTTTCCACACCATGAAAATGAAATCGCTCAGTCATGTTGTGCCAATAAATCAGATATAATGGCTAATTACTGGTTGCATAATGGTTATGTTACTTCTGACGGTGAGAAAATGTCAAAATCACTAGGTAATTTTGCTACTGTAAATAATTTATTATTAAATTTTAGGGGGGAGGCAATTAGATATGCGTTAATGCAAGCTCAGTACAGGGCTCCTTTAAGTTTTAATATAAAAGCTTTAGATAAAGCTACTAAATCACTATCTAGACTTTATAGAGCTGTTGAAGGCTTTGAGGTAAATGATGGGCAAGACACTCAGATAATTGATAATCTTTGTGATGATTTAAATTCACCTAAAGCTCTTGCTAGATTACATTACCTTGCTGATGAAGCTAATAAAGGAAGTAAAGAATGTGCTCAAAAGCTAAAAAATTCTTCTAATATTTTAGGAATTTTATGCAATTCTGCAGACGAATGGTTTAAATTTGGAGATATAAATTCAAACGATACAATTGAAAACTCTTCCATGACAGAAAAAGAAATAGATGAACTCATAACAAAACGTAAAATTGCAAAAGAAAATAAAGAGTACGAAAAAGCAGATCAGATTAGAGAACAATTACTAGAAAAGAATATACAATTAGAAGATAAACCAGGTAGAACAGTTTGGAGAAGAATCTAAACATAGATGAATTTATGATTGAACTAAATCCATATATAATTTTATCAAAACCACAACTTGGTGAAAATATTGGTTCTACTGCTCGTGCTATGAAAAATTTTGATATAAAAAATCTTTTACTTATTCAGCCTAGAGATGGTTGGCCTAATAATGTTGCTTTTGCTCCTGCAGCGGGTGCAGACGATGTATTAAATCAAGCAAAGTCTTATAATTCAATAAGTGAAGCTACAAAAACAATTTCTTTGTTATTTGCAACAACTGCACGAAAGCGTGTTATTGGCACAAAATCCCTAAGCATCTTCAAAGCAATAGAGAAAGCATTTGAACATGTTGTTAATGGTGGTAACGTTGGATTTTTATTTGGTCCTGAGCAATCAGGATTATCCAATGATGACGTTGTCAAAGCAGATTACACAGTTTCAATTCCAATTAATAAAGAATTTTCATCATTAAATATATCTCAAGCAGTATTACTGATTTGTTGGGAATGGAACAAAATAAAAATGTCATTTTTGAAAGATGATTTGAATTTGGTTAAAATTAATAAAAAATTAAAAAAAAGTACTGAACTCTCTAATATTGGTGACAGAGAATATTTTTATAAACAATTAGATGAACTTTTAACTAAATCAGGCTTCTTTTATTCATCTGAAATGGCTCCTGTTGTTAAAAGAAATATCAGAAGTCTATTTAATAGAGCCTCATTAACTCACCAAGATCTAAGAACACTTCATGGTATTATTAGATCATTATCAGGAACTTCAAATCGTACTTGACATTTCATATAATGATAGTATTTTGCAATTTCATTTCCGATAAAGTGGATAGTAGCGTGGTGTTATATATCCCGGAGCTCAGCTTCTGATTGGAATAATTTACTACTTAGAAGTAGTTACTTAAAGGTTTAAAAATGCCTAAATCAGATCATAAAAGAACAAGCTCAAAACATAAGATTGATAGAAGATTAGGAGTTAATTTATGGGGACGACCAAAATCTCCCTTAAATGATAGAGAATATGCACCAGGTCAGCACGGTCAAAGAAGAAAAAAACCTACAGATTATGGTGTCCAATTGATGGCTAAACAAAAATTAAAAGGCTATTACGGTAATATTGGAGAAAAACAATTCAAAAAATACTATACAGCTGCAGTTCGTCAAAAAGGTGATACTGGTGCAAATTTGATTGGTATTTTGGAATGCAGACTAGATGCTATTCTTTACAGAATGAAGTTGGCACCAACTGTATTTGCCTGTCGTCAGTTGATTAATCATGGTCATGTTATGGTAAATGGAAGCAGATGTAATATACCTTCTAGAATGATCAATGTAGGTGAAGTTATTTCTTTAAAGGACAAAGCAAAAAACATTCCAGCTGTAATTGAAGCAACAACTCTGCCTGAAAGGGATGTTCCTGAATATGTCGAAGTTGATCACTCTAAGTTCACTGGATCATTATTAAGAATCCCTATGCCAGATGATGTTCCTTATCCAGTGCAAATGGAAACTAACTTAGTAATCGAATTTTATTCACGTTAATAAAATTAATTATAAGTAAAATTTAAAAAAATTAGAGTAGTTTATTAAGGAGAAATACCAGACTCTTTAAAATATTGAGTTAGCTCTCCACTTTCGTGCATTTCCCTAATAATATCACAACCACCAACAAATTCTTTTTTTACGTATAATTGTGGTATTGTCGGCCAATCTGAAAACTCTTTAATACCCTCTCTAATTTCAGGATCTTCAAGAACGTTTACAGTATTGTACTTAATTCCCATATGGCTTAAAACTCCAACAACTGCTGCAGAAAATCCGCATTGAGGCATAATTGGAGTACCCTTCATGAATAATACAACGTCATTTTCATCAATAATATTCTGAATTTTATCTTTTGTACCTTGTTCCATTTAATTCTCCTTTAATCATTAGGGGCAGATGTATTCAAAGCTAATGCATGTAATTCTCTTCCCATTCTGCCACCCATAGCATTGTAGACCATTTGATGTTGTTGTACACGAGTTTTTCCCCTGAATTCTTCGGCAATAATTTGAGCTGCATAATGATCTCCATCACCACGTAAATCATCAATAATAACTTTAGCATTTGGAAAAGCTTTAATAATTAGTTCTTTAATCTCTAATGCAGTCATAGCCATTTTACAAATTTAACCTTGTTGTTTGTCACCCATCATTGAAGGTATTGTTTTTTTATTTATGTCTTTTAATATATTAATGGATATAGTAGCAATATTTTTTAATTTCAAGTTACTGCTTGAATTAGTTTGTCCAAGAACAAAGAAGTCAACATTACTTTCTTTTAAGATTAATTGTATTTTTTTAATATCTCTTGTAGCAATAATTATTCTTGCTTGATCTTCTCCAAAACACCATGATTGAAGTAAGGGGTCATGATTATCACAATTAATTAGGTTATTAGGTAGATTAATATCTAATCCTAAATTATATTTAAATAACATTTCACAAACTGTTGTCAGCAATCCACCATCTGAAATATCATGAGCAGCTGTAAGAAGTTTTTGTTCATTCAATTTTAATAAAATTTCAATGACCTTTTTTTCATCTTCTAAATTTATTGGTGGAGGCGCTCCATCATATTTTTTATTAATGATTTCTTGATACATACTACAACCAACCCAACCTGTTTCAAAATTATGAGATTGTCCAAGTACAATTAATACATCATCTAGTTTTGCACTTATCTCTAGAGAATTTTCAACCTCATCTATTGCTCCCACCATGCCAATGACTGGCGTAGGAAGAATACTCTTACCATTAGTTTCATTATAAAGAGAAACATTTCCTGATACAATTGGAGTACAAAAAAAAGAAGCAGCTTCTGAAATTCCTTTTAAAGATCCTACGATTTCTCCCATGATATTTTTTTTATCAGGATTCCCAAAATTTAAGTTGTTTGTTATCGCTAGCGGTTTTGCTCCTGACGAAGCTATATTTCGTGCAGCTTCACAAACTGCTTGCATACCTCCAATTATGGGGTTTGATTTAACATAACGTGGTGTACAATCAGTTGTAATTGCAAGACCTTTCCCGTAAGTTTCTTTTTTTTCTGTTCCATGGATTTTTACTATTGAAGCGTCACTATCACCATTTGCAAAAATTGTGTCGCCCATTACTGAGCTGTCATATTGTTCCCAAATCCATTTTTTACTTGCTATATTTGGATTATTAAACATTATTATTAATATATCCATTATTGTAAGATTGGTTTTGAGATTGGACGGTTTATATACTTTTTGATTAATTTTTATTTCGTAAGGTTTATTGTATTCAGGAGCGTCTTTAACAAGAGGTTCAAGGGGTAAATTACACGCTTCAAAATCATCTTTAGTAAGAATTAATCTTCCCGTATTTGTAACTTCTCCTATAATAGCAAAATCTAGATCCCATTTATCAAAAATTAATTTTGCTTTTTCCTCTGATCCTGGTTTTAAAATTATTAGCATTCTTTCTTGACTTTCTGAGAGCATAATTTCATAGCTACTCATCTTATCTTCTCTAGTAGGTACCAAATCTAAATTTAACTTCATGCCTAATGATCCCTTAGAAGCCATCTCAACGCTAGAGCTTGTTAAACCAGCTGCCCCCATGTCTTGAATAGATAAGATAGCATCTGTATTCATTAATTCTAGACAGGCCTCTAATAGTAATTTTCCCGTAAATGGATCACCAACTTGAACAGTTGGTCTTTTTTCTGCACTATTTTCAGTAAATTCAGCAGAAGCCATGGTAGCTCCATGTATCCCATCTCTTCCGGTTTTTGCACCTACATATATAACTGGGGTACCAGCGTCTGTTGCTGCTGAATAGAATATTCTATCTTTTTTCGCAAGGCCAACAGCCATAGCATTCACTAAAATGTTACCATCATAAGATTTATCAAAATTTGTTTCACCACCAACTGTTGGAATTCCTATACAATTACCATATCCACCGATACCTTTTACAACTCCTGAAACAAGATGTTTTGTTAAAGGTTTATCTGGTGCTCCAAATCTCAATGCATTCATAAGGGCTATGGGTCTGGCGCCCATTGTAAAAACATCTCTTAAAATTCCGCCCACACCAGTCGCTGATCCTTGATACGGTTCTATAAATGAAGGGTGATTGTGTGACTCTATTTTAAAAACAGCAGCTAGATTTTCACCTATATCAATTACACCGGCATTTTCTCCAGGCCCTTGAATCACATGGCTAGCCTCAGTTGGTAAAGTTCTCAACCATTTTTTTGAACTTTTATAAGAGCAATGTTCTGAAAACATAGCAGAAAAAATACCTAATTCTGTTATATTTGGAGTTTTATTAATTTTTTTACAAATTAAATAATATTCATCTTTTGTTAAACCCATTTCTAAAGCGTCTTCAAGTTTGCTTTTTTGTTGAGCTAGATACTCATTCTTATTAACTTTTAATAGTTGTGATTGTGGTTTCATTTTATTTAACCAATTATTTGTTCAACGCAATTTGTAAGAAGTTTCAAACCATCCGTTCCACCGTTTAGATAGTTTATAGCTCTTTCTGGGTGTGGCATCATTCCTAAAACTCTTCCATTGTTTGATAGAATGCCAGCTATGTCTTCTGTTGATCCGTTAGGATTGTAATTTTTTTCATTATTAGCAATATTACTATATTTAAAAGCAATTCTTCCTTCTTCTTTTAGTTCTTTTATTAAATCTTGAGAAGCAAAATAATTACCTTCATTATGTGCTACTGGAATTTTTAAACTTTCACCTATTTTTAAACCAGATAAAAAAGGGTTTTTCATACAACTTTGAACTTCTAAAGTTGTTTCTCTGCAAGTAAATAGGAGTTTCTTGTTTCTTATCAGAGATCCAGGGAGTATTTTAGCTTCAATTAAAATTTGAAACCCATTACATACGCCCAATACTGTGCCACCTCGACTTATATGGTTTTTTATTGAACTTATTACTGGAGATCTTGCAGCCAAAGCGCCGCATCTCAGGTAATCTCCAAAAGCAAACCCACCTGGGATAACAATTAAATCCAAATTAGGAATATCATTTTCTTTATGCCAAATTTTGATTGGAGTTTTACCTATAATTTGCCTGAGTGCGACAATCATATCTCTATCACAATTAGAACCTGGAAAAATTACAACACCTGAACGCAAAATCTTTTAATCCTTCAAAATATTGATTTCATAATTTTCAATTACAGTGTTAACTAACAACTCTTCGCACATTTTTTT
>CACHEH010000027.1 GCA_902578805.1 uncultured SAR116 cluster alpha proteobacterium
TACAGGAAAAATTATAAATATTCATCATAGCTTTTTGCCTAGTTTTAAAGGAGCAAGACCTTATCATCAAGCTTTTGAAAGAGGAGTGAAGATCATTGGTGCAACAGCACATTATGTTACAAAAGATCTTGATGATGGACCCATAATTGAACAAGATACTCAAGAAGTGAATCACGAGATGATGCCTAATGATTTGGTTTTAATGGGAAGGGATATTGAAGTAAGAGTTTTGTACAGAGCCGTAAAAGCTCATTCCGAAAGAAGAGTTTTTTTAAACGATAATAGAACAATTGTATTTAGAGGGCAAAGAATTTAGGTATGAACAATCAAACAGAAAAAGTTATAATTATTGGTTCAGGAGCCGCAGGGCTAACAGCTGCAATATATGCGGCAAGAGCTAATCTGAAACCGATTGTAATTGAAGGAATCCAACCTGGTGGTCAACTTACAATAACTACAGATGTTGAAAACTACCCAGGATATGCTGATGTTGTTCAAGGTCCATGGATGATGGAACAAATGAGATCTCAGGCAATAAAAGTTGGAGCCCGTATAATAAATGACATAGTTGTTAAAATTGATTTAATAAATAATGAAAAGACTGTGGTTTTAGATTCAAATAAATCTTTGAGATCAGATACTATAATTATAGCCACTGGAGCACAGGCTAAATGGTTAGGTTTAGAGAGTGAAAACAAATTTAATGGAAGAGGTGTTTCAGCTTGTGCAACCTGTGATGGGTTTTTCTACAGAAACAAAGAAGTTGCCGTAGTCGGAGGAGGTAATACAGCTGTTGAGGAGGCTCTATACCTGTCAAATATATGTACTAAAGTTAATTTAATTCATAGACGTGATGCACTAAGATCAGAAAAGATTTTACAAGACAGACTTTTTTCAAAGAAAAACATAAATATTATTTGGAATAATGAAGTTAGCGAAGTTCTGGGTGATGAAAATGGGGTTAATGCTCTTAAATTAATCTCAACAAAAAAAAATAAAACAGAGATAATTAAAGTTGATGGTGTTTTTATTGCAATTGGTCATAGTCCATCAACAAAGCCTTTCGAAGATGTTCTGGAAATGGACAATGAAGGTTATATTGTTGCTCAAAAACCAGGCACAACAATAACTAATATAGATGGTGTTTTTGCTGCAGGTGATTGTGTTGACAAAATTTATAGGCAAGCCGTTACTGCTGCAGGTATGGGTTGCATGGCAGCGCTTGATGCTGAAAAATGGATACAAAGCCACAATCTTTAGTCATTTAAATCTATTAATTCCATTATCCTGTAAACCAATGATGCTACTGTAAAGTCATATGCATGAAAATTTTTAATTGGTGAAAATTCAACGACATCAAATCCAAGTACTTTTCTACCTTTAATTAAACTTTTTATTAATTGTAGACTTTCATTAAATCCTAGACCATCAGGGACTGGAGTTCCTGTAGCAGGCATTATTGACGGATCTAATCCATCTACATCAAAAGTAATATATATGTTATATGGAAAGTTTTTTGGTAATTTTAGATTTTTTCTATTTCTAATATCCTCAAGGTCAAAATATGATATTTCAAAAATTTTTCTATTTTTTACTTCTTCTTTGCTTAATGCTCTTACACCAAATTGTGCTACTTTATATTTTGATTTGCTTAAAAGATACATAACACTTGCGTGTGAATGCACTTGATTTTCATAATTCTTTTTTAAATCAGCATGAGCATCAATTTGTACAATCCCAATTTCCTCAAATTCTGAGAAATTTAATCCTTTAAAAACACCATTTACAGCACCAAAAGTAATACTGTGCTCACCTCCAAGGATTACTGGTATTTTGTTTTTTTTGCAAATTTCTTTTGTAGTATTTTCTATATTAAGCATCACATTTTCTATAGGAAAATTACAATTTAAAAAAGGATGAGTAAAGATGCCACTAAGGCAAGGCTCACTTTTACCAGTAAATCTTTCCAATTCGTTGCTAGCCTCTAATATAGCTTCAGGACCTTTAGATGTGCCACTGCCAAAAGAGACTGTTTTTTCTAGGGGTATTGGGAGGATATGAAATTTTGCTTTTTCTTTACTTTTTTCCTCCACAGAAAGTTCTGAGTTTAAAAAATTTTTCTTTGTATTTTTCATCTCTTTACCTAAAATTAAGATAATTTATTTTCAAAATCTTCATAAGTAAATCTTTTGATTACTTCCAAGTTATCATTATCGCTATCCCAAATTGCTACAGATGGTATTTTTACTCCATTAAAAAAACTAGTTTTTACCATTGTATAATGTGCTTGATCTAATATAGCTATTCTTTCTCCAACTTTGGGTATAGACTTAAAATTGTACTCTCCTATGATATCTCCTGCTAAACAGCTAGGACCTCCAAGCATAACTTTGTATCCGTTTTTAGGTTCATTTAGCAATGCTGGCCTATATGGTGCCTCAATTACATCAGGAATGTGAGAGACTGCACTAATATCTGTAACTGCAATATTTGGTGAGAGTTCATTACTAGGTTTAAAACTATCTATAATTTCTCCAACTAAAATACCCGAATCTAATACTATAGCCTCTCCTGGTTCAATATAAATTTGACAGCTAGTTAAATCTGCAATTTGCCTTAGAAAGGTTTTTAATTTATCAATTTCATAATCATTTCTGGTAATATGGTGACCTCCACCAAGATTAAGCCAATTTAATTTTTTACAGAGAGGAACAACATCTTTTTTAATCTTATTCCAAGTATTTTCCAGAGGAGTAAAATTTTGTTCACATAAGGTATGAAAATGAATGCCATTTAATTTGTTTATATCAGTATTATTCAAATCATTTAAATGCATTCCTAATCTAGAATTGATACTAGCAGCATCATATTTGTCATTATTTATTTCAGAATAAAGTGGATTAATTCTTAAACCAATTTCATTATTAAATTTTATTGCGATATTATAAAAATCATTCAATTGGTTTGAGGAATTAAAAACGATATGATCTGATAAGTTTACAATTTCTTCAATGTCGTCTTTTTTATATGCTGGAGAAAAAGTACTAATTTCACCTTTAAAAAATTTTTTTGCTAACTTTGTTTCATATAGACCAGAACTACAACATCCGTCCAAATATTCAGATATTAAAGGACCAAAATAAGGAGTAGAAAAAGCCTTTAAAGCAACTAAAATTTTAACACCTGTTTGTGATTTTAGGTGATTTAATGTCAACAAATTATCAATCAATGCCCTTTTATCTACTACAAAGCAAGGACTTGGTAATTTATATAAATCAAGTTTATTAAAATTTCTTGGGTCTCCTCCCATAGTTTGAAAAATTTTATCCACTAGAAATTTACTTTGTTTTCTAGCTGTATGGTTGTCGTAGGTAAACCATGCTTATTGAGAAGTTCCATAAATGGATCAGGATTAAATTGCTCCATGTTCCAAACGCCTGGTTTGTACCAGTGTTTTTTTAACATAAGCAACGATCCTATCATTGCGGGTACGCCAGTAGTGTATGAAATTGCTTGGCTACCTAGCTCTTTAAAGCAATCTTCATGATTGCAGATATTATATGTGTAATATGTTTTTTCTAAATTGTTTTTTTTACCAGTGACTATTGTGCCTATACAAGTCTTCCCTTTTGTTTTTTCTCCAAGACTGCCAGGATCTGGTAAAACACTTTTTAAAAATTGTAATGGTATTATTTCTGTTCCATTATAATTAACTGGTTCTATAGATGTCATACCTATATTTTGGAGAACATTTAAATACTTTAAATAGTTATCACTGAATGTCATCCAAAATCTTGCTCTTTTAATCTCAGGATAATGTTTTATTAAACTCTCCAATTCTTCATGATACATTAAATACATATTTTTATTTCCAATTTCAGGAAATTTAAAAGAGACTTTTTTCTTAAGAGCTGGTCCAATCTTCCATTGATTATCTTCCCAATGCTTAGAATCAGATGTAACCTCTCTGATATTAATTTCAGGATTAAAATTAGTAGCAAATGGGTATCCATGATTACCATCATTGCAGTCAAGAATATCTAAAAAATCAATACTATCCAAATGATGTTTTTTTGTAAAAGCTGTAAAAACATTTGTAACACCTGGATCAAAACCTGATCCTAAAAGAGCCATAAGACCTTTTTCTTTAAATTTTTTATCATAATCCCATTGCCATTTGTATTCAAACTTTGCTTCATTCCTAGGTTCATAATTGGCAGTGTCTAAATAATGTGTATTAGTTAACAAACAAGCATCCATTATATTAAGATCTTGATAGGGAAGAGCTAGGTTTACAACTAAGAATGGGTTGAATTTTTTAATTAATGCTGCAGTTTCGTTAATATTATCTGCATCTATCTCTGCTACTGTAATGTTAATATTATACTTATCTTTTACACTTTTTTTAATTTGGAAGCATTTTTCGATAGATCTACTTGCTAAAATTATATTTTTAAAATAATTAGGATTTTGTGCCATTTTGTGAACAGTTACATGACTGACACCACCTGCACCAATAACTAAAATATTGTCCATTTCAAACTCCCATAAATTCCTAATTGGTTATTTTTCAAAATAAGTATAACCAGAAATCGAATCCTTGAATGATTGGGTTATTTTTTTTCTCTCCGAAAGTGATAAGTCTCTACTTCTTACTGCATCCTCAACTATATGTTTGAACCTATTTATTATATTCTTAGGTTCATATTCAACATAAGTTAAAACTTCTGAAATAGTATCACCTTCTTGCTCATGTAATAATTGAAATCCCCCATTTTCTTTTAATTTTATTGTAGCAACATTTGTATCACCAAATAAGTTATGAAGATCTCCCAACGTTTCCTGATAGGCACCAATATAAAATACTCCTAAAAAGTAGTCCTCATCATCACTAATGTCATGCAAAGGTAATGTATTTGAAATACCGTCTTTTAGTACAAATTTATTTATTATACCATCACTATCGCAAGTGATATCATTTAAAATAACTCTTCTGTTTGGTTGCTTATTATGTTTTTGTAGAGGTGCAATAGGATGAATTTGATCAATGGCCCAAACATCAGGTAGGCTTTGAAATAAAGAAAAATTCCCATGATATATATCTGCCATACTATCAATTGCATCTTGAAGTTCTTCAGTTATATCCGGTGTTGAAGAGATTACTGTTTTAATTTTATTTATGATGTATAAGTAAGTCTCTTCAGTTTTTGCCATATTTGCTAAATCTATTTGACCACTTCTAAAAAGAGCTCTTATTTCTTCTCTGTAATAATTTAAATCGTTCAAACATTCTTGTGCTCTTTCTAAATTTAAATATTCAGGAATTTGAATCATATTTTTCAACAAAGGATGGTCTTTTGAATTAATTTCCTGTTTTTTTTCACTATCAAAGTTTGTTGTCTCTAGTATATTAAAAATTAGCATTGAACTTGATGCAATGCATGCCCTTCCAGATTCAGTAACAATTATAGGATGATCTATGTTTGATTGGTCTAATTCATATTTAACAGTTTCAACAATATTTATACAGTATTCATCTAGTGAATAATTTATTGAGTTAAGAGAAGATTTTTGTTCTCCTGTATAATCTACTCCTAAGCCACCTCCAAGATCTAAATATTCTAGTGGTGCACCTTGTTTGCACATTTCTGAGTAAAACCTACAAGCCTCTTGTGTTGCTTTTCTAATTTCAATAATATCAGGAATTTGGCTTCCAAGATGTGAATGTTGGAGAATCAAGCAATCAAGATAATTATTAACTTTTAATTTTGTGATAACTTTCATAACTTGTTCAACAGACATTCCAAATGCACTTCGGTCTCCACTTGATTGAGACCATTTACCACTAACTTTGTTTGTTAATTTCACTCTTATTCCAAGTAACGGTCTTACATTTAGTTCTTCAGAAACTTCAGTAATTAGATCAAGTTCACGTGGACTTTCTAAGACTAAAATAGTTTTAAAACCAATTTTGAGTGATAAGATAGCCAAATGAATAAACTCTTTATCCTTAATTCCATTACATATAATGGTAGATTCACTAGAGAGATCGTGTGCTAAAGCTATTAATAATTCAGGTTTAGAACCAACTTCTAAACCAAAATCAAATTCTTTTCCAAAATCAACTATTCTGTCAATTACTTGTGCTTGTTGATTAACTTTAACTGGGAAAACACCCTTATAATAACCTTTATATCTAATTTCTTTTATTGCTCTAAAAAAAGACTCATTAATTTGTTTTATTCTAAATGCTAAGTAATCTGTAATTCTTAATAGTACTGGGCAGCTAATACCTCTTTCATTAAGACTTTCTATAATTTTAATAAGGTCGATAGAAGGATTAGATGGATAAAATGGATTTTTAAGTCCTATATTTCCATTATCAAGGACCTCAAGTATATCATCACCCCATTTTTTGATTCCATAAATATCATCATCCATTTTTTTGGCCTTTAATTTATAATGATTTGATTATATTGCTATTTTCGGTTGGTCAAGTTATGCTTTTATTAATTTTAAAATTCAAACTTTTTATGTAACTATTTTATAATGTTTTTTTTAAAAAAAAATAACCTCGTCGATAAATCAGATGCTTTGGTAGGGAGAAATGATCCTATTGAAAGTGAGTTATTTCACGAGATTAATGGTCGTAATTTAATGGAAATCCCAAATGATTTTGAAATAATAATTCTTGGAATGGGATGTTTTTGGGGTGCTGAAAAAATTTTTTGGCAACTTGATGGGGTTTATCATACATCAGTTGGGTATGCTGGTGGTTATACAAAAAATCCAACTTATGATGAAGTTTGTAGTGGTTTAACAGGTCATACAGAAGTGGTTAGAGTGGTATATGATCCGAAAAAATTAAATTTAAAAAAAATTTTAATTGAATTTTGGGAAGGTCATGATCCAACTCAAGGTATGAGGCAAGGTAATGATATTGGCACTCAATATAGATCGGCAATTTTTGTAAATAATTCTGAAAAGCTAAATGATGTGAAGACTTCTAAAACAGAATTTCAATCTTTACTTCATTCAGCAGGATTTAGTGAAATCACTACTGAAATTAAAAATAACATAGATTTTTATTTTGCTGAAACTTATCATCAACAATACCTTTATAAAAATCCAAATGGTTATTGTGGTTTGGGTGGCTGTGGAGTAAAATTTAAATAAATTTACTAAAGTTATTTTAGATCTTGACCAAAATGGATTGTTATTATATCAAATCATCTAACTAATTAATAGGTCGATGATGAAAGTAGTAAGTTCTTTAAAAACTCTTAAAGTTAGAGATAGAAACTCTCAAATCGTAAAACGTAGAGGTCGTCTATACGTTATAAATAAGAGAAATCCTAGATTTAAAGCTCGTCAGGGTTAACTATCAATTAATAAAAACTAATATATCATTTTAGTTTATTCTTAATATGTATTTTCTTACATAGGAATAATATAATGAAGATAACTAATATAATTGAAGAAACCAAATCCATAAGTTCCAATATTAAGAACGCATATATTGATTTTTCAAAAATGACCATAAGTGTTGTTGCTGTTTGTTCTAATGTTATCAAAAATGGTAAGCCCTTAATTGGTTACGGATTTAACTCCAACGGAAGGTATGGGCAGGGTCATCTCATTAGAGAAAGGTTTGCACCAAGACTATTGGAAGCACATATTAAAGAAATTTTAAATGATGAAGGTACAAATTTCGACCCCACAAAGATGTGGAATGTCATGATGAAAAATGAAAAGCCTGGAGGACATGGGGAAAGATCCGTGGCGGTAGGTACTATTGATATGGCGATATGGGATCTTGTTTCTAAAATCGAAGAAAAACCACTATTTCAAATGCTTGCTGAAAGATACGGTAATGGTGAACCAAATCGAAAAGTTTTTGTTTATGCCGCAGGTGGGTATTATTGGCCAAATCAAGGAATAAATGGTTTAACAGACGAAATAAAAAAATACCTAGATCTTGGTTATACTGTAGTCAAAAAGAAAATAGGAGGAGCTTCTCTATCGGAAGATTGTAAACGTATTGAAGCTGTTTTAAAAATATTAGGCCCTGAAGATCAACTTGCGGTTGATGCAAATGGTAGGTTTGATCTAAAAACTGCGATTGAATATGGTAAAGCTTTATCAAATTACAATTTATTTTGGTATGAAGAGCCTGGTGACCCTTTAGATTTTGAACTTCATAAACAACTATCTAAGCATTATATATCTCCATTAGCAACTGGTGAGAATTTGTTCTCAGTTCATGATGCAAGAAATCTTATTAGATACGCTGGGATGAGAAAAGATAAAGATTGGTTGCAATTTGATTGTGCATTAAGTTATGGGTTAGTTGAATATTTAAAAATTATTGAAATGCTTAAAGAAAATCAATGGGATGTTTCAAGGTGTATTCCTCACGGAGGTCATCAAATGTCCTTAGCAATTGCGGCGGGATTAGGCCTTGGTGGAAATGAGAGTTATCCTGATCTCTTTCAACCGTATGGAGGATTTCCTGATGGCGTTGAAGTTGAAAAAAGTTTTGTCACTTTACCAGAAATAACTGGAATTGGTTTTGAAGGAAAATCCGATCTTTTTTCAATAATGAAGCAGATGGTTGATTAAATATCAAAAAAATCGTTCCCTTTATTGTCAATTACTACAAATGCAGGAAAGTTTTTTACTTCAATTTTCCAGACGGCCTCCATTCCAAGTTCTGGATATTCTAAAACCTCTATTTTTTTTATGCAATCTAGTGCGACTTTTGCAGCAGTTCCTCCAATGGTTCCAAGGTAAAATCCTCCATGTTTTTGACACGCTTCTTTTACCTGCTTTGATCTGTTACCTTTTGCTAACATAACCATTGATCCACCATTTTCTTGAAATTTATCAACATAAGCATCCATTCTACCAGCAGTTGTTGGTCCAAAGGATCCGGAAGGCATGCCCTTGGGAGTTTTAGCTGGGCCAGCATAATATACTGGATGATCTTTTATATAATTAGGTAGCTCACCATCCTTGTCCAATCTTTGAAGTAACTTTGCATGAGCAATATCTCTAGCAACAATCATTGGACCAGAAAGATTAACTCTTTTTTTTATTTTACAATCATTTAATTGTTCTAAAATATTTTTCATTGGCTGATTTAGATCAATTTCTGTTACATCTTCCGAAATTTCGTCCAAATTGACATCGGGTAAATATTTACTTGGCTCTGTTTCAAGTTTTTCAACAAAAATTCCATCTTTATTTATCTTGCCTAAAATTTGTCTATCTGCTGAACAAGAAACTCCAATTCCAATTGGCAACGATGCACCATGCCTTGGAAGCCTAATAACTCTTACATCATGACAAAAATATTTTCCTCCAAATTGTGCGCCTATCCCCATTTCTCTTGTAAGATCTAATACTATTTTTTCCCATTCTAAATCTCTATATGCATGACCAGATTTTAAGTTTCCAGCCTTAGGCAAATTATCTAGATAACGCATAGATCCTAGTTTAACGGTCTTTAAATTAAATTCAGCTGAAGTACCTCCAATCACTACAGATAAATGATAAGGTGGACAAGCAGCAGTACCAAGAGCAATAATTTTCTCGTAAAGAAACTTTTTTAAATTTTCAGGATTAAGAGTCGCGGGTGTTGCTTGGAATAAAAAACTTTTATTAGCTGATCCTCCTCCTTTTTGTACAAAGGCAAATTTATATTCCTGACCTTCATTAGCAAATATACTGATTTCTGCGGGTAAATTGTTAGCAGTGTTTTTCTCTTCAAACATAGAGACTGGGGCAAGTTGCGAGAAACGAAGGTTATTTTCCTTATATGTTTTATAAACTCCTAAAGAAAGAAACTCGTTATCATCTGAGTTAGTAAAAACTTTTTCGCCTTTATAACCTATGATTATTGCTGTACCAGTATCTTGGCACATAGGAAGAATTCCTGATGCAGATATATTTGCATTTTTTAACATTGTTAAAGCAACAAATTTATCATTACTAGAGGCTTCTTTATCTTCAAGAATTTTTCTAAGCTGTTTTAGATGTGATTTTCTAAGAAGGTGAGATACATCTTTAAAAGCTCTTTGTGCTAAAAGTGTCAGTGCTTTTGGATCGATAACCAAAATTTCTTGCTCGTTTATTTTGTAAACTTTAACATATAGATCTGATATTTTTGCATATTCAGTATCATCAACTGAGATAGGAAAAATTGGTGAATAATTAAAATTGTTCAAAATTATCTCCAACTAATAACTTTATTTTTTATCTCTAAATTCATCAAGAGAGACAATTTCTCCAGATTTCAAATCTGTATTATCCGAATTCATAATCGCAGGTTTATTTGAAGTTGAGCTTTCAATTTTATTTAAACTAGTATTTTTTAAATTATCCTCGATTTTAAATTGAAGACCAAAACCAACTGATGGATCAGTGAAAGACGTAATGGCATTAAAAGGAACAGAAATATTCTTTTTTTTACCACTAAAAGATAGAGTTACTTCAAAATGATCCTCAGATGTTTTAAGATCCCAAAATTGATGCTGAATTATTATTTTTATTTCTGAGTTTTCAGTATTTTTAAGTTCGGGCGGTACAATTGCACTTGGATCATCACCATTGAAAGTAATAAAAAAATGACTGTTTCCAATTAGACCAGTTTCTGAAGTTATTTTTAAAACTTTTTTTACTACATTTTTAAGACTTTCCTCAACTAAAAAGTCATAGTCAAAACTTTTAGAATCAGAACCATAATTATCATTATTATCAGTCACTTTTATACCTTATAGTTTTTTTAAATTAATACCTTACAATTCTCATAGCTAAATTTTCAATAAAATTTTAAAGATGGCGAGAAGTTACTTCTCGCCACCAAAGTTTTTCTGTTGCCAGGTAAACAATAACCCCGCCAGTTCTAGCTATAGAACAGGACTAGTTTTCGGTTGCTTTGGCTGCTTACGCTGCTGCAGCTACCGGAGCATAGTTGTCGTTTGCAACTATTTAAGTTAGTCCGATAACGGTGGTACAATGCCGAGTGAAAGTTTAATTTTTACTACACGCGTCGATCCTATTTCACCCCCATATAATGGTGGAGGTGCCGGGTACCGCCCCCGGGTCCGCTAAGCTTATTCTAAAAAATGTTTATCACCATAGTCATCGAAATGACTTTTTTACTATACAGTATTTATTTTTTTTATTAAAGAGCACATAATACTTACAATAAAAATTTTTAACTGAGATGTTTTTTATGAAACAATATTTAGACTTATTAAGATATGTTTTAGAAAAAGGTAATGTAAAAGCTGACAGAACCGGAACTGGTACTAAGTCAGTTTTTGGTTGGCAGATGAGATTTGATCTAAATAATGGACTTCCATTACTAACTACTAAAAAGCTTCATTTAAAATCTATTATCCATGAGTTATTATGGTTTATAAAGGGCGATACCAATATATCTTATTTAAAAGAAAATAATGTTTCCATATGGGATGAGTGGGCAGATGAAAACGGTGATCTTGGACCAGTTTATGGAAAGCAATGGAGAAGATGGAACACACCAGATGGAAGAAAACTTGATCAACTGAATGATATTATTAATGAGATAAAAAATAACCCAAACTCAAGAAGAATGATAGTTTCTGCTTGGAATCCGTCTGATGTGGGAAGCATGGCTCTTCCACCATGTCACTGTTTGTTTCAATTTTACGTTGCTAAAAACAAGTTATCTTGTCAATTATACCAAAGAAGTGCTGACATTTTTCTTGGAGTTCCATTTAATATAGCATCTTATTCAATCTTAACACACATGATTGCAAATGTTACAGATTTGTCGGTTGGTGATTTTGTTCATACATTAGGTGATGCTCATTTATACACGAATCACTTTGAACAAGCAAAATTGCAATTGACTAGATCGTCAAAAAAATTACCAAGATTAAAAATTTCTAAAAAATATTCTAATATAAATGATTTTAAGTTTGAAGATTTTGATATTTATGATTATCACCCATATCCAAATATTCCAGCACCAGTAGCAATATAAATGATAATAAAAAAAAACTTAAAAAATCCAATATTCTGTATTGTTGCT
>CACHEH010000028.1 GCA_902578805.1 uncultured SAR116 cluster alpha proteobacterium
AAAGATTTGTTTACTCCAGATGTACAAAGACCAAAAATTAAAAATTTTGCATCAGATTTATTGTCAAAAAGAATTTTTTGTCCAGAATGGCCACAATCATTATCAACAGAAGCAGAATTAATGTATAGATCAGATGACATTCAAAGAATACATGTTACTGGTGGCACTACGGGTATCACAGTTGAGAGTTTAAAAAAATGGACACCATTTACGCCTAGTTTTGTTAATAGAGCTGAAGACCAAGCTTTTGTTATTTCGTCTATTAATGAAAATGAATATCTAAGTCATTATCATGCCAATAATTTGATTATGAGACATGATAAGCATTCTTTTGCTCAAAAAAGTATAGAAATGTCGAAATTTGGCAAAGAAATAGGAAATTTAGAGAGAATATTAATATTTAGTAATTATTTTAGAGCACATGAACTTGATTTTGAGGTTTTAAAAGAACACTTTTGGCCTTTTACTTCAGTCTTTTCAACTAAATATGCGGAACTACTTGTGGGTTTAGTATTTTTAATCGATGGATGTTTCAAGGGTGAACAGTATGTGAGTTTAGGTTCAAAAAGATTGCTGAATACCCAAGAATTTTGCAAAATAAAATTACATAATCAATACAATACTGAAAAACAATTTTGGCAGGAATTTGTTGATCGGTTAGAGGTTTTTGATGATAAAAGTAATGCATTAAAAACAATAATAAATTCAGCTAAAGTATAACTTATCAAATTAATTTATTCTATTTGTTTAAATTGCAACGTACTTATATCCATTACCAAATTTATCCAAATAACCAAATTTTGGCTCTAGAATGTGGCCTCCTGAACAAATTATTCTATCATTACAAACCATATCAAAAGCATGTTTTCTTGATTTTAGTCCTTGTTCTACATCTATATCGAAAAGTACAGAAATATTTGGGTCTGCTAACTGTAAATTAGGGGTATGAAGAACATCACCCATTTGTACAAAACTGGTATTACCATCATCTATTCTAAATCCACTATGTCCAGGTGTATGACCAGGAAGTGGTACAGGATAAATCCCAGAAATTATTTCTTCATTAGTTTTGATGGTTTTTACATTTTCTCCATATGCTTTAATAACAGATTTATTTAAATCAGCCATGTTTTTCCCATTTATTTCAACATCCTCAAAATTATCTTTGCTCCAAAAATTTAGTTCATCTTCTATTATGTTAACGGTTGCATTGGGAAAAATTGCCTTACCATCTTTGTTAATTGAGCCACCTACATGATCAGGATGTAAATGAGTAAAAAATATATCAGTAATATCTTCAGGTCTCACATTTGCTTTTGCAATTTCTTCATGAACGAAACCACAGGTTGGCCCAAATAGATCCCTACATCCAGCATCAACTAATAGAATTTTTTCATTTTTGAATATCAAATAAGCATTAATTTGACTAATTGTAAGCTGATTATTTTCATCAGAAAGTTTTTTAGTAGTATCTTCATCTACATTAAGAAGAATTTCCTTAGGTAATGTTAACTCACCATCTTTTAAAGCAACAATTTTTGTAGAACCAACCATTAATTCTTGTAAATTAGACATACTATACTCCTATGAAATAAATTCTTTTATAAATG
This sequence comes from uncultured SAR116 cluster alpha proteobacterium, assembly GCA_902578805.1. GTDB lineage: Bacteria > Pseudomonadota > Alphaproteobacteria > Puniceispirillales > Marisalimonadaceae > Marisalimonas. Next base: position 1,611 of record CACHEH010000028.1, read on the forward strand.
TTAGAAAATAAAAATTTTTAATTCAAGATAATTAATGTGCAAAAGTTTTTACAAAAATTCTAATTTAAACTCGGAAAGTTGTAATACTTCCCTTATTGGCTTATCTTCTCTCAATCTCTTGATCCTAGGAAATCTCAAGGCCACTCCGGATTTATGCCTTGTACTAGAGTTAACGGAGTCAAAAGCAACTTCAATGACGAAAGTTTTTTCAACTTCTCTTACAGGTCCAAATTTTTTAATTGTATTGTTACGAACAAATTTATCTAAAATTTTTAATTCATTATCATTAAAACCAAAATATGCTTTCCCAATTGGTGATAGTTGATTTCCATCCCATAAACCAAAAGTAAAGTCAGAATAATATGAACTTCTTTTACCATGACCTCTTACTGCATACATTAAAATTGCATCAACAGTTTTTGGATCTTTCTTCCATTTGTACCAATGTCCTCTAGGACGGCCAGAAATATATGGACTATACTTACTTTTTATCATTAAACCTTCGTGCTGATCGTCGATAATTTCATTTTTTCTAATTTCAGCTAAATTTTTCCAACTATTAAAATTAATAATTTTCGATAAATCAAAATATCTATTTTTATTTTTATAATACCAACTCTCAAGTATTGTTCTTCTTTCATCCCAATTCTTTTCTCTTAAATCCTCGTTGTTTAAATATAAAATATCATACAACTTTACAAAAGCAGGGAAGTCATCAATATGCTTTAGACTTACTTTTTTTCTATTTAATCTTTGTTGAAGCGTATTAAAAGTCATTGGGATATAATCTCTTCCAACTAATAACTCTCCATCAAGTATCACTAATTCTTTTTGAAGACACTTTATCTCAGGGAATGTTTGAGTTATATCATCTCCAGTACGGGAAAAAATTTTGATATTAAAATCATCTAAAATAATTTGTACTCTTATTCCATCCCATTTCCATTCTGCAACAAAGTTTTTAGAATTGATATTTGTGAAATCGTTTTCTTCAATTGGGTTTGCAAGCATCATTGGATTAAAAGTTTTTTTTAGATCAATTTCAGGGATAGGACCTAAATTAGTTAACCATTTAAATAAGGTTTCATATGGAGCTTCAATTCCGTGCCATATTTTTTCAATATCATCTAGTTTTTTATCTCCAAATTTAGCTAATGCAGTTTTAGCTAGTCTAGATGAAACACCTATTCGTAAGCCACCACTAATTAATTTAATTAAGGCCCACCTTTCAGTTTCATTTGCTATTGACAGAAAAGTTTGTATTTTTTTACTTAACTCATCTTTTTTAATATTTTTCAAAATACTTATCATTTTTGAAATTTGAGGTAGATGCCCATTTTCTTTATAAGGCCATATTAAAGAAATAGTTTCTGCTAGATCACCAACATAATCATATGATAATGCAAATAATTCTGCATCAACGTTTTCTCTAACTATTTCCTTTATTTTTGAAATTGGAATATTTTTTAATTCTAAACTATTAGTTATAATAGCAAGTGCAAAACCTCTATCTGGATCTGGAGTGTTTTTAAAATAATCACATAGAATATCAATTTTCCTATTTCTGGAGGAAGTTAATAACAATTTATCAATTAATTCACTAAAACCTCTCACAAATCCTCCTCTTCTTCTCTTCCAGATAAAGATAATGCTAATCCATTTATTTTATTCATTTTACACCAATGCACTATGGCTTCTTCTCTGCCATGAGTTACATAAACATTTTCAGCACGTGTTAATTTTATATAATCAGTTAACTCATTCCAATCTGCATGATCAGAAATAATAAGAGGAAGCTCTACTAAACTTTGTTTTGCTCTTTGTTTAATTGACATCCACCCAGAGGCTTGACAAATTATTGGATCTTCGAATTTTCTAGACCATACATTTTTTATTGCAGATGGTGGAGCAAGAATTATTTCACCTTGATATTCTTGTTTAGTTTTAAGATTTGTTTTTGAAAATTTTCCTAAAAAAACATTTTCTTTTATATAATAATTACATAATTTTTCTAATGCTCCATGTATAAAAATTTCCTTATCATATCTTTGTTGTCTTAATAAACCTATTATTCTTTGTGCCTTTCCAAGTGCATAAACTCCAACTAGGTGAGGTCTTTCTGGAAATAATTGTAGAGATCTAAGTAGTTTTTTTATCTCATTATGTTCATTTGGATGTTGAAAAACTGGAAGTCCAAAAGTTGCTTCAGTTACTAAAGTATGACATCTTACAGGCTCAAAATTCTCACAAGTTTTATCCTTTTTGGTTTTATAATCTCCAGTAAAATTTATTTTCTCCCCTCTGTATTCTGCTAATACTTGGACACTTCCTAATATGTGTCCTGCGGGATAAAAGGTAATTTTAACGTTGTCAATTTTTAATGTATTATTTAATGGCAACTCTTGAAAATTTTCTGCACAATTTTCACCATACCTTATTTTCATAATATTTATTGTCTCTTTTGTTGCTAAAACATTTTTATGACCTGGTTTGGCGTGATCAGCATGTCCATGTGTTATAATTGCATTTTCCACTGGCTTAGAGGGATCAATATATGTATTGATTGGAGATATATATAAATTTTCATTAATCCATTTCATTATAGTAATATATAATAATGTCAGATATTTTAAAGATTGAACCTATTGATAATTGGCTAAAAAAAAATAATTGGACCATTTATAATCATCAAATTGAAACGTTGAAATTATCTGAAAATGGTTATGATGTCTTACTGGTTGCCCCTACTGGGGGAGGTAAGACACTAGCTGGTTTTTTACCATCACTAAATGATTTAATTAATAACAAACCAAAAAAAAATAAGTTGCATACACTATATATTTCTCCTCTTAAAGCTCTTACCATCGATGTTCATAGAAATTTAACAAGTCCTATCGAAGATCAAGGCTTGGATATAAGAGTTGAGACAAGAACAGGGGATACCTCAGCCTACAAAAAAAATAGGCAAAAGGTTTTACCCCCTGATATGCTTATGACTACTCCTGAATCATTGGCTTTATTATTATCAAACAAGGAATCAAAAGATTATTTTAAAAATCTGAGATATTTGGTTATTGATGAAATACACACTCTAGTCAATACGAAAAGAGGTGATTTACTTTCTCTTAATTTATCTAGAATTAATGCAATAAGTCCAGTTTGCAATAGAATAGGCTTATCTGCGACTGTAAAAAATAAAAATGCTGTTTTAAAATTTCTAACTTCAAAAAAAAAGGCTAAAACTTTAAATGTCGAAGAATCATCTGTTCCTAAAATAGATATTTTAGAAACTAATAACAGAGTTCCTTGGTCTGGTCATATGGCAAGTTATGCAATTAAAGATATATACCAAAAAATAAAGAAATCATCTTTGACAATTGTTTTTGTCAATACGAGAGCACAAGCAGAGTTAGTTTTTAATAAACTTTGGCAAGAAAATGATAATAATTTAAGAATTGCCATTCATCACGGAAGTCTAGAAAAAGAAATAAGAAGAAAAGTAGAAAGCTTAATGTCTTTGGGAAAAATTGACTGTGTAGTAGCAACAAGTTCTTTAGATCTTGGAATTGATTGGGGAGATGTTGATTTAGTTGTTCAAATTGGATCACCTAAGGGGATTTCTAGATTTTTACAGCGCATAGGAAGAAGTAATCATAGATTTGATGAACCTTCAAACGCGCTTTTAGTACCATCTAATAGATTTGAATATTTAGAATGTTTATCTGCAATAAATTCAATTAAAAATAAGTTGTTAGATGAAACAAAAGAAAAAAAGGGGAGTCTAGACGTTCTTGCCCAGCATATTTTAGGTGTTGCTTGTAGTGGACCATTTAAAGTTGATGAGTTGTATAATCAAGTCATAAATGCATGGCCATATAGAAATTTAACAAAAATAAAGTTTTTAGAAGTTTTAGAGTTCGTTAAGAATGGGGGATATTCACTGAGACATTATGAACAATATTCTAAGATAGGAGTTAATAAAGATAAATTTTATGCAATTAAAAATAAAAGTGTACGAAATAGATATAGATTAAATGTAGGGACTATTGTTGAATCTTATATGCTTAAAGTAAAATTAGGGAATAGAACCTTAGGTCAAGTGGAAGAATGGTTTATAGAAGGATTAAACGAAGGAGACACTTTTTTATTTAGTGGTAGAGTTTTAGAATATCAAAGTATTTCAAACAATAATGTTATTGTTAAATCAACAAGTCATACACAACCTAAAATACCATCATATGCTGGAGGTAGATTACCTTTAAGTACAGAACTTTCAATTGAAGTAAGAAAATTATTGAACAAAAAACAATCTTGGAAAAATTATCCAATTCAAATTAATGAATGGTTAAAACTACAATCAAAATTTTCAAATTTACCACCCTTAAACGGCCTTTTAGTTGAGACGTTTCCTCGTTTAATGAGAGGTAAAAAAAGATTTTTTTTAATTTGTTATACTTTTGAGGGAAGGAATGCCAATCAAACACTAGGTTTTTTAATGTCAAAAAAAATGCAACGTATTGGATATAAACCTATCAGTTTTGTTGCTACAGATTATGCCTTAGCTATATGGTCAATTAATGAGGTCACAGAAGTAAATATTATTCTAAATGATGATCTTATGTTAGATGATTTATATGAATGGTTAGAAGAAACACCATTACTGAAAAAAAATTTTAGAGACGCAGCTATTATTTCAGGCTTAATTGAGCGCTCAATACCTGGTCAGAAAAAAACTGGTAAACAGGTATTATTCAACTCTGATTTAATTTTCAATGTTCTTAAAAAACATGAACCAAAACATATTTTATTAGAAGTGGCAAGAGAAGATTCTTATAGAGGATTAATAGATTTAGATAGATTGAGTGAATTTTTTAAAAGAATTGAAAAAAATATTACTCATGAAAAACTTGATAGAATTTCGCCATTGGCAGTACCTCTAATATTAGAAATCAATAGACAAACTATTGATAAATCTGAATTGGAAGAATATTTACTTGAAGAACTTGAAAATGAAATGTTAAGTGAAGTTGGTTTGAATTGAAGACTATAATTTTCAATAAACACAAATTTCAAATTAGTAACGAGGGCATCTTATTTTGGTTTGATAAACAAATTGCAATTATTTCGGATCTACACCTTGAAAAAGGAAGTAGTTTTGCTCATTCTGGACAATTTTTACCACCTTATGATAGCGAAGAGACACTAAAAAAACTTTCTAGAGGAATTAAAAATCAAAATATAAAAAAAGTTATTCTTCTCGGCGATACTTTTCATGATGAAAATGCGTTTAATAGGATGTCTGAAAAAGCTTTTTTTCTTTTTAATTTACTTATAAAAAAATACGAAGTCATTTTTATTCTTGGAAATCATGAGAATAAGTTAAAAATTGATCATATAAATTTATTAAATCAATATGTTATTGATGATATACATTTTATTCATCAAGCCTTACAAAAAAGTATATTTCAAATATCTGGTCATTTTCACCCTGTTGCTACGATAAAATCAAGTATTAAAAAAATTACAGCGAAATGTTTGTTACATACAAATAATCATATCATCTTACCATCATTTGGCACATATACTGGAGGCTTAAATATAAATGATCCAGCTTTAAAACCATTTGTGAACAATAAATCTAACGTTTACATGCTGACAAAAAAATCTATTTATAAATTTACAATTAGAGAAGTTGAAATTTAATATTTAGCATTTTGGTATCATTCTTGCACCTTCATAATTACTTGTTTTATGGAGATTTGAAATGTATGGTATAAAGATATGGTCATCTGAAAAGGATAACGACTGGTATTTATTAAGAGATATGAATGACGGAGTTATTCATGTTTGGGATAAGAAAGAAGAAGTTGAGCAAGCACAAAAAAATTTAAATTGTAAACGATCAGCTATTACCAGAATTATGTCAAGTGTGATAATTGATAGAGCTTTAAATAAACGTAAAGAAGAAAAAAATTTAAAATATTTTCTAAAATAAGCATTAAATTTCTGTTATAGCGTATCTTTTATGTTAGATATTCTATTATGAATTTTATTAGGCAAAATATAATTGGCGCTATCACTATTTCTAGCTTAGTTTTTTTTTCTATTTTTATAAGTCAATTTTTATCTTCTAAAAATATTTTAATTTCATCTGCTTTTATGTGCATATTTCTTGGTTTGGTCTTAGGAAATATTTTTTCTTTCAAAAAGATTGAACCATTTGCAAATTTTTGTTTAAAAAAATTATTAAGAATTGGGATAGCTTTTCTTGGTTTAAGTTTAAGCTTAACGGAACTTTTCAATTATGGCTTCACAGCCATTTTGTTAATTATCATAAACATTATATTAGCATTTCTGATTATAAAATATTTATGTATTCTATTTAAAATACCGAATGTCTTAGGTTACTTAATTACTATGGGAACTTGTATTTGTGGTGTAACAGCAGTGATCGCAACCTCTTCAATTATAAAAACTGATAAAGATCAAACTAGCTATGCAGTTGGTGTTGTTACATTATTTGGAATTATTGCTGTGTTTTTTTATCCTTACATAGCAAACTATTATTTTCATTTGTCACCCGATCTTGCAGGTGTTTTCCTTGGCACAGCAATTCATGATACGGCTCAAGTAAGTGCTGCAAGTGTAATTTATTTTGACATGTTTAATAGCGAACAAGCTCTCAATTCTGCTATAACTACAAAACTTTTAAGGAATTCATTTTTAATACTTTTAATTCCTTTAATTGCATATCTTTATAACAAAGAAAAAAAAGTCGATGTGAAAAGTTCAATCAAAGATTTTTTCCCATTTTTTGTTTTAGGATTTATAATTTTATCTTTTGTAAGAACAATAGGAGATCATTTATTTCTTGATAAAGATATGTTAGGTTACTGGAAATTTTCATTAGCTTTTTTCAAAGAAATCTCAATTTATTGTATACTGTTTTCAATGGTGGCTCTTGGATTACAAACAAATCTAAAAAGCATGTTTAAACTAGGTTTTAAGCCATTGATTATTGGATTTGTAGCATCAGCTACAGTTGGTGTTGTAAGTATTGTGTATCTTTATTAAGCTGTTTTACTAAAAGATTTAATATGACAGTAATTTCAATTTTTTGACAATGTATGTTACTAAAATTGGAATAATTAAGGTTAATGCACATACAATAATTAATAAAATGCCAAGCTCTGAATAGTCTGCTGGTGTTTTGATAATACCCAAGTCATTTTTAACTTCTCTGGTTATTACATATATTTGATTTAAATATTTAGTACCTAAATTACTTGCTGAGAGAGCTAAATTAGTAAAGCTAGCTAAAACAGCAAAGAATGTGGCTTTTAAATGATTAGGAGCTGATTGGGCTATCCAAGCTAGAATGGGTATCATTGATACTTGACCTAATGGACTCTCTAGCGCTGTATTAAAAATAGCAATAAAACGAGCATCTACTAATCCATTTGTAAGCTTTGATGTGAACTCATGAAACCCATAAAACATTGCAATTGATGGTAAAATAAAGAAAGAGCCAGCAATTGAAAGTATAACTATTAATCTAGTCATTGAAGACTTTTCCATTAACGGTCTTAAAACAAATATACCTAAAATAGTAAGGAAAGATGCTATTAATCCAAGTAATGATAAAAACTCTTGATCAAAATCTAAAACATCTATTTCAAACCAACTTCCTCCTTGACCGACACCTGGCATTGCTCTGAACACAAATATAATTATAGCAGTTCCAATTAACATTTTTTTGGCATTGGCATCTAATTCATTTGATAACTTAAATAGTAAAAACAAAATTATTATAAATGAACCAACGAAAACGATTTCTTGTGAAAGAGCCATTTTAGAAGTTCCAACAAGTAGGGTAAATATTACAAAAAATATGGAGCCTATTATTATCAATAAATTGGGCTTAGTTACTTCTGGAATATTAAATATTATATTTGCAGCTTTTACAGGATTAATACCATTACTAATAAGTAATTTATATCTTTTTTGCTGATTAAAATATGATAAAAATATACCTGATACAGATATTATAGGTACTATTAAAGAGTATAAGTAAATATTTCCATATGCCGTAACTTTTTCTAATTCGGTCATATCTGAAGAGTTTGAAAAAACAAATAAATTAATCATTGATACAAGCAAAGTACCAAAAATGATAGATACTCTTCCAAGAAGTTGCATTGAAACGTTCATAGATTTCAACTCATTAAAACTTATTTCATTTCCTTGATCATCAGT
>CACHEH010000029.1 GCA_902578805.1 uncultured SAR116 cluster alpha proteobacterium
AAGATTTCAAGTTAAAGGATAATCCAATGATTAAAGATACAAACATATCGATTAATGGGAACAGACTATGGGATAGTTTGATGGAAATGGCAAAAATTGGACCTGGGATAGCTGGAGGTAATAATAGACAAACTGTTACCTTTGAAGATGGTGAGGCTAGAAAACTTTTACAGAAATGGGCTTCAGAAGCAGGTATGTCAATGAAAGTTGATGAACTTGGATCTATGTTTTTAAAAAGAGAAGGGACAGCAAATGATGCTCTTCCTGTTGTTTTAGGAAGTCACTTGGATACTCAGCCAACAGGCGGAAAGTATGACGGTGTTCTTGGTGTTCTAGCAGGTCTGGAAGTTGTCAGAACTCTAAATGATTTAAATATACAAACAAAAAGACCTATTTTAGTCGTTAATTGGACTAACGAAGAAGGATCACGTTTTCCTCCTGCAATGATGGCTTCAGCTGGTTATGCCGGTATATATGATACTAGGACTTTGCTTGCTGCAACTGATCATGAAGGAAATATTTTTGGTAAAGAACTTGAGAAAATTGGTTGGAAAGGAATTGAACCAGTTGGTAAAGAAAAGTTTCATTGTTATTATGAGCTTCACATAGAACAAGGTCCAATACTTGAAAATGAAAATATAGACATTGGAGTAGTTACTCATGGCCAGGGATTAAAATGGTTAGAAGTAAAACTCACTGGAGTTGAGCAACATACTGGTACAACACCAATGAACATTAGAAAAGATACGGTACTAGCTTTATCAGAAATTGTCTTAACTGTTAATAAAGTTGCATACAATAACCAACCTAATGCACTGGGCAGTGTAGGTCACATTGAAGTCTCACCTAATTCAAGAAATGTGATTGCGGGTCAAACTACATTTACAATAGACATTAGATCTCCAGATATAAACAAACTTAATGATATGGAAGAAAAAATAAAATCATTTGCTGAGAAAATATCTAAGAAATATAAAGTAAATCTTCAAATTGAACAAATTGGTGGATTTGATCCTGTAGCCTTTGACAAACTTTGTCTTGAAAACATAAGAGATAGCGCCAAAAAATTTGGATATTCTTATAAAGATATTGTTTCAGGTGCCGGCCATGATGCATGTTGGATTAATACTGTTGTACCATCTGCTATGATAATGTGTCCCTGCATAGATGGCTTAAGTCATAATGAAGCTGAGGAGATAAAACCTGAATGGGCATACTCAAGTACTAACGTTTTACTTCATTCTGCTATTGCATCTGCTTCGTGAAATCCAAAATTAATTATTAATTAAATTTAAGCCTGCACCATTTTCAGCGCCAGTTGCATTACTTCTTAACAAAGAAAATAAATTTCTACCAAAATTTAAGTGTGTATTCTTTTCTGAAGTTATTATTTTTCTTTTTGAAATATCCTCATTAACGTTAATTTTTCCATTACTTGCATCAATTTCTATTTCGTCTCCATCTTGAATTTTAGCTATTATACCACCGTCAATTGCTTCAGGTGTAATGTGGATTGCAGACGGAACTTTTCCTGAGGCACCAGACATTCTGCCATCAGTAATCAAAGCTACTTTAAAACCCATATCTTGTATATTAGAAAGAATAGGTGTAAGTGCGTGTAATTCAGGCATTCCATTAGCTTTTGGTCCTTGAAATTTTACTACAACTATTACATCCCGGTTAAGAATACCTTTATTATAGGCTATTTTAACACTTTCTTGATTATCAAATACCATAGCAGGCGCAGTAATATTATAATGCTCAGGTTTTACAGCAGATATTTTAATAACCCCTTTACCTAGATTACCTTTCAATATTTTTAATCCACCATTTTTTTGATGTGGATCTTTAACGGTTCTTAAAATATTATCATCATATGATTTTGATTTTTCTTTATTCCAAATTAATTTAGCATCTTTTAAAGTTGCCTCTGAAATATAATCAAATAAATTTTCGCCCCAAATTGTTTTAGCAGATCCATCTAATAAACCTTCATCTAATAGTTCTCCAATTATAAAGCTCATTCCACCAGCTGCATGAAATTGATTTATATCTGCACTACCATTTGGATATACCTTTGCCAATAAGGGGGTAATTTCTGATAAATCCTCAAAATCTTCCCACAATAATTTTATGCCTGCAGCCGCGGCCATAGCTGGGAGATGTAATGTATGATTGGTTGATCCACCGGTTGCAAGCAAGCCAATAATAGCATTAACAAAACTTCTTTCATCTATCGTTTTTCCAATTGGCCTTACATCCTTGCTCTTTCTTGAGATTAAAATTGCTTGTTGCGTTGCGGCAATATTGTATGCATGTCTTAAATCACTATGAGGATGGATAAAAGCGGCACCAGGTAAATGTAAGCCCATAATTTCCATCAGCATTTGATTAGAATTTGCAGTTCCATAAAAAGTACAAGTACCCTCTCCATGGTATGCTGAAGTTTCTGCTTTTAGTAATTCTGCTCTAGATACCTCACCTTTAGCAAAAGCTTTTCTAACTTTAGTTTTCTCTTCATTAGTTATTCCAGATGACATTGGTCCTGCTGGAATAAATATTACTGGTAAATGTCCAAAAGAGATTGAACCAATAAAAAGTCCAGGTACGATTTTGTCACATACACCTAAACATAAAGCGGCATCATAAACCCCGTGACTTAGTGAAACTGCTGTTGACATTGCAATTACATCTCTTGACATAAGAGATAGTTCCATCGCAGGTCTTCCCTGGGTAATTCCATCACACATTGCAGGAACTCCACCTGCCATTTGAGCTGTTGCTCCAAATTGATTTGCAGCAGCTTTAATTATTTTTGGAAAATTTTCTAACGGTTTATGAGCAGAAAGCATATCATTATAAGCTGATACAATGCCGATATTTGGTTTAGTATTAAGTAAAATTGAGTCTTTTTCTGTTGATGGTGAACCAGCTACCACATGTGCCATGTTAGAACATGCAATTGAACCTCTATCGTTATCATTATCATCTTCCATAGCAACAACATTATCCAAATATCGTTTTCTATAATATTTACTTCTATCTTTTATTCTGTTGGTCACTTCAATGATTTTACTATTTAATTTAGTCATTTATTTTCTCTATAAAAAAATCTCTGTTTCTATTTTTAATTAAATGATGAATTGGTAATTTCTTTTCTTTTTGAGCTTTCTCAAAAATATTTTGCTTAACTTTTCCATTAATTAATAAAATTATATTTAAACTTTCCATTATTAAAGTTAAATTCATGGTTATTCTAGGTATTAAGGGATTACCTTGAGGTGGTGTTATTAAAATTTTTGGACTTGCATTTAGATCAAAAGCTTCATTTTGGTTTATCATATCAGGAAACAAAGAAGCAAAATGTCCATCTTCACCCATACCAAGTAGAGTGACATCAAAAGGTTTTTTGAATTCTGTATTTGATAAAAAGTTTTCTGTAAGAGGAAAGAAATTGATATTTTTAGCTTTATTTTTTATGAAATGATTATGTAATAATTTTTGGTTACTGTCTCTGTGATCAGGGTCAACTAATCTATCATCTACTAATGTTAGAAAAACTTTCGACCAGGATATATCAATATTTGATAATTCTTCATAAATACTAATTGGACTAGAACCACCAGACAATACTAAACTAGCAGACCCTACATTTTCTATAGAAGAATTTAATCTATCAGAAATTAAATTAACAATACTCATCATTATTCATCTTTTGGATCAAGCCATTGATGTCCTTCCAAAACCAAAATTTTATCTTCAGGACCCATAGTACCAGTTCTGTAGAGTTGCGTTTCTTGATTTTTTGCTATTTCTACAATTGGATCAATATAGTCCCAGGCAGCAAGCACTTCATCAGATCTCATAAAAAGTGTTTGATTACCTCTAACAACATCCATTAAAAGCCTCTCGTAAGCATCGGGTAATCTATCAGCAAAAGTATCACCAAAGGACAAATTGAGTTCTGAAGGAAAAAATCGCATGCCACCTGGGCCAGGTGCTTTTGAAGTTAATTTAAGTTTAAGACCTTCTTCGGGCTGTACTCTTATTATAAGTCTATTGGGTTCGTCATGAGCATCTATAGTAAATTTGGAAAAAATATCATGTGGTTTATTTTTAAAGGTAATAATTATTTCACTTGCTCTAGTAGATAACTTTTTACCCGTTCTGATGTAAAATGGAACTCCAGCCCATCTCCAATTATTTATTATAACTTTTAGAGATACAAAAGTTTCTGTATTTGAGTTTTCTCCTAATTCATCTGAAAAACTTCTATATTGACCTGTCTGAATTTCTTCTTCTGTTATTGGTTTGAGAGCTTTTAAAACCCTTAATTTCTCGTCTCTAAGTTGATCTGCTTCATAAAATGAAGGCGGTTCCATAGCTATCAAACATACAAGTTGTAAGAGATGATTTTGTAACATATCTCTTATTGCACCATATTCATTATAATAAGAAATTCTATCTTCAACACCAACTGTCTCAGAAACTGTAATTTGAACATTGTCTACATTTTTATTATTCCATTGATTTTCAAAAAATGTATTAGCAAACCTTAAAGCCATTAAATTTTGAACTGTTTCCTTACCTAAATAATGATCTATTCTATAAATTTGACTTTCTTTAAAAACACTTGATATTTCATTGTTAATTTGTATGGCTGTTGATTTATTTTTGCCAATTGGTTTTTCAATTACAAGCCTACTTTGAGGAACATTTAAACCAGAGTCTCTAATGAATCTACAACTATTACCAAATAAGCTAGATACTATTGCTAAGTAAAATATTATGGGTCTATTTGAGTCAAATTTTTCTTTTAAAATTTTAACCAATTCAAGATGACCATTTCCAGAAACAACGTCTAGCTCAACAAATTTTATTATATTTAGAAAATCATCCCAGATTTTTTCATTATCAATATTTTTTTTAATAGCTTCATCGCATTTAGATTTTAATACTGAACAAAAAACATCCTTGGATTTTATTTCTTTATCGCACAAAATTATATTTGAGTTTTCATCAATCTGCTTATCTAGAAATCTCCAAAATAAAGCTGGTAATATTTTGTTTTTAGAGAGATTACCTGTCCCCCCTACGATTATGAATTCACTTGGAACAATGTTAGATTTTTCTGATATCATGATATTACTTTTATTTAATCCAAAATAATTAATACCTTAAATAATATAAATAATTGTAAATTAATATTATTTAAGTTTAATGTTGATTAAATAATTAGCAATAAGTTAAGGAGAAGTATTTTATGAGTGAACCAATAGCCTTTATTGGTCTTGGCGCAATGGGAGGACCGATGGCTCTAAATATTTTAAAAAAGGGAACAAACTTATCTGTTTATGACATAGAAAAAGAAAAGATGCAGGCTCATATCAAAACAGGAGCTGTTCCAGGCAATAATATTAAAGATACTGTAGAGGATGCGGACATTGTAATTACGATGTTGCCATCTACAGAAAATGTTAAATCCGTAATAACCGACCCTAATGGAGTTTTGTCATACATAAAGCCAGGATCGATTATACTAGATATGAGTACAATTGCACCAACAGGAACAGATGAAATATATGAGATATGCAAACAAAAAAATATTGATTTTATAGATGCTCCAGTTGGCAGGTTAGTAAGTCACGCAATCTCAGGAGATTCTCTTTTTATGGTAGGATGTGATAACGAAGACGCTTTTAAAAAGATTGAACCATTACTTAATGCAATGGGAACCACTATTATAAGATGTGGAAAAGTTGGGTCAGGGATAAGAGCAAAAGTTGTTAATAATTTTCAAATATTAAGTATTGCTCAGATAACTGCTGAAGCCCTTACACTTTCTCAAAAAATTGGTTTAGATTTAAATACATTTAAAGAAGTAAACGCTGGAACAACTGCAAATAATGGTCAGTTCCATATTAATTTTCTCTCAAAAGTATTAAAAAATGATATTGAACCAGGGTTTACAATTGATCTTGCTCATAAAGACATGGGGTTGGCAATTGAAACGGCAAATAGTTTTAGAGTTGGTTTACCAGTTGGTTCGTCAGTTCAAGCAGTTTATGGTCAAGCAAGATCTGGCAAATTTGCTAAGAAAGATTTTAGCGCATTACTTGATTATGCTTGTGAGCTTGCTGAAGTTGATCCTCCAAGAATTAAAAAAAGTTAATTGTTTGTCTTTTAAATCTATACTACAGGACACAGACCACCATCTAAATTTATTGCTGTTCCTGTAATATATGAACTTCTTTTAGAAGATAAAAATGCAACTAGGTTAGCGTAGTCAATTTCCTCACCAACAATCCCCATAGGAACTTTTTTTGATAATTCATTATAAAAATCGTTAATACTTCCAGATCCAGCTCTACGTTCCCATTGAGCACTTTTAATCAATCCAATACATATTGTGTTAACTCTTATTTGATCTTTTGCATATTGATTAGCTAGAGATTTTGTTAAATTGATACCTGCTGCTCTTGTAACTGTAGTTGGTAATGATCCAGCGTTGGGGGCTTTCCCTCCACCAATGGTTGCGTTAATTATAACCCCACCATTATTTGATTTCATATATGGAATTACTAAACGGCACATTCTAATTGTAGACATTAATTTCAAATTAATATCATCTTCCCAATTTTTATCACTAACATCTTCAAATAAGGCAGCGGCTGACGCTCCTGCGTTGTTAACTAAAACATCAATTTTTTTGAATGTCGATATTGTTTCTTCAACTAGTCTTTTGCAATCATCTGCTTTACTTACATCTGCTTGTATTGGAAGGACATTATTTTTTGTTTTTTCAGAAATTATTTTTGCTTTTTCATTCAAATAATCTCCTCTTCTACCACAAACAACAACATGCGCGCCTTCTGACGATAATAGTTCAGCAGAAGCATAACCTAAACCGTCACTTCCTCCTGTAATGAGTATAACTTTGTTTTTTAGGTCTAGATCATACATTTCCAGTCTCCAATTAATTATAAACTTTTAAATTTTCACTATACAATTTTTCTTAGATGACTCAAGAATAGATAATGCAATCTTCAGATTTTGTTTTCCCTCTAAAGCATCAGTTATTGGTTTAACTTTTCGGCAAATGACATCAGCAAAGTGCTTAATTTGTGAAATGTAGGGATCTACGGTTTCACATTCTATGTAAACCTTTTCCAATTCATTTTTCCAATTTTTTCCACCTATTTTGTATTTCCATATTATAAGATTAGGAAACTCAAGTGAGCCATCTGTACCGATTATGCGTAGGTTATTTTCACTTAAATGAGGTAGGTGTATATTTTCTTTTGTACCAGTTTCCCATGCCCAAGGAGAAGTGCCACTGTCAGTAATTAGGAAATTTCCTAATAATCCACTTTCAAACTTAAAATTTACACTTAAAATATCTTCTTTTTCAAAATTATTTACCTTATTAGAGGCATATGCAGACACTTCTAAAATCTCACCAAATATAAATCTTAGATAATCAATGTCATGTATAAGGTTAGTAATTACCGGACCTGCAGTAATTTTTTTTCTCCAATCAGGTACAAAGTATTCTTTGTCTTTACGCAAAGCCCAAACACCTGATAGACCAACAACTATTCCAATTTTGTTTTCTGATATAATTTCTTTTGCTTTTATCACTAAAGGATTAAATCTTCTTTGGTGACCTACCAACACCATACATTTTTTTTTATTCGCAAGATTTTTAATCTCTTCAGCTTGTGAGACATTCGCTGAAATTGGTTTTTCTATTAAGACATCAAAGCCTAAATCTAGGGCTGATATGGCATTTTTATGGTGTAGAAATGTGGGTGTGGAAATAACTACACCATCAACATTTTGATTATTTTTCAATTCATTTAAATTATGAAATATTGATATATTACGATTTTTACAATAAGACTTAGCTTCTTCACTTATATCAACAACACCACAAACATTAACAGTATCAATCGCCTCAATTGCCATTAAGTGCCTCTTACCAATGGTTCCAATGCCCATAATAGCAAGATTGGTAGGTCGATCTGCTCCCATTATGATTTGATAGAGCTCATAAATCTATTTATAGAAACTGATCCGTCAAAAGAATGAGGAAAAACAAGAGGAGTTGCTTTAGCCTGACATTTTGCAACAACAAGAGAAGGACCCTCTTCTTCATAAATTGTTTTAATTACTTTTTCATAATCATTTTCACTTGTTATAGTGTAAGAATTACTTATGCCTGATCCTTTAGCGACAAGTTCCAAGTCTGTTTTACCTGCAGTAGCTGTAGGCTGACTGCCTGTTTCGACATAAGACTCATTATCCAATACAACAATAGAAAGATTTGAAACAGGATGATTAGCAACGGTTGCTATGGATCCAAGGCTCATTAAGGTGTCACCATCACCAGTGAACAACAAAATTCGTAAATTTGGTTGTGACTTTGCTAAACCTAACGAAAATGGGATAGCCTGCCCCATAGCTCCAATGAAACCAAAATTACTTGTATTATCTCCTCCTGACATGACATCCCATGTTGATGTGCCAAGACCACTTATTACTCGAAGGTTAGGTTTTCTATTTTTTAAAATTTTTTGAACAAAAGGTCTTCTATCAATCATAATAATTATCCGTTCTTAAATTGTTTTGCACCAATCATCTTCTGCGATAATAACACTGCAGCAGACCGATTAGTATTAAAAGCAAATCTAGCAGCTGCATCTACCGTAGAGCCAACTTCTTCTTTATAATCAGCTCTAAAAATTTTAACATCCATTGCTTCCAATACCTTAGGTGTTCCTAAACCCATTGGAACTTGCCATGGTATAAATTCTCCCCACTCACCTCGCATTGAAACTAAAGTTAGAAAAGGAATTCTACAAATATTTGGTAAGGCAAGAGCATTAATGCAGTTACCTACCCCACTTGACTGCATAAGTAGTGCACTTTTTCTTCCTCCTGCATACGCTCCACATGATAAACCAACTCCATCTTGTTCAGTAGTAAGTGTTACAACATCAATTTCATTATCTTTTTCGCAAAGATTTATAAGAGGTGTATGACCTGCATCAGGGACATGAGAAACCATTGTAATA
>CACHEH010000030.1 GCA_902578805.1 uncultured SAR116 cluster alpha proteobacterium
AAAATGTGGTAGTTTCGATTATTGGGAATGTAGAACTTGTGCTGCCAAAATTTTGGATCCACGACATTACGTATCAAATAGTTATGAAAAAAAACATTATCTAAAACATAATAATTCAATAAACGACATAAACTACCAAAATTTTCTTTTGAAATTAATTGAACCTATTATAGACAAAATTTCACCTAATGATATAGGTTTAGATTATGGTTGTGGTTTTGCTCCTGCTTTAGCTAACCTATTAAAAAGTTGTGGATTTAAAGTAGAATTATACGATCCATTCTTTTTTCCAAATAAGGATGTATTTTTAAAAAAATATAAGTTTATTACTTGTTCTGAAGTTGTTGAACACTTTTTTAATCCTTCTAAAGAATTTGATAAAATCAACAATCTTCTCTCTTATAATTCTTGGTTTGGGTTAATGACTGCTTTTTTGCCGAATGATGATAAATTCGAAAATTGGTATTACAGAAGAGATCCTACACATGTTGTTTTTTACAATATAAAGACTTTTCAGCATATCGCTTTTCAAAGAAATTGGCAGGTTTTTTTTCCCACAAAAAATGTTGTACTTTTTTATAAAAAATAATCTAAGATTAACATTAGAGTGATATTAAAAAGAGTTTAATTTAGATTAATGAAAAAATTAAAAATTAAAACATCCTGCGGTTTAGAAAAATATAATAAACTAAAAATGAACAAATCTTTTATAGGTAAATTACGATTTTATTGGTTTAACTTTTTTGCTGTGTTAAGAGACCTTAATAAATAATGAAAGCAAAATCAATTAATGATAGAACTCTTTTTGACGGTGATGATTATTTATTTAAACAATATTTGACAAATTGTAAGATTTATTTTGAATACGGAGTTGGTGAATCAACAATTTGGGTTCAAGAAAATACAGAATGTATTATCATATCAGTAGATACAGACAGAAACTGGATTAATAAAGTAAATTTAAATAAATACAAAAAAAGAACTAAAATTAACTGGATTAATCTTGGTGACCTAGAAAACTGGGGACGTCCTAAAACTTACAATTATAGAAATAAGTTTTTTGACTATATAAGTAATGTTTGGCACTTTAATATTAAAGCTGACGTGATTTTAATTGACGGTAGGTTTAGAGTGGCTTGTTTTTTATGTAGCCTATTAAATGCAAAAAAGGATAGTTTGATAATTTTTGATGACTATATCAATAGACCGCAATATCATGTCGTGGAAGAAATATTAAAATATGATGAAAAATGCGGGCGACAAGCAATTTTTAGAGTACCTCAAGTATATAATAAAGTGTTAGCACAAAATTTATTAAATAATTTTATTTATGTTTTTGATTAATAATTTTAGTTAGTATTTAAAATCTATAATTTTCAAGGTTTATATATTAAATCTCCTAGATTTCTGAAACTGAAAGTTAAGTTTATAGAATCGTCAGCAAGTAGATCTCTGTTAGAATTTTCTTTGTTACTCTTATATTCAAACAATATTGTCAAACAATTGCCAAACATATATCCAGTATCATTATATTCTACTCCAAAATTTTCAGATATAAGTTCTTCATTATTATTTCTAAGGTTATATTTTCTCGAATAACTTGTTTTTAACTTAGAAAAACTCTTTGATAGGCTTAATTTTAATTCTTCTCTATCCGTATTGTCAGAAATAAATTCTTTATTTACAGATCTGTGATTTGCAGAATATGACCAATTATCAATTGAACCATTGAAGCTAAAGTCTGAGGTGTCAGTTTTTAAGTCATGATGATCATTAAGGGCAAACCATAAAAAGTTAAACTTTTCATTAAAATTCCAACTGATTGAATTAATTATATGAGATTGACGATCTTTATTTGGAACAGAGACATTGTTTTGTGTCCCACTCAATTTTTGACTTTGTCCAACAAAAAAATTAATTTCTCCTAATTTATCAGAAACTAATAAAGATGTAATACCAAAGTTTAATCGATCGTTTCTTTGTAAGTTATCCCTTCCTTGATATTGATTATTAAAAAACAAGTTAGTTTGATCTAGAATAAATTCAGAGGAATCTCTATTTGGAATTTGTGTCGTTCTATCTGGAGACAAAAAAGAGCTTAGTTGAACTTTAGGTTCAATTATTAAGTCTGTTTCATTATTTGCCAAGCCATATTGATTACTTACAGCAACAGAAAATCCAGACGAAATTCTGTCAATATATCTATTATCATTTGTATCAGAATATGGTCTTCCTTGAATAGAGTATAAATCTAAACCAATGTTTGCATCAGCATCAATTAAAATTTTTTCTAAAAATATCTTCTTATTAATACTACCAAGACCTGACCATCTCATGATGTCATAACTCTCATCATTTTGAATAGAATGGGCTTTCAGTTTTATGTCATAATTAAACTTATCATTTCTGTTAAAAATATGATGAGATATTGAAGGAGTCATTACAGGTTCATTGTTAAGATTCGTTTCTTCTAGATTTTTAACATTATACATTTCAATATCCGAAATTGAGTTGTTCTGTATCTTTCTTAAGTTAATAAAACTTTTATAACTTTTTTCATTATCAAAGTCATACCTTCTCATAAAAGTGTCTTGGTCAGCATACTTGCCCTCTAATATCATCTCCCAATTATTCTTAAAAAAAGACTTGGCTTTTAAATTTGCTGCAAAAACATCATCACCATCTGATTTATTAGTATCTAAATTTCCAGTAAATATATTCGTTTCTAGAGAAGAAACTTCATATTTTTTTCTTAAATTTAGTTGATCTACATGTCCTGTCTTTCCGTTTTGATGGGAAGTTAATGTCATGTCCCATGTTTGATTATCTTCAGGTGCGTAATAATATGGAACCTTTATATAAAATCTTTTTCTTTTGGAATATCCATAGGATGGTGTAAGAAAGCCTGATTTTCTTTTAACCGTCCAATCAGGAAAGCTTAAATATGGAAGGTAATACACTGGTAAAGAGTATATTTTCATTACAGCATGTTTTAAATAAACGGTTTTTGTAGTTGGATCATGTTTGATTTGTTTTGATTCTATTCTCCAAATAGGTGTTTCATTTTTTTTAAAATCACATTCACAGGCTGTATAAATTCCTTCATTAAAATAACTTTCTCCAAAATCATTCTTCTTTAAACTTTTGGCCTCAATAATTGAGTTGTCTTTTAATTTTCCAAAAAGTGGCATTGCTACAATAGATTTAAACTTGTTAGTTAAGATAACTTCGTTAGTTTCAAAAACAGATCCATCTTGTTCAGTTAATATGACTTTTCCAGAAGCAACAGCTTTATCAAATTTTTGATCGTAAATTACTTTATCAGCAATTATTTTCCTATTATCATTTATTATGACAACATTTCCTGAAGCTATAACTTTTTTGTTTTGTTCATCAACTTTTATAGTGTCGCTTGTAAAATTAACTTCATTGGCATCTAGTGATAATTTATTGTTGGTTTCTCCAAAAGTTTTACTAGATAGAATAATTATTAATATAAAGAATATATTTAAGATTTTCATTTTTAGTTATTTCAATTGTAAAATATTTAATTATTTTAGATTAATTTTTTAAAAATTTAAAACAATACTTTTCCAGGATTCATTATCCCTTTTGGATCTAGTTGATTTTTAATTATATTCATTACTGAATATGCTACTTCATCTTTATGTGTTTTTAAACTATCTTTTTTTAATTGACCAATTCCGTGTTCAGCAGAAAATGATCCGTTATAATTATGGACAATTTTATATAGTTCTTTTGTAAATTCTACACTTTTTCCTTCAAATCCGTCAGGTAAGGATCCATTTCCGAATACATTATAATGAAGATTACCATCACCTAAATGACCAAAATATATCGTTTTAAGATTTGGTAAAAAATTAGAAATCATGATTTGTGCATCTTTATGAAAATTGTCAATTGATTCAATAGGTAAGGATATGTCATGTTTTAGACATTTTATTAAATTTGAATTTTCAAGTTCTTTTTTTTCAGACTCAGCTGCAGCTTCTCTTATAGACCATAGTGCTCTTTTTTGATTTTCATTGATACAAATTGTGGCATCAGATATTAAATTAATTTCAAAGCATTCTTCTAATACATTTTCAATTGATTTTATAATTTGAACTTCTCCATTTTTATTTGGAGTAATTTCATTCTTTGAAAAACTAGAAACATCAATTAAAACTCCCATTTCAGGCATTTTTTCAAGAGGCATCAAAATATTTTCAATATTGTTTTTTGCCACTTCCCAAAAACTTTTTGGCATAAGTTCAAAAGATTCGATTCTGTCCGGAAAGTGAGATTTGAAGATATTTAGTAATTTTATTGCATTAGAAATTTCATTTGCCTCTACAAATAAGGTCGTAATCATTTTAGGTAATTCGAAAAGCTTCAATGTAGCAGCTGTAATTATCCCAAGTGTTCCTTCAGCTCCTATAAAAAGGTTTTTTAAATCATAACCCGTATTATCTTTTTTAAGTTCTGAAATTAGATTCATAATTTTACCATTTGGTAATACTATTTCTAGGCCAAGACAGAGTTCTCTTGTGTTTCCGTACTTTAATACATTTACACCACCAGCATTTGTGGATAAATTACCACCAATCATACATGAACCCTGAGCTCCCAAACTAAGAGGAAAAAACAAATTCTCTTTTTCTACAACATCATGAATTTGACTTAATACAACACCAGATTCGACTGTTATTGTTTGAGATTTTTTATTAAACTGGAGAATTTTATTCATTTTCTCAAATGAAATTACAATTGATGTTCCACTATTATCAGGTGTTGCAGCTCCGCAAAGACTTGTATTTCCACCTTGAGGCACAACACCAATTTTATTTTCATTAGCAAGTTTCAAAATACGCGAAACTTCTTTTGTGTTAATTGGTTTTAATATTGCAGCAGCATCTCCTATATACTGTCCTCTCCAATCTTGAACATATTTTAAATGATCTTTTTTTGTGAATATTGGATTATATTTTAGATTTAGTGATTTAAGTTTTATTTCTAAAGAAGTATTGTCCATTTTTTTTAATTCTTAAAAGATGCTCTTTTTAACCTATCATTTATTGCAATACCAATACCCCTCATAGGAATAGGCATAACTTGTATATTTTTTACTCCAAATGAATCTAAATATCGCAGACCAGAATATAATAAATTACAAGCCTGAAACAAATTTCCACTAGGGCTTAAGTTAAACATAATCTGTTCTTTCTGCAATGTTTTTGGAACATTCCCAAAAGTTAGCCAAGCGCTATGATCATTTCTAAATTTTTGATTTATATAAAGATTAGCTTTTGGTGAATAATGTCTTTCCATTAGCCCAGGTGATATGAATTCATCAAAATCTTGAGGGTCTAAAATATTAGATTTAATTGTATTTGAGATCATTTCAGAAGTTATATAACCATGTCTAAGTATAATTGGAAGATTTCCTCTACAATCAACTACTGTTGATTCAATTCCTACTTCACATGATCCATAATCAATTATTTTAGACAAATTCCAGCCTTTTCCTTTAAACTTAGGTCCAAAATCATCTTTTACGTGATTGATTTCTGTTGGACTTACACAGCCAGATTTATTAGCACTTGGTGCTAATATAGGGATTTTTATCCGCTCCAATAGGTCTCTAGCCACTGGATGGGATGGCACTCTAATAGCTATTGTACTTTTACCTTGGGATAATAATTTTGCTAAATTATTTTGTTTAGTCTGTATAATTATGGTTAATGGACCAGGCCAATATCTTTCTGTTAGAATGTTAGCTGTACTAGTAAATTCACCATATTTTTCAGCTTCTTTTTTATCAAAGGTATGAACAATTAGTGGGTTATTTGAAGGTCTTTTTTTTGCATTATATATGCTTTTAATTGCTTTTTTACTATTACCTATAGCGCCAATTCCATAGACAGTTTCGGTTGGAAACACTACTAAATTTTCTTTTTTTAATTCACTAATACTTTCTTCTAAATCTCTTTCATAACTATTATAGTTTTTGTTTTTTAATTTTATCAAAAATGTATTTGGTATATTTTGTGTCTTTCCATGGGCAAGAAAAATATCATTTAGGAATTTCATCTTTCCATATTTAATTTCAACACCAGAATCAGAAATAACATTACCACCAGCAGATTTTAAAATACTATGTCCTGCTGCAATGTCCCATTCCATAGTAGGGGATGTTCTTGGATAAAAATCTACCTTGCCTTCAGCTAAATAACAAAACTTAATACTTGATCCTACGTCTTCATCCGAAATTGGTTTAACAAAAGACATCCAATCTTCTAATTCTTTAGACCTATGATTAAAACTACTTAAAGTCCTTAAATTTTTATAATTAATTTCAGTACATTGTATTCTCTGAGAATTTTTAAAATCTTGCCCTTTATTTAATTTCCAAGCCTTATTGTTAAAATTGTACCAAATTATTCCTGTCGTTGGTTGGGCAATTAAGCCAAAAATAGGTGAGTTATGTTTTATAAGAGCAAAATTAACAGTAAAATTTGGTTTTTTATTTATAAATTCTTTAGTTCCATCGATAGGATCAACTAGCCAAAAATATTTTTTATTATTAAATTTATCATCTGACTTGTAAAACTCTTCACTAATGATTTTTATACTAGGAAATAATTTTTGAAGTCCGGTAACAGCAATATCATTAACTCTAATATCAGCAATTGTTAATGGTGAATTATCATTCTTATAATTTACTGATTTATTATCAAATTCTTTAAAGTGGTAAAGAGCACATTCATTACATTTTTTTGCTAATTCAATAATTTTAATCATTTTATTTTTAGTAATCATGATCTTGAAGATTTAATCTTACTTTTATTATAAAAATGCCATAGAAACAAGGCGGCTGCACCTCTATAAGGTACCCAATTTTGACCTAAATTTTCCATTTCAACTTGGGTAGGTCTTTTAATTAATTTTAGCATAATTTTTACTGCTTCTTGCAGTGCTAAGTCAGCTGACGGCCAAGCATTTACATCTTGTAAGGCAAAGATTTTGAAATTATTAATTGTCCATTGCCCAATTCCTTTTATAGGTAATAACACTTTAGTTACCTCTTCACTTGATAATTTATCCAGTGAATTAATGTCTAAATATTTATTTAATGACAATATAGCTAAATTCTTTATGTAAAATGATTTTTGTGTTGATAATCCAAAAATTTTTAGTTCTTCAATGTTTGATTTTGATAAAGCTTGTTCACTCAACATATTATTTTTATCAAGTTTTTCATATATTTTTTTTGCAACATTTGTTGAAATTTGTTGTCCAATAATTATTTTCACAATGCTTTCAAATTTTTTTTCAACAGCACGGTTTTCTGGTAATCCAAACTCGTCAAATATTTTTTTGAAGTTTTCATCTATTTTTTTGATCTTGTAAAATGCCGTGAGCATTTTACTATTCCATTTTAAATTCATTGCTGATTTCTATATAATAAATAAAATTACAATTAACATAAAGAAGAATTATTTTGAAAGAAAATATTAGAAATAAAAAAATATGGGATCTCCCTTTGAGATTATTTCATATTAGTTTAATTCTTCTTATCATAGGTTCTATATCATCAGCAAAATTGAATATGTTATATATTCATCAGTATTTCGGTGTGGCATTAATAGGTTTAGTTTTTTTTAGAATATTATGGGGATTTTTTGGAACTTATTATTCTACATTTAAAAGCTTTAATCTTTCAATTGTAGATGCATTATCTCAATTTTCAAAAACTAATAACATTAAATCAATTAGAACGCCTATAGGATGCTATTCTACTTTGTTATTTATAATTGTTTTATTATTAATCTCTGTATCAGGTTTATTTTCAAGTGATGATATTTTGTACGACGCACCACTCCATTTTTTAACGCCTAATCATACAAGTGATTGGACCTATATTCATAATATTCTTCATTATATGTTATATATTTTAATTGGAATACACATATCAGCTATTTTGTATTATCAAATTGTAAAAAAAATGAAAATTATACAAAGAGTATTGGATGGTTACTCAAGAATTGAAATAATGAACATTGTTTCGATTAATGAAAAACCATTAATTGGCATTGTTTTGTTATTGATTTTGACTATTTTGCCAGTTTTTATTTTACTATTTGTTGATTAACTTATCCAATATCAGGTTTAAATCCAGATGCTTCAATGCCAAAAACAGCAGCAATTTCATCATTATCGGATGTATCTCCTGATATACCTACAGAACCTATAATGTTATTATTTCTGTCTCTTATTAAAACACCTCCAGGGACTGGAACTAATTCACCATTTGTAAGTGCATTTACAGCATCAACAAAATAAGCTTGTTGTTCAGCTCTATTAAATAGTGCTCTTGACCCCATTCCCATTTGGAAAGCTCCATTTGCTTTACCATGTGCAATCTTAAAACGTAAACTACTTATTCCATCTTCTCCTAAACATGCCTTGATTGCACCACGATGATCTAAAATTACAACCATTACAGGATTAATTTTAATTTCTCTTGCTTTTTTAATTGAGTTTTGGATTATCAAATTTGCCTTTTCTAAGGTAATTTGTTCCATAATTATTTCAGACATATAAATTCTCCATATTGATTTAGAAGTTTTAAATTTTTTT
>CACHEH010000031.1 GCA_902578805.1 uncultured SAR116 cluster alpha proteobacterium
TGTACTAGATATAGGCATTTTCTAGTAACAGATTGGGTTGATAAAATGCCTGAGCTTAAATCTAGATTAGAATTAGGTTCAGTAACATTTGCCGATTTTGGCTGTGGTTCTGGAAGATCTACAATAGAAATGGCGAAAAAGTTTCCAAAAAGTCAATTTTTTGGTTTTGATTTATTTGAACCTAATATTGAAAGAGCTCAAAAAATTGCTTTAGAAGCTGGAGTTAAGAATAATTTAAAATTCATGCAGTGGGATGTATCTAATCCATTAACGGAAAAATTTGATTTTGTTGCATGTTTTGATCTTATTCACGATATGATTGATCCATTAGAGGGTATGAAAACAATAAGGAAAGCTGTTAAAGATGACGGTATATTTGTTCTCATGGACATTAAGTGCGAAGATGATCCTGCTGACAATGAAGGTCCAATGGTTCCTTTTATGTATGCTATGAGCTTACATTTTTGTATGACAACTTCACTTGCGAACAATGGTGCTGGTCTTGGAACTGTTGGCTTGCCAGAGTCAAAAGTTAAAGAATATTGTGATTTAGTTGGTTTCAAAACAGTTAAGAGAATTGAAATTGATCATCCTCTGAATTCTGTTTTTGAAATTAGACCTTAATCAGTTTTTAAGCCTTTCGTTAGAAGGAAAAAGATGTTTACTTGCTTCTGCATCTATTTCAACCTTAAAATTATGATTATTTGTTTTAGTAATATTAAGTGCCTTTTTGGCAGCTTCTCTACTATTTATCTCAGTCATTAATCTATTTAAATGTGTTCTTTTTTCTAACTCACCCTCACCAATAACTTTAGGTAGCATACGTGCCCAGCCCCAAACACACATATCAACTATAGTATAAGTATTACCCAACATATACTGATTATTGGATAAACGATCATCAAGAATGTTATAATGTCTTTCAGCTTCAAAAAGGTATCTATTGATTGCATAGCCTAATTTTTGGGGTGCCATGTGTTGAAAATGAACTGATTGACCTGAATAAGGACCTATACCTGTAGCAACAAACATTAACCAAGATAAAAGACTAGCTCTATTTTTAGCAGTATTTTCAGTTATAAATTTTCCAAATTTTTCTGCTAAATATAGTAATATTGCATTACTGTCAAAAATAATATTCCCATCATCTTCAATTGCTGGTGCTTTAGCATTTGAGTGAACGTAATGAGGGAAATGTAAGTTTTTTATAATGTTATTTTTTTCTGCTGTATTAAAAGCATCAATAAATTTATAAAGACATAAAACTCCTGGATGTTCATTTTTCATTTTCATTTCCTTTAACTATTATTAGTAAATATAATTTTAAATATAAAATCATCTTCTAAGCGGAGTGTCTAAATTAACCTCTTGATCTTTTTTTTGTTCTCTTAAAAAAATATAAACACCAGCGCTCATAATAATTATTACACCTGCAATAGTTCTAATAGTTGGTATATCGTCAAATAAAAAATACCCTATAATTATTGACCAAATTATCAATGAATACTCAAATATGGATGTAATTGAAGTAGAAAAATTACTGTATGCTTTAAAAACACAAGTGAATGCAATTGAAGCTAAAATTCCCATTAAAACAATATACTGCCATGTATAATCAAAGTTACTAAACCACTCTCTAAAAATAAATTTGACTGTAGGGTCACTAAAATTATCAAATTGACCCGAAGCAAGGAAAAAATACATTATCAAACATAAAATAATGGTTATAATATAAAAGTAAAATAATTGAGTGTAAGTATTATCTTTATCCGATGTAATTTTAGTAATAGTCATCGATAAAGCATAAAAAAATGCACATAATAGCGGTAATAAATTTTTAAAATCAAAATTTGAAAAATTTGGATTTAAGATAATATAGACTCCTGTAAATCCAAAAAAAATTGCTAGCCACCTTCTGTAACCGATATTTTCATTTAAAAGAGTTTTAGCAAAAATTGACATAAAAAAAGGAGTTGAAAAATACAAGGCAGTTGCCACAGCAAGAGACAAATACGTTAGTGATATAAAAAACATGCTAAAAGCTAAGAAATGAAGAATTACCCTAATTAATGATAAAATAGGGTAGTGCGTAATTAAAGTTAATTTTTTTTTATAAATAAGTAGGAATGTCCCAGACAATATTGCCGCTATGAAGATCCTGCCAAAGTAAATTTCATATAATGAGGCTTTTTGAAATATAAATTTTAATATGGAATCATGAACAGAAAATGTTGCCATTGCAACTAAGATATAAATTATTCCTGTAGTATTATTAGAACTCATAAAATAGTACCCATTTAAATTAAAAAATTTTATAACTGCCAATCTATAGGTTCAATATTTTTTTGAATAAGATAATTGTTTGTTTTCGAAAAAGGTTTAGAACCAAAAAAGCCATTGTTAGCTGAAAATGGAGATGGGTGAGCACTCTCAAGGAGTAGGTGGGTATTTTTATTTATAAACTTACATTTTTCCTGAGCTTTTCTTCCCCATAAGATAAATACAACATTATTTCTTTTTTCATTGATGACTTTTAAAACTGAATCAGTGAATTTTTCCCACCCTTTACCTTGGTGAGAGCCAGGCATTCCTTTTTCAACAGTTAAACTGTTGTTCAGCATTAAAACGCCTTGATGAGCCCAATTTTGCAAGTCACCATTTTGTGGAGAAGTAACACGAAGATCATCAAATAATTCTTTAAAAATATTTTGAAGTGAGGGAGGAATTTTTTTAAATTTTTCTACAGAAAAGCTTAACCCATTTGCTTGACCTTCACCATGATAAGGATCTTGTCCAACAATAACAACTTTAACTTTATTAAGAGGAGTTAAATTAAAAGCATTGAAAATTTTACTCATAGGCGGGTAAATTTTTTTACCTAACAAAATTTGTTGCTTAATAAATGATCGAAGATCTGACATATATGGAGCTGTAAATTCACTATTCAGCTCATTCTTCCAACTCTCATGTATTTTTACTTTAGACAATTTATAATGCTATCCAATTTTAAAATGTGTTTTAATTTTATACTTTATCTAACATGCCAGTCTTCATTAAGTGGTCTAGCACTATTAAGTTCACCATACCCACTACCAGTAGTTCCAGTTGGGTTTGGTCCAAAGTATCTAGGATCTCTCAACTCATTGTTAGGTTGAAATCGAATATCACAAGTCAAACGTATTTTATTATCTTTAGCATAATTTTCAAAAGTACCATGAACTGTGTACATTCCAAAAATAAGTGCGTCTCCAGGATGAAATTGGGCAGTTAATAATTTTGAATTTCTTTCTTGAGCAAAAGCTACAGGATTTGTGTCTATTGTAGCTTTCATATGTTTATGAATGTCTACATCAAATCCTGTATATTTGTCTTTAATATCTGAAAATTTGTGAGATCCTTCAATTATAAATAAAGGACCCTTATCGATAGTTATATCTGTAAAAACAAGCCAACATGTAAGTACTTTTTGAGTTTTTCTTGTGAAAAAACCTGCATCACAATGCATATGAGTGAATTTCCCTCCTGATACTGCTCTTAAAAATATAAAATCAAAGCCAATTGAAGAAATGCCAAATATTCTAGAAAAAACACTTTCTAAATTATTACCATTTGTAATTTTTCTTAATGATTTTGTATTACTTACGTCTTTCCAAAAAATTCCTCTATCCTTATGCAACTCATCTCTTTTTGATCTGCCTGATGAAATGCCTTCAGTAAATGGATCTATAAGCTCATCTACATTTTTCAATTTTTCAAAAACATCATTTCGGGCTTTAGTCATATCGTTTTTATCAATAACGTCTCTAAGCAAAAGATAGCCATCATCATTAAGGGCATTTCTTATTTGTTCATCAGTTTTGTTTATTAGACTGGTTTCTTTTAATAACCCTAAAAGTGAAGAAGGTACTTTTACTCCATTTATCAAAGCTTCCATTGAGATAAACCTTTATATAACAGCCTTTCGACTGGTCTAATCTATCAACTAAATATTATTGTGTCATTGATATTAGTAATTTTTTATCTTGAGTTTATAATTTCAATAGAGCTATCATTAATGTGAATTTATATGAGAGAAAAGCATTGATAGTAAGTTCGATAAAAACAAAAATAACTTCAGTTCCATTTTCAGATCCTCCTAAAACAGGTTTCCTTACACTTGAAAAAATAGATCTTTTAATTGTACAAGTTGAAACAAAAGATGGAGTAATTGGAACTGGTCATCTTCATCCATTAGCAGGTGGGTTAAAAACTCTAGAAACGTGCATAAACGAGATGTTAAAGCCACTTTTAATAGGAGAGAGTATAAACAACATTGAATTCTTATGGAATAAAATGTGGAATGCTACTTTCATACAAGGAAGAATGGGGATAACAATAATGGCAATGTCAGCGTTAGATATTGCTTTATGGGATTGTTATGGAAGAACAATTGAGAAGCCTCTTTGGAAAATATGGAAAGGAACAAAAAAAGCTTTACCAGTATATGGATCAGGTTGTTATAGAGGTCTAGGTCATGATGGTATGATTCAAAAAGCAAAAAAATATGTTGGACAAGGATTTAAGTCTATAAAAATGCAGGTTGCTCATTGTTTTAATAATGACGAAGATATAGTTAATGTTAGAGATATGCGAAACGAACTTGGTAAAGAAATTGGAATTATGATTGATGTCAACCAAGGCTGGTCAGTAGAAGAAACTATTAAAGTATGCAAACAAATAGAAAGTTATCGGCCTGAATGGCTTGAGGAACCAATTATGGCTGATGATTTTGATGGTTATGATGAAGTTTGTAATTCAACAATAATCCCTATAGTTACTGGTGAAAATAATTTTACACATCACGACTTATTACCTTTCATGAAAGGACAAAAAATACCAATTCTTCAACCTGATATTATGCGAGGGGGTTATACAAATTTGATATATAGCTCAAAATTAGCTAATAAATTTGGTATTAAAATTGCCCCGCATATGTTTCCAGAACTTTCAATTCATATTGTTGCATCCATTGAAAATCCTTCATGGCTTGAGTATATGGGCTGGTATGACCATCTTTGGAAAGAGCCAATTATTCCAAAAAATGGGACATTAACACCCACATCACGCCCTGGCCATGGTATGGATTTTAAGACCGAAATTTGTAGCTTTTGAATAAGAGTAATTTTTTGATATGCTGGAAAAATTGAGGATTATAAAAAAACAATAAAATATTTATATTGAAAGAGGTGATAAT
This sequence comes from uncultured SAR116 cluster alpha proteobacterium, assembly GCA_902578805.1. Taxonomy (GTDB): domain Bacteria; phylum Pseudomonadota; class Alphaproteobacteria; order Puniceispirillales; family Marisalimonadaceae; genus Marisalimonas. Next base: position 5,234 of record CACHEH010000031.1, read on the forward strand.
GAAATTCAAAATTACAAGGGCTAAAGAAAACAAATTTGAATCTGGATTACGTGGATTTTTTTCTTATAAGAATTTAGGTATTGAAGAGGCTACCTCAGGTGATTTTGGAGCAAATGTTATTAAAGCTGTAGAAGGAAAACATGCTAATGGAGAGTGGCATTATCATAAACTTAAATTCCAGATGGTTTATATTTTAAAAGGCAGTGTTGAATTTGAATATAAAGGTGAAGGAACATTCACTTTAAATGAGGGTGATGTGGTTTATCAACCACCAGAAATACATCACAGAGAAATAAAGCATTCTGATGACCTTCAATTAATTGAAATAACAAGTCCCGCTGAATTTAAAACTATTTCTTTGGCGGATAAAGGCTGATTAATTCTGATTTGATCTAGCTAATTTTTCTACCATTTTAAATAGCACTGCTGTACCTTTTGAAATATCAGATACTTCTGCATATTCCTCAGGACAGTGACTTAAACCGTCTTTACATGGAACAAAAATCATAGATGCAGGAGCAACTCTTGATAAATGAGCTGTATCATGCCCCGCCCCGCTATCCATTATAATATTTGAGAAACCATAATCATCAGAAGATTCTTTAAATAACTTTACAAGTTCTTTATCCATTTCAACATAAGGTGCAAAAGCAATGTTTTTAATTTCAATCTTACATGGACCATTTTGGTTCATTATATCAATTTGTTTTTCTAATTCCTTTATATATTGATCTCTCGAGCTTTTACTTGCAGCTCTTAAATCAATAGTCATTTCAACTTTACCTGGAATAATTGCTGCTGCATTTGGGTGAACATTAATTTTACCAATAGTTGAAACGAAATGTTGATTACTTTCTTTTGATAATCTTAAAGCTAACTTATTCACAAAAGTGATAATTTCTGATGAGGTTACAAGAGCATCAGCTCTTTGATCCATTAATATAGTTCCACTATGACCTGCTTGACCATTTATCTCTACACTAAACCTAGAAATACTTGGAATAGATCTGACAACACCTATATCTATTTTTTTCTGCTCTAAAACTTTACCTTGTTCAATATGTAATTCTAGACATGCTACAATATTTTCAATCATAGAAAATGGTTTAGTAAGTGATTTTGAATTTCCACCAATCTTATCTATTTCGTCTTTTAGAATTTTTCCTGATGAATTACTCCTAGACAAAATATCTTCATTTAAAGCGCCTATCATACCTCGAGTTCCAATGCATGAAATACTCCAATCATTTAACTCTTCTCCAAGATAATCATATACTGCAATATTAAACGGTAAGTTGATGTTATTTTCATTAATGTGTTTTACCACACATAACGCAGCTACTACGCCAGCTATACCGTCATATCTTCCTCCTGAGGGAACAGTGTCAATATGTGATCCAATAATAACAACTTTATGAGTATCAATTTTTGATTTTAAAAGTCCAATTAAGTTTCCAGCATCATCTGTTGATACAAGCAAACCAAGTTTTTGATATTGATTTTTTAACCAAGATCTTGCTTCATAAAACTTATCACTGAAGACAATTCTTGTGTAAGGATTCTCTTGATCAGTCATTTTTTCTAAATCATCAATTTTCTGCCTTATAAATGATGTATTAGATTCAGCAGTGAAGTCCATAATATGTTAATCCTTTTACTTTTGAAGATTTATATTTTAATAAAAATTTAAAAACTATCTTATAATGAACGGATTTGATACGGATGTTTTCTCTGCAATCCACACAGATTTTGTCTGTAAAAATTCTTTAATGGATTCTTGTCCACTTTCTCTTCCTCTGCCGGATCTTTTATAACCACCAAATGGAGACATAAAACTAACAGCTCTATAAGTATTTACCCAAACTGTACCTGCTCTCAAGGCATCTGACATTCTTAAAGCTCTTCCAATATCATTAGTCCAAACCCCGGCTGCCAATCCAAAAATCACATCATTTCCAATTTTTACAGCCTCCTCTTCATCTTTAAAACGAATTATAGATAATACCGGTCCAAAAACTTCTTCTTGGGCTATTCTCATATCATTATTAACATTAGTAAAAATTGTTGGTTCTACAAATCTATTACCTTTAACATCGTTACCAGAATATGCTTTACCACCTAAAAGACACTTAGCTCCTTCAGATTTTGCAATATCAATATAGCTCATTATTTTTTCAAATTGTGGTTTGGTTGTTACAGGGCCAACATGAGTGTCTAAAGACATAGGGTCTCCAATTTTTGCCTCACTTGCAACCTTAACAAGTCTTTCAACAAACTTTTCATAAATTGCATCTTGAACTAATAGTCGAGATCCAGCTATACATGTTTGGCCTGTTGCAGCAAATATTCCTGAAATTACGCCCATAATAGCAGCCTCAAAATCAGCATCCTGAAAAACAATATTAGGTGATTTTCCACCTAATTCTAAGGATACAGGCATTATTTTTTTTGCGGCAGTTTCATAAATTTTTTGTCCAGAAATATCTGATCCTGTAAATGCAATTTTTGAAATATTTTTATGTTCGACAAGTGGTTGTCCAACATCAATACCCATGCCTGTAACGCAATTAACAACACCGTCAGGGAAACCTGCTTCTGATATTAATTTCATAAACTCTAAAGTAGAAGCTGATGTAAATTCGGACGGTTTAACTACAGCAGTGTTTCCAGCAGCAAGTGCTGGAGCAAGTTTCCAAGATAAAAGTAATAATGGTGAATTCCATGCCGTTATCATACCAACAACACCAAATGGCTCATATTTGGTAAAGTTGAAAATACCAGGTTTGTCTGATGGTAACACTGCTCCTTCGACTTTATCGGCTAGTCCGCCAAAATATCTATACCATTCTGCGAGATATTTAGTTTGTGCTCCCATTTCTGCTATAAGTTTTCCGTTATCTTGAACTTCAATTTCTCCTAATTTCTGAGCATCTCGCTCTACAAGTTCTGCAAGTCGAACTAATAATTTACCTCTTTCAGTTGGTTTTGTTTTAGACCAGTTATTTTCAAAAACCTCTTTTGCTACATTCACAGCGGCATCAACATCATAGGCATTACCTTTTGCAACCTCAGCCCATTTTTCACATGTATACGGATTCTCAGTTTCAAAATATTCATTATTATGTGGCAACATTTCTTTTCCATTTACAAAAT
>CACHEH010000032.1 GCA_902578805.1 uncultured SAR116 cluster alpha proteobacterium
CTTGTGTAGGTAAATCAATGTTAGCAATCAGATTGGCCAAACTCATTAACGGTGTTCTGATAAATGCTGACTCGGTTCAAGTTTATAAAGATTTAAAATTATTGTCTGCGAGACCATCAGTAGAAGATATGCAAGAAGTTCCCCATTTCATGTATGGATATGTTAAATCTCATATAAATTATTCCGTGGCGGATTGGTTAAAAAAGTTAAATGAAGTACTAAGCTATACGGACAAAATAAATAAAGTACCTATATTAGTTGGTGGATCAGGATTATATCTTAATGCAGTTATAAAAGGTTTAGCTCCAATTCCATTATTAACAGAGGATGTTAAAATAAAAAGTTTATTAAAATTGAATGATATTGGTATAAACAACTTTCGACAGTTAAACTCTAATATTGATCCACAATTTGTAAATAAAAATCATGACAAACATAGATTATTAAGAGCTTATGGAGTATTTCTTCAAACTAAGAAAAATATGTCTTATTGGCACAGACAATCTAGGGTAGGACGAATAAGAAAAAATATCTATCCTTTTTTATTAAATTCAGAAAGAAAATTGCTTTATAAAAGATGTGAATTAAGGTTTGACGAGATGATAAAAAAAGGAGCACTTGATGAAGTTAAAAAAATACACGATTTTAAAATTCAGAGAACACTTCCAATTACCAAAAGTCTTGGCGTCAAATGGTTGTTAAGTTATTTTGATAAAAATGTATCTTATGAAGACGCTATTAATCTCAGTAAGAGGGACACTAGAAGATATGTTAAAAGACAAATCACATGGTTTTCCCATAATTATATTTCATATAAAACAATTTTTATGAAATAATATTATAATAATTATCAAATATTTATAATTTTATACAATAAAGTTGACGTTTTGAAAAATTATTGTTAAAAAATAATTTTTTATTTGAAAGTATTTAACCAAATGACAATTAATTATATGAGTGGTGCAGAGGCTGTAATTCAAGCTTTAGTTGAAAACGGTGTAGAGGTAATTTTTGGATATCCAGGAGGAGCTGTACTTCCTCTTTATGATGCTTTATTTGAAAATAATCAGATTAAGCATATTTTAGTTAGGCACGAACAAGCAGCTGTACATGCTGCAGAAGGGTACGCTAGATCAACAGGTAAAGTTGGATGCGTATTGGTCACCTCTGGACCTGGTGCTACCAATGCTATAACGGGATTAACGGATGCTCTAATGGACTCAATCCCAATAATTTGTCTTAGCGGACAAGTGCCAACACATTTGATTGGAACTGATGCTTTTCAAGAAGCTGATACAACCGGTATTTCTAGGCCATGTACAAAACATAATTATTTAGTAAAAGATGCTAATATGTTATGTGACATTATCCATAAATCTTTCGAAATTGCGTCTAATGGTAGACCTGGCCCTGTACTTATTGATCTACCTAAGGATATACAGCTTTCAAAAGTAAAGTATAAAAATAAAATTTTTAATACAAAAGATCATAAGCAAATTAAATCTTCAGACCTTGACATGGATGTAATTAATAAAGTCGCAAAACTTTTGTTGCAGTCTGAAAGACCAATAATATATGGTGGTGGTGGAGTAGTTAATTCTGGTCCACACGCTTCTAAACTTCTTACAGAATTGGTTAACATATTAGATTGTCCGGTTACACTAACTCTTATGGGTTTAGGCAGTGTACCAAATACAAATAAAAATTTTTTAGGCATGTTGGGAATGCATGGAACTTATGAAGCAAACTTGGCAATGCATCACTGTGATTTAATGCTAAATGTAGGAGCTCGTTTTGACGATAGGGTAACGGGAAGATTAAATGCTTTTGCCCCGAACTCTAAAAAAGTTCATATTGATATTGACAAATCGTCTATTAATAAAGTTGTATCTGTTGATTATGCGATTGTTGGTGATTGTAAAGAAGTATTATTTGCGTTGGTAGAGGAAGTTAAAAAACTTCATAACCAAAATATAAAGAAACCAAAAACTAAATGGTGGTCTCAAATCAATAAGTGGAGAGCTAAAGATTCATTAGGTTTTAAACAACTTGGTTCAAATATAAAACCACAACAAGCTATAAAATCTTTGTACGAAAAAACTAAAAATATGGACACCTATATTACTACTGAGGTAGGTCAACATCAAATGTGGGCTGCACAGTACTTTGGATTTTCAAAACCTAATCATTGGATGACATCAGGGGGATTGGGTACAATGGGGTACGGTTTACCATCATCTGTAGGTGTGCAAATTGCTCATCCAAAATCTTTGGTAATAGATATTTCCGGCGAAGCTTCTTTTTTAATGAATATGCAAGAACTATCAACCATAGTCCAATATAAATTACCTATCAAAATTTTTATTTTAAACAATGAATGGATGGGTATGGTTAGACAGTGGCAAGAGTTAAACCATGGATCAAGGTATAGTGAGAGTTATACAGCCTCATTACCTGACTTTGTAAAACTTGCTGAATCTTTCAATATAACTGGTTTGAGAGTAGATAATATTAATAATTTAGAAGCTACTATAGACGAGATGGTTAACATTAAAGGTCCCGTAATAGCAGATATTAGGGTAGAAAAAGAAGAAAACTGCTTTCCTATGATACCCTCAGGGGCAGCTCATAATGATATGATCTTAAGCTCTGAAGATAATAATAAAGATACTTCTAATGAAGGACTTGCATTAGTATGAGGTTAACTTAAATGTCTGTTTATCAAAAAAACGAAGTTAAAGAAGCTGAAACCTCAAGGACTTTATCTTTGGTTGTTGATAATCAACCTGGAACATTAGCAAGGGTAATTGGTCTTTTTTCTGGAAGAGGTTATAACATTGAAAGCTTAACTGTTACTGAAATAGATAATATAAAAAATCTGTCAAGAATATCTCTTGTTACAAGAGGTACATCAATGACAATTGAACAAATAAAATCACAATTGCTAAGAATTGTTCCCGTGCACATTGTAAGAGATTTAACCCTAGAAGGGCCGTTCATTAAAAGTGAACTTGCTCTGGTTAAACTCGTTGTTAATGGTGCTAATAGAGTAGAAGCTTTAAGAGTTGCAGAAACCTTTCGTGCAAGGACACTTGATGTAACATTATCAAGTTTTGTTTTTGAGCTAACTGGAAAGCCAAGTAAATTAGACGCGTTTATTGAATTAATGCGTTCTCTTGGAGACACAGAAATTTCTAGAACAGGAGTTTCGGCTATCTCAAGAGGTTATAAAACAGAAACAAAACTACTAGATCAAATTTAACATAACTGATAAGAAGATCATAATGATTTACAAAGAAATTAAAGGAGCCTTAAATGCGAGTGTACTATGATAGAGATGCAGATATAAATTTAATTAAAAGCAAAAAAGTAGTAATTGTAGGATATGGCAGTCAAGGTCATGCGCATGCCGCAAATCTAAGAGATAGTGGAGTGAAAGATGTTGCAGTAGCTCTAAGATCAGATTCAACATCAGTTGAAAAAGCAAAATCTGCAGGCTTTAAAGTAATGAATGTTGCAGATGCTTCAAAATGGGCTGATGTAATTATGATGTTAACACCTGATGAACTTCAAGGTGAAATTTATAAAAACGAAATCGAAAGTAATATGAAATCTGGTGCAGCAATTGCTTTTGCGCACGGATTAAATGTACATTTTAATTTAATTGAGCCTAGAAGTGATATTGATGTTTTTATGGTTGCTCCAAAAGGGCCAGGTCATACTGTTAGATCCGAATATCAAAGAGGTGGAGGGGTTCCTTGTTTGATAGCGATTGATCAAGATATTTCAGGAAATGTTCATGATATAGGTTTATCCTATGCTTGTGCAATTGGAGGAGGTAGATCTGGCATAATAGAAACTACTTTTAAAGAGGAATGTGAGACAGATTTATTTGGTGAACAAACAGTTTTGTGTGGTGGTTTGGTAGAGTTAATTAGAGCTGGATATGAAACTTTAACGGAAGCTGGTTATGCTCCAGAAATGGCTTATTTCGAGTGCCTCCATGAAGTAAAATTAATTGTTGATCTTATTTATGAAGGTGGTATTGCAAACATGAACTATTCAATTAGTAATACTGCCGAATATGGCGAATACGTTACGGGTCCCAGGCTAATAACATCTGAAACAAAAACTGAAATGAAAAAAATCCTTGAAGACATACAATCTGGTAAATTTACCAGAGATTGGATGCTAGAAAATAAAGTTAACCAAACAAGTTTCAAGGCAACTAGGAAAAAAGTCTCAGATCATCCAATAGAGGCAGTTGGAAAAGAACTTAGAGCAATGATGCCCTGGATTACTGCCAATAGATTAGTGGACAAAGATAAAAATTAATATTTATTAATTCTTTGATTTAAGTTACTAGTTAAATATAATTGTAATAGTTTTTTCATTTTATGGATTAAAACTCTAATAGGGGATATCATATGTTTGGATATGTGCGTGGGTTATTTTCTGCAGATTTAGCCATAGATTTAGGTACTGCTAATACTTTGGTTTATGTAAAAGGGCAAGGCATTCTTTTAAACGAACCTTCAGTAGTAGCTATAACTGAAATAAGAGGAAAATCCCAAGTTTTAGCAGTGGGTGAAGAAGCAAAAACTATGCTTGGTAAAACCCCAGGTAATATTAGGGCGATAAGACCAATGGCAGATGGCGTAATTGCAGATTTCGATGTTGCAGAAGAAATGATTAAGCATTTTATTAGAAAAGTTCATAAACGATCAACATTAGTAAGTCCTCAAGTTGTAGTTTGTGTTCCTTCTGGTGCAACTGCTGTAGAAAGGCGCGCCATTCAAGAGTCGGCAGAGGCTGCTGGAGCAAGAAGAGTATACCTGATAGAAGAACCAATGGCCGCCGCAATTGGTGCTAATTTGCCTGTCACAGAAGCATCAGGTTCAATGGTTGTAGATATTGGTGGTGGCACCACTGAGGTTGCTATATTATCTCTTGGAAATATTGTTTATGCAAGATCTGTTAGAGTAGGAGGTGACAAATTTGACGAAGCTATTGTTGCCTTTATAAGGCGTCATCATAATTTATTAATTGGTGAAATGACTGCAGAGAGAATAAAAAAAGGTATAGCTACTGCGAAAATTCCAAAAGATGGTGTGGGAGCTAGTATTGAGGTAAGGGGTCGAGATTTAGTCAATGGTGTACCTAAAGAAATTGAAATTAATCAAGCACAAATTTGTGAAGCATTAGCAGAGCCTGTTGGCCAAATTATAGAAGCTACCAAAACTGCTTTGGAACAAACTCCACCAGAATTGGCTGCAGATATTGTTGAAAGAGGTATCGTGTTAACAGGGGGAGGTGCTCTATTAGGCGAGTTGGATACTACCATAAGAGAAGCCACAGGCTTGCCTGTTGTAATTGCTGAAGACCCTTTGACTTGTGTTGTAATGGGAACAGGCCGTTGTCTAGATGAAATGAAATCTTTACGAAACGTTCTGATAGGTGCATAAAATTAACATATAAATTAATTATAAGTGAGATAAGATGGTTTCAGGAAAGCCGTCACATACTAAATTATTCAAGAGTGGTAAGAATTTTAATTTTTTATTAATTTTATTTTGTTTGGTTCTAGTTTTTTTAGGAAAAATGGACCTTATTGCTATCAGAAATATTAAAGCTTTTCTTTCTGATTTTTTGGCTCCTGTCACTTATGCTTTAAATAAACCAGTTAGAGAAATAGCAGGCGTATTTGAAGATGTTAAATCAGCAGGTTCTCTTAGGGAAGAAAATATAAGACTAAAAAGTGAAGTTAGAAAACTCAAAGTAATAAACAGTAAAACATCTAGTCAAGAATTGGAATTATTGGAACTTCGAGAATTACTTAAAGTATTACCTGATAGAAAAAAACAAATTATTACAGGAAGAGCAATAACAGCACCTGGTGGTGTTTTTGCTAATACAATTTTGATAAATGCTGGAAAGGATTATGGCATTAAAGAAGGGCAACCAGCCATATCATCTCTTGGATTAGTTGGATATGTTGTTAACGTAAGTTTGAAAACAAGTAGGATCTTACTTATAATTGATATAAATTCTATGATACCAGTATATTTGACAAACAGTAATTGGCCAGCTGTTGTTAAAGGGCAAAATGGAAAATTATTGAAAATTAAATTTTTATCATCCAAAGCCAAGCCTATAGAAGGTGAAATTGTGCAAACATCTGGTCATGGCGGAAGATTGCCCCCAGGTGTTAATGTAGGCAAAGTTGTAAAAAGTTATTCTGGAAAATATTACGTAAAACCAACTGTAGATTTTCACAGGCTTACTTATATTTCTATAATAATTAATGAAAATTCTTTACCTGTTCTTCCTAAGAGCTTTCAAGGTTTTGCGCCATTAC
>CACHEH010000033.1 GCA_902578805.1 uncultured SAR116 cluster alpha proteobacterium
AAAAAGTAAAACCAATGATTGAAAGTTACGGAGGAGATTACCTTATTCGTGGTGGAGAAATAGAGGCTTTGGAAACTAAGCTTTGGACACCCACAAGAATAGTCTTGGTGAAATTTCCAAACAAAAAGGCTGCTATGGATTGGTATAATAGTGAGGAATACAAGCCTTATAAAAAAATAAGATTTAATACTTCTACGTCGAATATACTTATGGTTGAAGGTATTAAGTAAAAATTAAAAAATGTTAGTAATCATACATAAATTTTTAATAAACAATTTGTAGAATAAATTGTAGACTGAATAAATATCATTCTATAATATCTAATTAAAACAGATGGTTAAAATGGAATAATGAGGAGGTTCTCTCCGCCATAATAATTATGATAATCAAATAAAAACAATGATTTATATAATTTTATGTATCATGGCCCCACAGCAAGATTACAAAGTTTTCTTGTTTTTCCCTAAGATATGAGGTAGGAGGGGCTAAAAACTAGAAGCAATTAGGTTAACAAGATATTGCACTGACATTTTTTTTGAAAAAGGTACAGAATAATTGAAGATACCTTTTTCCCCCATGGTTCCAAAAAATCTTTCATGAATTTAAATTGTTATCACTGCCCACGATTATAAAAGTTTTAAGAAGCGGCACTATTTTTTTGGTGTCCAGGAATACACAGATGTGGACGTATCAGCCTGAATATCAGTTTTTCCTATAAATTGTGACCCAACATGTTGCGCCCACTTACCCGTGCCTGCGATTTGAGTAATCAAGGCGGTACCATCTGGCTGAAAGACTCCGGTGCTAATTAAACCATCTCCGTCTCCATCAACCGACTGACAGGTGAAGGTGCCACCAATTGGTTGTTGCTGACCTGATGCAAAAGCAAAGAATTGATCGCAAGTTGCACTTGTAGCTTTTGGAAATCCTTTTAGTGGTTTTTCCCAAATCCAAACATCATTAGTGGTCTGATGCATTAGAACGCCTGAAGCACCTTCCATTTTCTTTGAGCCAACAGTCACTGCTGTGCCATAACCAGCACCCGGAGTTGTATGATCATTGGCAAAAGCTATCGTAGGAATTAACGCTGCTAGTATAGTAATTAATAAAAATCTCATAACTTTCCTTCTTTCTATAAATTCAATTATCAATTAACTTATCTAACAAATAATAACCTTGTCAAAAAATAATCAGAAATCTACTAAACTTTATTATCTTTGTAATAAAACTGTGCTGAATCTGTAATTAAATGAATCTGAAATTAAAAACTTTCAGGGAGAAAAAGATAGTGGATTGGCTATGAAAAATTATAGAAAAGTTTGTAGATACATATTTTGGACAAAAAGCAGTTCCAAAATATCTGTCAGGCATAAAAAAACGTAGTTAGAACAATCATATCAAAGTTGTTAAGAGAAGTCCGGATTTAAGTGTTATTTTGTACTTCTTGTCTTTTCTTTGCTCTTTCTCTAAAGCTTTTCAATTACAAAAACTATTATTCATAACTTCTATACTTTTTAGCATGCTTAATAAGTTCTGTCTTATATTCTTCAGCCGAATTACATATTTGTTCAAATTCTAAAAAATATAAGTCACATTTTTTCAATAAAAATAATTTAACTTCAAGTTTGAAAGATGAAATAAGAAAAGACCAGCATTAGGTCTTGGCATATTCATCATTTAGTAAACCTTAAGATAAATTTTGTTTTTTGTGTTATCCGAGTGCTGAAGTTAATTATGAAAAAAATAGATATATGAATAATATTAATGGAACTGAAACTTATTTGTATTCAATTGGTGTTCCATTATCTTTAAAAGAAATGAATAAGATTATATCTTCTTTAAGTTTAATCATAAATGGGGCTTTAGCAGATAAGAACAAATCAGCTGCTTAATTGTACAACAAGTTTTATTATTTCTTTGGATTTAGAAAATGAAAAATTTAAATTGTAGACTAAATTGTAGACTGATTAATTATTAATATATAAAATCTAATTAAATCAGATGATTAAAAAAATATGAGAAATTTATGAACTTTGAAAAAGATTGTTCTTTAATAATTGTCGACATGCAGAATGATTTCTGTCCTGATGGCTCTTTGGCTGTTAATGAAGGTAATAAAGTTATAAAAAAAATTAACTCTTTGCAAACAATGTTTTCCTCAATTGTTTTAACCCAGGACTGGCATCCATTAGACCACTTGTCTTTTGCTTCTAATCAAAACAATAAAATACCCTATGAAACAGTCGAAATGTCTTATGGAGTTCAAGTTTTGTGGCCTAATCATTGTGTACAAGGAACTTTTGGTGCTGAATTTCACAAAGACCTTGATACAACCAAAGCAAATATGATTATTAGAAAGGGATATAGAAAACAAATCGATAGCTATTCTGCTTTTTACGAAAACGACAAAAAGACCATGACAGGATTAGATGGTTTCTTAAAACAGAATAACATTAAAAAAGTGTATCTTTGTGGTTTAGCACTTGATTTTTGCGTTTATTATTCTGCTATTGATGCTAAAACTTTAGGTTATGATACTTATGTAATTCTTGACGCAACAAAAGCAATTGACTTAGATGGTTCTAAAAACAAATCCTTAAAAGATATGGAAAGTAAAAACGTAAATTTAATTCATTTATAATTATTAAATTACTTGTATAATTAATAAAAGCTTCAGTTAAACTAAAAGTGTAGACTAAATTGTAGACTGATTAATTATTAATATATAAAATCTAGTTAAATCAGATAATTAAGATGAAATAATGAGGAGGTTCTCTCCGCCATAATATGTATTTAATATATTGATATTATTATATTTTTATATTTAACATATTTTTTACCCACAAATCTACCCACAATAAAGTGTAATCTTAAACTCAAATATTGTTGGGGGTTACTGCACCCTATTCCTAATCAACAATGGTCAATGGTCAGGGGGGTGGTCTGCCCATTGACCGTAGTCCATGGAACACTGACCAGGGTTCAATGATGGGTTGTTAGAGTTTGTAATTAGTAGTTTTGTTTAAAGTCTTTAATCATTTCAATAACTTTAAAAAAAAATTAATGTGTATTTACATTATCACATTTGATCTTTAACTATCTTCATTCTTTTATTTAAAACTTTTTGTAAATTTTTAATATCATAGGGTTTTAAACTTTTCCATTTTCTAGTTTCACCTTTAGTACGACCACATCCCAAACACCATCCATTAGGACCAATAAATTTACAAACGTCTATGCAAGGACTTTTAGCTTTTTTCATTTTACTTTATCTAGACAAAATTATAGTTTAATCATGTGTTATTTTTTTCTCAAAAGCCATACAAAAAAAATTCCTCCTACTAATCCAGTAACGATTCCAATTGGCATATCCTCTGGAGGCATTATTGTTCGAGCAGCAATATCTGCCCAAAGTAAAAATATTGATCCCAGCAATGCTGAAAGAGGTAAAACCCGAAAATAATCGCCTCCAACGAACATTCTTACTATATGAGGAACCATTAAACCAACAAATCCTGTGAGTTTTGCTGAAGTTGCACAATTACTTTTAAATGAGGGTTACAAAGGCCCAAGTACTAAAAAAGCACCAAATTTTTTATTCAAATTTTTATCTTTATTTGATCGTGAAGCAAAAGGTATGCTAGCATTATTAGGAATAAAAATCACTGCAGATAATTCAAGTACAATTAAAACTTTCAAATGGAGACCAATGCCTTTTGAAAAAACCGTAGTTGAAACTGCTAATGCAATTAAGTTAATTCAAACAAAATAATAACAAACCAATTCAATTAAATCACTATTAAGTAATTTGGAAAAGCTTTCTAGTATTAATTGCTGATTTTAGACAAATTACTAAAATATTGCTCACTTTATTAACAGATTTATGAATTTGTCAGATAACTAGGCTTGTTATTGTTTTAAGTACACCTTTACCAAACTATAATATTTATTAAAACTAGATTTTAGTTTAATATTTCGATTTTTAAAATTTAAAAACAAAACTTAAAAATGTTTGTATTCATACTTCTATTTTGTACTTTAGTAAACTGACACTGCTACTATTATTGAGAAATTTGCTATGTCAAAAATAAAATTCCAAGACGTTTTACGCGATTCTATTCAGTCTTTATTTGGAACTAACCCTTCTGCACAGGAAATCATAGATTCTTATCCAACTGCACATCTGATTGGTACTGAAGCGATTCAAACGGGTGGGGGTACATTTTTTGATATTTTTGCCAAGAAAGGACGAAATGAATGGGCAGAAGTTGAAAAATTACTTTTACATTTTAAAAGTCTTGGGGTGAGGCAATCTGCCCTTATACGTGGAGATTTTCTTCTTGGTTATGAGCCTCAACCTTATGATGTAATAAGAGCGCTAGTTTTTGAGTATGCTAGTATGGGAATGAATATCCTGCAGAATTTTCACGGCCTTAATGATGCATCATGTCTTTCCGGTGTTGCTCAAGCTGTAGCAGAAGCCCAAGGTGCAGGTTATGATATTATTGCACAGGGAACAATTTGTATTGAAGATAATCCAAACATAACTGTTGCTAAATGTCTTGCTTTTGCTGATGAACTTGTAGAACTTGGCCATAAAGGATTTTATTTGAAATCTGCTAGTGGTAGATTAAGCGCCTATTTCGTATATGAACTTGTATCAGCATTATTTAAGCGTTTTCCTGACCATGAAGTAAACATTCATGCACATTCCACTTATGGTGAGGCCCCTGTCTGTTACATGGCTGCGGTTTTGGCAGCTGTTGAGTTAAATAAGGACATAACAATGGATGTACAACATCCAGCTCTTTCAGGGTCAACAGCGCAACCAAGCATGAACAAGATGTTAAACCTTATTAGGAACTATCCTGATGAGAGAGTTGCAACAAAATCCCCACAATTAAACAACGATGCTATAAAGGCTAGCATGTCTTCCCTTTATGGGTTGCGTTTTCAATATCGTGATTTCGAGTCACGTTATAATTCTGAACTTGTAGAAGCAATGTACTACGCACGCACACCCGGTGGAGCGTCTGCAACACTCAAATCAATACCTGGACTGGTTGAGAATCTTGGACGCCTTTTAGGAGTGAATGGTCATCATGCTAACTGGGACCAAATCCAGATTGCAATATATAAAATGCAAGCAGAAATTTTAGAAGATCTTGGCCAACCAACCCAAGTTACCCCTTATGCAGCAAATACTACTGGTCAAGCTGCACTATCACTCTGGAATCAGTTAGAAGGCCGTGACAAATACCATTCTCTTTATCCTGGTATTGCTGATTATCTTGTAGGACGTCATGGAAAAGTTCCATCTAGCACTAGCAAAAAGCTAATAACAAAAGCTTTAAAGCAACTTAATCTGAAGACTTCAGAAAAGTATACTAAGGCGGTCGATCGCCCTAATGGCATCCCAATTGCTGAAGAAAAATTAGTTGAAGTTGGTTTGTTAAAGCCAACGTTACGCCAGAATATTTCTGCCTCACTGCTTAAGGATTCAGGATCATTTAAGGCAATTGAGCATATACTTAGCGTCGCTAATGAATGTAACTCGCCAGACACCCCCCCTCAACTACCATTTTATGCCATGCCCCCAAACCCAAAGATTCGTGCTGACGGCTGTGGATTTAATCGTGACATAAGAGACGCAGTTAGTGCAATTGGAGGCTACTCAAAACTTCAAGAAATTGCTGAGCGTGTTCTTCACATAAAACAATTGGTTGACCGACGATATATATTCCCAGCAGGGGAAGAAGATCTTGAAAAGAAATGGCTAAGAGCCAATATCGAGCGTTTGAGGTTGATTATTGAAAATATCCCCTTAAAACTGTCTAAAGCTAATTTTACAGTTGGACAGAAAATGATAATTTTGGATGGAAACAATCCAAATAACATCCATCTAACGATTAGGGATGCTGTGGATCAAAAGGGTCCTGGTCTATATGATTTTATG
>CACHEH010000034.1 GCA_902578805.1 uncultured SAR116 cluster alpha proteobacterium
CAGGTTTTTTTTTAGGAGCGCAATATTACACTTTAATTATTGCTGCTATCATATCACTAATTCTTGGTCTTATGGTTATGCTAGTGTTCTATGTCATAGAAAAACGCATTTCCAAATTTCAAATATTTGGAATTTGCATGTCTGCTCTTTTTACTTTTTTTGCATATTCTTTTAATGACGATGAGTTTGTGAAAATTCAACCAACAATTTTTAATGGCTTTTTTAGTGCTGTTTTACTTTTTGGCATATTTTATAAGAAAGCAATGATGAAACAATTTTTTGGATCTCAATTTTCTCTTAATGATGAAACCTGGTATAAACTTAGTTTGAGATGGGGTTTGTTTTTTTTATTTCTTACAATTATAAATGAAATATCTTGGAGGTTTCTTGAAACTGAGGATTGGGTTTTTATCAAAGTTTTTGTATTATCGCCTTTAGTTGGAATTTTTATGTTGTGCCAGTTGCCAATTACATTAAAAGGAAGAATTAAAACCAAATAAAGCAAATTAAAAACAAGTATCATGGAGGCATTAAATGAAAATAAAGATAATTGATGTTAAAGTCCATGTTATTAAATCATCATTAGAAATACCTTTTGCATTTTCTCAAGGGTGGGTAAATCAAAGGTCTGCGACACTAGTGGAAATCAAAACAAACTTAGGTTTAGTTGGCTGGGGGGAAGCATTTTGTCAGGGATTAGAACCTCCAGAAATCTCAGCAGCTGTAATTGAAAATGCACTAAAGCCAATTTTATTAGATCAGTCCCCATTAAATATAGAAGTCCTTTGGCACAAAATGTACCATTCTACAAGAGATTATGGAAGAAAAGGATCTGTAGTATCTGGCATAAGTGCGGTTGATATAGCATTATGGGATATTGCAGGCAAATATTACGACCAACCTGTATATCAATTATTAGGAGGTGTATTTAGAACAAAAATTAAACCTTATGCAACGGGTTTTTACAGAATAAAAGGTAAAGGTGAAGCAAGCAGATTAGCAGAAGAAGCTTTATCTCACTTCGAAAATGGTTTTGATCATATGAAGATAAAACTTGGTTTTGGAATAGACGACGACCTGAAGTGTATGGAAAGTATCGGTCATGCACTGAAAAATAAAAATGTTACTCTTATGATTGATACTAATCACGCTTATGGAAGATCTGAAGCACTGACATTAGGAAAAAACTTACAGAGTTATAAATTACGCTGGTATGAAGAACCAGTTGTTCCTGAGGATATTAAAGGTTATGCAGAATTGAGATCTAAGTTAGACATTCCTATTGCAGGAGGTGAGAATGAGCATACTCTATTTGGATTTAAATCACTTTTCGAAAATAATGCAATTGACATTGCACAACCTGATATTGGGTCATGTGGCGGTATAACAGGAGCAAAACATATTATTAATTTAGCACATAGTTTTGGTGTAGAGGTTAATCCTCATGTATGGGGTTCATCAATTGCTCAAGCTGCATCTATTCAGGTTATTGCTTCAATTCCATCAACACATTTCTCAATTTTTGCTAGAGAGCCTATTTTAGAATATGATCAATCAAGTCATCCCTTTAGAAGAGAATTACTTTCAACACCCTTTGAGCTTGTGAATGGCATGATACATATTCCAGTAGACAAAGGTTTAGGAATCGAGGTTAATCTAGAAACTATTAAAAAATACAAAACTAATTGAAACAAATTATGATTGAACTTTTAGACCCAATAATCAAATCACATAATGTCGAAATCTCAAATGGTCTCAATGTTCATTATTTAGAGGCAAATTCAAACAAATCTCAAAAACCAACGGCTCTTCTTCTACATGGGTTTCCCGAATTAAGTTTTAGTTGGAGAAAAATTATACCTTTATTAGCTGCTGAAGGTTTTAGGGTTATTGCACCTGATATGAGAGGATATGGCCAAACCTCAGGTGGGGGAAAAGAATTTCATGCCGACATATCTGAATATCGATTATTAAACTTAAGCACTGATATAATAAGTCTTATGAGTTCATTAAATCTTGATAAAATTGATTTATTGGTTGGACATGATGCAGGTTCATCAGTTGCTGCAGTGTCAACTATAATCAGACCAGATATCTTTAAATCTTTAGTTATGATGAGTGCTCCATACGCTGGAACTCCAAATATAAATATTAGTTCGACATATGAAGATCCTATTCACAAAGAATTAGAAAAATTAGAACCTCCTAGAAAACACTACCAATGGTATTATTCTACAATTGAAGCCAACAAAGATATGCACTTAGAAAAAAAAGAACTACATAAATTTTTAAGAGCTTACTATCACATGAAAAGTGCAGACTGGAAAAAGAACGTTCCTTACAAGTTGAATTCTTGGAGTGCAGAAAACTTAGCTAATATGCCAGAGTATTACATTATGCACCTTAACGAGGATATGGTCCAAAGTGTAATGCCGCACTATCCACAGTCAAATTGTTATGAAAATTGGTTAAATGATCAAGAATTAGAAGTTTATACCAACAGCTTTTTAAAAAATAGTTTTCAACCTGCATTAAACTGGTATAGGTGCATGACCTCAAATGATCTTAATAGTGATTTAAGAATTTTTTCTGGTAAAAAGATTGAAGTTCCATCTTGTTTTATTGCAGGTGAAAAAGATTGGGGTATTTTCCAAAAACCTGGAGCATTAGAAATAATGGAAAATAATTTATGTTTGCATTATAAGGGCAGACATATTATCCAGAATGCTGGACATTGGGTTCAACAAGAAAATCATGTCGATGTAGCGAAAACTTTAATAGATTTTTTTAAAAATAATAATTTATTTTAGGAATTATTTTGAACTTCTCTTTACCTGGAAATCTTTTTAAGGGAATTGGAATAGCCACTATTGGTGCATTAGTTTTATCTCCAGATACCTTATTTATGAGATGGTCTGAAATGGACGCATGGTCAATGCTGACGTGGCGAGGCTTTGAAATGGGATTAATGCTTATCTTATTTTCTAGCTGTTTTGGAATTTATAGAAAAAATTTTAAAAAAGTTTTTTCAAGAGTTGGTATCTGGATAATTTTGTCTCAGATATTAAGTTCTATATTTTTCACGTATGGTGTTGCTGAAACTTCAGTATCATTAATTTTATTTTGTTTGGCAACATCTCCAATATTTGCATCTATATTTTCAATTTTTATTCTTCATGAAAAAACTACAGCCTCAACATGGATAACTGCATTTTTTGCACTAATTGGAGTTGGGATATCTGTTGCAAATGGAGAAAATGTATTAAATGCACCTCAGGGTAGCGTTTTCATTGGCACAGTATGCGGGATAGGAGCTGCAGCTACATTAGGCCTGAGTTTAGTTTTTTTAAGAAGCAAACCAGAGATACCAGCTATGACAGTTACTGGCATAAGTTCATTTGGTTATGGTATAATTGGATTATTTATTGTTTCACCAGATCTTCTTTTTAAAGGGGATATAATAGCAATTTCTTTATCTGGCTTAATAATCCTTCCAATATCTTTTGCGTGTTTGACTTTTGCGACAAGGCACACACAAGCTTCTAATATTGGACTTTTAATGCTTTTAGAAACATCTCTTGGTCCATTTTGGGTATGGCTTGGGACTAATGAAACTCCAAATTTCTATATGATAATTGGAGGAGTTATAGTGATTTTTAGTCTTACATGGTATATTTTAATTGATCAAATAAAAATTAAATTTTTAAAAAATTTATTTTTTGTTAAATAGGTATTTATCAAAATCAAAACTTCAAAAACATAAACAATGTAAAAAATACTTCTGGTTAGCAGAAAATAATCCAACTTTAGAAGAAACTAATGACATATCAGAAATTATAATGGAACAAGGAAATGAGTTTGGCTCTTTGATAAAAAAAAATTTTTATAACACTTTCGACATTAAAGAAAAAAATATTCAAAAAAGCAATAATTGAAACAAATAATTTAATAAAAGAAATCATAAAAAAAGATAGAGATGCAACGATTTTTGAACCAGCTTTCTTGTACAAAGATGTTATAGTTAGGGTTGATATTTTTGAATATATTTCAAAATTAAAAAAATGGAATATTACTGAAGTTAAAAGCGGGAATATTTTTAAAAAATTAGAGATAAAAGGTCACCTTCTGTTTGACGCAGCAATTCAAAATTTTGTAGTTAAAAATAATAATATTGAAATTAATAATGTTTATCTAGGTTACCCTAATAAAAAATTTATTCTTAAAACTGAAGGTGATTATAAAGATTTATTATCGTTAGAATTAGTGAATACAGAAGTACAAAGTCTTTTCAATGAAGTAGAAAACGAAGTTAAAAGTGCATTCAAAAATATTTCACTAACAAACGAACCTGATATAAATATCGGTTCACATTGCAATAAGCCACACCACTGTGGTTTTATAAATTATTGTTCTAAAGCTGAAATTCTTAAAGATGAGAAATTAGATACTCCTGTATGGTATCTTGGAGGGTCGCCAACAGTTAAGATAGTGAAAACTTTAATGGAAAAAGGATATAGAGATTTATCGCAAGTTCCTGATGAATATTTAAAAACAGATATTCAAATCAAAATGAAAGAGGTATCTCAAACTAAACAAAATTTCATAGATAAAAAATTAATTAAATTTTTGGAAAATGAACCTTGGCCAAGATATTTTCTTGATTATGAAACTATTTCAAGTCCTTATCCTTTATTTTTAGGAACTAGCCCAGGAGGTAGAATACCTTTTCAATATTCAATCCATAAGTGGGAGCAATATGATAAAGAACCTATTGCTTTTGATTTTGTTCATAATCATACGTCAGACCCAAGAAAAAATAATGGGACAAAAAATATGTGAAATAATAACAGAAAAAAAATGTGGGATATATACTTGGCATGGAAGAAGTGTAGAAGCACCAATTACCAAAGATATAATAAATTTTACTAGAGAAACTGAGCATAAGGATCAATTAAGAAATATCGTAGAATTAATGAAAAAGGGTGACTTACTTCCATACTTTAAAGATAACTTTTATATGTTTGGCCAGGAAACTTGGAGTGTAAAATCTATTGCTGAAAATCTATTAGATCATAATCCTTACTCAGATTTGAAAATTAAGGGTGGAGCAGAAGCAATGGAAATTTACCATCAATATAGAAAAATAAATAATACAAATAAAAATGAAATGAAAAAAAACTTAATTGACTATTGTTCAGTGGACACGAGTGTTATGATAGATATATGGAAGGCAGTATTATCATATAATTAATATTTGTATTTTAATATTGTTGCATTAACTTTCCTTCATATGAGAACAAAATCTGTTAGATTAATGCATAGAATAGATACGGTTAAGAAAAATTATTTTTAATTAGTATATTTAAGAATAGATTGACACCTATTTTCTTTAGTTTGTTTATCTAGTTTTCTATTGAAATTGTATCCCCACACAGGACCAGGCCAAGCGGGATCACTTTTTTTTCTTAAAACCAAATGTAAATGAAGCTGAGAGACTATATTTCCTAACATACCAATATTTGTTTTATCGTATCTTCCTTTAGATTTAAGATAGTTACCTAGATCTATTGCAAAATTTAATAAATAATTTCTTTCGTTT
>CACHEH010000035.1 GCA_902578805.1 uncultured SAR116 cluster alpha proteobacterium
AAAATAAAGCATTGGAAATGAAGGACATAAAAGGGCAATACAAAATTATTGACAAAAAACTTTACTTAGCCAACTTGATTATTAATTCAATTAAATTCAGAGAAAAGATATTATTGAGTTCTTTAGATAAAAGCTGTAACATTTGATATTAAAAGGATAATTTAAATTGAAAGTTAACAGAAGGTTTTTTAATTCACTATTAGCAAGTTCTTCACTTTCTTTTGCATTTTCGAGTAAATCTTTTTCAGATAATTACACTGGACCAGTTAATTGGGCAGGCGTAAGTTTTTTAATTCCATTTAATCAGATTGAAACTTTAATGCCTATAACAAAATCTGCATTTGAGGAAAAAAGTGACGTTGATAATGCCTCATACTTTAATTCATATTTAAATAAAAGTTTAAAAAATAATCCAATACCAGATATAAATCTTAAACTTGAGGGTTTTGCAGAAAATGCAAAGTTGGCTCTAACTTATGGGTTCTCGGCAGAATTTGATTTTGGCACATTTAAAGATGATGAAGTAAATAAAACTGCTTATCTCATGTATTCTTTTGGTCATAGTTTACTTTACAACGTATATGATAGATTAATAATTTCTTCGGTGCCAGTAAGAGCAATTTCAACAAATTTAATTTCATTTGAAGAAGAAAAAAAATATCCTAATATGAAGACTGAACTAATGAAGCGGGCATTTTATAATTCTTCTAACCCTAAATCAACTATGCTCGAACAATTTAGGATAATGTTAAAAAAACAATCTTTTAAGAAAAAAGTATGGGAAGGTAAAAAACCAAGAGTTGTAATGGTTAACATTCCTAAAGATAGTGATAATCTTTTTAAAAATTTCAATATTACAAAAACCCAGTTTTTAGAATTTTTAGGACAGGCATCAACTTTTGCGTTTGGATATAAATTAGAAAGTCCAATATTACCCTTCATGATGAATGCTGCATTAACTAGTACGACAATCAGTAGATTTGACTTTGCTACTAAACTTTATAACAAAATTGATTTAAAGCTTCCAAATCCTGATTTTGAAATCAAAATATTTCATCAAGGATGGGAATTTGCTGAAGAAAGTTATCAAAAAAATGCAAAATCTCTCTTAAAAGTAAATTTAGGAATGGCAATTGAGATTGAAATATTTGATACGTTTGAAGATAGAGTTATTTACAAACAATATTTCTTTGCTGAAAAAACATATATTGAAAACAAAAATAAAATAATGCGATCAGATGCAGCTAATGTTTGCGAATTAACAGAAGCATTATTAGAAAGAGCTTTTACCAGTATAAAAAATAAAGATTATAGAAGTAAAATTATTAATGGAGAAACTATACAATCTCAGTATACATCTGCATTGTTTCAACTTGATACTGACAATCCTGAAGAAGTTGATAAGCAATCTGAATTTGTCTTAAATCAACTTCCTAAGATTGATACTTTTTAATTATTAATTAACTTCTTTTTTTTCTAAATTTATTTTTAAATTTTGTATTCTCTGAAGTTACTGGCTTAGGCATATTTATTTTGGTTCGAGATGCATACGAATTTACGCCAGTATATACTTCACATGCTATGGAGTTTGATTTTCCTGCAACAACTGAAATTCTTGTCAATTCATAAAAGCCAGATCCAAAACCTCCCTGAGCTATTAAATTTGTCATAAGTGAAGCTACTAGACTCTCATTTTTTAAAATGATTATCTCATTATCATAAGACAAATCAGCAATTTGTTGTTTACCTTTTTCATCAACTTCTTTGGTAGTATTTAGAGCCTTTTGAACTCTCTTATTCATTTCTTCATTAATTATTACCATTCGTTCAACTAAACTATTATCAGTAGAGACTTTACTTGCCAATACAGCGTATTGGGCTTTTAATTCACTAAGTTGTTGTCCTAGTCCAAGGTTTTCAGCTAAGGCATCTAAGATATTATGTTGTCTATTCTGTATTTCGACTACAAAGGGCCAATAACCACTTTTGGGATCATTTTTCTCTGATTTAGCAAGCTCTTCTAATACCTTTTTATTCATTTCTTGTGCTTGAGCTAATTGTGATTGATATTGAGATTTATATGGATTTCTGTTGTCAGCGGCTATTGAAAAAAATATTTTTTCTGCGTATTGAAATGGCTTAAGGCCCTTAAATGGACCAGATACATTTCTTTTTCTTTTCTTTTCATCAGCTCTTTGATATCCGGTAAGCGCAGCCATATTTCCAGCCTCTATGTTTTGTTTTACATTTAAGCCATAAAACTGCCAAGCCCCGTAAACTGTCAGTGCACCGATATTATCTGGGCTACTTGTAGCTTCTTTAATATTTCTAATTCCTAAATTTTTATTGCCACCTTCATTCCTAAAATAATAATGGATTAGACCATAAGCAAATAAAGCATCTGCCTTAATTTGTTTTTTGTTTTTATTAAAACCTGGATCAATTTTTGAAATTGCTCTTATTGTAGCTAAAGAATTAATATCTTTTTTCTTTAAAAAAACTCCAAATAATTTTTCGATTTCCTCTGTTTCAAAAGCACCCTCAAAAGTTTTAAGAGACGATACATAAGGGTCATCAGATACTTTCGGGATTGAATTTAAAATTTTAACAATTTCATTAGATTTTTTTCCAAAATCACTTTCCAAATCATTTACATTTCCTTTAGGTAAATTCTTTAAAGTTTTAGGAATAGTTCTTCCACAAACTCTCTTTGCATTAATTTGACTGTTAGATGTATTGATAGAACTAACATTAGTTCCAATCGCACTTGAATTTAAATTTTTATTATTCTTATTTAGGTTCTTTAACATTCCTCCAAGTGGATTATTGTTATTATTACCTTTTGGTACTTGTAGCTTATCGCCGAGATCTTTTTGTATTTTATCTGTTAAGGATTTTAAATCAAACCCATACGCATTAAAACATAAGATTGAAAATGAAAAACTAATAAATAAAAATTTTAACATTTTGAACATTTTTATCTCCTATTAAATTTGTTATTTAAATGCACTAGATCCAGTGCCACTTCCTTTAAATGCTCCTGTTTTGCTTTTGGAAGAACTATCTTTAGATTTGCTATTAGAGCTACTATTTGAACTAGATCTAGCTTTTTGCTGTCCTTCTTTAAAACCTTTGTTAAAAGAAGTATTGTCATTTTTCGTATCATTAATTGCTTTATTAATCCCAGCTTTTACTCCTTGAGATCTTTGATTTTCTTTAATTTGTTCTTGTGCCGCTCTAGCTTGAGATGCTTCAATTAACTTTGCATTTCTAACACCTTTAGAAGAAATACCATAAACCGACACAAACATTTTTTGTCCAGAAATTGGATGAGTGTATTTCTTTCCAAGTTTCTGCGACATTCCTTGAATATTAAGTTTCTCTACTTTTTGGGACAATGTTTCAGCAAAAGATGAAACAGATTGATTTTCAACACTTCCGTCAATTTTACCAGAAGAAATCTCTTGCAATTTGTTCTCTGCAACTCTCTTTGACTCTGCTTCAGAATATAGAATAAATGCTATTTTTGATTGAGCTGACGTTTGAGCCATACCCTTTGCTTTTCGAGTAGCAGCAGAAGAATTACCTTTTAGTGGATGAGAACCAATAGCTAATAACCAAAAGTTTCCTTGATCATCAAAAAATTTTCTTGCACCTTGAGCAGTAGACCAATCTGTATTTTTGATAAAATCTTTTAAAGAACTTTCACCTGGATCAAATTTTACATCAAAACCAGCGTATAAATCTCTAGTTCTTTTCTCTTCTTTCGCAGTCCATATTGCAATTTGAGTGGTTTGGTATTGTTCGCCATCCCATGATTCAAAACTTGCAATAGGTACTAAACCAACAACACTCATTTGAGAAAAGGTTTCTACTGCACTTGTATTTTCTTGTCCTAATTGTCCTTTTAACTTTTTAGCTTCTTCTACTAAGTTATTATAATCTTGTTCGGTAGCCTCTAACTCAAGCTTGGCCTGATTATATGTATCGATATTTTTTTGTTCTATTTTATTTGGATCAAAATCAGGTTTGATTTTTTGAATAGAGGCAATTATTCCTTCCTTTGTTAATTCTTCAAAAGTTATACCTCTATTTTTTTTATGTTCTGCTTTATCCAGTTTCTTTAAAGCTTTTTTGTATTTTCGCAGAGCATTATTAACTTTGCCTTCAACTTGGTCTTTTTTATTATCAAAGTCTGTTCCTAATGGAGTGGAAGGGAGATATACCATATCAGTTGCACTTATTTCAGTTCTTATATATTCGATAAATGTCCTTTTGGCTTCAAGAGCTGCTTCTTTTGCTTTCATTTCTCTCATCATTAAAAAATCAGGATTAGTGGCAGGATCTTCCTCAGGTAGAACTGCCGAGCCAACAGCAACAAATAAATCTCCGTTTTCTCCTTCTGTAAGCCCAACTTCATCTAAAAATTCCATGGCTAAGTCCTCAGCAGTTTGTGTGTCGCTTTGTCTAGGGGTTTCACTTTCAGAAGATTTTTCGACAACCTCTTGGACTGTTGGATTTTCTTTATTTTTAAATTCTGCTGCATTTATTTTAAATGCTATTAAAATAAAAACTGTTAAAATCAACTTGACAATTAAATTCATTTTTTTCTCCTTAATTTTTAGATACTTCTGATGAACTGTTTTTGAGTATCACTCAATCCTCTTTTAATTTTAATTCTTGATTTGGCATAAGATTTTAATGCTTCTACGTATTGTTTTTTATTTTTATTAGTTAATGCAATTCCAATTTCAACACGACTTATTACATGAGCACGATAAAAATCTTTGTTATATCTCATAATTGCTGATAGATAATTCCAAGCTTCAAACTTTAGTGGATTATTTTGTATATAATCCTCTATGAGCTTAGTAATATCATTTAATTCATCAACATTGCCACTATTAAATTTTTTTTCAATTACTTTGAAATTATCATTTTTAACATTGACAATACCATTTGAAAAACTCAAAAATCCATTGCAAAGTTTAATGTAATTAGCAAAATTTGATTTTTGATTTAAAATATTTTCTCTCATTACTATGAAGTTATTTTTAGTAAGATTTTTTAAAAAAACTTCATCATGCGAACAAACACTTGATTCTATTGTAAGTTTTTGTAATGGGTCGAGTTTATTTGTTTTTAAATAATTAATCACTATTGA
>CACHEH010000036.1 GCA_902578805.1 uncultured SAR116 cluster alpha proteobacterium
TTCCAAAACACCTGCTAACATAAAAAGAGCACCTAAACTCGGTGAACACAATACTGAGATATTGTCTGGTCTAGGCTATACTAGAGATGAAATTGAAGGTTTTAAAGACGACAAGATTATTTAATTTCTCTCATTTCTTCTGCAAACTTTTTGAAATTTGCTACGTAATGCTTTGAAGATCTTGTCATATTTTCAATCATCTCTTGACTTAGTTCTCTTACAGCTTTAGCTGGTGAGCCTACAATTAACCAACCATCTGGAAATTCTTTATTTTCAGTAACAAGGGCACCAGCGCCTACAAGGCAATTGTTGCCTATTTTAGCATTATTGAGAATTGTTGCACCCATTCCAACTAAAGAATTATTACCTATTGTACAACCGTGTATGATTGCATTATGTCCAATGGTACAATTGTTACCTATGGTGACAGGACAATCAGGATCAACGTGAATTATAGTGTTTTCTTGTATGTTTGTTTCTTCACCAATCTTAATAACGTCATTATCACCTCTTAAAACTGATCCAAACCATACACCAACATCTTTCCCTAAAATAACGTTTCCTATAACATGTGCATCTGGTGCAACCCAATATAGGTTATTTTCAGGTAATTGAGGTTTTTTTTCACCTAAACTATAAATTGGCATTAGCACTCCTTTATAATAAGTTAACGTTAAAATTATATCTTATATAATTTTTTCTTGTTGTTAATATTTTATTAAAAATTATGAGAGTTCTTTATGGTTAATAGAGATAATATTGTTTCAAAAGTTACAATTTACAGACTAGATGTTCCTCTAATAAAGCCTTATAAATTATCCTATAATACTTTCTATTCTTTTGAACCGTTGTTGATTCATATTGTAGATGATCAAGGTAATGAGGGATGGGGCGAACAGCACATATCACCTGGCTCCAGCATTGAAACTAGAGACGGTGGATGGACATTTGCCAGAGTTATATCAAAATTAATTTTAAATAAAAAATTATACGAAGCAAAAGAAATCATTTTATCTAATTCCTCTATAAGTATTGTTGCTTCAAGTGCAATCTATACAGCAATCGAGATGCTAGAAAAAAATAATATTTTAATTAATAAGAGCCCTCTCAAACTTAAATTATTAACTTCATTTAATGCAGAGGAAGAACCTGAAATAAAAGATGAATTGGACAAAGTGATCGAGCAAGGATTTACAACAATAAAAATTAAAGTTGGTAAGGATGTTAATTTAGATCTTAAAAAAATTAATATTATTCAAAGTCATTTAGAGGGAAGAGCTAAAATCAGAATAGACGCTAATCGAGGATATACAAAGGAAGAAGGCTGTGAGTTTGTTGCTGGCTTGAAACCAAATTATATAGAGTTATTTGAACAACCTTGTGATGCAAATAATTGGGAGGCAAATGCAGCGGTCGCAAAATTATCAAGTATTCCAATTATGTTAGATGAACCTATCTGTAGCGTTAAAGACATTGAAAAAGCTTCTAAATTAAAAGGCGTAGGATTATGCAAACTTAAGTTGAAAAGATTTTTATCTATTACAAAATTAACTGAAGCCATAAAATATGCACATAAATTAGGATTAAAAATTGTACTTGGTGACGGACTTGGTACTGAAATTAATTGTTTGATGGAAGCTAGAATTGCAGAAAAACTCATTGATAATGCTGGAGAGTATAATGGCTTTTTAAAAATAGAACCACAAGCAAGAATTTTATCCAATCCACTTAAATTTAAAGATGGTTTTTTAATAATCTCTGAAAATTGGGATCTTGAAATTGACAGAGATAAATTAGAAAAATACAGTATTAATAAAGAGGAAATTTACAAATAAATTAAATAGGAAAAAAGGAATGAAATTAGTTAATAGTGTTAATAGCTTGGGTGGAGAGATTGTAGATTTGGACATCAGTAATAAATTAACTCAAGATCAAATTAATTTCATAAATCAATCTTGGGATGAAAGGCTCGTCTTAGTATTTAAAAAACAAAATTTAGATGATCATAAATTAATAAATTTTAGTCAATATTTTGGTGAACTCGACCCTCCTGGCCCTAATCCATATGGCATAACCTTTTTACCAGAATTTCCTGAAATTAATGTAATTTCTAATGTTAAAAATGAACAAGGTACTCCTATAGGTAATTTAGGAGATGGTGAAGCAGTCTGGCATGCAGATATGACTTACCTACAAGTACCTCCAAAGGCTGGAATTTTATATGCTCTTGAAGTACCTGAAAATCAAGGTAATACCCACTTTGCAAATATGGCCCTAGCGTATAATGAATTACCAAATAAACTTAAGGAAAAAATTGATGATAAAATCTTGATACATGATTCTGCTCATAATAGTGCTGGAATGCTAAGAAAAGGGTGTTCAGAAGTAGATAATCCATCTGAAACTCCAGGGGCAAGACATCCAATGGTAATAACAGATAAAAATACTAATAAGAAACTACTTTTTCTTGGACGAAGACCTCACGCATATATAATCGGTTTAGAGCTAAAAGAGAGTGAAAATTTATTAAACGAAATTTGGGAACACGCAACACAAGAGAAGTTTACCTGGACACAAAAATGGGAAAAAGGAGATTTATTGATGTGGAAAAATTTGAACGTACTTCACAAAAGAGATGCTTTTGATCCTAACACAAGAAGAGTAATGCACCGAACTCAAATAAAAGGAGAAATGGAAATTACAGCGTAGTTATCATAAAATGTTAGAGTTATGTTGATTTATTTAAAAATCAGTAGCAGAATAATAAATGTTATGAAATCGGGAGGAAAATATGACACAACTTGGAAATTCTTTTAGAAGAAGTATTGTTAAGGCCGGTTTAGGTGTTGTTGCTATTGCAGGAATTAGTACCGTTGGTTTGGTTTCTATTGCTAGTGCCGACAAATATCCTAGTAAGCCGATAGAGTTAGTAATACATGCTAAATATGGTGGGGGAACTGACACTACTGCAAGAATGGTATCTATTAGAACAAGAAGAAATTTAAAAACTGATATATCTATTGTAGCCAAAAGAGGTGGATCTGGAGCAAAAGCTCAAAACTATGTTTTAACTAAGCCTGCCGACGGTTATACAATCATGGCTTTAACACAATCTCATCTCTACACAATGGCTAGAGGTAAGTCTAACATGAAGATTGACGACATAGTAGGAGTTGCAAGAGCAATGGATGACCCAACCTTCATTACTGTATCAGGAAAAGGAAAGTTTAATACTCTAGAAGAGCTTGTAGCTGCTTCAAAAAAAGCTCCATTAAACTGGGGTGTTGCTCAGATTGGGGGAACTGAACATATAGGTTTGGCACAGTTCGCAAAAGAGGCTGGAATTAAGTTTAAAGTTGTGCCATTTGGATCAGGTGCGCAAATGGTACAAGCACTTATGGCAGGCAAAATTGACGCTACATTACCTAATGTGAGTGAGGCTGCTAATCAAGTTGCTGATGGAAGCTTTAAAGCTCTTGCTGTAATGGCTGAAGACAGACTTAAAGACTATCCAAATGTTCCTACTACTTATGAGAAAGGAATAAAGGCAAAGTGCTCAACAACTAGAGGTTATGCTGTATTAGCATCTACTCCACAGCCAATTATAGATCAGATTTCAAAAGCTATGGTTAAAGCAATGAAACACGACGTCTTTGCTAGTTACCTTGCTGGAGCAGGTTTAACAGTTGAAGGAAGCGTTGCTGGAACAAAAGTTTGGGACAAACAACTAAAAGCTGAATATAAAGTTGCAGCATCTGCTCTTAAAGAACTTGGTTTAATAAAATAAATTTTTAGGTTCTTTAAGATATGAAGAATAAAGAAGATGCATCCAATTCGTTGGGTGCATTATTAAACAAAAGTGATACAATAATTGCAATTATTTTAACGTTAATTATTGCTTTTTTGTGGTTTGAAACGACTAAATTTGAAAAAGTCCCTGACTTATTTTCAAATAATATTCCGCCAGAAATGTTTCCTCAAATTTTACTCATAATTATTCTTGGGATGGTTTTAATAATACCTTTTGAACATATATTTTTGAAGAAAAGCGGGAAGAATATAGATTCTTCAAGGAAAAACCCTGTAGAGATTTCAACTATTGGAACAATGATCATTTTGACAGCAATTATAGCTTCTTCACAAATTCTAGGTGCTGCTCTAACAATTATTGCTGTAAGTATATCATTACCGTTATATTGGGGAGAAAGAAGATTAAAAGTATTAATATCTTATGTTGTTGGATTTCCATTATTCGTAATCGTTCTATTTAATGTAATTCTTGGAGTTCATTTTGAACCAGGATTATTAGATCTTATAAAAAATTAGAGAGGAACAAAATTTGGAAGATATCGTTAAAGGGATAGGGTTATTACTAGAATTTCAGAATATCCTCTTAATTTTGTCAGGCGTGTTAATAGGTGTTTTGGTTGGAGCCTTGCCAGGTTTAAGTTCTCCTATGGCAATCGCTCTTCTAATCCCTTTTACAATTTCTCTAGATCCTGTTGCTGCAATTGCTATGATGGCTGCATTATATTGCGCTGGAACTTTTGGTGGGTCAATTACTGCTATTCTAATTAATGCACCAGGTGCTCCACCTGCTGTTGCAACTGCCTTGGATGGATATCCAATGGCAAAAAATGGGGAACCAGGAAGGGCTCTTGGTTTAGCTGCTGTTTCTAGTGTTTTTGGTGGTATTTTTAGTTTAATAATTTTTATATTCGCAGCTCCACTTCTAGCAAAACTTGCTTTAGAATTTGGACCTGCAGAATATTTTGGGCTTGCCGTATTTGCTCTTTCTATGCTTGCATCTATGAGCGGAAAGTCTTCCCTAAGAAATCTTATTTCAGGTCTTGTAGGTGTATTAATAGGTACAATAGGTATACATC
>CACHEH010000037.1 GCA_902578805.1 uncultured SAR116 cluster alpha proteobacterium
TTGAAACCATTAATATATTTTCTTGATTTTGTTTGTTCTGCTTTCTTAATGATTGTGTTTAAATATGTATCTCGATCTACTAATATAGCTAAATTGGCCCAAGTAATTACAGAGCTTGGAACTAAATAAAATCCCTTAGATATTTTCTTTATAATATTATCATGTAATTTTTCAGGATTTTCTAAAAAATAAGTAGAAGTTCCTATTAATTTATAAGCTTTTGCTGGTCTCAGTAACCTCCTTATTCGAGAAACTGTAGTATTGGACCAATACTTTTTACATTTTCTCAATCCTTCAAACGGTTCTCCAGGATAATTTTTGCTTCTTAATCTTACTTGAATTGCTTTATATTTATTCAATAGTTCAACTGATTTCTTTAATTGTTTATATGTTTTTTTCTTACTCTCAATTAATTCTAGGTCATTTTCTAGCAATAATATTGGTCCCTCAGGCATTTTTTCAGCAAGTTTCTTAAATCCTCCAAGTATCCCTAAATTTTTTTTAATTAAAATTGGTTTGTAATTATATTTTTTTACAATCCTAACTCCTTCTTCAGTATATTCAGGTAGACAGACAAATTTATGTATAGTCATATCTGATAGACCATTTTTTTTGTACGATTGTAATGAATTTTCTAAGCTATCGTAACCTTTCCAACTTAAAATACCTATTGCAAAATGAAGATTATTCATAAAAAAACTCAAGCTTAATTTTCTAAAATACGTTTTTCGAATTCTCTTAAACGTCTATAAACACTGGCTAACTCGATGATTGTTGGCCAGGCTCTGAGCAAATATTGCATAGAGCCCTCTACTCTACCGAAAGCTCTTATTATTTGTTGCATTACACCTAAAGTAACCACACCAGCGACTATAGCAGGAGCTAAAAAAACATAAGCAGATAAAACATTAGCTTGCATATATGCCATTCTTCCAATATTAAAATATAAGTACCTAATAAAACTAAAAAAATGTATAGACCTTACGTCGTCAAATAATTCCTCAATCTTTTTAGGTCTAATAGTATTGTCATCTTCGGCTATAACTAGCAATTTTCTATAAGCAGCCTCTTTTTTTTGGAGGTCATATTCAACACCCACTAATCTTAATATCCAACCAAGTCCAATTAAAAAAATTGTTCCTCCTACAGTCCACAATAAAGCACCGGTAATTAAACCATATTGCCAATCTCCAAAAAAATATATTGGAATACCTACTGATAACCCCAATAATATAGGAATAAATTGAATAAGAACCATTATTGATTCTATCAAGCTTGTACCCAATGATTCCATTATTCGTGAAAATTTAATAGTATCCTCTTGTACTCTTTGTGCTGCTCCTTCAATTTTACTTGCTTTCTCATATACTGAGTGATACCACTCAACCATAGCAGTTCGCCATCTAAATAAATAATGTGCTGTAAAAAAAATCATTACAACATAGACTGAAACGTATAGACCAGCTAATGATATAAAAGAAAATAAACTATCCCAATACTCTTGCATAGTGATCGAATTAGGCTTAGAAAGCGCTTTTTGTATCATGTCATAAAATTTACCAAACCATTCATTAATTTTTACATCTATTTTGACCTGAACCCATAGAGAGGAAAGAATTATAAATGAACCCAACCAAGACCATAAAAACCATTTTTTAATCAAAAAAAATCTAAACATATAAAACCTCTATTCAAAATTTATTTGCTATTACAATATTTTTTTGTCATGGACATTAATACTTAAAATTATTCCTAAACCAATCAGTACTGTTAATAAAGACGTACCTCCATAACTTATTAAAGGTAGAGGAGCTCCTACTACTGGAAGCAATCCGCAAACCATTCCAATGTTCAAACTTAAATAAAGAAATAACAAAAAACCTACTCCAAAAACTACGACTTTAGAAAAAAGAGCATCTACCTTTAAAGAAATTTTCATAATTGAGAAAATTAAAACACAAAAAATTAAAATTATAAAGATTGATCCTAAGAAGCCAAATTCTTCTGAAATTAATGTAAAAATAAAATCAGTGTGTTTTTCTGGCAGGTAATTTAATCTACTTTGACTACCTAATAGAAAACCTTTACCAAAAAATCCACCAGATCCAATTGCAATTTTTGATTGAATTATTTGGTAGCCACTCCCTAAACTATCAATTTCTGGATTTATAAATACCAAGATTCTATCTTTTTGATAATCGTATAACTTATTCCAAATAAATGGTACTGAAAAAGTAACAATTAAAAGACAAACAGTAACAAATTTCATAGAAATACCAACAAAAAATAAAATAGCTAATCCTAGCAAAATAATTGTCAAACCTGTTCCTAAGTCTGGTTGAGAAATGACTATAAATCCTGGTAAAAGTATTAGAAAAAGAGGAATTAAGTAAGTTAGAAGTTTATCTAACTGAACTCTAGAAATATGATCAAAATATTTTGCTAGTATTAAAATTAAAGCAAGTTTCATAAATTCTGAAGGTTGGAAATTTACTCCTGCTATTGTTATCCACCTTTGGACAATGCCAGAACCCATAACTTTTACTAATCCTAGGGCTATAATTCCTAGACAAAATGATACAATACTAAATTTATAAAAAAGATTATGAGGTACAAAAGCTAAAATTAGCATTAGAATAAAACCAAATATTAGTCTTAACAAATGGTTTTTTGCCCAAGGTTCCCAGTTTCCACCAGCTGCCGAATATAATGATGCCACCCCAACAACCCCTAATATAATCACACACAAAATAATCAACCAATTAAGTTTAAGAAATTTCAAAAATAATATAGTGCCGAGAGATTGATCTGAAAATTTATTGAAATTGTGATACATTAAACCGGCTATTTTATACTTTAAAAATATACTTAAAAACATCTCTTGCTATTGGTGCTGCAACAGATGAACCGCTTCCACCATGCTCTACAACAACGCTTATAGCGTACTTAGGCTTCGATGCGGGTGCATATCCAACAAATAATGCATGATCTCTTTTTTTCCATGGTCGATCCTCATTTTTGATTAAACCTTTTTCTCTTTCTGTTTCTGATATTCTTACGACTTGAACCGTTCCCGTCTTACCAGCCATTTCAATATTTTTTGATCCAATTTGATAATTTTTAGCGGTGCCGTTATTACCATTAACAACCCTTTCCATCGATTTTTTTATAAAATCCAAATGCTGAGGGTTTATTTTCAGTGGATCAAATCTCTTTTCATCTTTATTAATTTTTAAAGTCGGAGTTACTGAAAATTTAGCATTTGCTATTCTAGAAACCATTGTAGCCAACTGTAATGGAGTTGTAAGTATATATCCTTGACCAATTGATGCATTCAATGTTTCACCCAAAGACCACTTTAAACCATCACGTTTAAGTTTCCACTCAATGTTTGGGACTACACCTTTTGATTTATCATCAATTTCAACGTTATAATATTGACCTAAACCAAGTCTTTTCATCATTAAAGCTATTTTATCAATTCCTACCTTTAAACCTAATTCATAAAAATATACATCACATGACTGTTCAATAGCTTCCATTAAATTCAACTTTCCATGACCATCTTCGGCCCAGCAATGAAATATACTAGTTCCTAATTGTTTGGATCCATTACAGTAAAATTTAGTGTTGTAATCGATTATACCATTTTCTAGAGCGGCTAGTGCAACAGCCATCTTTATTGTTGATCCAGGTGGATATACACCAGACATACTTCTATTTAAGAGAGGAGCTCTAGAATTATTTTTTAATTTATTCCAAACGCTTGCTTCTAATCCATCTGAAAAAATATTTGGATCATAACCTGGAGAAGAAACACAACACAAAATCTCACCATTTTCCACATTCATTACTATTAATGAACCTGATTCAGGATTTACAATTCTATTTTTCTTATCCATATAAACATAGTCGCTATTGACGTAAGTAACGTTCTTTATATTTCTTATTTGTTTTTTTATTTTATTATTTTTTATATTTATGAGAGTGTTATTACCTCTTTCAAATCTCTCAATGGCAAAAGCTTGAAGTCCCATGTCTAATGATATTTGTATATCTATTCCTGATGTAGTTGATTCATAAATTTTTGATGCAATAACGTGACCTTTAGAAGTAACCTCATTTCTTTTTCTGCCAAATTTTCCCCTTAAATCGTTATCAAAAAATTTTTCTAAACCTGTTTTTCCTACCTGAAGCCATGAAGAGTATGATTTCTCAGTGCCACCATCATTTTCCGAATATACACCAGTATAGCCTGTTATATGACCTGCAATAATACCTTGAGGATAAACTCTTTTCTTCGTCATTAAAAAGCTAATTTCAGGGAATTCAATACTTCTAACAGCTAATTTCGCAACATCTTTTTGTGATAATTTTTTTGTAATCAAAACTTCTTTGGAAAAATCTTTATTTATAAGTTTTATTTGATCATAGAAATTATTTAAATCTTTTTGATTAATATTTATAACTTTTGAAATCTTCTTTATTGTTTCATCGACATTTATTTTTTTATTCCATTTAAGAACTAAAGAAAATCCATCCATATTACCCGCTAATAATCTCATTTTCCTGTCTAATATTCTGCCCCTTTCGGGAGCAATCATATGGTAATCAAATTGATTATCATCAGATAGTTTTTCATATTTTCTATTTTCTATCATTTGAAGGTCAAAAAATCGCCATCCTATCGCCCCTATAACAACACTCTTAAACATAGATAATATGAAAAATCTTTTTGATATCGTTCTTTCTAATTTTTTTTGACTTTTATTTTTCATTAATTAACTTTTAATTAATTGCGTTACAAAACTAAAAAAATTTATACTTA
>CACHEH010000038.1 GCA_902578805.1 uncultured SAR116 cluster alpha proteobacterium
TGGAAAGAAAATTATTAGCAGTTGTTGCTGCAGATATGGTCGGGTTTTCAAGATTAATTGAAGATGACGAAATTAATTTACTCTCAAGACAAAAAAATCAATTAAATACAATTATTAAACCAGAAATAGAAAATTATAATGGTGAAATAATCAAAACGACTGGAGATGGGTTCTTAGCTATTTTTCCAAGTGCATTGGATGCTGTGCAAAGTAGTGTGTCTATTCAAAATGGGATTTCTGAAAATGAATTAGAGAAAACAAATGATAAGAAAATTAGATACAGAATTGGAATCCATGTTGGTGACGTGGTTATAGATGATGGGGATATTTTTGGTAATACAGTGAATATTGCAAGTAGATTAGAGTCAATAGCAGATGCAGGAAATATTTGCATTACAAATGATGTTTATCAAAGTATAAAAAGTTTGAAATCTCTAATTATAGAAAATATAGGAGAGCAATTCTTAAAAAATATTTCTCAAAAAGTTCAAGTATATAAAATAAATATTTTAGAAGATGATTTAAAGCAAATTCAAAAAAATCATTTGTTAACTGAGGCAAATCAGGAAACAAGATTTTGTAGTTCATCTGATGGAACTATTATTGCTTATGCAAGCATTGGGAATGGACCACCAATATTAAAAGCGCCTAATTTTATGAGTAGTCTAGAACATGATTGGAGAAACCCAGTTTGGACCCACATTTACAGGCATTTAGCAAAAGACCATACATTTTACAGGTTTGACCAAAGAGGAAATGGTGTTTCAGATCTTAACCCTGAAAATATAAATTTTGAGTGTTTTGTAGATGATATGCGTGCAGTAGTAGATGCAGCAAATATTGATAAATTCCCTATATTTGGAGTTTCGCAGGGATGTGCAGTTTCAATAGCTTATGCATATAATAATCCAGAGAAAGTTACTCATTTGATTTTGTCTGGAGGTTTTGCAAGAGGAAGAGCAAAAAGGGGAACGGCTGATTTCGATCAAAAAATTGAATTAGAAAAAAATATGATTTTAAATGGATGGGAAAATGAAAATCCTGCATTTAGACAGTTTTTTACATCCACTATGATACCAGATGGCACAAAAGAACAAATGGATGCATTTAATAATGTAATGAAAATTTCTACTTCTGCAGAAAATGCAGTTAGAATTCAATCCGCTAATGACCAAATAGACGTTTCAGAATTATTACCATTATTAGATATTCCAACTTTAATTTTTCATAATATAAATGATGCAAGAGTTCCAATTTCAGAAAGTAAATTTATGGCTGCTAATATAAAGAATTCTAAATTTGTTCCATTAAATGGAAATAATCATGTAATCCTTGAAGGTGATGAGGGTTGGTCTATATTTAAAGAGGAGTTAAAAAACTTCCTTAAACAATAAACTAATTTTTTACATAATAGGAAAAAATGGATTTTAACTTAACAGAAGAACAAATAGCTTTTCAAAACTCCGTTAGAAGTCTTGCAGAGAAATATTTAAAAGAGGGTAATCTTAGACGTGCTCATGATCCATTATTTCCAAAAGATATTGCAAAGTTATTTTCTAAAAATGGTCTAATGGGGATAACACTTCCCGAGAAAGATGGAGGGCAGGGAGGTAAGTTAATGGATGCAGTTCTTGCAATAGAACAAGTTGCATTAATTTGTCCAAGAAGTGCAGACGTAATACAAGCAGGAAGTTTTGGTCCAATAAGAACTTTTGCAGAGTACGCAACTGATTACCAAAAAGAAAAATATTTAAAAAAATTGTTAAATGGAGAAATGGTAATTGGTTTAGGTATGACTGAGCCTAATGCTGGATCAGCAGTAACTGATTTAACAACTAAAGCTGTTAAAGATGGCAAAGGATTTAGAGTTTCTGGAAGTAAAGTATTTACAAGTAATTCTCCAGATGCAGATATTTTTTTGATTTATGTAAGATATCATGAAGGAATAAATGGTATAGGTTCAGTAATAATGGATACATCAATGCCAGGTTTTTCTAAAGGCAAATCTTCAAAATATACTAATGGTGAAGAGTGGTGTGCTTTATATTTTGATAATGTTTATATTCCTGAAGAAAATGTTTTATTAGGACCTGGTGGATTTAAAAAACAAATTTCAGGATTTAATGCGGAAAGAATTGGAAACTCTGCTAGATCACTGGCACTTGGTGAGTTTGCTTTTAATGTCGCTAAAGAATATGCTGTAACAAGAGAGCAATTCGGAAAGAAAATTTGTGAATTTCAAGGCATTCAATGGAAGTTTTCAGATATGAAAATTCAAATTGAAGCTGGCAGATTACTATTATACAGAGCTGCAATAAATGCAGATAGAGGTTTTCCTTCTTCAAAAGAAACCTCAATTGCTAAAGCATTTTGTAATAAAGCGGGATTCGAAATTAGTAATGAGGCAATGCAAGTTATGGGCGGTACAGGATATTCACAGGAGTCACTAGTTGAATATTGCTTCAGAAAATCTAGAGGATGGCAAATTGCAGGTGGATCAACCGAAATGATGAAAAATAGGATAGCCGAAGATATCTTTGAAAGGAGATTTTCACAAAGGCCAAATAAATGATCTTTTAATTATGATAGATGTTTCTTTATCCAAATCTTTTTTAAACCCAAAATCAGTTGCAATAATAGGCGCTTCTGCGGACCCAACAAAAACTAGTTCACGAGCACAAAGGTTTCTAGTATCGCATGGTTATGGAGGAAAAATATTTCCTGTAAATCCAAACAGAGAAGAAATTTTTGGATTAAAATGTTATCCAAATTTAAAATCAATTAATGAACATATTGATCATATATTTGTTGCTGTTAATGGTAATAAAATCATTGAAGCTATTAAAGATGCTATATCAAAAAAAGTTAGATGCGCTACTATTTTATCTGGAGGATTCAGTGAATCTGGATCTGAAGGTAATGATTTAGAAAAACATATTTT
This sequence comes from uncultured SAR116 cluster alpha proteobacterium, assembly GCA_902578805.1. Lineage (GTDB taxonomy): Bacteria > Pseudomonadota > Alphaproteobacteria > Puniceispirillales > Marisalimonadaceae > Marisalimonas. The sequence goes on from CACHEH010000038.1 coordinate 2,942, forward strand.
TAAAATAGCAAAAAAAGGTGATTTAAGAATATTGGGGCCAAATAGTATTGGTCTTATAAATATCTCAGATAATTTCATTTTAAGTGCAAATGCTATGCTTGAATTACAAGATTTAAAGAAAGGAAGTCTTGGTTTAATTTCTCACAGCGGGAGTCTTATTGGAGCTTTATTGGCTCATGGCCACTCTCGAGGTATAGGGTTTTCTAAGTTGGTTTCTGTTGGAAATGAGTCGGATCTCTCCGTTGGAGAAATTGGTAAAATGCTAGTTAATGATCCAAATACTGAAACCATAATATTATTTTTAGAAACATTAAGAAACAGTGATGAAGTTGCAGATATGTCCAGAATGGCACATGCAGCTGGAAAACAAATTATCTGTTACAAACTTGGTAAATCTGAATTAGGTAAAGAATTAGCCAAATCACATACAGGAGCAATTGCAGGAAATGATGATGCGTTCAATGCATTCATAAATCATCATGGTATTGCTAGAGTGGAAATTTTTGAAACATTACTTGAAATTCCTAATTTATTTAAAAAAAAGAAAAGATCTGAAACTAAACGAGTAGGTATAGTTACCACAACTGGTGGTGGCGGTGCTATGGTTGTAGAAAGTTTGTCAGGCAGTGATATTGAAATAGTAGACCCTGGTCTGTCAATAAAGAAAATTATGCAAGACAATAATATTCCATTTAACAACAATAAATTAGTTGATCTAACTATTGCTGGAACAAAACCTGAAATTGTTAGCGAAGTAATTAGTCTAATGATGAAAAATAAAAATATCGATTTAGTTGTGATGGTAGTTGGTTCGTCTGCTAAATTTAGACCAGAACAAGCTGTTGAACCTCTTTTAAAATGGGCAAATCACTCAAAGCCGTTAGCAGTGTATGTTGCGCCTGATGCTCCAGAAGCACTAACTTTACTACATAAAAATAATATTGCTTGTTTTAGGACGCCAGAGTCTTGTGCAGAAAGTGTAAAGACATTTTTAAATAGTAGAAATCCAGTCAAACAAAAAATTTTAAAAAATAACCTTAGTAACATTTCAAAAAAACTAAAGAAAAACATATCCAAGAATTTATCTGAAGAAGAAGCATTAGAAATTTTTAACGATATTGGAATTCAAATTGTAGATTACAAAGTAAGTTTTAACGAAAAACAAGCAATAGAATACAGTTCCCAAATAGGTTTTCCTCTAGCAATCAAGGTTTTATCAAATCACATACTTCATAAAACAGAAACCGGTGGTGTTGAATTAAACATAAAAAATTTAGATGAGCTGAAAATTAGTTTTCAAAAGTTATCAGATGTATTTCAGAAATTAAAAATAAAAAATAGTGAAGAAAAATTTATTATTCAAAAAATGGAAAAGGGTATTTCTGAAATCATTTTGGGTTACAGAGTTGATGAATTAGTTGGACCAATTGTTGTTATAGGTTCTGGTGGTATTTTGTCAGAGATATATAACGATAAATCAATAAGAATGGCGCCTGTAGATATCACAGAAGCTAAAAAAATGATAAAAGAAGTCAAAAGTCTTGTGGCTATAACTGGATATAGAGGACTTCCTATAGCTGATATAAATATTATTGCTAATGCAGTAGTGAACATGTCTAAATTTGCCTTTGTTAAAGAAATTAAAGAAGCTGAAATTAATCCA
>CACHEH010000039.1 GCA_902578805.1 uncultured SAR116 cluster alpha proteobacterium
ACCAAAATATAGTATTTTAAATAAATCTGGAAATGAACATCAACCCATTTACGAAGTTTCTGTGTATGTTGAAAATCATGAAGTGGTTTCTGCAAAGGGTACTAATTTAAAAAAAGCTGAAGAAGCTGCGGCAACAAAATTATTAAATATTTTAAAAAATTTAAAGTTATTAAACAAAAGTGGTGTATAATTAATTTGGGAAAAATAGAATTGAAATCAGGGTTTGTTAATTTAGTAGGAATTCCAAACTCAGGTAAATCTACTCTTATAAATAAATTAGTCGGCAGAAAAATTTCTATAGTATCTAATAAAGTACAAACCACTAGATTTTGTATTAGAGGAATATGTAATTTTCATTTGCCTAACAAAATAAAATCTCAAATAATTTTTGTTGATACACCTGGTATTTTTTTACCAAAAAGAAAACTTGAAAAAGCTATGGTAACAGCTGCATGGTCTGAATTAAATTTAACTGATAAAGTAGTTTTTATTCATGATGTTTTAAAAAAATTAGACAAAAACACTAAAGAAATAATTGAAAAAATTTTTCAAATAAAATCAGATGTGATTTTGGTTTTAAATAAAATTGATTTGTTACCTAAAGAAATACTGCTCAAAAAAATTTCAGAGATAAAAAATTTATATAACTTTGAAGAAACATTTTTAATTTCTGCTAAAAATGGAAGCGGTTGTAACAGGTTATTAGAATATTTAGCAACAAAAATGCCAGCACATTCTTTTTTCTATGATGAAAATACTATTTCAGATTTGCCTCAATCAATTTTAGCCTCTGAAATCACAAGGGAAAAGTTGTTTAAAAATCTTAATCAAGAATTACCATATAACCTTATGGTTGAAACAGAAAAATGGGTAATTAATACTGATGAAAGTATAAATATCCAGCAGATAATTTACATTAATAAACAAAGCTACAAACCGATAATACTAGGAAAACAAGGTCAAAATATAAAAAGAATTGGCACTTTGGCTCGTAAAGAACTTGAAAAATTGTTAGATTGCAAAATTCATCTATTTTTGCATCTAAAATTCAAAAAAAACTGGATGGATGACCCATCTAAATATTCATCTATTGGTTTGAATTATAATGCCTGAATGGAATGATGTTGGTATAGTACTATCTGCAAAAAAATATGGTGAAAAAGGTCTGATTATTAATATTTTGACAGAAACCCATGGACGTTATGTAGGTTGGCTTAATAATTATAAAACGAAAAGTGTTTTATCTAGTGTTCAACCTGGAAATTTAGTTAAAGTATTTTGGAAATCCAGAATAATTGAACAGATGGGTAATTTTAAAATTGAACTAATTTCATCAATTTCAGGAAAGATTTTTGACGAAAAACTTAAATTACAAGCTTTAACTTCATTATGTTCATTGTTAGAAAAATTTTTACCTGAAAGACTAAGTTATTCTGAGGTTTTTAATGCAACAAAGGCCTTTTTAAACCTTATTGTAATAAATGATGAAGTAGATAATAAACAATGGATTAAAGGGTATGTGAAATGGGAAATTGGATTATTATCATCAATTGGTTTTTCTTTAGATTTAAATCAATGCGCCGTAACGGGACAAAAAAATAACTTATATTATGTAAGTCCAAAAACTGGTAAAGCAGTATCCAAGGATGGCGCTGGAAAATTCGCTCCTAAACTCTTAAAATTACCAATGTTTTTAGGAGGTACAGAAGTGATCGGATCAAGTCTTCATGATGAGATTATTATGGGCCTTGATATAACAACTTATTTCTTCAAAAATAAATTATTATTATCTATAAATGACTCTAGAATTATGAATTTGCCAAATCCTAGAGACAGATTAGAAAAAATGATTAAAAAACTATAATTTTAGAGAGTTAATTGATGGAAAATGAAGAATTACAAAATGAAAATATAAACCTTACTCCTTTTTCAAAAGCAATCTCTGAGCGATATCTTGCGTATGCATTATCAACAATAACGTCAAGATCTTTGCCAGACGTAAGAGATGGTTTAAAGCCTGTTCATAGAAGAGTTTTGTTTGCAATGATGCAATTAAAACTAAATCATAACGTTTCATTCAAAAAGTCTGCTCGCGTTGTAGGTGATGTAATGGGAAAATTTCATCCACATGGTGATGCTGCAATTTATGATTCAATGGTACGAATGGCTCAGGATTTTGCATTGAGATATCCTTTAGTTGATGGTCAAGGTAATTTTGGTAATATCGATGGAGATAATGCAGCAGCCATGAGATATACTGAGGCAAGAATGTCTAAGGCTGCAGAACTATTATTATCTGATATTGATAAAGATACTGTAGATTTTAGAGTTACTTATGATGACGAAGGAAAAGAGCCTGTAGTATTGCCTTCAGCTTTTCCTAATTTATTAGCCAATGGATCGCAAGGTATTGCTGTAGGAATGGCAACTTCAATTCCTCCACATAACATTTACGAATTAATTGACGCTCTTCTTCATTTAATTAAATTTCCAAATGCTTCTGATACTTCGATTTCTAATTTTGTAAAAGGACCAGATTTTCCTACTGGAGGTATTTTAGTTGAACCAAAATCATCAATTGAAAGCTCTTACAAAAATGGGAAAGGAAGTTTCAGATTAAGAGCTAGATGGAATATTGAAAATATGAAAGGTGGACAATGGAAAATAATTATAAGTGAAATTCCCTACCAAGTTCAAAAAAGTAGATTGTTAGAAAAAATCTCTGAGTTTATGGATAATAAATCTCTTCCTATGCTTTCTGATATAAAAGATGAAAGTACAGAAAATATTAGAATAGTTATTGAGCCAAAAAGTCGAAATTTATCACCGGAAATGATTATGGAAACACTTTTTAAAAAAACCGACTTAGAGGTTAGGGTTTCTCTTAATTTAAATGTGATTGATGATAAAAATATACCTGGTGTAAAATCTTTAAAAGAATCACTGAAATCTTGGTTAGATCATAGACAAATCATTCTACAGAGAAAAAGTAAATATAGATTAAATCAAATTGAAAATAGAATTAATATCCTAAACGGTTATATAATTGTATATTTAAATCTTGATAAAGTTATTGAAATCATAAGAGAAGAAGATAATCCTAAAGTGGTTTTAATATCCTATTTTAAGATTAACGAAATTCAGGCTAATGCTATTTTAGACATGCGTCTACGTTCACTTAGAAAGTTAGAGGAAATTGAACTTAAAAATGAACTAAGTAAATTAGAAAATGAACAAAAAAATATAAATGAAATTTTAGATAACATTAATGTTCAATGGAAAGAAATTCATTCAGAAATAAAAAATCTAAAGAAAGATTTTCAAGATATTTCACATCGAAAAACAGAAATTAGTGACTTACCTCTAATTGAAGAATTTGATGAAGATCAATTTGTTACTAAAGAACCAATAACAATCATTTTATCTGATCAAGGTTGGATTAGAACTCATAAAAGTCATTTAAATGAGGATGTCGAAATTAAATATAGAGAAGGTGATGAAGGTAAATTTAAGATACATGCTTTTACCACTGATAAAATAATTTTCTTTGCGGACAATGGAAGATTTTTTTGTGTTTCTGCAAATAAGCTTCCTTCCGGAAGAGGGTTTGGAGAGCCGATATCTCTTATCATAGATCTCAAAGCTGAAGATAAAATAATATCTTGCTTTCCATTTTTTGAAGGAAATATAGTATTAGCCCTTGTGTCAGGGCATGGTTTTAAAATTAATACTTCTAATATTGTTGCACAGACAAAATCTGGAAAACAAATATTAAATGCCAAAGGTGATAACAAAGCAAAGATATGTAAAATCATTGAAGGAGATACTATTGCTGTTGTTGGAAATAATAGAAAACTATTAGTATATTCAATAGATGAAGTTCCTGAATTAAATAAAGGTAAAGGTGTCATACTTCAAAGGTATAAAGATGGTACATTGTCTGATATCACTACATTTAATAAAGAAGATGGAATTGTTTGGAAAATGACTGGTGGGCGTCAGAGAACAGAAAAAGATTTATTAACATGGCAAGGTAAAAGAGGAGGTGCTGGCAGGATGGTTCCTATTGGCTTTCCAAGACCACCCATTTTTAATTAAATTTTAGTCTCACATGTTATGTATAATGATAGATTGATCAATATTTATGCATATTTAAGTCAGAATATTTATTTTTAAATAATTAAATAAATCTCTTTAAATTAAGTTCAAATTTGTGTACTAATCAGAATAATTCAAATCTTTTAATAATATTCTAAATATAGGGAGGACGTTTATGAAACGTAGAGATTTTATTAGTAAAGCAGGTGTGGGCGTTGTAGCAGGTGTTGCTGGAGCTTCTACACTATCAGCTCCTGCTATAGCAGGAGGTCATAAAGAGATTAATATTGTGTCAACTTGGCCAAGAGATTTTCCTGGTTTAGGCTTATCAGCACAAAGATTATCAGCTAGAATTACTGAACTATCAAAAGGTAAGTTAAAAGTTAATTATTTTGCTGCGGGTGAAAAAGTTGGTG
>CACHEH010000040.1 GCA_902578805.1 uncultured SAR116 cluster alpha proteobacterium
ATATGAAAGGAGTATCTGCAAAACAAATAAGGATTATACCTTCAAAATTTTTTAGTAAAGGAATTGCTTTTTTTACGGCATCCCCTGTGCCTAACGGTTTTTTTTGGATAACAGTATTTAAATTAAATGAAAAATTACTAAATTTGTGAAATTCTTCAGAAATAACTAAAATTGGTTTTTTTATCCCTGCTAATGTATTTGCGTCAATCACCCATTGTAGCATAGATTTGCCAGAGATTAAATGTAAGGGTTTAGGGATGTTTGATAACATCCTGCTTCCTTTCCCTGCACTCAATATTATTGAACATATATCCATAAAAATGTTATATCTCTTAAGTTTACAAATATAAAGCTTTAAAATTTAAGTTTAAAAATATATTAATTAAGTTTTGTAGAAAGGATCTTATATGTGTGGCGTAGTTGCGGTCATTGGAAAGCATAATGCAAGTCAACTTGTGCTAGAGGGTCTAAAAAAACTTGAATATCGAGGATATGATTCTGCAGGTATTGCTTCATTTTACAATGGCAAACTTCAAGCTGTGAAGTCAGAAGGAAAACTGGTTAAATTAATTGATAAATTAAATCGATTAACTAATGATAGGTTATACTATGATACGTCAATAGCCCTAGGTCATACAAGATGGGCAACACATGGTAATATAAGCATTGAAAATGCCCATCCATTAACAAGTGAAAACAAAATAGCTGTTGTACATAACGGAATTATTGAAAATTATGAATCTTTAAAGAATGAGCTTTCTTTAGAAGGATACAAATTCAAAAGTCAAACTGACACCGAGGTTTTACCTCACTTGTTCATGAAATATCTAAAATTAGGGAATAACCTATTACAAGCAGGTAGACTTGTTTTGAATGATATTAGAGGTGCATTTGCTTTTGTAGCAATGAGTTTAGATTTTCCAGACCAATTGTTTGTATCTAGGAATTCATCACCTTTAGCAATTGGCAAAGGTGACAAATCGAATTTTATAGGCTCTGACGCTCATTCAATCGATCATTTAACACAGAGAATAATTTATCTAGAAGATGGTGACCATGCGCTAATCAAACCATACGAGATAGAGATTTTTGATAAAAATAGAGAAATAGTTAATAGAAAAATTATAAATATAAAAGCTGAAATTGGTTTGATTACAAAAGGTGGTTATAAACACTTCATGGAAAAAGAAATTTTTGAACAACCTTCGGTTATTCCTCAAACAATTTCAACTTTTATAAAGAATAACTCTGAAATAAATATAGACCTCAATAAATTAGGTTTTACTGATAAAAGTACATTGCTCATTGCAGCAGCAGGGACTAGTTACTATGCAGCTATTGTAGGTAAATATTGGATTGAAAATATTGCGAATTTGCCTGTTATCGTAGACTTGGCATCAGAATATCGCTATCGCAAGCCATCAGTTTTTGGGCAAAGTTCAATGTTAGTCATTTCACAATCTGGAGAAAGTTTAGACACTCTTATGGCCTTAAGACATGGAAAGGAACTTGGCCTTAATACAAATACTATTGTTAATGTTGAAGGTAGTACGATAGATAGAGAAGCTGACTATAGTTTATACACTAGAGCAGGTTCTGAAATTGGAGTGGCAAGTACAAAATCATTTACTTCACAACTAGCAGTTTTATTTATTATAGCAGTCGCTCTTGGTAAAAAATTCAATAATTTAAAATTAAGCCAAATGACAAAAATTTGTAAATTAATTAATATGATACCAAGTGCACTTGCCCAAATGTTAAAGATAGAAGGCGAAATCAAAAAGATAGCACAAAATATTAAAAATTCTAAAAGTATAATTTTTCTTGGTAGAGGTCTTTTATATCCTCTTGCATTAGAGGGTGCATTAAAATTGAAAGAAATAAGTTATATTCACGCAGAAGGTTTTGCAGCAGGTGAAATGAAACATGGACCAATTGCACTAATAGAAAATGATATACCAGTAGTTATGTTTTTAATATCAGATGGTAATGAAGATAAATCAATTAGTAATTTACAAGAAGCATATTCGCGAGGAGCTAAAATTATCCTAATTGCTGATAACATTTGTATTCAAAAAGCACCATTTGCTCATTTAAAAGTTGAAATACCAAATTTTGATGTTGATTTCAAATCGTTATTATCTCCATTTCTAATGGCAATACCTGCACAGTTGTTAGCTTATCACGTAGCGGTTGAAAGAGGTACTGATGTGGATCAGCCTAGAAACCTGGCAAAATCAGTAACAGTGGAATAGTTTGGGTATAGGGTAGTTTTTTTTCCTTTTGGTGTTGGTTTTATCCCAATTGCAGTATCTTTTGAACCATCAATTAAATCATATCCATCTTTTTTATTTTTAGATTTATATTTAATTCTATCATCTCTTAATATAAAAAATCTTAAAAAGGTAAAACCTAAGGAGACTTTTAAACTATATAGAAACCATCTACATCTAAAGAAAACTTAGAAACAAGATAAGATTAAATCCTGTAAGGAATTCATTTAAATGATGGGTTGAAGATGATTTGGTTAATCAAAACTTGAATGTTTTTTTATATTCTTTTATTGCTTTGTTATATTTTCTTACCACTGTATTGACATCGGCAGGGTTATCACACCAAAGATAACTGTCATAAAATATAAAATTTAGTTTTGAATAATTTGTGCCTTTTGTTAATTCAAGAATCCTCCTGTCTAATCGGAAGTTGTCCCAAAAAACATAGTGTCCTTTCAAGGAGTACCTAAATTTTTCCTTAGTAACTAAATTGATTGCATGGTTATCTTCAAAGTAAATTGCTTCCCAAATATTTTTTCTATATACCGTATCTTTGCAAAACACTCCTTTGCCATCTATCTCACCGGCAAGACTACTGAACCCAATAATGCAAAATAGATATGTAAGAAATAGTTTTTTCATAGTATAATTTCGTAAAAAATTTATTAAATGTAAATAACTTTTATTAATTATATCTTAAATTCATTTATAATTCCTCTATAAACTGGAGAATATGTAATGAAGATTATATTTATAATAATTGTGGGAATTGTATTATTTTATGCTTTTAGTGGTAGTGATAACTCTATAAATACAATGAACAATAATTATGGGCAATTTGATAAAGGAACACCACAATGTGATAAAGGTGCTTATGGAGATGTTAATGGTTTGTGCAATTGATTATTTAAATTTAAAGGGTAAGTATAATTTTAAACTATTTTCTACCCCATACCCAAACCATTCAGTCACCGTGGAATAGGTTCCTTTTCCAGTTTAAATATAATCCAGGAAATTCAATGAGTTATTTAATATTTCTTTAGATTTAAGATCTTTTAAAACTAAATTTTAAATTTCAATTTCCATTTTTAACCTAATTTCTAAAACAACATACTGAGATATTTTAGTATACGTAGTGTATTATTAATAAGAATTGGTAATAATTGTTTAAAAAAGGATGATTTTAGTTAAATAAATGGGTTCAGTTTTAGAGAGTTTTTGGACAATTAACTAGGGTTACTGTAAACATTAAAGTATGTGGGACGTTTATAAGAAATTTCTAATCATGGTTGGGGTAAGTATAATTTTCGTTTTTATTCTTTATTCGTTATAATTAAAAAATGAAAAAAATATTCCTTTTAATTCTAATTTTTGTTCTTCAATTTTCCCCTTTATTATCTGAAGAAGAAAAATTTAATTATGATCAACATAAAAAACAACTCATTCAAAAAAAACCCTATCTCTAATGAATATTACTTAACTGATATTGTTAAAATTTTAAATCGTGAGAATAAAAAAATTTCTTACCTTGAAATAAAAGAAGAAGAAATTTTAGGTATAAATACTCAAAAAGATCTATCCATTGCTGAAAAAGTATCACAAAATTTAATCCGTGAAAAAGTTATGAAAAATGGTATAAAGTTAATTGATCCAAATTCTACTTTTATTAATCACGATACAAAATTTGGGAAAGACGTAATTGTTCATCCAAGTGTTGTCTTTGGAAATAATGTTATTATTGATTCATTTGTAGAGATAAAGTCATTTTCACACTTAGAAGAATGTAGAATTAAAGAGGGAGCTGTTATTGGGCCTTTTGCAAGAATAAGAGAAGAAACAACTATTGGTAAAAAATCAAAAGTTGGAAATTTTGTTGAAATAAAAAAAAGTAATATTTCAGAAAATGTTAAAATAAATCACTTGTCATATGTTGGAGATACTGAAATTGGATCCTCAACAAACATTGGAGCAGGAACAATTACATGTAATTACGATGGAAAAAATAAACATAAAACAAAAATAGGTAAAAAATCTTT
>CACHEH010000041.1 GCA_902578805.1 uncultured SAR116 cluster alpha proteobacterium
AGATTTCAAATACGCTCATGCTAATTCACTCGAAATTATTAAAAAAGAGTTTAAAAAATACGAAATTACTGGAAAGGTTACAGAGCCAATATTAGATAAAAAAGCAAAACTTGATTACCTAAATAAATATATAAAAAAATATAATCTCTACTTCAATGATACTATTTGTGTTGGCGACGGGGCAAACGACATTGAAATGGTAAAAAATGCTGGAATAGGAGTGTCTTTTTTTGGAAAAACAAGCTTAAATAATGCTGCTAATATCCATTTTAATCATACCAGTTTATTAGGCTTGTTATATGCACAAGGCTATTCGGATAAGGATATAGTTTGGGCATAAATTTTATTTTAGTTCTAAAGCAACAAACCTGGTGCCACTCTCAATCTTAACAAGAAGCAATAAAGCTTTCCTTTTTTGTTTAATGGCATTTTTTATAGCTTCATCAATTATATTCAGAGAATTCACCTCTATCTGACCCACCCTTATTATAACCATGCCAGGACTTAATCCAGCTTGTTGCGCTGAGCTATCATTTTTAACTGATGTGATAACTACACCTGCATCAATGTCTTTTAGTTTAAACTTTTCTTTATTTTGGTCAGATAACTCTTCAGCTGTAAAGCCAAGTTTAGCATATTCTTTAGTTTTAGCATTCTTTACTGGTGACTTCCCAATTAGATTATCTTTTTCTGCCAGTTCAAGCTCACCTAATGTTACTTTCAACGTTATTTCTTTTCCATTTCGAAGTATAACAATTGGTACAGACTTTCCAACTGCAGTGCTGGCAACTACTTTTGGAAGCTCTTTCATATTTTTGATTTCTATATTATTAAACCTAATAATTACATCACCTGTTTTGATCCCTGCTTTTTCAGCAGGACCTCCCTCAGTTGCTGAAGATACCAAGGCTCCCATGGCAGTTTTCATACCTAAACCTTCTGCAATATCGTCAGAAATTTCTTGAATTAAAACGCCAAGCCACCCCCTTTTTGTTCTACCGTACTGTTTGAGTTGATCAGTAACTTGTTTAGCTAAATTAGATGAAACAGCAAAACCTATTCCAACTGATCCACCAGATTGTGAAAAAATAGCAGTATTAATACCAACAACATTACCTTTCATATCAAATAATGGACCTCCTGAATTACCTCTATTAATAGATGCATCTGTTTGTATATAATCGTCATATGATCCAGATAAATTTCTTCCTCTTGCAGATACAATGCCAGCAGTAACTGTTCCACCAAAACCAAACGGATTTCCAATTGCCATAACCCAGTCACCAACTCTAAGATTATTAGAGTTACCAAATTTTACAGCTTTAAGCTTTGTTTTTTTTGGATCAATTTTTAAAAGAGCAACATCAGTTTTAGGGTCTTTACCTACTACTTTTGCTTCAAATGAGGTATCATCAAATAAAATAACCATTATTTTTTCAGCATTATCAATAACGTGATTATTGGTTATGATAAAACCGGTTTCATCAATAATAAAACCAGAACCAAGCGATTGAGCTCTTCTTTTTTTATTTTCAGGTTTGTCAAATTGCTTGAAAAAGTCTTCAAAGGGAGAACCTGGGGGGAAAGAGGGCATTTCTCTTGATTTTTGTTGAACAACTGTTGTAGTTGAAATATTAACAACTGAAGGACTCAATTTTTCAGCTAACTCAGCAAAGCTTTCAGGCGCATTTTTGGCATTTGTAAAATTAACTGAAAACAATAAGATTAATATACTTGTAACTAGTACATATTTATTACTATTTTTAAAATTAAACATATAAGACATTTACCCACCATTAAGTTATTCGTAATAAATATTAAAAAATAAAGGCACTTTTAAGGCCAAATAAGCGATAAATTCGTTAGTTTTAAGACAAACTACAATTTATTTTTTACCATCTTGTTTACCAAAAAAGCTAAAAAAGTCACTATCAGGACTTAATAACATTGTTGTTCCATCATCTGCAAAGGTGTTTTCATAAGCGAGCATAGATCTATAAAATTTGAAAAACTTTTCATCTTGTCCGAAGGCATCAGAATAGATTTTAATAGCTTGAGCGTCACCATTACCTCTTAAGGCTTCTGCTTTTCTTTTACTCTCTGCAACAAGAACGACCTTTTGTTTTTCAGCATCCGCACGAATTTTTTGAGCCTCTTCTGCACCTTCTGCTCTAAACTCCTTAGCTTCTTGCTCTCTTTCAGTTTTCATTCTATTAAATATGTTTTGACTAGTTGCTTCAGGATAATCAGCTCTTCTTATTCTAACATCAACGATTTCCATTCCTAATTTTTTGATAGTTGAATTGACTTCGTCACCAATATCTTCGACGATTTTTGTTCTAGCATCCGACAAAATTGCTGTAAGTTCAAACTTACCAAACACCCTTCTAACAGATGAATCAATTATGGATTCCAAACGTTGACGAGCACCGAATTCATTTCTAACTGTTTGATAAAATAAAAGAGGATCAGTTATCCTAAACCTTGAGTACGTATCAACTTCAAGTCTTTTTTGGTCAGCCAATATAACTTCTTCTGAGTCCTGAGATACTAAAGATAAAACTCTTTTTTCAAAGTAGGTAACTTCTTGAATAAATGGAATTTTAAAATTTAAACCTGGTTTGTTAACTAATCTTTTGGGCTCACCAAATTGAAGAACCAATGCTTGTTGAGTTTGGTCAACAGTAAAAAAAGAACTAAGTATACCAAGAAAGACTGCTAAAACACCTATACCTGATAAAATTTTAAAAGAAGACATTACTGATTTCCTTTTTGTTTCAATTGATCTAATGGTAAATATGGAACAACACCAGATGAACTTGCTGAATTATCCATTATAATTTTTTTAACTCTTGAAAATACCTTTTCCATTGTTTCTAAATATATTCTTGACTCTGTTACCTCAGGATTAAGTTTATAACTTCTATATATTGAGTTAAATCTATCAGCATCACCTTTTGCTCTGTTTACAACTTCACTAGCATATGCTTCAGCTTCAGAAATAAGTTGAGCAGCCTCACCCCTAGCCCTAGGAACTATGTCATTTCGAAATGCTTCAGCTTCATTTATAAGAGTATCTCTATCCTGTCTTGCTCTTTGAACATCATTAAAAGCATCGATAACCTCAGAGGGTGGGTTAACCGAGAGCAATTGGACATCTCTAATTTCAACGCCAGCTTCATATTCATTTAAAAGTTCCTGAAGCATGTTTTTTGCTTTCAATTGAATATCTTGACGACCACCAGTAAGTGCAGTTTGTATCTTTGTCTGACCTATTATGTCTCTCATAACTGATTGTGCTGCAACTTTTACAGTCTCGGGTGGATCTTGGATATTAAACAAATAAGCCCCGGCGTCAGAAATCTTCCAAAAAACAATGAAATCAATATCAATATTGTTTTCGTCACCAGTTATCATTTTTGACTCGTCAGGTACATCTCTTCTGCTGGTAGCAGCACCACCAAATGATCGGTAACCAATTTCAATTCTATTATCTCTTGTAACGTCGGGTGTAAGAACTTTTTCTATAGGGCTAGGAAGGTGATAATGAAGACCAGGTGGTGTGGTTCTCACCCATTCCCCAAATCTCATAACAACACCCTGCTGTTGTGGATTAACCCTGTAAATACCCGTCATCAACCATATAGCTAACAATATAAGCAATAAAATCATAAAGCCTTTTCCACCACCAAAACCTGATGGCATCATTTTTTTTAGTTTATCCTTGCTTTCTTTAAGCATTTGATCAACATCTGGAGGAGTACCATTTGAATTAGGTCTTTTGCCCCAAGGATTTTGGTTATTACCCCCACCCCAAGGACCTGAACCATTATCATTGATTTTATTAATTATCATGTATTACTCCGGCCTTGTTTATATGTTAATTGTTTTGTAGATGTTTACTTCGATT
>CACHEH010000042.1 GCA_902578805.1 uncultured SAR116 cluster alpha proteobacterium
GATAATGAAGATAATAAAATTATCTCAAAAGCGGAGGCCGAAGAAGCCGTTAAGACCTTAATACGATATATAGGTGAAGATCCTGAAAGAGAAGGTCTTATAGAAACGCCTAAGAGAGTAATAAAATCGTTCAACGAATTTTATGCAGGTTACAGCCAAGATCCTGAAATATTTTTATCTAAAACTTTTGAAGATATCGAAGGATATAACGATATTGTTTTGTTAAAAAATATAAATTTTGAAAGTCATTGTGAACACCACATGGTTCCTATTATTGGAAGAGCTTCTATAGGTTATTATCCAGACAAAAGAGTTGTTGGAATTTCAAAACTAGCGAGAGTGTTAGATCTCTACGCAAAAAGACTTCAAACTCAAGAGACTATGACTGCACAAATATTAAATTGTATTGATAAAACCTTACTACCCAAGGGAACCGCGGTATTTATTGACGCAGAACATCACTGTATGAGCACTAGAGGTGTTTTAAAAAATGATGTTACAATGACTACTAATCTTTTTAGTGGTTGTTTTTTAGAGGATATAAATTTACAAGATAGATTTTTGAAAATGGCAACTTAAGGAAATTTAAATTAAATAGTCTTTAATAAAGCTGACAGAATAAATCATGAAATTTTCACCAATAATTTATCTCATTGGAATGTTATTATGCATTCTTTCTATATTTATGATAGTGCCTGCATTAGTGGATTGGTTTTATGGTAGTCAAAACTGGCCTGCATTTGTAGGATCTTCAATGGCTACCTTATTTGTAGGGTCGATACTTTTTCTAACAACCAAAGGAAGCGCAACTGAACATCTAGAATTGAGACAGGCATTTTTATTGACAAATAGTGCATGGATCTCAATCGCTTTATTTGGATCATTACCCTTTTTACTTTCAGATATCGATATGAGTTTTATAGATGCTTTTTTTGAATCAACATCAGGAATAACAACTACAGGTGCTACCGTAATTGAAAATTTAGAAACAAAATCTTATGGAATTTTAATTTGGCGAGCACTTCTTCAATGGCTTGGTGGAGTTGGTATAATTGTTATGGCCTTAGCGGTATTACCAATGTTATCAATCGGTGGTATGCAACTCTTTAAAACTGAGTCATATGAAACCCCAGACAAAGTAGTTCCAAAGGCAGCAAGCTTTGCCGCTGGAATTAGTATTGTGTATATAACTTTGACTGTTATATGGGCATTCATGTTATGGGGTGCTGGAATGCCAGTATTTGACTCAATTGCACATGCAATGACAACTCTTGCAACTGGGGGATACTCGACAAAATCTGAATCTTTAGCTGCATTTAATTCGTCAACTATTGAAATAATTATTATTTTTGGAATGTTGGTTGGATCACTTCCTTTTGTTCACTATTTGGCTTTAACCAAAAATGGTATAAAAAATCTAATTAAAGATGATCAAGTTAAACTATTTTTAACTTTGGTTTTATTTGTGGTTTTAATCATGTCTTTGTATTTAAGTTTTAACAATTTACCATTTGTTGACGCATTAAGACTAGCCTCTTTCAATGTGATTTCAATAATAACTGGAACTGGTTTTGGGACATCTGATTTTAATAATTGGGGTGGCTTTCCTACAACGATTTTACTCATTCTTATGTTTGTTGGAGGCTGCGCCGGATCAACAACCTGTGGTTTAAGAATGGCTAGAATACAAGTTTTAATAGCGAATGCTAAATCACAAGTCTCAAAACTTATAAGACCACATGCTGTAGTAGTTTCTTATTACAACCAAAAACCAATCCCAGAAAATGTGGCTGAGTCAGTGATGGGTTTTTTCTTTTTATATATATTATCTTTTGCTATAATTGCCTGCTTGCTAGGTGGATTAGGACTTGATTTAATTACGGCAATTTCAGGAGCAGCTTCTGCAATAGGAAACGTTGGCCCTGGTTTAGGTGACGTAATTGGTCCTTCAGGTTCATATCAAGCGATCCCAGATCTAGGAAAATTAATTTTATGTGCGGGTATGATATTGGGTCGCCTAGAAATTTTTGCAATATTAGTTATGTTCTCACCATTATTCTGGAAGAATTAATTATAAATTTTACTAGGAAATATTCTTTCTGTTTTACAAAACTCACAAACAACCTTCACTTTTCCGTTTTCATCTACAATATCTCTCAATTCTTGTTTGCTTAAATTTTTAATAGCAAATTTTATCTTTTCTTCTGAGCACCTACATTGGTCTTGGATAATTATTTCGTCATATACTGTAATTTCTAGCTCATTGAACAATCTATAAAGTATTTCTTCAGAGGTAAGGTTAGTAGATAAAAACTCTTCTTTTCCTAATGTTGACAAAAAATTCAATGAATTTTGCCAAACCTCATCATTACTTTCCTCGTCAAAGCTATTTTGTGCAGGCATTTTTTGAAGCATTATAAGTCCAGCAGAAAATAAGTTTTTTCTATAATTTTTTTCAATATCAAAATAATTAAAAGTTAGAAATTTTGTTTCTAGCTGTTCAGAATTATTAAAATAAAGTTCTGTGGTTTTGGACATGCTTGGTTCTTCAAGAGATACTATTCCTTGATATCTTTTAGTATATTTTCCTTGATCTAGAGTGAATGAAATATGCCCTGATCCCATTAAAGAATTTAAGTTGCTCTCTGTATTTTTAAAACCTGCATTTAGACCAACATAACCTCTAAGAAACCCATCACTTGTTATGTCAGAAAATAAAGTGTGAACATCTCCTGTACCTTTAGCTTGAATAGTAAAAACACCATCATGCTTCATTCTAGACCCTAAACATGCTGTAATAGTAAGTGTATCAGCGAATAAACTTTCCACATTTTTTGGATATTTATGGCGCTTTAATATTTCAGAAACAACAGTTTGAAGTCTTACTATATTACCTCTAACAGTATTGCTACCTAATTGGAATGGAATTACGTTATTATTTAAAGTCATTTTAGATATATAAGTTACTCAAATTTTTATTTAAAACAAAATTGCATGATTGCTTTTTGTGCATGTAATCTATTCTCAGCTTCATCAAATACAACAGATTGACTTCCTTCTATCACTTCAGAACTTACCTCTTTATTTCGGTAAGCGGGTAGACAATGCATAAAAATCGCATTCTTATCTGCTAATTCCATTATGTTTTTATTTACTTGAAATGGTATGAATTGATCTTCAGGAAATGGGCTTTTATCACCCATTGATCTCCATGTATCAGTAATAATACAGTTAGCACCTTCTGCAGCTTCTTGAGGATTATGTGTAATAAAAATACTATTATTTCTTTCAAGAGCCCATGATATTGTTTTCGCGTCAGGTTTTACACCCTCTGGACAAGCTATGTTTAATTCAAAATTTAGTAAACCAGAAGCCTCTATCCAGCTTTGTAAAACGTTATTACAATCACCAAACCAGGTAATTTTTTTATTTTCAAAATCTTTTAAATGTTCTTTCATAGTAATTAAATCTGCTACAACTTGGCATGGGTGACTAAAATCTGTAAGAGCGTTAATTACAGGAACCTCAGATACATTTGCATACTTTATTAACTGATCATGTCCAAAGCATCTTATAATCACCATATCAGCATATCTTTCTAGAACTCTAGCAGTATCCTCGACAGTCTCTCTTTCCCCTAACTGCATTTCTTTTTCATTTAAGAGGTAACTGTTTCCACCTAA
>CACHEH010000043.1 GCA_902578805.1 uncultured SAR116 cluster alpha proteobacterium
TTAAAGGTTTGAAATGAATATCAATGATATGCTATTTGCAGATGGTTTTCTTGTAAATTTTAATGGTACTAGCAAAAAACAAGTTCTTGACGAATTAAGTAAACTGGCTGAAAAAAAGCTGAAAATTAACTCTAGAACTTTATTAGAAAATTTAACAAAAAGGGAAAAACTTGGGTCCACAGCTGTTGGAAACGGCATTGCAATCCCTCACGCCAATATAGAAAATATTGAAAGATGTTTTGTTTTTGTATCAACATTATCTACCGGCTTAGACTTTAATGCCACAGATGATCAACCAGTTGATATAGTGTTTTTATTAATAGCACCAAATGATAATGGGTCAGAACACTTGCAAGCTTTAGCACTTATTTCACGATTACTAAGAAATAAAGAACTTACTACTAAGTTAAGAGGTTGTAAAAGCTCAGAAAGTGCTTTAGCCGTGATTTCTCAAACAATTAGAGAAGAAGCTGCTTAATTGTTTATATATTTACTTGATTTAAGATTGGTTTTTTATCTATATAATTTATTATTGAAGTAATTGCTTCTGTAGCAATGTCATTAAAGCATTCATCAGTCCAACAAAGTGCGTGTGGAGTAAGAATGACATTTTCATGATTTAATAATTTACTGTCTGTTGATAAGGGCTCCTTTTCAGTAACATCTAACCCAGCTCCAGCAATTTCTCTATGTTCAAGAGCATTTTCCATATGCTTTTCATTAATTACAGGACCTCTAGATAAATTAAAAATGTAAGCACTTTTTTTCATTTTAAAAAAAAAATCATTTTTTATCATACCTCTAGTATTATTATTTAAATTGCATAAAATTACAATGAAGTCACTTCTCAAAGCTAACTCAAGAAAATCAACCTTAATTGCCCCAATTTCTGAAATTTGCTTTTCAGATTTAAATGGGTCATAAGCTAATATGTTTTTAAAAAAAGGTTTAGATAGTCCAATTGTCTCAGCACCAATATTTCCAACACCTATAACCCCTAATGTCTTTCTAGTGAGGCCTAAGCCCATATAATTGGTTCTGTCATTCCAATTTCCATTCCTCACAAGATTATCTTTTTGTAATAATTTACCAGCAGCTGCAAAAATCATTGTAAGAGCAGCAACAGCAACTGGTCTCCGAACTGCATTGGGAGTGTTAGTAACTACAATATTTTTTTTTTTCATAGCTTCAATATCAACAGAATCAAAGCCAACTCCAAATCTAGATATTATTTTTAATTTACAATTAGAATTAGAGACACAAGCGCTAGTTGCTTTAGGTAAGTTTAGAAGGATTGCATCAAACTGTGAAGTCATTTCTGTATCTAATTCAATTATTGATTTGTCCATCCAGGATACTTCAATATCATCTCTTTTCTTAAGAAGATTGAATGGTTCCATACCAAAGCATGGTTCATCATTGCTATTCAACAAATCTCCGGAAATACCAACCTTGAACATAATTATACTCCATAATGTTTATTTTAAGATAATTTTAAGATTTGAGAAATTGATTCAGATAAAATTTTCATTTCAGTTCCAATAGCTATCATATTAAAACCAAGTTTGGAATATGTTTCTAATTCTCGTTTATTATTAACCATTATTCCAAGGCTTTTATTATTATATTTTGCAGCCATAATAATTTCATTAATCGCATCTAAATATATCTTCGAGGTAAAGTCACCAGGTATACCTAAAAAATTAGTCAAATCAAAATGTCCAACCCAAAGGCAATCAACTCCGTCTATTGCTGCTATTTCTCTCACATTTTCCAAAGCTTTTTTGGTTTCAATTTGTATAATGTTAATTAGTGAATTATTTGCTTTTTGAATATATGATAAAGGATTTTCATTAATATAATTGTCGTGAGCAAAACCAAATCCCGCTCCACGTTGTCCTAATGGTGGATATTTTGATGAGTAGACAACTCTTAATGCATCCTCTGCAGTATTTACCATAGGAGCCATTATTCCTGAAGCACCTAAATCTAACGCCCTTGCAATATAATTATACCTCACTTCAGGAATCCTAATTAAAGGAGAAATTTTATGAGAATTCGATATTATAGCAAGTGTTTTGAATTGCTCAAATGAGAGACCTCCATGCTCCATATCAAAAATTATAAACTCACAACCTGCATTTTTAAGTACTATTGGTATTCCAGGACTAAAAAATTCAAAAATCATTGCACCACGGATATGAACTAATGAGGTAACCTTATTTTTTAAATCCATAAAAATCTCCTCTGAATTTTAAAAATTAATAGCCTACTTTTATATCTATTGTGTTGGGAGGTGTTTTTCCATTTTCAATGCATTTAATAGCTTTTGCTATTTGTTTTGCTGCGGTTTCAGGATTTGTTTCTGCAGCTACATGTGGCCAAATTTTTATATTTTCTTGTTCCCATAATCTACTATTTTTTGGTAAAGGTTCTTTGCAATAAACATCTAAAATAGCATGAGAAATCTGACCAGATTTACAATATTCGATCAAGTCTTCTTCAACCACTTGCTCACCTCTACCAGCATTTATAAAACACGAACCAAATTTCATCATTTTGAATGATGATTTATCAAAAATGTTAGCTGTTTCAGATGTCAATGGTAAAAGACAAATATGAATATCACAAGTATTAAGTAGAAATTCAAATTTATCTCTATCCCTGTAACAAATTACACCAGAAATATTTTTAGGTGTCCTACTCCATCCATAAATTTTAAATCCTAATTGTTTAAGATCTCTAGCTACAACCCTTCCAATTGCTCCCATACCATAAATTGCAATTTTAACGTTGGTAAAGTTGACTTCTTTTCTAGCTTTGTAAGTTTTGGATTTTTGCTGATCATAATACCCGAATGTATCCCTTGTAAAATTTAAAACAGATATTATTACCCAGTGACTCATAGATTTTGCCATGTATGGATCAACAATTCTTACAATTGGAATCTTTGTGTTTATAATATTATCTTTTAAGATATGATCTACACCTTGGCCTAGTGAAATTAGAGCTTTTAAATTTTTTAATTCTTTTACTCTAAAAAGAGGGGCTTTCCATAATAGAGCGGTTATTGCATTTTCTGCCTTATAACTCAACAAATCAACTAATTTAATTGAAGGGAAATATAATCGTAACCTTTGCTCCCATTCCTCCAAGAGGTCAGTATTACTATCTTTACTATAAAAAGCGACAATGGGCATCAATAAAATCCAAACCAAGCAACCTAATAATTTTTTATTTATTTATTTTTATACTCTTATATTATGGTGGAGCTAAGGGGGTTCGAACCCCTGACCTCTACACTGCCAGTGTAGCGCTCTCCCAGCTGAGCTATAGCCCCAAATTAGTTTTATTTTTTATCTTCTTCACTTATTTCTACGTTAATTCCATTTTCTTCTGAAATATCATCATCCTCTCCAAGCTCTTCGCCTGAGATTTCACTATCATCAATAAAATTTATGTTATCATCTAACCCTATTTCATCTGCAGCAATATCATTTTGATCATCTTTGTTTATTTCAAGCAATGGATCATCATCACTAACAACTTCAG
>CACHEH010000044.1 GCA_902578805.1 uncultured SAR116 cluster alpha proteobacterium
ACCAAAATAATGGCTCGGCTTGTAGATAAACCCAAATACTATATAGTTTGTCCTGATCAATCATCTAGAGTTTTCTTTCTAAGAATTTTTTCCATAATATACCCCGTTAAAGCAAGGGTTGATAAAGTCCCTGAAATAATTACGAAAACAACTGAAGCAAGATTATCTTCTAAAAGAGAAAGATGCATTACAACACCAACTCCTACAGGAATAAATAATAACGGTAGATAATTTAATAAAATTTCTGCTGAATTAAACAAATCTTCTTTAATGGGTACTACTCTTTGTCTTTTTTGTATTAGAAGCAGTGTAAGTAAAAGTAAAACTAGACCAATAACTGGTCCAGGAATACTCAAACCAAAAAATTTCTGAAAAAGTTCACCGATTAATTGGTATAATAAAATTATAAAAACACTCTTAAGCATTTTTAAATACTTCTAAACTACAGAAATTAAATCAAAAAAAGGCCTGAATACCCGTTTGTGCTCTACCTAATATAAGTGCATGAACGTCATGAGTGCCTTCATATGTATTAACAGTTTCTAAATTCATTAAATGACGCATCACTTGGTATTCAGCATGTATACCATTTCCCCCGTGCATATCCCTTGAATGTCTAGCAATTTCAAGTGCTTTTCCACAATTATTTCTTTTTATGAGCGAAATTGCTTCTGGTGCTAAATTACCCTCATCAAATAACCTTCCAACTTGAAGTGCCGCACCTAAACCTAATGCAATTTCAGTTTGCATATCTGCTAATTTTTTTTGAATTAGTTGAGTAGCTGCCAATGGTTTACCAAATTGTTTTCTATCTAATGTGTACTGGCGAGCTCTATGCCAACAGTCTTCAGCTGCACCCATCACTCCCCAAGCTATGCCATATCTTGCTCTATTCAAACAGCCAAATGGTCCTTTTAGACCAGTTATATTTGGCATTAGATTTTCATCTGGAACAAAAACATTGTCCATAACAATTTCACCAGTTATAGACGCTCTTAGTGATAATTTTCCTTTTATTTTTGGTGCACTTAAACCATTCATTCCTTCTTCAAGTATAAATCCTTTAATGGCGTCATCATGTTCTTTAGACTTAGCCCAAACAACAAAAACATCAGCTATTGGAGAATTAGAAATCCACATTTTTGAACCAGATAAGGAATATCCACCCTTAACTTTTGTTGCTGTAGTTTTCATAGAGCTAGGATCTGATCCAGCATCTGGTTCAGTCAATCCAAAACAACCAATAAGATCGCCTGAAGCCAAACCTGGCAAATACTTTTGTCTTTGTTCTTCGCTGCCGTAAGTGTAAATTGGATGCATCACTAAAGAGGATTGAACAGACATCATTGATCTATAACCTGAGTCAACTCTTTCTACCTCTTTTGCTACTAGTCCATAGGATACGTATGAAGCACCAGCACAACCATACTTTTCAGGAATAGTAATTCCCAATAAACCAAGTTCTCCCATTTCCTTAAAGATATTTTTATCTGTTTTTTCTTCTAAAAATGCTTCTTCTACTCTTGGTAAAAGTTTAGCTTGAGCGTATTCATGAGCAGTTGATTTAATTAGAGCTTCTTCTTCAGAAATCAAAGAATCTAATAAGAGGGGATCTTCCCAATTGAAATTGGGTTTAATTTTTGACTTTGATTTAAGATCAACTACATTCTTTTGATCTATATCAATACTTGTATCCATGACATTTCCTTAATTTTATTTTTGCATATTACTCAAATAATTTTTTAAAAACAATACTTATTAGTTCAATTAAGACTTAATAAATGTCTTTCAACAAAATCTAATCTATCTTGTCCCCAATAAATTTGATCATCTATAATATATGTTGGAGCTCCAAAAACATTTTTTTTAATAGCTAGTTGGGTATAATCTTCAAAAACTTTTTTACATTCTTCACTTTTAGCAAACAAAATAATTTTTTTTGAATCTAAGTTCATAAGATCCAATATGTTTATGAGCACGTCTTCATTGTCTACATCTTGATTTCTAACCCACAAACTATTCATAATATTATTGGCAAGTTCAAAATAATTTTCTACTTTTTGAATTTTACCAGCTATAATTATTAATGACGGAAGAAGAGTTTTTGATGGAAAAAATTTTGGTTGTGGATTTAATTTTATATTTAAAAATTTAGACCACCTATTCAATTCTTGTAATCTTAAATTTTGTCTTTGGGGTGGTCTTTTTGAAACAGGAAGTCCTCCAGAAATTGGAAAAATTTCACCATAGTTTACTGGATACATATTCAAATTAACGTTGAATTTTTTTATTAGTTTTCCCAAACGATCATGTCCAAGAAATGTCCAAGGACTTCCATGGCTCATAAAATAATCAATTGAAATCATTATGAACCGAATCCAGAACCAGCAGATTTGTAATTTTCTCTAGGAGGGCTAAAAACATCAAGGATTTTTGCTCCTTCTGGACCAGCTATAATACCATGTTCAACCCCTCCAGGCGTCTGCCAAAAGTCACCCTTTTTAATTTCTATTTCTTCGCCACCTTGAATTCTAATTCCAGAACCTTCAATCAAAAGTCCCCATTGCTCTTCTGGATGTGAGTGAATTTTACCTTTAGCATTTGGCTCAATGTCAACTAGAGATAGCATAGCTTGTTCACCACAAAAAATTCTTGTAGAAACTCCTTCTGCAAGTTCTCTTTTTATTCCTGAATCTAAGTCATTAATGTTATTAAAATATTTTTTTTGCGACATCTTTTTCTCCACTTTTTTGCTTATGACGGTTTATCTCCTGCAAAAGTTATTCTATGCATTAATCGTCTTTGTCCATGGTAATCATTTATAGGATTATGCATTGTACATCTATTATCCCAAATTGCTACAGACCCTGGTTTCCATTGAAATCTACAAGTAAATTCTGATTTGATTTGATGCTTGTATAAGTACTCTAATATTGGTGTACTTTCTTCCTCCGTCATGCCAACAAAATTGGTCGTATGAGCTTCATTAACATATAATGATTTTCTTTTAGTTTCTGGGTGTGTTCTTACTACTGGGTGAATAGCTTTTAATTCGTCTCCTTTTAGACCAACTGACGCATGTTTCATAATATCCGATCTGGTTTTAGCAACTCGTGATTTACCTGAAATATTCACTGCTTCTAAAGTGTCTAAAAATTTTTTCATACCCTCAGACAAACTCTCATAAGCCATGTATTGATTGGACCACTCTGTATCTCCTCCATAATCAGGTGTTTCAATACCATACAGCATTGTTCCCATAGGAGGTTCTTCTTGATAGGTAGTATCACTATGCCAAATTCCACCAAAATTATTTGTGTCAGTTTCCTTCTTCAAAATTGGTGTAATTTCAGGAAATTTTTCTAAACTTTTTACAAAAGGATAAACTATTGGCTTTCCAATTCTTTCTGCGAATGCTTTTTGAGTGTCTGGACTGAACTTTTGGTCTCTAAAAAATATCACTTGATAAGCTAACAGTGCATCATAAAT
This sequence comes from uncultured SAR116 cluster alpha proteobacterium, assembly GCA_902578805.1. Lineage (GTDB taxonomy): Bacteria > Pseudomonadota > Alphaproteobacteria > Puniceispirillales > Marisalimonadaceae > Marisalimonas. Next base: position 3,490 of record CACHEH010000044.1, read on the forward strand.
TTCAGATATAATTTCATCA
>CACHEH010000045.1 GCA_902578805.1 uncultured SAR116 cluster alpha proteobacterium
GTAAATGATATAGTTGCGGGACTGTTTGCTGTTGTAACTAAAGTTACAATTTTAACTATTTTAAATTAAAACACTAATCATTAAACGAATATGGAAATAAAAATGTGGGAAAAGATTAATCTTGAGTCTAAAAATCTATATTTAAATTGTATTAATAAAAACTTAACTATTACTACAGCGGAAAGTTGTACAGGAGGTATGATATCATCTGCGATTGTTCACATTAATGGTTCAAGCAAAATATTTAAATCTTCAGTGATTGTTTATTCTAACGATATGAAGAGTAAATTGCTTAATATTCCAGACGATTTAATTAAAAAAAATGGAGCTGTAAGCGAAATAATAGCATCTAATATGGCTAAAAACTCATTAGAAATACTAAATGCAGATTTATCTATTGCAGTTACTGGAATTGCTGGGCCTTCTGGAGGTACTGCTGACAAACCAGTAGGACTTGTTTGGATTGCAATTGGAACCAAACAAAAAATTATTACAAGCAAAAATCAGTTTTTTGGAAATAGACTTGAGGTCAGGCAAAAAACAACATACCGTTCATTAAAACTTGCTAACAAAATTATTTCAGAAATCTAATCTTTAACTGTACAAATCATTAGCCCTGCTTTCAAAGGCTTTTACCATTTTTTTGACAGCTTCATTAAACAAAGTTTCCATCAATGTTTGTAAAAAAATAGATTTAAATTTAAAATCAACCATAAATTCTATTTCACAGCCATCAGGATTTTCTTTAAATAACCAATAGTTTTGAAGATGTTCAAAAGGACCGTCTTTATAATTGACAATTATTTTTTTATTTTTTTTATCAAGAATTATTTTAGAAGAGTATATTTCTTTATAAATTTTAAAACCAATTATTAAGTCTGCTTCAAAAGATTTTAAGGTTGTATTTTTAATTCTTGCACCTAAACACCATGGCAAGAATTCAGGATATTTTTTAACATCTGCAACTAGATTGTATAAATCACTAGGAGTGTGTTTTATTATTCTCCGTTCTTCATGCCTCATAATAAGATTGCTTTTCTAATTATTTTATTGATTATTTCTAATTTTTTTTAATTTTTCAAAATCTTCGCTTGCATGAAAACTACTTCTTGTTAGTGGAGATGATGAAACTAATAAAAAGCCTTTAGATAAAGCAACTTTTTTATATTGCTCAAACTCATCAGGATTTACAAATTTCTCTACTTTATGATGTTTTATGGTAGGTTGTAGATATTGACCAATAGTCAGAAAGTCAATCTCTGCAGATCTCATATCATCCATAACCTGATAAATTTCGTTCTGACTTTCACCCAAGCCAACCATTATTCCAGATTTTGTAAAAATATTTGGATTGATTTCTTTTACTTTTGCTAACAAATTTAATGAATGAAAATATCTAGCTCCAGGACGAACAGTTGGATACAATCTTGGAACAGTTTCAAGGTTATGATTAAAAACATCTGGCTTGGCATTTACTACTTTTTCTAAAGCCCCTTCTTTTCTTAAAAAATCAGGTGTAAGAATTTCAATTGAAGTGTTTGGTGATAAATGTCGTATGTCATTAATTGTATTAACAAAATGGTCAGCTCCACCATCATTTAAGTCATCTCTATCAACAGATGTTATAACAACATGACTTAATTTCAATCTTGCAACTGATTTGGCAACTCTTATTGGTTCAGATAAATCAAGTTTATTTGGTTTACCAGTAGCAACGTTACAAAAAGCACATGCTCTAGTACATATGTCACCCATTATCATCATAGTAGCATGTTTTTTGGACCAACAACTTCCTATATTTGGACAACTAGCTTCTTCACAAACAGTTGTAATGTTAAAATCTTCTAATAAACCTTTTGTTTCATTAAAAATTTTACCCAATGGTGCCTTTACTCTTAACCAATCTGGTTTAGGTGGTGAGATGTTATCTTTCTTATGTATTTTTTCTGGATGTCTAATTTTTATTTCATTCATGATCATATTCTAAATAGTCAACACCAATTCTTAATAATGAATAGCTTGATTATAGGCATCCAAAACTGATTCATGCATACTTTCAGATAACGTTGGATGAGGAAAAATAGTGTGCATTAATTCATGTTCAGTAGTTTCAAGTTTTTTTGCTATTGAAAAGCCTTGGATTAATTCTGTCACTTCTGGACCAACCATATGGGCTCCAATTAATTCTCCTGTGTCCTTGTCAAAAATTGTCTTAATTAGACCTTCTGATTCTCCCATAGCAATAGCTTTGCCGTTACCAATAAATGGAAATTTACCAATTTTTAAATTTAGATTATTAGATCTTGCTTGTGCTTCTGTCATACCTATTGATGCAACCTGAGGTCTACAATAGGTACACCCTGGTATTGATGTTTTATCAATTGGTTTTAAATTTTTATGACCTGCAATCTTTTCCACACATAAAATACCTTCGTGACTAGCTTTGTGTGCTAACCAAGGACCTTTTGTTACATCTCCAATTGCATAAATCCCTTTCTCGTCTGTTTCTAAAAAATCATCTGTAACTATATGCCCTTTATCAATTTTAATTTTAAAGTTTTCTAATCCTATTTTTTCAGTGTTTGCTATGATTCCAATAGCTAAAATCAGTTTTTCAGAGTTAATTGTCTCTACATTTCCATTAATAGTTATTTTTGCTGAAATTGAGTTTGTTTTATTGGTAACTGCTTTTAATGTCGCATTAGTTTTAATTTTGATACCTCTTTTTTCAAAATTTACTCTAACTATTTTAGATATATCACTGTCTTCATTAGGTAAAATTGAAGGCAATGATTCTATAATAGTAACATCAACTCCTAAATCATTGTAAAAAGAAGCAAACTCCACTCCAATTGCTCCAGACCCAACTATAATAAGTGATGAGGGTAACTTTGGAGGTGTCATTGCTGTCTTGTAATCCCAAATATTCAATGCATCAGAAGAAACAAAAGGTAAATTTCTAGATCTAGCACCAGTGGCCAATATTACATTCTTTGCAGTTTTATTTATAATGTCATTATTAGTTTTTACACTGATTTTTTTTACATTTGAGGAGGTTTGAACTAAACTGCCAAAACCTTCAAAAACTTTCACATTATTCTTTTTTAAGAGATGACTGATACCAGATGACAATTGTGACGCAACTTTTCTAGAACGTTTAGTTATATTGTTTATATCCATTTTTATATCAGATACCGTAAATCCAAATTCATCTACATTATCTAGCATATGCCTAATTTCACTTGCTTTTAATAGTGCTTTAGTAGGAATACATCCCCAATTTAAACAAATTCCACCCAAATGTTTATCTTCAACTAATGCGACTGACATACCTAGTTGAGATGCTTTAATAGCTGCCACATATCCACCTGGGCCACCACCAATGATAAAAAGATCATAATCAACATTTGACATATCTGTTTCCTACAAAAGCATTAATGAGGGGTTTTCAATTAAATTTTTAAATTCTGACAAAAATTCTGC
>CACHEH010000046.1 GCA_902578805.1 uncultured SAR116 cluster alpha proteobacterium
TATGCTAACGAACATCTAAGTGAAGCAAAAAAAGCATTAATGGCTAAAAATGCAAAAAGAGGTTGGATAAACAATACAAATTTTCATCTTGCCATATACGAATTTGAAAACAATAAAGACGCTGAAAAAGCTATTAATTCAAAAAATTTAGAAATTCTTATAAAAAAATTTGATCAGAAATGGAAAAATAAAGTTAAAAGAACAAGAGAATTAACTGAGTTAATCCAAATAATTTAAAATATATTTATTAAATTTTATTGGATATTTCAATTAAGTTTTTATCTGGATCTCTTACATATATAGATCTTATTGGACCATTAGCACCAGTCTTTTGAACGGGTCCTTCTTCAATATTGATGTTAAATTTATTAAATGTTTTTATCCAATGTTCAATATTAATTTGGGTTAAAAAGCAAATATCCATTGTACCTGGAAACGGGTTATGCGCGTGAGGTTTAAAAGGTTTTGATGCTTCATGTAAATTTATTTTTTGCTTACCAAATTTGAGAGATTTTCTCTTTACATTATCTGTAGATGATAAAAATTCGTGTAATTCCATTCCTAAAATATTTGAATAAAAATCTATAGATTTATTCATATCTGATACTGTTATTACTACATGATCTATATTAAATGACATAAAAAATCTCTTTATATTAGTTAAAAAGTTATGTATGTCTTACAATAATTATTTAAAAATATTAACCATAAAGTTAGATAAGCTGTGATCTCAAAAATAAATTTGATTTATGTAATTTTTTTAATTTTTTTGTTACCTTTTAAATCTATAGCAGCTGATGTACATCTTCCATCTGCAGGATTTGATTGTTCTGATACAAATAATAAGTTTGAGTTTTTATTTGATAGATCGAAAGATATGGATAATCCGAAAGTTTATAGAAGAATAAATGGTAAATTTGTAATGATTGGAAATTTGTTAGCTGAAAAACAAGGGGCTTATGTAATTTGGGAAGATAAATATTTCTTTACTACAACTGATTTTGCATGGACTTTTGATAAAGTAACTTCAAAATTATCGTCCGTAGTATTAAGTGTAGGGTTGGGAACAGAAGATTTAAGAAAGATACCACAACCAATGACATGCATGCAGAAGATTTTTTATTACTAAATTTTACAATATTTGTTTTGACTTAATTATTTAGGTAATAAAAAATTTTTATTCGTTGACGCACAGCTCAGTTGGATAGATCAACTGCCTTCTAACAAACTACTCCACCCCATTGATAGACATTAGTGAATAAAAACAATATATTACATTATCCTATTTTCATGTGAATCTGTATGTGAACGATATGTGAATAGTAAATATGTATAAAAATTTATAAATTAAAGACGATTTAAGGACTATACAGAGGGGTTAACATGTTGGGTGTCATCAACAATCCAATGATGTGAATACACTTAAGAATTAAGTAAAAATAGAATTATATTGATTTAAGAAATTTAGAATATATATTAATTTTTGTGATGGGCCAGTAGCTCAGCTGGATAGAGCAATTGCCTTCTAAGCAATAGGTCAGGGGTTCGAATCCTCTCTGGCTCACCACTATTTCCTTACCATTTTGACTAACTACATGACTACAATATTTGTATGTGAATAGTTTTTTTAAGTATTCTTTTAAAGAAGCAAACCAAAAAAAGTTTATACCCTTAAATTAAGAGTTTAATATAAACTTTATTCCCACCTTATATATGATATAGCAAAAGTTGAACAATAATATATATCTCTGTTACCCCCCGCAGTTAAAAACATTCCATTCGCTAATCGTGAACCTGTTTTGATTTTATCCAAGATTGTGCCATTTTTTATATCTATCACAACTAGAAAATCTTCATTATTTTTGAAATCATTGATAACAAGTTCACCTGTATCAGGAAATACAATTGGTTGCATTGTTGGTCTAATATCGATTTTCCAAATAGTTTCTAATTTTTGACTGCCATCTTTTACACCCGCTAATCCTCCATTTATACTATCCCATGCTATACAAGTGTTAAATTCAGGAACATGAACAGGTGGTGCAATAATTCCACCACCTGAGGTGCCAAAAGGATAAATTTCTCTTATAGTTGCATCTTCTATTGAAACTTTTAGTAACCTTTGTGGATTAGACCAAGGTGTTTTTCTTCTCCAACTAAGTCTATGACTTGGTGTTTCAAATCGACCATTGGGCTTACTTTCAAAAATAGCTCGTACTGAGTCAATATCCCCATTATCCATTATCCATAAATGATTATCTGAAATACAACCATCCCAAGCTAATCCATTATTTTCTTTTAAAGATCTATACCTAGGAGACCACTCATCATCTAGTAACAATTCATTTTTAAAAACCTTAATTCTCCATATATTTTCAATACCAGGGACATATATGTATTCATTGTTATTGTTATCAAAATCACTTGCAATTCTTCCCATGGAACCTTCTGGCAAAATTAGAGGATCTCCAATAATTTCTAATGTATCAGCATTTAATCTAGTAATTGTGGATCTTATTTCATTAGAAAGCCTTAAATCTTTGGTAATAATTGTTCCATCAGATAATATTAATAAACCGTTATGAGCTTGATTTACCGGTAATTTTTTCTCTATTATTACTTCACAATTCTTTGATAATCTATGCATATATCTGCCGTTTACTTTGTATAAGTCACCATTAGCATGAGCTGCAATAGCACCACACCAAACATGTCCACCGGCAGGTAAATTGGGTGATTCATTGTGTGTTTCAAGTGTAAATGGATCTACTTTTTTTATCCAACCATAAGGTTCAGGACCTGACCAAGATGGCATTGTTCCACCAATGTAAACTTCTGAAGGTCCTCTTTTAATAGCCATTACATTCCATTTATCATTAATTAAGGTGTTAACAATAGCTTTGCCTTCTTTAGCCCAAAGCCCACCCTCAGAGGCTTTTTGTCTCCTATTACCACCACATTCCACTGGCCATTTTGACTTATAATATCCTGGTAAATATTGATCTCTATCTTTTAAAGTCACCGAAACACCCTTCTTTAAGTACAAAGTAATATTAAATAAATCACTTAAACATATTTCTTAATTCGTTTTTTAAAACTTTTCCTGATGCATTTTTTGGAAGAGAATCTCTGAAAATAATCTTTTTTGGTATTTTAAATTTTGCTAACTTGTCCTCGCAAAAATCTACTAAATTTTTTCCAAAATTTTTATCAAAATCTTTTACAGGAATAACAATTGCAGCTACAACTTCACCCCATTTATTGTCAGGAGCTGAAATTACTGCGACCTCAGAAACTAATGG
>CACHEH010000047.1 GCA_902578805.1 uncultured SAR116 cluster alpha proteobacterium
TCATCACTGTTACAAAAAAATCTTTTTATACCAAAAGCAGGTGAATACTTAATCTCCAAAAATCTGAGTATTTTTGAAATACAAAATCTTTTTCAAAATGGTAAAACAATAACTCGACAATTTACACTTATTGAAGGTGCAACTGCATCTGAGTTAAGGCAAAACTTACTAAATAATCCTTATTTAAGGGGAGATATAGAAAATTTAAAAGAGGGAATCTATAAACCTGATACGTATTTTTTTAAATATGGGTATGATAGAAAAAAATTGTTAGCACAAATGGAAAAAGCTCAAAAAAAATTGTTAGATAGTGTTTGGAATAATAAGTCAAATAGTTTTATTTTAAAAAATAAAAATGAATTATTAATACTTGCTTCAATTATACAGAAGGAAACAAGTCATTTTGAAGATAGTAAATTGGTAGCAAGCGTTTTTATCAACCGTCTCAAAAAAAAAATGAAACTTCAATCTGATGTCACCCTTTCGTATGGGTTTAAAATTAATGGTCAAAATATAACAAAAAAAATGTTGAGATCAGATCATCCATTCAATACGTATTACTATCGTGGTTTGCCACCAACACCAATTTCTTATCCTGGGAAAAATGCTATTTATTCTCTTAAAAATATAAAAAAAACTGATTACTTATATTTCGTTTCTGATGGTAAAGGCAGACATAGATTTTCCTCAACCTATAGTATACATAAGAAAAATATTAATTTATGGAAAAATAATTTAATTAAGGATAGGTAATTAATGTCTATTTCTAATAACAAAGGTTTGCTACTTGTTATTTCATCACCTTCAGGAGCAGGAAAAACAACTATAAGCAAAAAATTAGTCGATGATATAGATGGAATAGAGTTGTCGGTTTCAGTGACCACACGTAAAAAGAGAAAAGATGAAATAGAGGGTAAACATTATTATTTTAAAAGTGACAATGAATTCCAAAAGCTTATAAAGGCTAGTAAATTTATAGAGTATGCAAATGTATTTGGATATTTTTATGGAACTTTAAAAAATGAAATAGTATCAAAAATTAATAACGGTTTGGATGTTATCGTAGATATTGACTGGCAAGGTACAAGACAAATTGAAAAATATTTACCAGACGATATCGTGAAAGTCTTCATTTTACCACCATCAATTGAAGAACTTGAAAATAGACTAGGCAAAAGAGCAAGTGAAAATAAAGAAAATTTTTTAAAAAGGATGTCTGAGGCAAAAAAAGAAATAAGCCATTATAAAGAATACGATTTTGTGATAGTAAATAATGAGATAGACACTGCAGTAAATCAAATTAAATCAATTTTATTTTCTGAAAGGCTTCGAAGATATCGACAACTTTCTTTAAAAGCAACTATAAAAAAACTTCTTTAAGAATTTAAATCATAAGATTTTCTTGCTATTTTACAAAATTCAATAATAGACAAATCTTGTGGTCTTAATTGAGGAGATATATCTAATTCTTCTAAAATTTTTCTACCGTCAATGTTTTTCAAACTAGTTTGAATCATCTTTCTTCTTTGACTAAACGCAAGATGAGTCAATTTTTCTAGAGACTTAAAAGAGACATCATAAATTGGTTTTGAAAGTGGTTTCAACTGAATTACCGTTGAAGTTACTTTTGGCCTTGGTATAAATGCTTTACCAGGAATATCAAATAATTTTGTACTTTGAGTTAACCAATTAGTTAAAATTGACAATCTACCATAATTTTTTGAACCAGGTTTTGCAATAATTCTATCAGCTACTTCTTTTTGAAACATTAATGTTAGTAAATCAAAATTTCTAATGTGTTTTAACCAGTTTATAAGCATTTTTGTACCTACATTGTATGGAAGGTTTGCTATTACTTGTCTAGGAGCATTACCTAATTTCCAGATTGGGTAATTCAAGGCATCATCAATAATTATGTTAAGTCTATGTTTGTATATTTGTTTAAGATCATTTAACATTTTTGCAGATTGCAAATCCTTGTCTATTGTGAATACAACACCAGATTTAATTTTTAAAATAGATCTTGTTAATCCACCGGGTCCAGGGCCTATTTCAATTATAGTAGAAGCATTAGATTTAGAATTTCTAACTATTTTGTCAGTGAGATTCAGGTCAAACAAAAAATTTTGGCCTAAGGATTTATAAATTTTAATATTATTTTTTTTTAGAGTTTCTGAGATGTTAGATAGGTTTTTAATTTTATTATTCATTTCTTATTTATACTCATTTTATAAGCAAGATTAATTGCAGAAATTAAACTTTCTGGGTTTGCTAAATTTTTACCAGCTATATCAAATGCAGTACCATGATCAGGAGATGTTCTTATAAAATCTAGCCCTAATGTAACATTTACTCCATTAAAAAAATTTAATGTTTTGACCGGAATGAGTGCTTGATCATGGTACATACATACTATCAAATCATAATTATTTCTTTTACTTGAACAAAAAGCAGAATCTGCTGGAACAGGCCCAACTAACGTCATATTTATTTCTTTATTCATCTCATCCAAGGTTGGTTTTATTATATTTATTTCTTCAAAACCTAAATTACCATTTTCACCTGCATGAGGATTCAATCCTGTTACGGCTATTTTTGGGTTTTTGACATCAAAGAATTTAGTTAAATCTTTAACTGCAACTTTGATTTTGTTACGAATTAATTCTTTTGTAATTAATTTTGGAACCATTGCTAAAGGAACATGAATTGTTAATGGCAAAGTTTTAAGCTCATTTGTCACAAACATCATTACTGGGTTTTTCTTTATTTTTGAAAGAGTTGCCAGATAATCTGTATGGCCTGCAAAACTGAATCCACCTTTCTTCATCATATACTTGTTTATAGGGTTAGTAACAACACCAGAGGCAATACTATTCATACATATATTTACCGATGTAACTATTGAAGATTTTATAAATGAAAAATGGTTTACGTTTGGTTTTCCAAATTTGACTTTATTTAAAAGTTTTATTGGTATTATATTTAGGCAACCATCTTTATAATCGCTAAAATTGATTTTATCTCTAATTTTATGGATCTCTATATTGTTTTTAAATTTAGATTGATATTCTTTAATTAAATTTGGATCAGTTATCACAACAGCTTTGATATTCTCATTAATTTTTTTTGTTTCAATTGCTTTAATAGTTATCTCAGTGGATATGCTTGCGGGATCTCCAGCAGTTATTAATATGACTTTTTTAGTTTTAGTCATTTAAATTTTTCAATTTTAGTAATACTTGCTTCATTATTAAGACGTTTTAATAATTTGTCGCTATATAT
>CACHEH010000048.1 GCA_902578805.1 uncultured SAR116 cluster alpha proteobacterium
GTACCAGGGTTTATGCCAGGAACTGCTCAAGAGTATGGTGGTATAATTAAGCATGGAGCAAAACTTTTATTTGCATATGCAGAAGCTACAACACCAAAGGTTACTCTAATTACCAGAAAAGCATATGGTGGAGCATATGATGTCATGAGCTCTAAACATTTAAGAGGGGATGCTAATTATGCTTGGCCTACTGCAGAAATTGCAGTAATGGGAGCAAAAGGAGCAGTTGAAATTCTTTTCCGAAATGAATTAAATGACTCAAAACAAATAGAAACTAGAACATTAGAATATGAGGAAAGATTCGCAAATCCATTTATAGCTGCAGAAAGAGGTTTCTTAGATGATGTTATTATACCAAGCAATTCCAGATTTAGGTTGATACAAGCATTTTCTAAATTAAATAATAAGACACAAAAGAATCCAGATAAAAAATTTGGAAATATTCCGCTTTAATTATAACAGAAGTACATAATGTTTAAAAAAATCTTAATTGCAAATCGTGGAGAAATAGCTTGTAGAATAATCAAAACTGCAAAAAGAATGAAGATAAAAACTGTTGCAGTTTTTTCAGATGCTGACAGATATTCGGAACATGTTCGTTTAGCTGATGAAGCAGTTTACTTAGGACCATCTCCAGCCTCACAGAGTTATCTTAGAGCCGATTTGATAATTAAAGCTTGCAAAGAAAATAAATGTGATGCCTTACATCCAGGGTATGGATTTTTATCCGAAAACTCTAGTTTTGCAGAATCTTTAAGTAAAGTTGGAATTACTTTTATTGGTCCTTCAAAATCAGCAATAGCATCAATGGGGGATAAGATCGAATCTAAAAAAATTGCTAAGTCAGCAAATGTTAATACAGTTCCTGGTCATATTGGAATAATAAAAAATAAAAATGAAGCAATAAAAATTGCAGATGAAATAGGCTATCCAGTAATGATAAAGGCCAGTGCTGGCGGCGGCGGCAAAGGTATGCGTATTGCATTTTCAAGTGATCAGGTGGAAGATAATTTTGAAAGAGCTTCAAGTGAGGCTCTTAAAAGTTTTGGCGACAAACGTATTTTTATAGAAAAATTTATTACCGAACCAAGACATATTGAAATACAAGTATTAGCAGATGATTTTGGCAATGTAATTTATTTAGGTGAGAGAGAATGTTCTATTCAAAGAAGAAACCAAAAGGTTATTGAAGAGGCTCCTTCACCCTTTTTAGATAAAAAAACAAGACAAATGATGGGTGATCAAGCTGTTCAATTGGCAAGAAAAGTTAATTATAGTAGCGCTGGTACAGTTGAATTTATAGTTGATAAAGATAAAAAATTTTATTTTTTAGAGATGAACACACGTCTTCAAGTTGAACACCCTGTTACTGAATTAATCACAGGGATAGATTTAGTAGAGCAGATGATTAACATAGCATATGGAAAAAAACTAGAAATTACCCAAAATGATGTATGTTTAAATGGTTCAGCAATTGAAACCAGAATATATGCAGAAAATCCTTATAAAAATTTTCTACCCTCTATTGGAAGATTGACTAAATATAATCCACCTAAAGAAACTCATCATCTGGATGGTACAATTACTAGAAATGACACTGGCGTAAGAGAAGGTGATGAGGTATCAATATTCTATGATCCTATGATTGCGAAATTATGTTCTTGGGGCAAAACACGTGATTTATCTATTAATAGAATGGAATCTTCCTTAGACAAATTCTTACTTGAAGGGATAGATCATAATATATCCTTTCTTTCTGCTATTTTAGCAAATAAAAGATTTAAAACTGGAGATATAACAACTGCTTTTGTTGATGAGGAGTTTAGAGAAGGATTTCAAGGAATTGTTCCAAACAAGAAATTGGAATGGACCCTAGGATCTATTGTGTTAGCTTACCATATCTGTGAAATTTCAAAAAATTTTGAAATTTTTGAAAGTGATCAGATTTCTGATGAATGGGAAGTCTATCTTTATTACCTGCAATCTTCACAAAATCATTCAAAATTGAAGTTTTTGATAAATAAAGCTAATTTAAATTTGCCTTTTGTTAGTATTAAACCTATGCCCAATCAAATAACAAAGGGTCTCAATGATGATTTTTTTACAATTGAAGTATGCCAAGATTTTCTTACAAAATTAGTAACGTTTAAAATAAACTCACAAGACCCATTAATTGAGCCTAAAAATATTCAATGCAGAGTAAAAGACAAAAATACAAATATTGAATTTCAATATAGAGGCATTACGATGTTGGCAAACGCATACCCCAAACATATTGCTGATTATCACAAATTTATGAAACCAAAAAAAAATTTAGATAAATCAAATCTATTAATTTGTCCAATGCCAGGAAAATTAATTAAAATTCTAGTTAAACAAAACCAAATTATTGAAGAAGGCCAGCCTTTATGTGTTGTTGAGGCAATGAAAATGGAGAACACATTAGTTGCTCCAAAACAATGTACTATAAACAAAATCAATTATAAAGAAGGTGACACTTTATCTGTTGATCAAGTCATTATGGAATTTTCATTTAAATAAAAATTATAGAAGTAAGAGATTTATATGGTTAAAAAAGATAACTTAGAAAATTGGAAGAAAAACGCTATTAAGGAGCTTAAAACTTCAAATGTTGATGATATTCATATTAACACACCAGAAGGAATTAATATAAAGCCGTTATACACTTCCGAAGATAATAAAAATATCAGTCATCTTAACACTTACCCTGGTGAAGCCCCATTCTTAAGAGGCCCTAAAGCTACAATGTATACAGGTAGACCTTGGACTATAAGACAATATGCTGGTTTTTCTACAGCCTCAGAATCTAATAAATTTTATAAAAAAAACTTAGCCTCTGGACAAAAGGGTTTATCAGTTGCTTTTGATTTAGCAACTCACAGGGGGTACGATTCAGATCATGAAAGAGTGTATGGAGATGTAGGTAAAGCAGGTGTTGCAATAGATAGTGTAGAGGACATGAAAATTCTTTTTGAAGGTATACCTCTTGATAAAATGTCAGTATCAATGACGATGAATGGAGCAGTTCTTCCAGTTTTAGCAGGCTATATAGTTGCTGCTAAAGAACAAGGTGTATGTTTAAGAGATCTTAGTGGAACTATACAAAATGATATACTTAAAGAATTCATGGTAAGAAATACTTATATATATCCGCCAGAACCGTCAATGAGAATTGTATCTGATATTATCAATTTTACATCAA
>CACHEH010000049.1 GCA_902578805.1 uncultured SAR116 cluster alpha proteobacterium
ATTGTTGGATGACGACTGCGGTTACACAACCACAATTTATAGGGCAGTTGAACTAAAATAAAGTGGAGAAAAATATGAAAACAGCAAAAGATTACCTTCAAGAAGCTAACGAAGTTGTGAAAAAAATTGGCGTAAAGGAAGCAATTGAAAAGCATAAATCAAAATCAGCGATTTTTATAGATGTACGAGATAGTTCTGATATTAAAAAAACAGGAACAATTTTAGATGGCCTAGAAATTCCAAGAGGCCTGATTGAGTTTGTCGCTGATGAGGCAACTCCACTCTACAATAATAACCTTAAAAAAGATGCGGAAATAATACTTATCTGTGGAGTTGGCGGCCAGGCTGCGTTAACTGGTAAGACACTTATAGAAATGGGGTATAAAAATGTTCTTAATGTAGGAGGCATTCCAGATTGGGAAAAAAATGGTGGCCCAATGAAAAAGTACTAAAACATTTATTTTAAAATTTTATGTCAAAAACAATTGCAATATTAATGCCTGGAGATATGGGCCATGGATGCGGAAAAGCATTTAAAAATAATAATTTTAGAGTTGTAACTTGTTTAAGTCAAAGAAGTATTAGAACCAAAAAACTGGCTGAATTATCTGGTTTTGAAGATTTAGGCACGATTGAAAATGTTGTTGAAAATTCTGATATCATATTATCAATACTGCCTCCTGAATTTGCTCTTCAACAAGCTAAAATAGTCAATGATGTAATTTTAAAAAAAGAAAAATACATTACTTATGTTGATTGCAATGCTGTATCTCCTGAAACAGCATTAAAAATCAATGATTCAATATCCTCTAAGTTTTGTAATTTTATAGATGGTGGTATCATTGGGTTCAATCCAATTGTAGAAAATGGACAAACAAGGTTGTATATATCTGGACCTAATACTCAACCAGTTAAATTACTCCACAAAAAAGGATTTATAATAAAAGATTTAGGTTTAGAAATAGGTAAAGCTTCTGCAATGAAAATGGTTTATGCTAGCGCAACAAAAGGAACTTTTGCACTTCATGCAGCAGTTTTGACAACTGCTCATAAACTAGGTCTTACTTCTGAATATTTTGCTGAATTGAAATATAGCAAACCTGATATATTATCAGCAATGGAAAGGATGGTTCCAAGAATTCCTCTTGATGCAGCAAGATGGGAAGGAGAAATGTTTGAAATTGCTAATACTTTTTCTGATGCTGGAGTTACCTCAAAATTTCACGAAGGTGCAGCCGATATAATGTCACTAGCAAATAAAACACCAATTGCTAGAGAGACTAGAGAAACAGTCGATGAAACAAGATCTTTGAATGATGTACTTGATATGTACGTAAATGCAATTAAAAAATAAAATATAAAAACACTTGTAAATTAGTTAACAAATGAAGTAAATCATTAACATGTTTCTTGTTAACAAAAAATTTTTCGAAGCTACAAAAGACAAATTCTTCTACGGCTGGGTAATTGTTGGAATCGGGAGTCTTGGTATTTTTACGAGTGGAGCAGGACAATCTCATACTTTTAGTCCTTTTATACCAGTAATATCTCAAGATCTTAAAATTTCCAGTACATCAATTACTACTGCTTATATGATAGCAACTTTATTTGCTGCTTTCCTATTGCCAAAAATGGGGCAATTAGTTGACAAATACGGACCAAGAAAAATTTTAATATATACCGTCTTACTCCTTGGAATTGGATGTATGATTTTTGGAGCTGCATCAAACTTTCTAATGTTGGCCATCGCATTTGGATTTTTAAGATTTTTTGGGCAAGGCTCTCTAATGCTTGGTTCTGCGAATATTATAACTCAGTGGTTTGATAAGAAAAGAGGGTTTGCATTAGGATTAATGGGTTTAGGGTTTGCTATTTCTATGGGTTTACATCCATATATCTCTGACTTTTTAATTTCAAATTATGGATGGAGAATGGCATGGGTTATTCTAGGTTTGTCTACATGGTTGATCATGTTACCATCATTAATTTTCTTAGCAATAGATAAACCTGAAGATGTAAGCATTAAACCAGATGGAATTTTAGAAAATAATAAAAAGAGTAAAAATAATGAAAAAATTTTTGGTCTCAACCTTGAAGAAGCCCTAAAGGAAAAAAGCTTCTACATACTTGCATTCTCATTTTTTTCTATATCTTCATTAGTAACTGCGCTTCATTTTTTTCAAGTTACAATTTTAAGTCAATACTTTGGAATGGCAAGTAGCACTGCAGCTGCTTTATTCATACCAACAATGATTTCGATGATTATTTTTATTCCTATTGCAGGTAAAATTTTAGACAGATTTGAAACTCATAATATTATTGGAGTTGCATTATTAATAACCACGGCTTCACTATTATCCATAACCTTTGCACGTGATTCTACCTTTTCCATGATTTATGCGATCATTTTTGGAATTAATAATGGATTTAATTTATCTTTATTTGGCTATATCTGGCCAAGATATTTTGGAAGACTAAATGTTGGTAGTATTCAAGGGACAGGTCAAATGATATTAGTTGTAGGGGCATCAATTGGTGCGATGCCGTTCGCAATATCAATGGATCTTGGTTATGACTTAATTACAACTATAAGACTTTCTGCATTATATCCTTTTTTCTCAGCATTTTTATGTTTTTTCTTTTTAAGAGAAAGTAAAAAACTTACAGAAATGAAGAAATAAATTAAATTGAATTTAGTAACCATTTATAAAAATACTTCTAATAATTTTAAAGCCATCCTAGCAATGATTTTGGCTGTATTTTGCGTAACTATTATGAGCGTTCAAGCTAAATTAGTAGGTATTGAATACAATGCTGTACAGATTACATTTGCAAGAGCCATGGTTGTAATAATTCTTTTATTACCTCTAATTTACAAACTAGGAGGCATAAAATTTTTAAAAACAAATAAGCCTTATCTTCATTTCTTTAGAAGCTTAGCGGGACTTACTGGGAACATAATGTTTTTTTTAGCCTTTCAAAGATTACCTGTTGCAGATGTTACAGTAATATCTCAAGCAGTACCAATTTTTTCATGTATTTTTGCAATAATCTTTCTCAACGAAATAATAGGGTGGCGAAGATGGTTGGCCATTTTAATTGGATTTGGTGGAGTAGTAATTGCAATAAAC
>CACHEH010000050.1 GCA_902578805.1 uncultured SAR116 cluster alpha proteobacterium
GAAAAGTTGTAGAACTAATCGTACTGTCAGGGTCATTTATAAAAACCTTAAGAGTTCCACTTGCATCCTGAACCATTGTATTACCACTAACAGCTTTTACATCTAAAGCTTTATCAAAAACCTTTAATTCTGGGGATGAATTATAATAACTATGAAGTAAAAATTTAGTTTCGTCAGTTGCTGCTTGTTCATTAGTTAGATCTGTAGAAGGATGTTTATATTTAAAACTTAAAACTTCAGTTTCTTTTACAGCTCCAGTCATTTTTAGACCTGTTCCTCTAGCAAAAAGCTTAGAACTTACACCATAAGTAGCTGCATTATTAGATGATCCATCTGCTGAAACCGCAGCCCTATTCAATGCATCATTAATTCTTAGTTGAGCATGTGCTAAAAATTGCTCTCTTTCAAAATTTGGAGATGCAACATTTTCAATACCACTGGTTGTAGAAAATAAATCTTCAGTAACAAAACTGTCCTGCATCAAATCAACATTAATTGCAGACAAAGTTTGAATTTCATCATTATTATCAAGTTGGTTAAATTGAATTGAAAAACTGCCATCAGTTACTGGGTCAATTGCTAATTTTGCATCATCTGATAAACCTGCATTGATCGCTCTTTGAACCTCAGATGCAAGACTAGTTGCAGTATATGTACCAGGTCTAATATCTATACTTTTAAAACTCGCACTACCAGTTGTGTCATCAACACGTACCGTTAAAAAATCTTTACCCCAGTATGTGGATTTATTCAGTGTAGGGTTTGCTTCATAGGTTGTGTAATACTGTAGAGGGTCAGTAACAACAGTTATTGAGGGTGCTGTTGCAGTAAAAGCTGCATCTTCTAAGACAGTTGATTCAACTGTTGCAGCTTTTGAAACTGTTTTGTTAGACAAATCATCTAGGAAAAATAGTGGTTGTGTCTGAGCAACGGATATAATTTGTGGTTTTTCATTGATTGGAATAATTTGACCAAAACGATCAACAACTAATGTTTGGCCTGTTGGGGATATAGCTTCAGTCAAAGAGGGTTCTACTTCTCTTCCATCAACAATGAATTTAGTCTGATACTTATGTGTTACCTGGTCTCCAGAAGCAGCTTGTGTTTTAATAAAAAAGGCAGTTGCAATAACTGGATTACCTAAATTATCAAAAATTGTAACAGAAGTTGATGAATTAAAAGTTGCAGGATTTTTAGGATCAAAATCTGCAGCAGATTCAAAAACTGTTGATGAAGCTGGCAAGTTAACGGCTAATTCTAAATTATCTGTTTTCTTTGCTTCACCTGCTTCCAATTCTAATTTTAATGGTTTTGCATCTACAATTTCACCACCTTGAACAGAGCCATCGTCAGACACAGGTAATGCAAGTACAAACTGGCCAGCTGAGTCAACAACAAATCTATCGTTATTAACTGAAAATGAGCCGTTTCTTGTATAAACAGTTTGGTTCGTTGTTAATGAAGGTTTTAGAGCAAAAAACCCCTGCCCTGAAATGGCCATATCTAGAGCATTAAGCGAAGATGATACGTTTCCTTGAGTAAATTGCTGTTTAATTCCTTTCAAAATTGTACCAGAACCAATAGAAGATGAAGCGTTTTGCAGTGGAGAAGTAGCAAAGATATCACCAAATTCTGCCTTACTTCTTTTATAACCTGTTGTTGCGACGTTTGCTATGTTATTTGAAGTAGCTGAAATATCTGCTTGTGATCCGTTTAGTCCTGTAAGAGCGGTATAAAATGACATCTCTAATTTCTCCTAATGTATTATAATTCTTTAATTCTTAAATCTGACAACTTGAGAAGGATCAATCGTTCCATAATCCTCAACCTCTAACATAACTCCTGTTTCAGTTTTTGAAGTACCTGAAACATGAGCAAAAACTTGTGTTGGTAACTCACCAGTATCTCCTGTATTACCAGTAAAAGCCCGAATTGTTATTGGAGCACCTGATTTTGTAATATTTTCAGGTAAATCTTTCCACTCAAAGCCAACTAATCCTGCTTTTTGCATACCTAAAGTGTCTTGATGTAAAACCTCACCATCACTATTTTCGAAAATGATGTTAAGATTTGAAGCTGTATCGGGTAAATCTACCACACCACTTATAACCCCTTCTTTGTCAGGTCTAGCAAACTTTCCTGGAATTAAGACTGAATGTCCCATCAGTTGAGTAGTGGAAGCAATTCTCATTTCAGATAATTGTTGACTTACAGACTTCATGGTTTGATCCATAGAAGTTATACCTGTTACTGTGGAGAATTGGGCCATTTGAGCTATAAAATCAGCATTATCAACTGGTGCAAAAGGATCTTGATTTTGCAACTGTGTTGTCATTAATTTTAAAAAATCTTCTTGACCAAGTTGATCCTTGGTCTCTTTAGGAGTAAATTTCTCTTTAGCAGAATTAATACCTAATTTATCTAATATTTTAGTAAGTGATTGATTTGATGAATTGATCTCAGACATTTGTTTTCCTTATTTACCGATATTAATAGTTCTCATAGTTAAAGCTCTTAAAGTTGAAATAACTTCAACATTATTTTGATATTGTCTTGAAGCCTCAAGCATATCCACCATTTCTTCATCTACATTTACTGCAGCCTTATAAATGTATCCCTGTTCATCAGCTGCTGGATGCTGTGGCATATATTGTTTTATTGGTTCTCTTCCTATTTCTTTGACCTCTACAGCGTCTACTGTTGAAACCCCATTTTTTTTGACTAGATCACTATATTGAGTTTCAAATATTGCCTTTAATGGTTTATACGTAGTTTTTGGATCTCCTGTTGTAGAACCTGCATTAGCAAGGTTAGATGCAACTGTATTTAACCTGACTAATTGGGCTGCCATGGCTCTGCCTGCAATGTCATATACTGATTTAATATCCATTATTCGCCCTTTATTGCTGAAATTATTTTATTAATTTTTCCATTAAGAAAATTTACGGTAGTGGTATATCTCATAGAGTTTTCTGCAAACTGCATTTGCTCAACAGCAAGCTCTACAGTATTTCCATCTAATGATGTTATCAAAGGTTCTCTGTATGAAGTTTCATTTACGGATTTACCCGAGTTTTGAACTATATGTTTATTATGTGTTGTAGTAATGGGACC
>CACHEH010000051.1 GCA_902578805.1 uncultured SAR116 cluster alpha proteobacterium
TTAAATCGGGTGATTGTTGGAGACTGCATTGAGAAAATGGATGTATTGCCATCTGAAAGTGTAGATTTGATTTTTGCAGACCCGCCTTATAATCTTCAACTAAATGGAGATCTCTCCAGACCAAATCAAACATTAGTTGATGGTGTTAGAGAAAGTTGGGATAGGTTTAATTCTATTGCAGATTACGATAATTATTCAAAAAAGTGGATGCGTTCTGCCAGACGTGTTTTAAAGCCTAATGGAAGTATTTGGGTTATTGGATCTTACCACAATATTTTTAGATTAGGCTATATTTTGCAAGATCTAGAGTTTTGGTTGTTAAATGATGTTATTTGGAGAAAAGTTAATCCAATGCCAAATTTTCGTGGTAGAAGATTTACTAATGCTCATGAAACTTTAATTTGGGCGTCAAAATCAAAAAATTCTAAATATACTTTTAATTATGAGGCGATGAAATCTTTAAATGGAGATCTTCAAATGCGTTCAGATTGGTCTTTACCAATTTGTACTGGTGACGAAAGATTAAAGACTAAGGAAGGTAAAAAGATCCATCCAACGCAAAAACCAGAGAATCTTCTAAATAGAGTTATAATGTCAAGTAGTAATATTGGTGATATTGTACTAGACCCTTTCTTTGGTACAGGAACAACTGGCGCAGTGGCAAAAAAACTTGGAAGAAATTTTATTGGAATTGAACAAGATGCAAAATATGCTTTAGAGGCTGAAAAAAGAATTAATAAAGTTAGAGAAATTCAGACTAAAGATCTTATTCAAACACCAAGAAAAATTGTCGAACCAAGAATTCCATTTGGTCACTTATTAGAACAAGGGTTAATAAACCCAGGTGAATTATTACAAGATTCACGAAGAAGATGGACCGCTAAAATTAGGGCAGACGGAAGTTTGATTTCTCAAGATAAAAAAGGTTCAATACACTCAGTAGGGGCTGATTTACAAGGATTACAAGCATGCAACGGATGGACGTTCTGGCACATAAAGCGATCTGGAAAGCTTGTTCCAATAGACAGTTTGAGACATGCAGCAAGAGCAGTTAATCAAGCATAGACTTTAAATGTAACCTACTTTTATGTAAGATCGGTTCAGTATAACCAGAAGGACTAACATTACCTTCTAGGATCAAGTCGACAGATGCTCTAAAAGCAATTGATTTATCAAAGTCGCTAGACATAGGTATATAGTTTTTATCACCTTTATTTTGTTCATCAACTACCTTGGCCATTTTTTTCATAGTTTCAATAAGTTGTTCTTTAGAGAAAATACCGTGTTTGAGCCAATTACAAAGGTGTTGGCTAGAAATTCTACAAGTAGCACGGTCTTCCATTAATCCAATGTTATTAATATCTGGAACCTTAGAGCACCCAACACCTTGATCAATCCACCTTACCACATAGCCAAGAATACCTTGAGAATTATTATCCATTTCTTTCTGTATTTCTTCTTTGGACCAATTATGACCTTTTGAAACAGGTACAGAAAGTATATCGTTTAAATAATTATTATTATCATTAGATTTTTCTTTTTGAACATTGAACACATTAATTTCATGATAATGTAAAGCATGAAGAGTAGCTGCTGTAGGACTTGGAACCCACGCAGTATTTGCCCCACTTTTTGGATGATTGATTTTTTGCTTTAACATGTCGTTCATAAGATCGGGCATTGCCCACATTCCTTTACCAATTTGTGCTTTACCAGAAAGTCCACATTCAAGTCCAACCTTTACATTATTATTTTCGTATGCTGAAATCCATTTGGCATTTTTGATCTCACCTTTTGGTATTATGGGACCCATTTCCATTGCGGTATGTATTTCGTCGCCAGTTCTATCTAAGAAGCCAGTATTAATAAATACAGTTCTTTCACGTGCCATTCTGACGCATTCTTTTAAATTAACACTTGTTCTTCTCTCTTCATCCATAATCCCGATCTTGAGGGTATTTCTTTCTAGTTGAAGAGCATCTTCTACAGCACCAAAGATATCGCATGCAAATTTGACTTCCTCTGGTCCGTGCATTTTTGGTTTAACAATATATACGGATCCAGTTCTAGAATTCATTTTATGGATTTTAATGTCATGAATTGCAATTAATGACGTGATCATCGCATCCATAATACCTTCTGGAATTTCTTCACCATTTTTTAACAAAATAGCGGGGTTTGTCATTAGGTGTCCAACATTACGGATTAACATAACTGATCTACCTGGAAGTTTATACTCTCCAGAAGATGTCATGTAGATTCTATCTGGATTTAATTTTCTTGTTATGGATTTACCATCTTTTTCAAAAGTGTCTTGAAGGTCACCTTTCATAAGTCCCAACCAGTTTCTATAGGCCAATACTTTATCTTCTGCGTCTACTGTTGCTACTGAGTCTTCGCAATCTTGGATTGTTGTTAAGGCTGACTCAATGATAATGTCATCTATACCTGCACTGTCTCCTGCTCCAATATTACCTTCTTTATCTACTAATATTTCAATGTGCAGATTATTATTTTTCAAAAGAATACAACTGGGATTTTTAGCATTACCCTGATAGGCAATATATTGACTTTTGTTTTCTAAATGCGAAGCAGTGCCATTTGATGTCTCAGCTAAAAGATTTTCGTTTTCTATTTTATATGAATTAACATCTTTATGTGAACAATTTTGTAACGGAAAATTTTTATCTAAAAATTCTTTTGCATATGCTATAACTTTTTTGCCTCTTATGGGATTATAAGAGGTTGATCTTTCAGCGTTATCATTTTCTGAAATAGCGTCTGTTCCATAAAGCGCGTCATATAAACTTCCCCATCTTGCATTTGCGGCGTTTAGAGCATATCTAGCATTTGTAACTGGCACAACTAACTGAGGTCCAGCTTTAAGAGCTAATTCATCATCTACATTTTTTGTCTCAAT
>CACHEH010000052.1 GCA_902578805.1 uncultured SAR116 cluster alpha proteobacterium
TCCTCTAATAGAAGATCCATAACAGCATTGGCGGATCGCATAGCTAATGGATTACCACCAAATGTACTACCATGAGTACCTGGAATCATTGCGTCACCTACTTTAGCTTTTGCCATAACTGCTCCTACTGGAAATCCCCCACCAAGACCCTTAGCTAACGCTACTATGTCTGGTTCAATATTTTCTTGTTGATAAGCAAAAAGTGTCCCTGACCTACCCATTCCAATTTGCACCTCATCTGAAATCAACAAAGATCCATTTTCATTGGCAATATTTTGCAGTAATCTAAGGTAGCCTTCAGGAGCTTTTCTGGCACCACCTTCTCCTTGAACTGGTTCTACTAAAATAGCCGCAACATGTTTACCTATTTTATTTTTTAAACTTTCAATGTCTCCCCATTCAACATGTGTAAACCCTTGGGCAGATGGTCCAAAACCTTCCCTAAATAATGGTCTATCATTTGCAGCTAACATTGCTAAAGTACGCCCATGAAAAGCTCCAGTGGCACAAATAATTTCTGTCCTATCTTTTTCACCGTTTGCCCATGCAAACCTTCTAGCAACTTTAACAGCTCCTTCAGTTGCTTCTGCACCAGAATTACAGAAGAAGACTCTATCTGCACATGAATTTTCTACAAGTTTTTCTGCAACTGTTTCTTGTTCAGGGATCCTGTAAAGATTAGATATATGCCATAATTTTGAAGCTTGATCTTTTAAAGCCTCCACCAACTTTGGATGACAATGTCCAAATGCATTAACAGCAATACCACTTGCATAATCTAAATATTTTTTTCCATCTTCTGAGTATAAATAACTACCTTCACCATGCGTAAAGGCTATATCAATTCTTCCATATGTTGTCATTATAGATTGGCTTATTGTCATACTAAAACTTTCATAAATTTATAAGAATATACAATAATAATTAAAAAGAAATAAATAAGAAATTTTAAATAAAATGCTTAGCTAATTTTAGTCCTTGAGCTTGATAATTATTTGAGCTTCCAACCTCACCATACAAGATACTTGGTACATTTGCCATTGGTTCATAAACAAGTCTACAGACTGTCTGGTCTTGTTCTATTAAAAAAGGTACTTCATGAGATCTGACCTCCAACACTGCTTTGGTTTTAGAAGCACCAAGTTCTGTCAAACCAAATCCAGGGTCAAAAAAACCAGCATAATGAGCTCTAAATTCACCAACCTTAGTATCATAGGCTCTCATCTCTGCAGCATACTTTGACGGAACAGAAACGTATTCTTTACTAGCTAATATATAGAATGCATCAGGGCTGAGTATTAAACTTCCTTGATTGTTTTTATTCTTATAATCACAACCTTGGTATAAAAGATCTTCTACAGTTATTTTTTCCCAAAACAATTCACGTTTATAATGATTTGGTTTATCAATGTCTATAAGCATAGAATGTTTTCTTGCTTTGTAGCCAATCAAACCATTTTCACCAATTAAATCTACAGATAATGGAACACCATTTTTTATTTTATCAAGGAGGTTGATATTATCTTGATATCTTACCAATCCAACATGTTCTTGCAATATTTCCATTTCTTTATCTGAAGTAAATGACTGTCCTCTTTTTAATCTTAATTGATTAAGTCGTGAACCAGTTCTTACTAAAACAGAAAATGTCCTAGGAGATATTTCTGCATATAAGGGTCCCTGATATCCAGCAGGAACTTCCTCAAATTCCATTGCGCCATCAACAATTAACCTAGTGAAAACGTCCAGTCTTCCAGTAGAACTTTTTGGATTTGCAATCCCTGTTAAATTGTCAGTCAAACTTACATTTTCTAACAACTTGACAATATACACACATCCACATTCTAAAACAGCCCCGTCTATTAGACTAAATTCGTGCATTGCAAGGTCTTTTAATCTACTAGATATTTTATTTCCCTTACCTGGAAGAAAGGAGGCGGGCACTCTCCATGCTTTTATACCTAATCTTAAATCTATAGAGGCTGGTTGGATTAGATCTTTTTCAATGCCATTTTCACTAGTAATTACGTTTTTATGAATCAATTCTAAAATTTCTTGATTTGATAAAACACCAGCAATTTTTTGAATTTTATTCATTCTAGATTTCCAAAATTATTTTAACTAAGACCTAAGCCTATAACCTGTTTTTAGTATATACCAAGCAAATATACTTAGTGCAAAGTTACAACAAAGTAAAACTGTACTTCCCAATATAGGAGATGCATCACTTAATCCAATAAAACTAAATCTTAACCCATCAATAGCATAAAAAAATGGATTACAATAAGCTAAAATTTTTAGAGAGTCAGGTAGTCTTTCAATTGAATAAAAAGTGCCAGATAAAAATGCTAGTGGTTGAATAACAAAATTTGAAATTATTGATAATTGATCGAATTTTTGAGCCCATATTCCAGCAATTAGTCCAATTATGGCCAATGTGATACCTCCTTGAATTAAATACAACATCATCCAAAAAATATTTTTAGGAAAATCTATGATTCCTAAAATCCATAACAATAAAAAAGAAGCTGTAAAAACACATAATCCTCTTGTGACGCTAGCTAAAGTATGAGCAATCAAAATTTCTATTGGCCCTAAAGGAGCCATTAATAAGTCCACAATAGATCCTTGAACTTTTGCAGTCATAAAAGCTGAAGAAGCATTTGCAAAAGAATTTTGGATAACACTCATCATAATCAAACCTGGAACCAAGAATTTTATAAACGGAACCTGATGAAATCCAGCATTTCTGTCAATCGCAATTGAAAATACAATTACAAAAAGTAAAGTAGTTACCATTGGGGCTGTAATAGTTTGTAAAAACACACTCGTAAACCTCTTTA
>CACHEH010000053.1 GCA_902578805.1 uncultured SAR116 cluster alpha proteobacterium
TTTAAACTTAACATGACCATCTATAAGTGAAAAAATTGTATGATCTTTTCCCATTCCAACGTTTGATCCTGGGTGATACTTTGTACCACGTTGTCTAATTATGATATTGCCAGCAACGACTGCTTCGCTACCAAATTTTTTTACACCTAATCTTCTTCCAGCTGAGTCTCTACCATTTCTAGAACTACCTCCTGCTTTTTTATGTGCCATTTGTTAATCCTTTACTGTTTTATTGTACTTGTTTTTTTTATTTTAGCTTTAGTTTCAGGTTTAATACTAGATGATTTTGTTTTTGTTTCGACCTTCTTGCTTGTAGTTGACTTGTCTTTAACTATTTTTTTCCCTTTTTCTTCAGTTGACTTGGCTTTAACTATTTTTTTTTCTTTTTCTTCAAATACTTTAGGCTGAGTTTCAGTTTTTGGTTGTGCCTTAATTTCAATCTTTTTTTCTGTTGATTTAGCAGTAGCTTTTTGGGGAGATAATTTAGATCCACCAGTTTCAGCTATATCAATTATTTTGAGAAGTGTTAGATCTTGTTTATGACCTTGCTTTCTTCTACTACTCTTTCTTCTTCTCTTATAGATCATTGTAATTTTTGGACCACGTGTTTGTCTAATAACTTGTGCCATTACTGCAGCATCATTTACTAGTGGAGTTCCCAATGTTATTTTTTTTCCATCACCTATCATTAATACATTACTAAGCACTAGCTGATCACCATCTTTAGCATTAAGTTTTTCAACTAAAACAACGTCTTCTTTTTCAACACGATATTGTTTTCCACCGGTTTTAACTACTGCATACATTTTTATAATCCGATAATTAGTTAATATAACGATTATTTAAATTTTTATTACTAATATAATATTACCTAAATTTTCTTCGGAATATAGCTTGATACTATAATCTGTCAAGTTTTTAGATGATGTATATTATATTCTATTAAACAATTTTCTATTTATTTATTTTTTTATCAATAGTGCTGGATCTAGGCGTTCAGAAAACCAATTGATTCTCCAATCTAAGTGAGGTCCTGTTGATCTTCCAGTTGATCCAACTTCACCAATTTTTTGATCTTTATTTACTTTGTCGCCAACGTTTACATTTATCGAAGACAAGTGAGAATATACTGAAGTTACTCCATGTCCATGATCTAACATAACAGTCCCACCTGTGTAAAATAGGTCTTTTTCTGCCATTCTGACTATAGCTTCTGTAGGAGAAAATATATCAGTTCCCTTAGGAGCAGCTATGTCGATACCATAATGAGGGCGTTTTGGTTTTCCATTAAGTATTCTTTGACTTCCAAAAACTCCAGAAATAATACCCTTAGTTGGCCAATCAAACTTTTGAAATATAAAATCTACATTACTATCTAAACTTCTAACCTCTTTAATTACTCTATTTTCTTTCTTAATTCTGTCCCAAAAAGATTTGGGTGGGGTCACCATTTTTTTTTCAAGACCATTGATAATTTGGGTTTTATATTTTCTTTGTTTTATATTTAATTTTTTCGAAACCCAATTTTGTTTTAGAAAAAAATATAAATAAGCTTGTCTAGGATGGTCTCTACCAAAACCGATCACAAAGCTTCCATCGGAAGTTTTTCTTAAAATTTTCTCTTTAAATTTAATATTTATATCTTTATTTATTTTGCCTTTTACTAGACCACCTTGAACAAAATCACCTTCTAGTACTATTTTTGTATCTTTAACATTTATAATTAAACTATTTGTTGCAAAGCAAGGATATGTTTTGAGTAATAAGAAGATTAATATTAATTTAATATAGTTATTATTCACTTCTCCAATTAAATTTTGAACACTTTTAATTTTGACCATAATTAACGTTTCACCTCTGGTATAAGTCCTTTAGGAGCAAACCTTAATGTTATCAGTAATATCACACCCATGAACATCAACCTTATATGAGCAGCATTTTCTAATAAATGACTTTTAATTATATTTGCATCAGATATGTGGGTAGTAATTTGAGATATAAACCACAAACCAAAAGGTTCAGACTGAACCCAAAAAAACCAAATCAAAAAGCCACCGATTATTGAACCAAAATTGTTGCCTGATCCACCAACTATAACCATTATCCAAATTAAAAACGTATATCTTAAAGGTTGATATGACACAGGTGTAAATTGACCATCAAGCGTAGTCAACATTGCTCCAGCAAGTCCAACGATTGCAGATCCAATGATAAAGACTTGTAAGTGTCTTTGCTTAATGTTTTTGCCCATTGCATTTGCGGAAACTTCATTGTCTCTAATTGCTCTCATCATTCTGCCCCATGGTGATTTAACTGCTATTTCAAGTAAAAATAAAACAATTAATAAGACTACACAAAATAATATTGAGTAAGATAATTTTACTATAATTGATGACAGTTCAGTAATAGGCGTGTCTAGATAATCTGATACTTTTAAAACCCATTCTTTTGATTGAAGCTCAATTTCGTAAGGGACAGGTCTTGGAAGGCCGTTCACATTTTTAACTCCTCGAGATAGCCAATCTTCATTTTTTAAGAAATAAATAATAATCTCTGAAATTCCAAGTGTTGCAATAGCCAAATAGTCTGACCTTAAGCCAAGAGAAATTTTTCCAATTATAAATGCTGAGAAAGCTGCTAATAACCCTCCAACAGGCCAAGACAATAAAACTGGTAAATTAAATCCTCCTAAATAACCTGT
>CACHEH010000054.1 GCA_902578805.1 uncultured SAR116 cluster alpha proteobacterium
AGAAATAAAGGAATTCGGAAAAGCAGAAAATTTAAAACTGTGCGTTAGACCAACCCCTAGAATTTCAAATAACCAGGTATTAATCAAAGTATTATTTTCTGGTGTCAATAGACCAGACATTTTACAAAGACAAGGTAACTACAAAGTTCCTAAAGATGCTTCAGACTTACCTGGTCTAGAAGTTTCTGGAATAGTTGTTGATAAAAAAGGTTCAACTTCAAAATTCAATATAGGAGATAAAGTATGCGCACTTTGTCATGGCGGTGGATATGCTGAATATGTCGCAGTAGATGAGGGTCATTGTATGCCTATACCCAGAAGTTATTCAATGGCAGAGGCTGCTTGTATACCAGAGACCTTTATAACGGTTTGGAGTAATTTATTTATGAGAGGAAAATTGAAAAAAAATGAAAAAGTCTTAATTCATGGTGGTGCAAGTGGCATTGGCACAACTGCAATTCAATTGGCTAAATATTTTGGTTCGAAAGTTTATGCAACAGCAGGAAGTGACGAAAAGTGCCAAGCTGCAGAAACAATTGGAGCTATAAAATGTTTTAACTATAGAACAAAAGAATTTGAAAATGAAATAAATAAGCTGACAAATAAACAGGGTGTAGATGTAATTTTAGATATGGTTGCTGGACCGTATATTTCGAGAAATTTAAAATGTTTAAGTATTAATGGGAGACTAGTTATAATTGCTGTCCAGGGTGGTATTAAAGATGAAGTTAATTTTGCAAATATCATGATTAAAAGACAAACAATAACAGGATCAACATTAAGACCTCAACCATCAACAAAAAAGACAGAATATGTAAATAGTTTAATTAACAACGCTTGGGAATATTTAGATAAAGGTAAAGTAAAACCAATAATTCAAAAAGAATTTCCATTAATTGATGCAACTGAAGCACATAAGGCTCTAGAAAAGGGAGATCATGTTGGAAAATTTGTTATGAAAGTTTCATAAAAATAAAATTAATATCCTAATGGTTTTAAAGCGTCTTTAATTTCTTTAAAAACTAATGGATTATCAACTGTTGCAGGCATTTCCCATTCAACTCTATCTGCTATTTTTCTTATAGTCGCTCTTAAAATTTTTCCTGATCTAGTTTTTGGAAGAGCAGACACAACAGCCACAGATTTAAACGCAGCAACGGGCCCTATTTCATTTCGAACCAAATCTACAACTTCTTTACAGACAACTTCATGAGTTTTGTTACATCCTTTATTCAAACATATCAATCCTAATGGAACTTGTCCTTTTAAATCATCTGAAACACCAACAACCGCACATTCTGCAACGTCTACGTGATTAGATAAAGTTTCTTCCATTGCGCCTGTTGAAAGCCTATGACCTGCTACATTTATTACATCATCAGTTCTTGACATAATATATAAATAGCCATCTTTGTCTTGATAACCTGCGTCTCCCGTTTCATAGTAACCCTCAAAAGTTGATAAATAAGCCTCTATATATCTATCATCTGCATTCCACAAACTAGGTAGAGACCCTGGCGGCAAAGGTAATTTTATTGAGATTGCGCCTAATGTACCCTTAGGAACTTCTTTACTATCTTCTGATAAAACCCTAACATCGTATCCAGGCATAGCTATGGTTGGAGAGCCAATTTTAACTGGAAGTGCTTCTATTCCTAGAGGGTTCGCTGCCACCGGCCAGCCAGTTTCAGTTTGCCACCAGTGATCAATTACAGGAACTTTCAACTTTTTTTCCAACCACAATACAGTGTCAGGATCAGCTCTTTCTCCAGCAAGAAATATGGACTGCAAGGATGTTAAATCAAATTTTTTAATAAACTCGCCATTTGAGTCATCTCTCTTCACAGCTCTTAAAGCCGTTGGAGCTGTGAATAACACCTTCACCTTATACTCAGAAATAATTCTCCAAAACGTCCCTGCATCTGGAGTCCCAACAGGTTTTCCTTCAAATAAAATTGTCGTACAACCATGAAGTAGAGGGGCATAAACAATGTAAGAATGACCTACTACCCATCCAATATCCGACGCAGCCCAGTATACATCCCCAGGTTCTACGTTATAAATATTTTTCATTGACCATTTTAGAGATACAGCATGTCCTCCATTGTCTCTTACTACCCCTTTTGGTTTCCCAGTTGTTCCAGATGTATATAAAATATACAAAGGGTCATTTGCTTTAACTTCAACTGGATCAGCCAATGAAACATCTTTGATAATCTCATTCCAATCTAAATCTTTGTCTGGAATAAGTTCAACTTTTAGGGCTTCACGTTGATAAATTATACATTTTTCCACTTGATGACTAGCAATTTCAATTGCGATATCAAGTAAGGGTTTATATTCAACAATTTTATTTGGCTCATGCCCACAAGATGCAGACACTATTATTTTTGGCTTACAATCGTCAATTCTTACAGCTAGTTCATTTGAAGCAAATCCGCCAAATACTACAGAGTGGATTGCTCCTAGTCTAGAACAAGCTAGCATTGCCACCAAAGCTTCAGGTATCATTGGCATATAAATAATTATACGATCCCCCTTCAGAACACCTAATTTTTTAAGCGCCCCAGCAAAAATGGAAACTTGATGTTTAAGTTCTGAATAAGTGATTTTCTTTTTTGTATTTGTGACAGGACTATCATACAAGATTGCATTTTGTTCAC
>CACHEH010000055.1 GCA_902578805.1 uncultured SAR116 cluster alpha proteobacterium
ACTTCATTAGAATTTTTTTTATTTGATAATTTTTCACCCTCAGATATTAAAATAGCTATAGGGGAATTAACTTTGATAGATTCTTGACCTTCTGAAACTAAAATTTTTCCAATAATTCCATCATCTATTGCTTCAACTTCCATTGTTGCTTTATCTGTTTCAATTTCAGCGATTAGATCACCTGGTTCAACTTTGTCACCTTCTTTTACCAGCCATTTTGATAAAGTTCCCTCTTCCATTGTAGGACTTAAAGCAGGCATTAAAATATCTACACTCATTATTTATTCCTAATCTTTATAGCATACTTCAGCACATGCACTCACAATGTCATCAACTTGTGGTAATGCTAATTTTTCTAAATTAGCAGCATAAGGCATTGGAACATCTTTGCCTGTAACTCTTTTAACAGGAGCATCAAGCCAATCAAATGCTTGTTCAGTAATTAAAGCTGAAATTTCTGCACCAATTCCTGAAAAAGGAAAACCTTCTTCGCAAGTAACAACCCTATTTGTTTTTTTGACTGATTCAATTATTGTGTCAATATCTAAAGGACGTAATGTTCTAAGGTTAATAACTTCTACGTTTATGTTTTTTTCTTTAAGAATTTCTGCAGCTTCTAATGATTTACCTACCATAATAGAAAATGCTATTAATGTAACATCCTCCCCTTCATTTTCAATATTGGCTTTTCCAATAGGTAAAGTGAAATCTTGATCGTCAGGACAACTAAAACTTTGCCCGTACATCACTTCATTTTCAAGAAAAATTACAGGATCAGGATCTCTTATTGCTGACTTTAGAAGTCCTTTAGCATCTCTACTTGACCATGGAGAAATAACTTTTAAACCAGGACAATGAGCATACCAACTTGCGTAGCACTGGCTATGTTGCGCTGCAACTCTAGATGCTGCACCATTTGGACCTCTAAAAACGATTGGACAACCCATTTGGCCACCAGACATATAAAGCGTTTTTGCAGCTGAATTTATTATTTGATCCATTGCCTGCATAGCAAAATTAAAAGTCATAAATTCTACTATAGGCTTTAAATCTCCAAAAGAAGCGCCAATGCCTATTCCAGCAAATCCGTGCTCTGTAATTGGAGTATCATAAACTCGTTTATCTCCAAATTCATCGAGTAATCCCTGAGTAACTTTATACGCACCTTGATACTCTGCAACTTCTTCACCCATTACAAACACACTTTTATCAACTCTCATTTCTTCAGCCATTGCATTTCTTAGAGCTTCTCTAACTGTTATAAGACTCGAATTTGCATCAATTGAAACTGGTGTTTCATTTACTGGACTTGCAGGAATTTTCTCTTTTTCAAGATAAGGTTTATCAGCAATTTTTTTAATAGTAGCATGAGGTAATTCATTTGAGTCATCTAACAAAGCAATAGGTGTGTTTACTTTTACACCCTCAGTACCTTCTGCAATTAACAATTTGCCAATTTTACCATCATCAACTGCTTCAACTTCCATAGTAGCTTTATCTGTTTCTATTTCAGCAATTAAATCTCCAGATGAAATAGAATCTCCCTCTTTTACAAGCCATTTGGATAAGGTACCTTCTTCCATAGTAGGACTAAGGGCTGGCATTAATATTTCAATCGTCATTAAAGCACCATTAATTAATAGTTATATCAGTAAATAATTCATCCGAAGATGGTTCAGGTGATTCTTGAGCAAATTTAGCTGCCTCAGCAATAACTGATTTTATGTCTGTATCAATTTCCTTAAGAGTTTTTTCTTCAACTCCCATTTTATTTAAAAGAGACTTTATATTTTCTATTGGATCAGATGTTTTTCTTATTTTATCAACCTCATCTCTTGTCCTATATTTAGCAGGATCAGACATAGAATGACCTCTATATCTATATGTCTTCATTTCTAAGATATATGGACCTTTTCCTGACCTACAATAATCAATCGCTCTTACAGCAGCGTCTCTTACAGCTAAAATATCCATTCCATCAACTATCTCAGAGATAATACCATAAGCTTTACCTCGATCTGATAAATTTTCTCCCGCTGAAGATCTGTTTACAGACGTACCCATACCATATTTATTATTTTCAATTACAAAAACAACAGGAAGTTTCCAAAGTGAGGCGATATTGTATGATTCATAAACCTGGCCTTGATTTGCTGCACCATCTCCAAAATAAGTAATTGAAACATTTTTGTTTCCATTATATTTATGTGAAAATGCTAAACCTGCACCTATTGGAACTTGAGCAGCTACTATACCGTGTCCACCAAAAAAACCTTTTTCTCGACTAAACATATGCATAGAACCACCTTTACCTTTTGAATAACCATCTTTTCTTCCTGTAAGCTCTGCCATAACACCTTTGGGGTCCATATCACATGCTAACATATGACCATGATCACGATATGATGTAACTATACTATCACCTTCTATTTGTGCAGATTGAATACCTACAACCACGGCTTCTTGTCCAATATATAAGTGACAAAAACCTCCTATTTGTCCCATTCCATATAATTGACCCGCTTTTTCTTCAAATC
>CACHEH010000056.1 GCA_902578805.1 uncultured SAR116 cluster alpha proteobacterium
CAAATAGAATTAGTAAAAAAATAAAAAAAGCGACAAGAGCAACCTTGTTTGAAGAAAAATCTTTACAGAATTCAAGGAATTTTCTTAATTTTGGGCTCATTGATGATCCCCTTTAATTCTTACTCGAGGATCTAAGAATGTATAAATTATATCGACAATTAAGTTTAAAAATACGAAAAATGTTACAATGATCATTAAGTATGCAACAATAACTGGGCGATCAAGATTGTAAATTGAATCAATTATTAACTTTCCCATCCCTGGCCATGCGAATACAGTTTCAGTAACTGTTGAGAAAGCGATTAAGGAACCAAATTCAAGACCAACAACAGTGACAATTGGAATTAAAATATTTTTTAAAACATGTATTAAAACAACTCTTTTTTCTGAAATCCCTTTAGATCTTGCAAATGTAATATAATCTTGAAGAATTATTTCTCTTGTTCCGGCTCGTGTTAAACGTATGACAGAAGAAATTTTAAATAACGCCAAATTTAGTGCAGGTAAAAAAACATGGGATAGTCCATTTAGAGTAAACAAAGAACTATTTATGCCCATAAAGGTTCCAATCTCACCTCTACCAGTTGATGGTAACCATCCAAGTTGAACAGCAAATATCATGATAAATATAATACCAACCCAAAATGTTGGCATAGAAAATCCTAAGATAGAACTTGCCATAATAACCTTACTTGCTTTGCTGTCAGGGTTATATCCTGCGTATATACCTAACGGTATTGCTATAATTAAAGATATAAATAATGAGAATAAGGCCAGTTCTAATGTGGCCGGCATTCTCTGGATTATCAACTTCAGGGCAGGTTCTCCAAAAATAAATGAGCTTCCTAAATCCCCTTTAAAAGCGTTTACTAAGAAATACCAATACTGTTCTGTTACAGGTCTATCTAGTCCAAGTTCGCGGATAACTCTTTCAACTTCGGCTTGATCAGCTTCAGGATTAATTAGCATTTCTACAGGATCACCTACTAGATTTACACCTCCAAAAACCAACAGAGACATAATAAATAAAACAAGTATACTTTGAGCGAATCTTGTACAAATAAATGCTGTCATTTAAGAATTCTTTAATAAAAAGAACCAGAGCAAACTTGCTCTGGTTCTTAGGTTATAACTTATTTACAATTTAAATATGTTGCTATTGTTCTTTCATCAGTTCTTGGAGTATAGCTACAAGAAGATTTTGCAGCCCAAGTATTCATTTGATAATGAATTGGAATAACACCATAGTTTTTACCAACTGCCACCTCGGTAGCTTCAGCTAAAAGTTTACCTCTGGCGTCTGAATCAACTGTTCCAAGTGCCTTTTGAATTAGCTTATCAACAACTGGATCAGAATGTCTTCCTCTATTCGCTCTACCCATACCAATAGATTTGTCATAAGTATGTAATAAGGCTCTTAATGGAGATGATGCTTCTCCAGAACCAGCACCCCAACCAAGGACCATAAAACTAAATTCAGGGCTCTTATTTGGACCACCTCTTGATGCTCTTTTGAAGTAAACAGCTTTTGGCATTGTTTCAACTTTTGCTTTAATACCTATCCTTGAGAACATCTGTGCAAGTGCTTCAGCAATTTTTGCATCATTGATGTATCTATCATTTGGACCATGAATAGTCATTTCAAAACCGTTTCCATAACCAGCATCTGCTAATAACTTTTTTGCAGCTTCTGGATCATATGGATCTGGTTTCATTTTATCTGAGACACCATGGAAACCTGCAGGTAATAATTGGCCTGCCTTTACAGCAATACCTTCCATCACTTTTGAAACCATTGCATCACGATTAATTGCTAGAGAAAGAGCTTTTCTTACCCTGACATCCATTAGAGGGTTTTTAATTTTACCACCACCTATTGCTGTAATATGAGGTGAATCCTCTCTGAATTGGTCCATATGAAGATAAATCACTCTATTAGAAGATCCACTATTTAACTTAATAGTTGGATTTTTTTTCATTTTTGCAACATTTAAAGGAGGTACATTATCTATAAAATCTACATCCTTAGCTAATAGTGCTGCAATTCTTGCAGGACCAGATTTAATTGGTTTAAATAAAATATTTTTGTATTTAGGCGCTCCAGTGCCTGCACCATGATAATTTTCGTTAGCTTTTAATACTATTTTATCTCCTGGCACCCACTCTACAAACTTATAAGGACCAGTACCAATTGCTGCTTTACCACTATTATAGTCAGCTGTGGTTGCGCCTTCTCCATTTTTCTTTGATATAATTTTAACTGTCATAATATCATTTGGCATCAAAGGATAGGGTTTCTTTGTTTTTATGTGAATTGTATGACTATC
>CACHEH010000057.1 GCA_902578805.1 uncultured SAR116 cluster alpha proteobacterium
TATATGTCTTAGTTTTCTTTTAGCCTTTTACCATTTGTTTTAATAATTGATACCAATATGAGGGACCATAATGAATAGTATAATTCAAGCTCAAGGGATACACCATATAACTTTAAATGGAGCTGACAAAAAAACTTCAATTGATTTCTGGCAAAATATACTTGGTATGAAATTTATTTTTGAACAGCCAAATTTAGATGACTTAAATACAAATCATTTGTACTTTGACTGTGGAGACGGAACAACAGTAACAGTTTTTACTAATGAAAATTTAACACCAGATAAAAATAAATTAAAAAATGAATGTGGAGGCGTCCATCACGTTGCATTCTGGGTAAGTCAAAGCACTATTCGAATAGCTGAAAAAAATTTAAATGATAATGGTTTTGCAAATACTGGTATCAAAGATAGAGGTTTTATGGATTCACTTTATTTTAGGGAACCATTAGGTTTACTTATTGAACTGGCAAGTTATAAATTTGATCCACCTATAGGATTTACACATGCAAATGTTTTAGAAGAAGCTCATAAATTACGAATTAAGAGAAAAGCCTTAAATATTCAAGATGAAGACATAGCAAGTGCTATAAAAAAACTAAGACAAAAATAACTTAATTTATTAAAAATAAAAGATGTTGAACAATCTATTAAAATTTTTTGATGATTTTTCTAAGAATAGAAAAACAAGGGAAAAAATTATTATAAAAACTTTTGCAAAAGATAATGTTGATTTAGATTATGCAAATAGATGGAATGCTCCACTTTTTAAAAAAAAAGTTAAAACATGGCATATGTTGATAATAAATTCTTTTTTAATTTGCTTAATGATTTTTTTAATTTTCAAATAAACATGCAAAAAATTTTAATTATAATTGGA
Organism: uncultured SAR116 cluster alpha proteobacterium; assembly: GCA_902578805.1. GTDB lineage: Bacteria > Pseudomonadota > Alphaproteobacteria > Puniceispirillales > Marisalimonadaceae > Marisalimonas. The sequence continues at coordinate 878 of CACHEH010000057.1, forward strand.
ATAATTTTATTAGTAGTAGGTCTGTTATATCCTTACATAAAAAAAAACTAGGCTTAGGACAACTACCGGGTGATATATTATTTAAAACTGGTTATTCTACTTTTTTCTTTCCTGTAATGACGTGTTTAATAATTAGTATTATTTTAACAATAATTTTTAATCTGTTTAAATAATTAGAATAATCTAATGTCAAGGTTTAACGGTTTTTAGTTTTTCATCAATCCACGATGTGATTCCGCCATTTGCGTTATATATAACATGATCAAATTTTTTATCCATCATCTCAGCAATCATCTTAGTTCTTCTCCCGGTTCGGCAAATTAAAATAATAGGTTCACCTTCATTTATTTTTAAACTTAATTGTTTATACCACTCATCTAAATTATAATTTCCCTTTTTATCAAAAAAAGTTAACAAAATACTGTTGGGAACAATTCCAGTTTGGTACCACTCAGAACTTCTTCTTACATCCACAATTGGAATATTTATTTTGGATAATTCTCTAATTTGTTGATTATTAACATTTACAATTTCAGCAAATGTAGTTTTGACAGTTAACAAAAAACAAATACAACCTAGGCAAATTCTAAATAACATCCTTCTTCACTTTCCATAACAAATAATACTTAACTAAAACACCAATTAATAATTAAAATCAAGCATATTGATTGACCTACTAGAGGTTCGTTTCATATTGACTTTATTAAAATAATTTTCGTGCTCTTTTTGAAATTTTTTTATCTCTTCAACGCTTTTTTCAAAAGCTTTTTGGTCTCTATATTCAAAAATTGAGGATAAGGCAAAGCCTCCAGCTTTATTCCATATTTGATTAATTCTCCAGCGAATTAATCCATGTTTTTTTAATTTCTTATAAAATTCATCTCCATGTTTTTCCATAAGGTGAAGAAAAGATTCCATTTCAATTTCCGTAGAAAAATCATTAATTGTATAACTAATTAATTTTGCATCAGTCATATTTATAAAGTTTCCTTTAATAAAGATTTAATATTTTAAGAAAATTAAGTTTTTTTATTTTATCCTGATGCAAATGTTTCCCCAGCATGACTGCTAATCATAACATTATCAAATTCTTCAGAAGCTTGTTCTCTAACACTCGCAATTTTTTCTGCAGCTTCTTTCGCTACTGCTCCGTTTGGCCATTCTGTTATTACCATAAATTTTAACTCTTCAGTTTTACACATTTTTACTGAATTTGCACCTAGTGATAAGATCATAGGGATATATTTTTCAGTTGCTTTCGCTTCATCTTCTTTGTTCCAAGTTTTTGCTTCCCAATGGGATACTGTGAAAAATGACATATAATAACCTCTTAAGCCTAAATTTTTTTACTATTTATAGATTAGAGATGTGAATTTAAAAAATAAA
>CACHEH010000058.1 GCA_902578805.1 uncultured SAR116 cluster alpha proteobacterium
CAAGGAAATTTGAAAAAAGCCGAAGCTAATCTAAAAAAGCTCAAAAAAATATGTTTTCTTGGGTGTAAAGAAGAAAAAATGTTAAAAGAATCAATAATGAAGTATAATAAGGGTCAGAAGAGCTCATATTAAACATTATATTTTAAATAAGGGAGAATATATAATGAAACAATTTGATGAATTATCTCTCTTAGAAATTGTTGATGAAGTTAAAGATGGAGATTTAATTGGAATTCCAGCAGACTATTCTGGAGTTCCAATGGAGTTCACAAAAGAGCTAATAAAAAAGGGTGTAAAGGGCTTAAAATTATATTGCCTTCCATTGACAACTATTCAAGGTGATATGTTAATAGGTAGTGGATGCGTTTCTGAAGTTGAAGCAGCGGCTGTAACTTTAGGTGAATTTGGTTTAGCACCTAGATTTTCAGAAGCTGTAGAGTCAGGTAAAATAATTATAAAAGATTCCACATGTCCAGCATTACATGCTCAACTTCAAGCTACTGAAAAATCAGTTCCATTTATGCCATTAAGAGGAGTAATTGGTTCTGACATACAAAAATATAGAAATGACTGGCAAGTAATTGAAAATCCGATGAAATTTTCAGGTAACAAGAATGAACCAATCTTGTTACTTCCTGCGGTCCAATTAGATATATTAATATTTCATGCACCTTGCGTGGATAAAAATGGAAATATTCAAATTGGAAGAAGAAGAGAACTGGCAACTTTAGCACATGCTTCTACAAAAGTTTTTGTGACTACTGAAAAGATATTAGATATTGACTTTTTTGAGAATGAATTATCTGCTGCAACCTGTTTGCCGGCATTATATATTGATGGAATATCTGTTGTACAAAATGGAGCGTGGCCTTGTGCCCTACCTGGTGTTTATGGTGCAGATAGTGATGAAATTAAAAGGTACTCTGTTGCTGCAAAGACACAAAAAGGCTTTGATGATTACATGAAAAATTACTTATTTACTTAATTGAAGGTTTAATTTTTTGATTGAACTTAAAAGAGAAGAGTTATTAATAAGTGAATTAGCTGATTTACTGGTAAATGACAAGCATATAGCTGTAGGTGCTGCATCGCCAATTCCTGGTGCAGCAGCTCTGTTGGTAAAAGAAGAAGCTAAACTTCAAAACAATAGATTAAGAGTTACAATATTACATTCAAACAAATATAACAATTTTACTGATGGTGCTAGAGAACTTTTTGATTGTGCTGCTCAAGGTAGAATAGATACTTTCTTTCTAGGAGGTGTTCAAATTGATGGTGAAGCTAATATTAATTTAGTAGGCACTGGCAGTTATGAAAAAATAAAAAAAAGATTTCCAGGTTCATTTGGGTCTGCTTTGATGTATTTCGTAGTTCCACAAATTATTTTATTTAGAGAAGAACATTCACCTAGAACTTTAGTTGAAAAAGTAGACTTTATTTCTGCACCTGGATTTTCTGACGAAAATATTTACAGACCTGGAGGACCAAAATTTCTATTAACTAATAGAGCTCTATTTAAATTTAACAAACAAAAGAAACGTTTCTGTCTTTTAAAAATTCATAATAATGAAAGCTTAGAAAATATTATTAAACTTACAGGTTTTAAATTTGACGTTGATGATAAAATAACAAATATGTCCATCCCAAATAAAACTCGTATAGATATATTAAGAAATAAGGTTTCCAATATGGTCTCAGAATTTTATCCGGAATTTGCCTATAGAATTTGGGGTGTTTAACTCATTATGAGAAGACCCGCACTATTAATTTTTATTTTAATTAGTACTTTTTTAATATCTTACATATATCTACAATTAAAGGAAAATATTACATTTCTGAAAATATGGGTTAGTGAAGAAATATATATATCAAGAATTTCATTTTTTACTTTATACGTAATATTTTCAGGTTTGTCTTTCCCTGTTGTTCCTACTATTTTGACCATTGCCGCTGGAGCTTTGTTTGGAGTTATTGAGGGTGTAATTATAGTTTCCTTTGCATCTACGGTTGGGGCATGTATTTGTTTTCTATTATCGAGATACCTTTTAAAAGATATCATTAATAATAAATTTGAAAAAACAAAAGTCATTATCGATAATAAATTTAGCAAAAATGGTATTTATTATCTTTTAAGTCTTAGATTAATACCTACTATTTCGTTTGTATTAATAAATTTAATTATGGGAGTGTTACCTATTTCGCTTTTTAGGTTTTACTACATAAGTCAATTAGGAATG
>CACHEH010000059.1 GCA_902578805.1 uncultured SAR116 cluster alpha proteobacterium
CAGAAGGCAATCTCAATGCTTATCAGGATGACTTACCTATTGGTAGTGACAGTGGATTTGTTTTGCCATCTGTGAAGTTGTTAAGAGACTTTAGAGAAGAGATCAACCCTCCAAGCAAAGAAACTCTGGACATGAACGCAAAAGTTCTTGAAGGAGTTTTATCAGATTACTCAATTAATGGAAATATAGATTCAGTTAGGTATGGCCCAGTAGTAACAAGATATGACCTGCAACCAGCACCAGGTTTGAGAAGTCAAAGAGTAATATCTTTGGCAGACGATATTGCAAGATCAATGTCAGTTGAGGCCGTTAGAGTTGCTATGGTACCTGGACAAAATGTAATTGGTATAGAGTTACCCAACAAATCTAGAGAAACAGTAATTTTAAGAAATATTTTAGAACATCAAGAATTTCAAGACACCAATTTTAGTCTTCCGGTTTGTCTTGGAAAAAATATTGCAGGTTACCCTGTAGTTACTGATTTAGCAAAAATGCCTCATTTATTAGTAGCAGGCACCACAGGCTCTGGTAAATCTGTTGGGATAAATGCAATGATATTGTCTTTACTTTATAAACATACTCCAGATACTTGCAGATTAATAATGATTGATCCTAAAATGTTAGAGTTATCAGTTTATGATGGCATTCCTCATTTGCTAACTCCAGTAGTAACTGATCCCAAAAAAGCAATTATTGCTCTGAAATGGGCTGTACGTGAAATGGAAACGAGATACATGTCAATGAGCAAACTTGGAGTCAGAAACATTGATAATTATAACGAAAGATTAATTGAAGCAAGAAAAAAGGGTGAAATTCTCTCCAAAAATATTCAAGTAGGCTTTGACCCAGAAACTGGACAACCTATATTTGAAGATCAACAAATAAGTCTTACACCGTTACCATTTATTGTTATAATTATCGATGAAGTTGCAGATTTAATGTTAGTTGCTGGCAAAGACATAGAAGCAGCAGTTCAGAGGCTGGCACAAATGGCTCGAGCTGCAGGCATTCATGTTGTCATGGCCACACAAAGACCTTCCGTTGATGTTATTACTGGTACAATCAAGGCCAATTTTCCTACAAGAATTTCATTTCAAGTTACTAGTAAAATTGATAGCCGAACAATATTAGGGGAACAAGGTGCAGAGCAACTTCTTGGTCGAGGAGATATGCTTTACATGGCTGGTGGAGGGAAAGTAACGCGAGTTCATGGACCATTTGTAGAAGATAGTGAAGTTGAAAAGGTATCAAAATTTTTATCAGATCAATCTATTCCAGATTATGATGACAGTATAACTGAAGAGCCAGAAAATCTTATGGCAAATGATGTTTACAGCTTCCAAAATAATCAAACTAATAAAGACGAATTGTATGATGAAGCAGTAGCATTGGTTATTAGAGAAAGAAGAGCAAGTACCTCATTTATCCAAAGGCATTTAAAAATAGGTTATAATCGAGCAGCCTCAATTATTGAAAAGATGGAAGACAACAATGTTGTATCCAAACCTGGTCGTGCTGGAAAAAGAGAAGTTTTGATTGAGGAAAATTAATTGAAGATTTTAAAAACTAATTTAAAAATTATTTTATATTTTTTTATGATTTTTATCGGCCCGTCAATTAACGCCTATGAAAAAGATCAACAAATATATTTGAAAATTGAAAAATTTTTTAAAAAACTAAACACTTTAGAAGCCAATTTTATCCAGATAGGACCATCTGGTGATATAAGTAATGGCAAAATTTACTTGGACTTACCAAGTAAATTGAGAATAGATTATGAGAAACCAAATAATCTTTTGATAACCTCCCAAGGATTTTGGATTGTAATTCAGGACCGAGATAACAGTACTACTAACAATGTTCCAGTTAATAGTTCACCTTTTTCAATTTTATTACAAAATGGATCTATATTAGATAATGAAAATCTTAAACTTAAATATACTATTACGTCTGGGATAATATCTTTAGAAATCAAAAGTCAAGATAATGAAAAGTTAGAGAGTCTGATTTTAGAATTTTCAGAAAAACCATTTAATTTGAAAAAATGGATTATTTTAGATGCTTTTGGAGAAAGAACTACCGTATTAATTCAAAATGCAAAATACAATAAAAATTTATCATATCTTCTATTTTTCCCAATTGATTTTCCTGAACCAAGTAATTGAGTATAATATAATGTCAATTAGTGATCTATTTAAAAAAGCAAATAAGTTATTTACGCAAAACAAT
>CACHEH010000060.1 GCA_902578805.1 uncultured SAR116 cluster alpha proteobacterium
GGCAGCAACCGTAGCCGTAGGCCTTAGTTGGGCTACAATAGGAAATGCTGCATGTGGAAAAGTAACTATAGCAGAGATGAACTGGGCATCTGCAGAGTTAATGGCCAATGTAGATAAAATAATCTTAGAAAAGGGTTATGGATGTGAAGTTGAACTAGTTTCAGGTGCCACAATGCCTACCTTTACTTCAATGAATGAAAAAGGATCACCTGACGTTGCTCCAGAATTGTGGGCTAATGCAGTTGCTGTTCCTTTAAAAAAGGCTGTTGGTGAAAATAGATTAATTGTTGCTAACAAAGGGCCTATAACTGGTTTAGGTGAGGGCTGGTGGCTTCCTCCTCACACAGTAAAAAAGCATCCAGAGCTAAAAACTGCATTAGATGTATTAAATAGACCTGATCTTTTTCCATATTCCGAAGACAAATCCAAAGGTGCTTTTGTTGGGTGTCCAGCTGGCTGGGGTTGCCAACTAGCTAATGCTAATCTTTTTAGAGCTTTTGAAATGGAAAAGAAAGGTTGGGTTTTAGTTGATCCAGGCAGTGCCGCTGGTTTAGATGGTTCAATGGCAAAAGCTGTTGAGAGAGGTGAAAATTGGTTTGGATATTATTGGTCACCAACATCTATGATTGGAAAATATAAAATGCACAAATTAGACTTTGGTGTTCCTTTTGGTGGTAAAGATAATTGGGATAACTGCATCGTAAAGCCAGAGAAAGAATGTGCAAATCCACAAAAATCATCATGGGTTAAGTCTGAAGTTAACAGTGTAGTATCAGCAAACTTTAAAAAGAACGCTGGTGTTGCTATGGATTACATTACTAACAGGGTTTATCCAGGTGAAATAATGAATGGAATGCTTGTTTTTATGACTGAACAAAAAGCATCTGGTAAAGATGCGGCTTTCGAGTTCCTAGAGAAGCATGGAAGCGTTTGGGAAAAATGGGTTTCTGCAGACGTAGCTAAAAAAGTTAAAGCTGGTCTTTAAGTAAAACGTAATTTTATAATCACTACCTCAAAATTAAGTGAGGTAGTGATTATTTTTTTTAACTTAAGGAATGCAAAATGGATTGGTTTTTTAATTTCCCTGATATGAGCAGATCTGACTTAAGAGAGTTTAAAAAAACTGTAGATTTTGCATTTACTGACTTTTCAAGAGCTTATGGCCAAGGCATTGAAGAATTTTTTGAACCACTGCTGATGTTCTTAGTATGGTTCGAAAAGCTTTTTATTAATACCCCTTGGCCTATTATTATATTTAGTATTCTTTTACTTGCTTGGATAGGCTCACGATCCATAATAATAGTCGTTGGAACTTTTTTGAGTTTTATGTTGATTGGTTATTTCGGAATGTGGGAAGACACAATGTCAACATTAGCTATAATACTTGTAGCCACATTCCTATGTATAGCAATTGGCATACCACTAGGTATTGCTATGGCAAGAAGTAATAAAGTCCAAGCAGCAATAGTTCCTGTTTTAGACGTCATGCAAACAATTCCTAGTTTTGTGTATTTAATACCAGTTGTGATGCTTTTAGGTATTGGAAAGGTTCCTGGATTAATTGCAGTATGTATTTATGCTATTCCTCCAATTGTTCGTTTAACGAATTTAGGCATAAGGTTGGTAGATAAAGACGTTTTAGAAGCAGCAGACTCGTTTGGAGCAAATTATTGGCAGAAATTATTAGGAGTTCAAATGCCATTGGCTCTACCAACTATATTTGCTGGTGTAAATCAAACAATAATGATGGCCTTAGCAATGGTGGTAATAGCATCTATGATTGGTGTTAAAGGTCTTGGACTACCAGTTTTAAGAGCAATTTCAAATCAGTATTTAGCTCTGGGATTAATGAATGGTCTTGCTATCGTTATACTGGCAATAATTTTTGATAGAGTTACACAAAAATTTGGACTGAGAATGCAAAAATACAGAAACGAAGGTAAGGATTAATATAATGAATTCAAAAAATATATTAATCAAAGTAAATCAACTTTATAAGATTTTTGGA